>NZ_SPHL01000020.1 GCF_005844425.1 Anaerofustis stercorihominis | reverse complement strand
AAAGCATAAATAATAGTAGCAATTGTTAACATATATAAAAAGTAAAAACTGCTTATTGCACTTATTGTTATCATAATTATAAATAAATACGGTTTTTTACCTCTTAAAACATTTTCTACTCCAATTAATATTAAAGGAAGATATATCATTGGATTTATAAAAAACGGATGTCTTATTGATGCATATAAAGAATATCCACAAAAAACATACCCAATGGCACTTAAAATTGCAGACATTTTATTTTTATTGAATTTAAAACAAAATAATATAAAAAATAATCCTGATAAATAAAGTCTAAATACAATAAGAAAAGAATACATATAACCTGTATACTTTTCAGGTGTAAATATATAAAATACATTTAAAATATCACCAAGAGCATAATAATTAAGAGATGTTAAAATATCATACCCCGTTCCTACTGTTAAATCCCACATAGGAATTATAAGTTCATGATTAAAGATTAAATTTTTTATTATATCTCTAAAATAATTACCTAAATATGCTGCGGATGCATAATGCTGAGTAAAGCCATCACCGGCATTCATACCTTGAGTATCCCAAATTAATAATCTTCCGGTTACAATAAAAGGAAGGAAAACAAATAAAGCTGAAACTAAAAATAAAACAGTATACACAACATACCATCTTTTATACCATACTTCACTATCTTTAAGATTATTCTTCTTATTTTCTTTTACTATCTCTCTTTTTTCTTCTTTTTCCTCTTTGTTCTTAAATACAAACTTTGTAAAGAAATAATTTAAAATAACTACTATTACAGCTACTGCAATTTTAACTATGCCATCATTTAACTTAATCAATTCTACTCCAAGGAATAAAAGAAATGTTTCCACCAAAAAAGAAAATCCTCTTGAAGAGGTAAACATTACAAATTCTTTAATATAGTTAAAAAGTTCTGTATTATTTGCATTAAATACATATTTCTTGTTAGTAAAAAACGCAAAAATAACAGCACCTATCCATGCTATAAAATTGCTTACAAGATAATTTATAGATAATACATTCGTAAATACAAAATATATTACAAAATTTACAAGTGTCGTAAGACCCCCAAAAATTATATATAAAATAATTTCTTTATATTTTTCATATAAACCATTAATTTTTTCTATCATTATTTTCTCCTATTTTTCTTCTTCCTTCGCTGTTTTTGATACTATATATCTTGGTCTGCCTTTTACTTCTTCATAGATTTTTGCTATATAGTATCCTATTATTCCAAGGGATAGCATAACGATAGCTCCAAGTATCAATATTAAAAGTATTACTGTTGTAAAACCACCAAGAGCAATTCCTACAAAATATTGGTATACGGCTCTAATGGCAATTACTATTGCTAAAATACAAAATATTATTCCTGCAAAAGAAACTATCTGCATAGGAGCTGTTGAAAATGTCGTTATGTTTCTAACTGCATATTTAACAAGAGAAGAAAATGACCATTTAGATTCTCCCCCGATTCTTTCCTGAACCTCAAATTCTACATATGTTGTCTTATATCCTACCCATGATGATAAAGCTCTAAAAAACAAATGTCTTTCAGGTAAACTTATTATTGAGTCAACAACTTTTCTGTCCATTAATTTAAAATCTGATGATGTTGACATATCTATTCCTGTTGCATCTGAAATAAGTTTATAAAAACTTTTTGCACCTATTTTATAAACAATGCCTTCTTTTCCTCTTGAAGCTTTTATTCCCTCTATTACTTCATATCCTTCACACCATTTTTGATACATCTCAATTAGAGTTTCAGGCGGATGCTGCAAATCTGCATCCATTACAGCAACGCAGTCTCCTTTTGCATATTGAAGTCCTGCAAAAATAGCTGCTTCTTTTCCAAAATTTCTTGAAAAACATATTCCATCTATACAATCATATTCTTTTGATATTTTTCTTATTTTTTCCCATGTGTCATCTTTTGATCCATCATTTACAAATAGAACTTTAAATGGTATATTTGCTTCTTTTAATATATTTACAACAACTTTCGCTGTATTTTCTATTATTTCAGATTCATTATATGCAGGTATAACTAATGACATAGTACCACTATTCATGTTTCCCTCTTTATTCTTTAATTTAGAAATTTATAAAATTCGTAATTTATTCTATACAAATATAAAGATTTTGTCAAATTAATAAAAACAATAAATGTTCGTTTAAAAATAGTTTAAATTAAACTTATGTTGCTTTATTAATATAAGTTTTAAATATTTCTTTTCTTTTTATTAATAAAAATATAAATCATACATAAAAATGCTGTAACAAGCGAAACAATAGCCCCCACTTTAAGCCCCGGAGTACAATATGTAAACACAACCTCATTTTCACCTTTGTTTAACTCTATCCCCATAGAGTCAATGTTTGCTTGTAAAATTTCTACTTCTTTACCATTCACATAAGCCTTCCAGCCTTTTGAATAAGGAATTGATAACACCCCTATTTTATCTTCTTTCGTATTTACTTTTAAACTTACTGTATTTCCTTTTATGGTAAAGTTCTCTACCTTGTCTTCTTTTAACTCATTTACATATTTATCATAATCATCCATAGGCTGAGATACTACTTTCATATCGGAAAAATTATACTCTCCTTTTTCATCAAAGTTAATCTTTATGTTGTGCAACCCATTTTTATAATACCCAAGATTCAATACATAATCTTCTATACCAAAGTAATAAGTATTATCAGATGTTTTTATGGAATATCTAAAAGAACTCTCTTCGCTTCCGTCAATTTTTATGTTCATGTAAGAATATTTTGCAGGGGTATAAAGCAAATGTCTTATCTTTCTCTTTAAGGAAGTATCTTTACTAATTTCACTGTCTAAATTTAAGTCAAAATCATCTATTACAAGGTAACATTCGCTGTTATTTACATCTATATTAAAACTAAGGTCACTGTCATCTTCCTTCACTATTATTTTATCCTTTTTAATTTCTATTTTGTCTTTGTCATACTGTGCATTTTCCATTAGATCTTCTAAATCTAATAAAGTCTTTGAAGAAGAAGTAACATCATCATTTGAAACTATACTGTCTTTATCCAGATAAACGCTTTGAAGCATTGCCATTTCTCTGTCATATTCATTTAAAGAATTAAAGGTGTTTTCATCCATGGCGCTGTCATAGGTATAAAAAAGCCCAAGAGCATTTTCGTTTTTGTATACCTTGCTGTCTTCATATTCCTTTATAACCTTGTAATCTTTATACAAATCGGCATTATAATTTTTACCTACAAAATACTTAACTCCTTTAAGTTCATTGCTTATAAGGTGGCAGTCATAACCGTGATTACCCGATAATGTAGCCTGTCCAACCTGACCGGTTAAAAAGAAATAGTTTACGCTGTTATTATTTTGAACGCTGAAATAAGAAGAAAGACCGTTTATATCATTTATAAGTCCATAATTCAACCTGTTGTTGTTTATATCAACTCTGTATAATTCTTCTTCATCAATGCTTTTTATATAATTAAATTCCTTTTGGTTTATGGCACTGCTTAGCTTATCATAAGACTTAAACTCTTTAGGATAATTTAATGTAAAAGGCGAATATTTTATATAGGCAGAAAAAGGAATTTGTATAAGAACAATAATAAGTAAAACCATATATATTCTTTTTATACCGTACTTTCTGTTTTTTATCAAAAACAAGAAAACAAATCCCATAAATATAAAAATATAGTTAAATAAAAAATATTTTATATCTTTACCTAAGTATAAATATAAAGCTGTCAAAGAAATATTTAAAAACAAAATCACACCAAGTAATACATTTATAAACTTAATGTTATTTTTAAAATTCTTCAATTCTCCCATTACATAAACACTTATAAATGATATGACAAATGAAAAAACAAAGGTCCATCTGTTTGACACAAAACTAAATCCATTCATTATATATCCAAAAAATGGAACTAAAAGAGAGATAATACAAATGCTTAATATAAACTTTAAATATTTTCCCTTTTTGCTTTTATCTTTATATATAATCCCACCGCAAATAATACTTATAATATTAAATCCTAAAAATGCCCAAAGCCCTATATCATTAGCAGCAAACATATTTTTTATAACGTTAATATAATAACTTAAATTATAAACCAGTGTCAGATTGTTAGCCTGACCGCTCTGCCTTGAGCTGTTAAAAAAGGATATTATAACAGGAAGGAAAATAACTGCCGAAAGCAGAATACCAATAATATAATAAAAAAGAAATTTAAAGAAGTAATATAAAAGCTTTCTTAAAAATACACCTTTTTCTTTGTAAATATACATTACTCTTATAAAAGCGTAAATAATAACCGCAATGGTTAACATATATAAAAAGTAAAAATTACTTATAGCGCTTATGGTAACCATTATTATAAATAAATAAGGCTTACCTCCTTTAAATACTTTTTCAATGCCTAAAAGAAGCAAAGGAAGGTATATCATAGGGTTTATAAAAAATGGATGACGAATAGAGCAATACAAACTAAACCCGCAGAATACATAGCATAATGCCCCAATAATCACAGGCGTTTTCTTCATTTTAAAGTTAAAACAGAAAAATGAAAAAAATAATCCCGATAAATAAAGCCTTAAAAATATAACAAAAGAAAAGGTATATCCCATAAATTTTTCCGGTGTAAATATGTAGAAAATGCTAAGTGGATCTCCAAAAGCATAATAATTAAGAGATGTTAAAACGTCATACCCCGTTCCGATACTTAAATCCCACATTGGAATAACCAGTTCGTGACTTTTTAATAAATTAAGTATTATATCTCTAAAGTAATTACCAAAGTATACTGCAGATGTAAAGTGCTGAACAAATCCGTCTCCTGTATTAAGCCCTCCCGTATCCCATACAAAACTCTTACCGCTTATAAAAAACGGTAAAAAAATAACGAAACACAAGGCTAAAAAAAGAAAAGTATAAATTACATACCACCTTTTATACCATATTTCTTTATTTTTTAATTCTTTTCTATTGTTATTTTCCATGCTTTTCCCTTTTATAAAATTAATTTTGTTCAAAACTTATTATCTAAATTTCTCATTAAAACTATATATTTAACAAATCAAATAATTATTTAAATATTATTTGTTTTAAAATAACATATGGATTATAACAAAAAAAGCAAAGGCATTTTTCTTTATTTCAAAGGATTTACTTTGCTTTTACAAAGAATATACATAAAGAAATTAAATAAAAAAACTCTTTTGAGTCTTTTTTATTATATTAATTAAATTTAACCCTAAAATAAAATGACAATAGTAAATATATCTTACTACTTTCCATTTATAATATGTTAAATCGAATAATAAATTTTAAATATAATTTTTACTTTAATTTATCACTACTTCTACAATAAAAATATATTAAATTTATATTATTAAAATACAATCTAAAATTACAATAAAAAAAAGCCTCTATAAAGAGGCTTTAATTTTCTATTACATAAATAGTGGAGCAAATACTAATGCAACGATTGTCATTAATTTGATTAAGATATTTAATGAAGGACCTGAAGTATCTTTGAATGGGTCACCTACTGTATCCCCAACTACTGCAGCTTTGTGAGCTTCACTACCTTTACCGCCGTGAGCTCCACCTTCAATATATTTTTTAGCGTTATCCCAAGCACCACCTGAGTTAGCCATTTGAATAGCCATTAATACACCTGTTACAAGTGCACCTGCAAGAAGACCACCAAGAGCTGTAGCACCTAAGAAGTAACCTACAAGTAATGGAACTACTACTGCAAGAAGACCAGGAACAATCATTTCTTTTAATGCAGCTTTTGTAGAGATTTCTACACATGTAGAATATTCTGGTTTAGCTTTACCTTCCATGATACCAGGAATTTCTCTAAATTGTCTTCTAACCTCTTCAATCATTTGGTTAGCAGCTTTACCAACAGCTTCCATTGTGATTGCTGAGAATACATAAGGAAGCATACCACCGATGAATAAACCTGCAATAACTTTTACATCAAGTAAGTCAATAGCTTTGATACCAACAGCTGTTGAGTAAGATGCGAATAAAGCAAGAGCTGTTAAAGCAGCAGAACCGATAGCGAAACCTTTACCGATAGCAGCAGTTGTGTTACCTACACTATCAAGTTTATCTGTAATTTCTCTTACAGAATCATCAAGTTCAGCCATTTCAGCGATACCACCAGCGTTATCAGAGATTGGACCATAAGCATCAACGGCAATTGTCATACCTGCAGTTGAAAGCATACCAACAGCAGCAAGAGCAATACCATATAAACCTTCTGTTGATAACATATAAGAAAGTAAGATAGCAGCTACGATTAAGATAATTGGAATAGCAGTTGACATCATACCAACAGCAAGACCAGAAATAATTGTTGTAGCAGCACCTGTTTCACTTTGACTAGCAATTTTCTTAACTGATTTGTAATCTTCAGATGTGTAAACTTCTGTAACTTTACCGATTAAGATACCACAAACAAGACCTGCGATAATAGCATAGAAGTATGTAATATCTTTAAGTAAAGAAGTTGTTAAGAAGTAAGCAGCGATAATTACAAGAATACCGCTTACATATGTACCAAGATTTAAGCTCTTATGAGGGTCAGCATTTTCTCCGCCTTTAACGAATAAAGAACCTATAATTGAAGAAATGATACCAACTGCAGCAAGAGCCAATGGGAACATAACAGCTTCCATGCTTCCAAGTAAAAGTCCACCAAGAGTCATAGCAGAAATAATAGAACCAACATATGATTCAAATAAGTCAGAACCCATACCTGCAACGTCCCCTACGTTATCACCTACGTTATCAGCGATAACAGCTGGGTTTCTTGGGTCATCTTCCGGAATACCGGCTTCAACTTTACCTACAAGGTCAGCTCCAACGTCAGCAGCTTTTGTATAGATACCACCACCAACTCTACCGAATAAAGCGATAGAAGAAGCACCAAGACCAAAACCTGTGATGATGTTTACATCAGCAAAGATCATGTATACGATACTAACACCGATAGCACCAAGACCTACAACACATAGACCCATAACGCTACCACCGTTAAAAGCAACTTTTAATGCAGCACCCATGCCTTTGTCTTTAGCAGAAGCAGCTGTTCTTGAATTAGCTTTAGTAGCAACTTGCATACCAAAGAAACCAGCTAAAACTGAGAATAAAGCACCAATTAAGAAACAAACTGCTGTTTCCCAACCTATTAAGCCAAATAAAATAGCGAATAATACTACAGCAAAAATAACGATATATTTGTATTCACTTGTTAAGAAAGCCATAGCACCTTCGTGAATGTGAGATGAAATTTCTTTCATTCTATCTGTTCCTTGATCAACTTTATTGATCGAAGAAGCAAGATATAACGCAAAAAGAAGCGCTATAATACCCGCAACAGGGGCAAAAAACTTTAAAGTTTCAACACTCATTTTTCTCCTCCGAAATTAATTTTACTATATTGTTTTATTTTGTTAGAAGGTCAAAAACAAAAATTGATATAAAAAATACTACTGCTGATATTAAAGTAATCTTATTTAAAAGTCCTTGCATACCATGAGCTTTTTTCTTACCAAATAAACCTTCGGCACCGCCTGAAATAGCACCACCCATGCCTGCAGTAGAACCTTCTTGCAATACTACACTTGCAATTAAGCCAAGGCTTGATACTATTATCAACACCAATAATACTGTTTCCATTTTATCCTCCTAAATATAAATCTTGCAGTTTAGTATTATATCATACAAACCGCCTAAATCAAAGTATATTTTTATTTTTTTGAATAAATTTTTTATATTTTTTTCATAAATCCCTTTAAATATGCAAAATTTATGTTTTCCCTTTGATTTAGATACTTTTATTTATTTAATTATAATATTTTTTTATATTCCACAAATAGATTCTATAAAATTTATATAATTTTTTCATAAGTACATCATTCTTTTTCAAAAAAATTAAAATTCTTATTTAATATATAGGCGCTTATAGAGAAATAAAAAAAGATACCTTATACAAGGTATCTTTTAATTTACTTTAACAAAACTATTTACTAGCTTCTTCGATTGCAACAGAAACAGAAACAGTTGCACCAACCATAGGGTTGTTACCCATACCGATAAGTCCCATCATTTCTACGTGAGCAGGAACTGATGAAGAACCGGCGAATTGAGCGTCAGAGTGCATTCTTCCCATTGTATCTGTCATACCGTAAGAAGCAGGACCTGCAGCCATGTTATCAGGATGAAGTGTTCTACCTGTACCACCACCGCTGGCTACTGAGAAGTATTTTTTACCTTCTTGGATACATTCTTTTTTGTATGTACCTGCAACTGGATGTTGGAATCTTGTTGGGTTTGTTGAGTTACCTGTAATAGATACATCAACACCTTCTTTGTGCATGATTGCAACACCTTCTCTAACATCGTCAGCACCGTAACATCTTACTTTAGCTCTTGGGCCGTCAGAGTAAGCTGTTTCGTTAACGATTGTTAATTCTCCTGTGAAGTAATCAAATTGAGTTTGAACATATGTAAATCCGTTGATTCTTGAAATGATTTGAGCAGCGTCTTTACCAAGACCGTTTAAGATAACTCTTAAGTCTTTGCTTCTAACTTTGTTTGCTGAGTTAGCGATACCGATAGCACCTTCAGCAGCAGCGAAAGATTCATGACCTGCAAGGAAAGCGAAACATTCTGTTTCTTCAGAAAGTAACATACTTGCAAGGTTACCATGACCAAGACCTACTTTTCTGTCATCAGCAACAGAACCAGGAATACAGAATGCTTGTAAACCTTCACCAATAATTTTTGCAGCTTCTACAGCAGTAGTAGCTCCTCTTTTAATAGCAAGTGCCGCACCTACTGTGTAAGCCCAACATGCGTTTTCAAAACAAATAGGTTGGATTCCTTTTACGATACCTGCAACATCGATACCTTTATCATCACAGATTTGTTTAGCTTCTTCTAATGATTTGATACCGTCTTTATTTAAAACTTCTTCGATTTGTTTAATTCTTCTTTCGTAACTTTCAAATAATGCCATTTTATTTCCTCCCTCCTACTCGTTTCTTGGGTCGATTGTTTTTACTGCATCGTCAAATCTACCGTATTTACCGCTAGCTTTTTCGATAGCTTCCATAGGATCGACACCTTTTTTAATGTTTTGCATCATAACGCCAAGATTTACATATTTGTAACCGATGATTTCATCATTTTTATCTAAACCGATTTCTGTTATGTAACCTTCAGATAATTCTAAGTATCTAGGTCCTTTTTTGCTTGTAGCATAGCAAGTACCTGTTTGACTTCTATGTCCTTTACCTAAATCTTCAAGACCAGCGCCGATAGCAAGACCACCTTCAGAGAAAGCAGATTGGCTTCTTCCGTAAACGATTTGTAGGAATAATTCTCTCATAGCTGTGTTGATAGCATCACAAACTAAGTCTGTGTTTAATGCTTCAAGTAAAGTTTTACCAATTAAAATTTCACTTGCCATAGCAGCTGAGTGAGTCATACCTGAACATCCAAGTGTTTCAACCAAAGCTTCTTCTATGATACCGTCTTTGATGTTTAATGTTAGTTTACAAGCTCCTTGTTGAGGTGCACACCAACCTACACCGTGTGTAAGACCGCTTATATCTTTGATTTCTTTTGATTTAACCCATTTACCTTCTTCAGGAATAGGTGCAGGGCCATGATTTGCGCCTTTTTTAACTACGCACATGTTTTCTACTTCTTGTGTATAAATCATATTAACCTCCTAAAAAAACTTCACAAATATCTATTTGTCTGTTAAAGTCAATTTATTTTAACATAATATTTAACTACTTGCAAATAATCTTTTGTCAAAAAAATAAAAAACAAAGAAAAACCCTTTGCTTCTTATTTATATATACATTTATTCTTTTATGAAATCACCGGCATGTTCTTTTATTTTTTCAAAGCTTTCTTTGCTTATAACATGCTCTATTCTACAAGCATCTTCAAATGCTGTTTCTTCACTTACTCCAAGTTTCATAAGCATATTACCGATTATTGTATGTCTTTCATAAATAGATTTTGCTACTTTTTCTCCAAGATCAGTAAGCTTTATTAGCCCGTTTTCTTCAACGGTTATATACTCATTTTCTTTCATCAATTTTATCGCTCTTGAAACACTTGGTCTTGAATAGTTAAGCTCGTTTGCAATATCTATGCTTCTTACGTTTCCAAGTCTTTTCTTTAAAATAAGTATAGTTTCCAAATAATCTTCTCTGGATTCATGTGTTTTCATACAAATCTCCCAATATTTTTGTTTTTATGATTTTCTATATATTTATATATTTTATTTACGTTTTCTATATATTTTATATTATCTCATAAAAAAAAACAATATTTTATTTATAAGATATTAAAACATTAAATTTAATGACTTTTATATTGTTATCAAAAATAAGATGCAGAAAAGTTTCTGCATCTAAGTAATTATATATTTTAGGGGGTTAAATTAAACAAGAGCTTTTCCAAGAGCTTTTAAATCTTCATTAGCTGAATCATCAGGAGCTCCACAGCATATTACACTTTCATGTGCCATAGTGGCACCGTCAGATGAACACTCATCTTCCCAGTTTCTCATCCACTCACCGTCTCCCCAACCGTAAGAACCAAATAAAGCAATTTTCTTTCCGCTTAACTTGTCTTCTATTTCTCTAAACATTGGTTCAAATTCGCTTTCTTCAAGTTGTTCGCTTCCCATTGAAGGACATCCAAATGCAATAGCATCAAATTCATCTACCATATCACAAGTAAATTCTGCGCTTGTCATCATACTTGCACTACCGCCTGCTTCAACAATACCTGCTTCAACCATTTGAGCCATCATTTCTGTATTACCTGTTCCGCTCCAGTATACAACTGCCACTTTACTCATTATATTTTATACCTCGCTTATATTTATTTTAAATGCCAACAGCAAGTTTAGAAATTGACCTGCCGCCGTTAAAAAGCATTGAGTATACTTTTTTGCATTTATTGAACTTGTTAAACATTTTTATTTTTTCACACTCGTTTGAATAAACTTTCCAGCACCCCGAGCATTTTGAATTCTTACCGAGATTTTCTATAAATCCCTTAACATCTTCAAGGGGATAACCAAGAAACAAACCTATTTCATGAGGAAAATTATCGCTAAACTTAAGCCTTTCTTTTAATGTGTTTATTGCATAATCAATATTAGTGTTTTTATATCCGTAAATATTTAATATCTCACCTACTCCGTCCTTCTTTAAATCTTCTTCAAGTTTTTTTCTTCTGTATACATAAACAAGGGCTAAGTTATTTTTCACATTTAGTAAAGATAAATATATGCCTTTTTCGTTAAGCTCATAATTCCATGCCCTTATACTTTCTTTTAAAGTTTTTATGTCACTAACTTTAAATGAAAACAAATTTGCCGTTTTAAGATTTGCAAGGGTTGGAGAACAATGTTCAATTAAATATTTTTCAATCATAATAACCTCCATTTATAGAAAGTCATGGTACCGTGAAGGGAATAATTGGAAGGCTAAAACATATATGTCACGGTACCTTGAATTCTATAATGTAATGAAAAGAAATTTTTATAAATCGAAACATATCCGATTCATATATAAAAGAGATAAATATTGTTAGTCTTTGCTAACATGCGGTTAAAAAAATATGGGTATAATTCTTTCACCTTTATTTGTTGTTAGTCATTGCTAACTTGTATATAAGATATCATTATTTTTTCTCTTTGTCAACTGTTTTTTTATTTTTTTTATTAAAATATAAAAATAAAATTTATTAATAAAAAGTTTATTCTATAAATACATTTCTATATGTACTTTATTGTTTTTAATGATAAAACATATTTTTTATTTACCTTTTTATTTATAAAAAATCATGATATCAAATAAATATCTTCTTTTAAATTCACAAACATACATTGTAAACATATCTTATAAATATAGTCAAAGTAATTATAAACTGTAATCTATATTTACCTTATCCTTTATATCATTTATTTATCATAAAAAGACTAAATTAACCTCATACATAATTTATATACAATAAAAAAAGAGGAGATCTCTCCTCTTTTTATAAACTGTAAAATCCAACTTTCTTTTTAACTTTTCTAAGTGTTTTGTTTGCAATGCAGCTTGCTTGTTCACTGCTTTTTTGTAAAACTTCGTTAACATATGCTTTATCTTTACAAAGTCTTTCAAATTCATCTTGAATAGGAGTAAGTCTGTCTGCGATACTTTCCCCTACAGCTGTTTTAAAGTATGCGTAATTCTTTCCTTCAAAATCTTTTACGGCTTCTTCTATTGTTTTGTTTGTAGCACAAGAATATATTTCAAGAAGATTTGAAACTCCAGGTTTGTTTTCTTTGTCGTAAATAATATTCATATCAGAATCTGTAACGGCTCTTTTACATTTTGCCATAATTACATCTTTTTTATCTATCATTGAAATAAATCCGTTTTTGTTTTCGTCTGATTTAGACATTTTCTTACTTGGATCTTGAAGAGACATTATTCTTGCCCCGCTTTCACCATAATAACCTTCGGGAACTTTGAAAGTAGGTGAAAATGTATTGTTAAATCTGTTTGCTATTGTTCTTGTAAGTTCAAGATGTTGTTTTTGATCATCTCCCACAGGAACAAGATCCGCTTGATATAAAAGTATATCAGCAGCCATTAAAACAGGATAATCAAAAAGTCCTACTTTTATGTTTTCACCTTGATTTTTTGATTTATCTTTATATTGTGTCATTCTTGAAAGTTCGCCCATATGAGTAAAACAGTTAAGTATCCAGCCAAGTTCTGCATGTTGATGAACATGAGACTGAATGAATAAAAGAGATTTTTCAGGGTCAATACCGCTTGCAAGAAGCATTGCCGCACATTCAAAAGATCTCTTTCTTAAAGTCGCAGGAACTTGATTTACTGTTATTGCATGCATATCTGCTATAAAATACATACAATTATAATCATCCTGACGTTCAACCCAGTTTTTTATTGCTCCGAAATAATTTCCTATTGTAAATTCTCCGCTTGATTGTATACCGCTTAAAATAGTTTTTTTATCTTCAGACATATCTATACCTCAATTTTTATTTGTTCAAAATGTTTTCTATAATAATAACAATATTTTTATGAATATGCAATATTGATTTGTTTTAATGTGTATTGATGTTTACGATGAGAGTATTATTTTATTTTTTTATAATTAAATTAATATCAAAATCACTAAACAATGAATTGCTATTTACTGATAACTTACCATTATAAATAAAATTTATAAATTACAATTAAAAAATTTTATTCGGCAAACTGATTTTTATCTAAATCCAACTTCATATATATTGAAGTATCCATAGGAGAATTATTGTAACTTTCAATCTCATAAAAACCAAATTTATTATATAAATGAATAGCACTCTTTAAAAAAGGCAGAGTATCCAAAAACATATGCTTATACCCTATATTTACTGCGTCATCGATAATTTTATTTATAAGTTTTTCGCTTATTTTCTTACCTCTGTATTCTTTTCTTACTTAAAGCCTTTTCATCTCACAGTTTAACTTATCTAATTTTTTTAGCGCAATACACCCGCCAGGTTTATCATCACAAAAAAAATATAAAGCCTTCCCCATGGTTTAGAATATTTTAACTCTAAATCATGTAACTCTTCATCGTAGTTTTGAATTTCAAGATAATTTTTTAATTCTTCATCATTTTCCACAAGCATATTTGTATCTTCCCTAAAAAGTTCCTTTATTTCCTCTTTATACAAATATCCTTCTTCTATTCTAATATTCAACATAAACACCTCTTTATATTATAATTTTATTAAATTTTTTTAGTTTTGTAAAATTTTGATTGATTTTAATAAATTTTTAATGTAAAATCTATAAAAGCGTAACAAATGTTACGGAATTTATTTCTATAATTTGTTACTATATAGAAAATTCATTAAACATGCTTTATGGTATTTGGGAGAAAAAGATGGATTATGGTTTAATAGCAAAATCCGAATTGTTTTATGATATTGACATAAAATCAATAGAAGAAATGATGATATGTTCAAAATCAAAAATTAAAGAGTATGCAGAAGATGAACTCATATTTAAAGAAGAAGACAAACCTAATTACTTATATGTTCTCTTAAAAGGCGAAGTAATGATAGTAAAAGATTATCCGTCGGGAAACAGAAACATATTTTATGAAATAAATGACGGAGAAATATTTGGAGATTTGTTTCAAGGTGAATCTAATGATTACAATTATTATGATGCAATATCAACAAAAAAATCAACAGTACTCATAATTCCTTGGAATTTCTTCTTTAATGTATGCGAAAGAGCCTGTAAGTTTCATAAAATGTTAATAAGAAACATCATGCATCTTCAGGCAGATAAATCTCTTGCTCTTATGAAAAAAATACATATTCTCTCAGCAACGACTTTGGAAGAAAAAATATCTTTGTATTTACTTGAAAACAAAGATAGAAACAACAAAGTAAGAATATACATGACAAGAGAGGATATGGCTGATTTCTTCGGAGTAAAAAGGCCGTCTTTATCCAGAAGCTTAATGAAAATGCAAAAAGAAAATTTAATAAAAGTAAGCAAAAAGCATATAGAAATTTTGAATTTGGAAAAACTAGAACAACTATGTTTAAACAGTTAAGGGAAAGGAAATTTGTAAATTATGAAAAATGTCAGAAAAGTAAAAGAAGATTTATATTTTATTGGAGTAAACGACAGAAGAATTGAATTATTCGAAAACATTTATCCTGTTGAAAACGGAGTTTCTTACAACTCATACGTTTTACTTGATGAAAAAAATGTATTATTCGATACTGTTGACAAAACAGCAGGAGAAGATTTCATTGAAAATTTAACAGCAGTTTTAGACGGAAAAAATCTTGATTATATCGTTGTAAATCATATGGAACCTGACCACTGTGCTATGCTTAGCGAAGTAGTATACCGCTACCCTGAAGCAAAAGTTGTATGCAACCAAAAAACAGTTAACATGATTAAACAATTCTTTGATTTTGATATTGATTCAAGAGCTTTAATCGTAAAAGAAAATGATACTTTAAACACAGGTAAACATACTCTTGCTTTCGTTATGGCACCAATGGTTCACTGGCCAGAAGCTATGGTAACATATGACGTAACAGATAAAATTTTATTCTCAGCAGATGCTTTCGGTACATTCGGAGCAATTGACGGAAACTTATACACAGACGAAGTAAATTATGAAAACGGCTGGATTGATGAAAACAGAAGATATTTCACAAACATCGTTGGTAAATACGGTCCACAAGTTCAAGCTCTACTTAAAAAAGCTGCAACACTTGATATTGAACTAATTTGCCCTCTTCATGGACATCTTTGGAGAGATAAAGACGATATCGGAATGATTTTAGACAAATACAATCACTGGAGCACATATGAAGCAGAAGAAAATTCTGTAATGGTTGTTTATGCATCAGTTTACGGAAATACAGCTAAGGCTGCAAATGCTCTTGCAGACAAAATCGCTGATAAAGGCGTTAAAAATGTAAAAGTATACGATGCATCAAAAACTGATCCTTCATATATCTTATCTGATGCTTTCAAATATAAAACAATTGTATTTGCATCAGTAACTTACAACAACGAAATCTTCCCTAAAATGGAAACACTTCTTCATGAAATAGTAGCTCATAATCTTCAAAACAGAAACGTTGCATTCATTGAAAACGGAACATGGGGTCCAATGGCAACAAAGAAAATGAAAGCAATCGTTGAAAAACTTAAAAACATCAACTACATTGATGGAGATATTACAATAAAATCTGCATTAAGTGATGAAAATGTACAACAACTTGACGTATTAGCTGAAAACATAGTAAATGAAATTAATAAATAGCTACATTTATTAAAAATAAAAAATTAAGAAAAGGATGGGAATAAAAATGGAAGCTAAATTTTTTAAATGTAAACATTGTGGAAACATCGTAGTATTTGCAGTAAACAAAGGAGTACCTGTAATGTGCTGCGGAGAAAAAATGGAAGAATTAAAACCAGGTCAAACAGACGGTGCTTTAGAAAAACACGTACCAGCTGTAACAGTTGACGGCAACAAAGTAAGCGTACAAGTAGGTGAAGTTGAACATCCAATGCTTGAAGAACACTTCATCGAATTCATTTGGATTGAAACAAAACTTGGTCACCAAGTTAAAAACTTAAAACCAGGTGATGCACCAAAAGCTGAATTTATCCTTGCTGACGGTGATGAATTCGTAGCAGCTTACGAACATTGTAATCTTCACGGATTATGGAAAAAATAGTAAAACATTAAAAAGGAGCTAAGGCTCCTTTTTTTATTAAATAAAAAACTTAAGTAAAAAATATTATATAAGGATATAACAATTTACATTCATTTTTAACATAATATTATATAAAATAAAAAAGAGGATTTCTCCTCTTTTTTTTATAGACACATCTTATAAATATTTAACATATCTTCCTTATTTAAAGGTTTATAAGCTCCTTTTATTTCCCCTACTTTTTCTGCCATTTCTTCCAAGTGAGTTTCATCAATCCCAACTTCTTTTAAAGTCATTGGAATATCAAGTCCTTTAAAGAAATCATATGTATTTTTTATTGCTTCTTTAGCAATTTCTTCTTTTTCTTTATGAGGAGCAATTCCCCAAACGTTTATTCCGTATTCAACAAATTTATCAAGAGTATTTTCATTTAAAACATATTCCATCCATCTTGGAGTAAGAATTGCAAGTCCTACACCATGGGTTATGTCATAGAATGCGCTAAGTTCATGTTCCATAGGATGAACACACCATTCAACCTCGTTTCCTGAGCTAAGTAATCCGTTTATAGCCCATGAAGAAGCCCACATAAGATTTGCTCTTGCTTCATAATTTTCAGGATCATTATAAGCAATAGGACCGTATTTTATACAAGTCTTTAATAATGCTTCTGCCATTCTTGATTGCATAAAGCCTTCTTTTACGTTTGAAAAATAATTTTCAAAAATATGAGACATTATATCGGCAGTTCCGGCAGCCGTTTGATTTTTAGGAACAGAACATGTATAACTTGGATCCATAATTGATGCTTTAGGTTTAAAAAGCTCACTGGTAACCCCTATTTTCATATTCTCTTTCATATTGCTTATAACTGCAAATGGGTCCATTTCGGAACCTGTTGCAGAAAGAGTTAGAATATCAACGATAGGAAGAGCATCTTTTATTTTATCTTGATGTATTACAAGTTCCCAAGCATCTTCTTCGCTTTTTGCTGCAGCAGCAATCATTTTTGCACAGTCTATTGTACTTCCGCCACCAGCTGCCAAAACAACATCAATATTATTTTCTTTACAAATTTTTACCCCTTCTCTTACAGACTCAACTCTTGGGTTTGGATCAACCCCCGAAAGCTCGAACAATTCAACACCGCTTTGTTTGCATAAAGATAAAACTTCATCATAAAGTCCGCTTCTTTTAATACTTCCTCCCCCGTAAACTAACAATGCTTTTTTACCTAAGCCGGATAAAATTTCAGGTAAATTTTTTATCTGTCCTTTACCAAAATAAACCTTTGTAGGTAAATGAAAATAAAAATTATTCATACTTTTCTCCTCTGATTCTTTTCGTTTTTTATTAATTAATATTATACTATAAAAATTAAAACTTTTTATAATAATAAATAGTTAATATGTGAAAAATTAATATTTTTTTATAGGCACTTTTATATGCACTAATCCTGGTTTTTAACAAAGCAAATCGTAAATTAACATTTTAAATAAATATAGTTAAAAATTATTTTATCGGTTATTTATATTAATTTATATTTTTAAAGTTTTATTCTTAATATTATTATTTATAAAACACAATAGAGTGAAAAATAATATTATTTTTAATTTTAAATTTCTATAAACATTAAATAAAATACCCATAGGATATCTAAAACGTGTATTTATATTATAAATAATAAATCGAAAATATTTATATAAATAATAAAAAAAGAGAGTTTCCTCTCTTTTTATAATTCTTCTTTATATTTACATTCTTTGTTTTTGCAAAATAAACTTTTCTTTTTACCTTTGCTTTCGTATAAAATTTCTCCGCATTTAGGGCAAAGTTTTCTCGTTGGTTTTTGTGAAGAAGCAAAATCACAGTTAGGATAGTTCTTACATCCGTAAAATACACTTCCCTTTTTGCTTTTTCTTTCAACAATTTGACCGCCGCATTTTGGGCAAGAAGCATCAATTTCTTTAACGATAGCCTTTGTGGTCTTACATTCCGGATAACCGCTACAAGCCATAAACTTTCCAAATCTACCGTATTTTATAACCATAGGTTTACCACAGTTTTCGCATACTTCATCGGTTTGTTCTTCCGGAAGTTTTATTCTTTCAATTTCCTTAACATGTTCAAGTTCTTTTTCAAGTCCTTTGTAAAAATCAGATATTACGTCTTTCCATTTTTTGCTTCCTTCTTCAATATCATCAAGGTTACTTTCCATGTTCGCCGTAAAATCTATATCTACTATATCCTCGAAATTCTCCCTTAAAAGTTTATCAACGGCTTCCCCTATCATTGTTGGAACAAATCTTCTTTGGTCAAGTTCAACATATCCTCTGTTTTTTATTGTATTGATTATTTGAGAATATGTAGAAGGTCTTCCTATTCCCTCTTCTTTTAAAACCTTAACAAGACTTGCCTCGTTATATCTTGCAGGAGGCTGTGTGAATTTTTGAGCAGGTTTTAATTCTTTTAATAAAACCTCTTCGCCCTTTTCAACAAGTGGTATACTTTCATTTTCATCTTCTTTCTTTGAAGCATAACTGTAAACTTCAAGATAACCTTTGAATTTTACCCTTGAACCTGTTGAACGGAATGTGTAACTTCCGTTTTCTATATCAACCCTTAAAGTATCATAAACAGCAGGGCTCATCAAAGATGCCAAAAATCTGTTATAAACTAAAGTATAAAGTTTTAACTGATCAGCAGTAAGAGATGTTTTTAATTTTTCAGGAGTTAAGTTTACATCAGTAGGTCTAATTGCTTCATGGGCATCTTGAATTTTACTGTTGCTTTTGCCTTTAGGACCTGTATATCCAAGATATTCATCTCCATATTTATCTTTTATAAACTTACTTCCCGCTTCAACTGCTTCTTTTGAAAGTCTTGTAGAGTCAGTTCTAAGATAAGTGATAAGACCTATTTGTCCTATTCCCTCAACTTCAACCCCTTCATATAATTGTTGAGCAAGCATCATTGTTTTGGAAATTGAAAAACCAAGTTTATTGCTTGCATCTTGTTGAAGAGAACTTGTTTCAAAAGGAGGCGGTGAATTTTTCTTCTTCTCTCCTTTTTTAACATCTTTTACAATAAAAGCATTTTTCTTTAATTCTTCTATTATTTTATCGCTTTCTTCTTTATTATTTATTTGGGCTTTTTTACCGTTTATTAAAGCAAGCTTACTGAAAAATTCTTCTTTTGTATCTTTTTTTTTAAAAATACCGTCCATTATCCAGTATTCTTCACTTACAAAGTTTCTTATTTCATTTTCTCTATCAACAATCATTCTAAGAGCAACAGATTGAACTCTTCCCGCACTAAGTCCACGAAGTACTTTACTCCAAAGTACAGGGCTTATTTTATAACCAACAAGCCTATCAAGAACTCTTCTTGCTTGTTGTGCATCAACGATGTTCATATCTATTTTTCTTTTATGATTAATGGCGTTGTTTATTGCTGATGGAGTAATTTCCAAAAACTCCATTCTGTTTTTATCATTCAAATCAAGACCAAGATAGTTGGCGATATGCCAAGAAATAGCTTCTCCTTCTCTATCGTTATCAGTTGCGAGAATGACTTCATCGGCTTTTTTTGCATCAGATTTAAGTTTTTTAAGTCTTTCCCCCTGACCTCTTATAGTCTTGTATTCAGGTTCAAAATTATTTTCAATATCAATTCCAAGTTTTGATTTTGGAAGGTCTATAACGTGTCCTTTTGAGGCTACAACCTTACAATCCTTTGGAAGATATTTTTGTATTGTCTTCGCTTTAGCAGGTGATTCGACTATTACTAATCTATAAGACATCTACTGCTCCTTTCAAGTAATAATAGACTTCAAAGCCTATCTTAATTCAAGCTTTGCGCCTGTGCTAATAACAATACCTCTTATTTCTAACATTGTCAAGGTTGAATTTATAAAGTTTATTTCTTTTGAAAGCTTTCTGCTTATTAAATCAGCCGTATTGTCACCATCTCTTATAAGTTCACATATAAGCTTTTCTTCTTTTGTTAAATTATATTTATTCAAAATATCATCATAAAAATCTTCTTCTTTTATAATTTCCGTCACCTTATGCATAACAGGTCTTTTTAAAATATAATATAAATCTTCCAAAACATCATTTGCGCTTAAAATAATTTTGGCACCGTCTTTTAATAATGCATTACTGCCTTCGCATACTCTGGAAGTTATATTTCCCGGAACTGCATAAACTTCTCTTCCCTGTTCGTTAGCATATTTTGCAGTTATCAAAGACCCGCTTTTAAAGGATGCTTCTATAACAACAGTTCCTTGCGAAAGCCCACTTATTATTCTGTTTCTTGCAGGGAAATGATGACTTAAAGGTTCCGTTCCTGGCAAATATTCGCTAACAACCATACCTCTTCCTTCTATTATTTCATCATATATCTTCCTGTTTGATTTAGGATAAACTTTATCTACCCCGCATCCTAAAACAGCTATGGTATCCCCCATTCCCTCTAAGGCTCCTTTATGGGCATATGTATCTATTCCTATTGCCATACCGCTTACAACATCAAGACCGTTATTTGAAAATTCTCTTGCAAACTGCTTTGCGACATTCATACCGTAATTGCTTGCTCTTCTTGTTCCAACCATTGAAATCATTGGATTATCTTCCATAAATAGATTCTTTCCTTTATAAAAAAGCACAGGAGGATAATCGTATGTATCCATTAAAGCACAAGGATAATACTTATCGTCCATGGTAATATAGTTTATGCTTTCATTATACATTTTATCTATTATTCTATCGTATTTCTTCAAATCCTTGTCGGTAACCATTCTTGTAGCAGTATCCATATTTATGCCCTTTATTTTCATATATTCGCTTATATTATCATTTTCATATACCGCATCAATTGAACCGAAATAATCATATAAATCAATTGCTCTTTTTGCACCGATATTTTGAGTTGAAATAAGCCATAGCCATTTTGATATGTTCATTTTTCTCTCCTCTTTATATGTATATGTTAAAGATAATATATTTTTAGGTAAATTGCAATAATATTAGAACATTTGGTCACATTTTAGTCACAAAAAAACTTCCTCAAATATTAAGGAAGTTTTAAAAATCATCAAAGAACCTTTCTTTTTCGTGTCTCATACTTTTTTCAAAATATTTTTTTCTCTTTTTTATAAATTCAACAGTAACCCCAAAAGTATCACTGGCT
This sequence comes from Anaerofustis stercorihominis, assembly GCF_005844425.1. Taxonomy (GTDB): domain Bacteria; phylum Bacillota; class Clostridia; order Eubacteriales; family Anaerofustaceae; genus Anaerofustis; species Anaerofustis butyriciformans. The sequence continues at coordinate 13,294 of NZ_SPHL01000020.1, read as the reverse complement.
TCATAATAATTAAAAGAGCCATAAGAATTATAAGACTCTTTATAAAAACTCTCAAACAAATCATCGGGAATTAGAAAATACAAAGAAAAAGCATCAGCCTGAGCTTCTTCTTTATTAAGGGATAAGTCTAAACTTTCAAGCTGATTTATGCTGTGACAGAACAAATGCCCTGCTTCATGAGCCAAAGCCTCTCTCCTCTTTTTTGTCTCATCACTTAGTGTAGAATTTTTCCTTAAAAATTCTTCTTCATCCATTGAAGTATTACCTACAATAAGCATATTTCCGATAACGCATGACTTATCGCAATTATCAAAAAATTTCACTTTATAGTGTAAATCTTCAAATATTTCATCAAATTTATCAAAACTTACGGGATAAGTATCAACAAAATATTTCTCTCTTACATAATCTGCTTTTTCATATATATTTTCATACAAATGTTTCGCCATAAATCTCCTCAAAAAAAGCCTCTGATAAAAGAGGCTTTAAAACTAAATATTTTCGTTTAAATCATCAACAAGTTCGTCAACGTTGATTCCGTGAGCCATAGCTCCTTCTTCTAATGTTTCAAATCTTGCTGCCATACATCCTACACATCCCATTCCGTATGCTTGAAATACTGAAACAGCTTGAGGATATTTGTTTACTATATCCATAATTCCCATTTCTTTTGTTATTTTCATTTTCTTACCTCCAAATAATTAAATTGTTTAAATTTTTCAATAAAGAATTTATTTAAACTTTAGATTAAGGTTATCACAAATTAAGCTTCTTCAGATTCTTTTGTGTCTAAGTCTACATCTTTATCGCTTGCCATTGCTTCGCTTATTTGAGTTTCATCTTCCATATCTGCAACTTTTGTTTTGCATGCACCTATAAAAATAGCACCTTCATCAATGATGATGTTATCAACATAAACGTCTCCGGTTAGTTTACCGGTAGATAATATTTTTAATTGTTCACATGTAACAATTCCTTCCACCGTACCTATTATATGAACATTTTTAGCATTAATGTTACCTGCAATAAACGCATTTCTTCCGACAATAATATTACCGGCTAAATTAACATTACCTTTTAAGTTACCTTCATATCTTACGTTTCCACCGGCTGCAAGATCTCCGATAAAAGTTATATCACTTCCCACAATAGTATCAATTTGTTCGTAATTAACCCTTTTATTAGATACTTGAAGCTTGCTTTTTGCCATTATATCAACCTCTCTTTAAATAATCTTTAGAAATTGTCTAATCATTTATTAATTATACCCTAACTAAATTTAAAATACAAGAAAAAATACCAAACCTCTGTTTTTTATTAGATTTTTTTAAAAAATTGTGTTACACTAAATTATATATGATACGTGTGGAGGTAGAAAAATGTATGCTCTGTTTATCATTTTAAACGATATGTATTTGGTGGATGATGTGCATGAAATATTGTCCAGATGTGAAGTGGGAGGAACATTGTTTAATTCAACGGGACTTGGAAAAGTAAACATGCATTATAATAATGAAGATTATACATTTACTTCTATCAGAAAAATTTTAAACGGAAACAAACCTAAGAACGTTACAATAATTTCAATTATCAAAAGCGAAGAAAAGCTTGATGAAGTAAAAATAGAAATTATGAAACTCCTTGGCAATATAGAAACCAAAGGGCTTGGCTTTATGTTCGTAATCCCTGTAATGGAAGTAATTGGTTATAAAGGAAAGGATTTAAAATAATTAAAGAAAAATGAATTCTAAAATTAACTTAAATTTCAAAAAAAAATATATTCCATTTATTGCTATAGGAATAATACTAATTTTAATTTTGTTTCTGACTCCGAAGATTGCAAAAAACAGCATGCTATCTTCCGTAATGGATAACCAAATAGCCGGTAAAGAAATAACAAAAATAGAATACATTAAATACAAAGGCGAGCCTTTCATGTCGGTTGTGGAAGAAAAAAAATCCATAAGCGGAAATGACAACGAAGTAACAAAAATAATAAGATCTTTGGACAGTTATAAAATTAAAATTCTTGGGAACAACGAATCCACCAGCGAAATCTTATATGTATATTTCAAAGATTCAACAAAGCTTATTTGCTATATTGACGGAAATAAACTTGGTGTTGACAATGGAAATATATGGATAAAAGATGTAAACATCGAATACATAAAAGAACAAATGAAAGATGTACAAATCATCAACGAAGTTTAAAAAAAAGAAAGTATAAATACTTTCTTTTTTTATTTATAGTAAAGTTCTTTTAAAGTTTTCATAACTTCAACAACTCTCATATCACTTATATGATAAAAAACACTTAATCCCTTTTTCTCGCTTTCTACAATACCCGCAAGTTTAAGTGCGTTTAAATGCTGTGAAATTGCAGCCATGGAAATGGAATCAATTTTTTCGCTTAATTGACCTACACTTAATTCTCCCTCTTCCAAATAGCATAGAATAAGAAGACGATTTTTATTTGATATTATTTTTAAAACATCACTTACTTTCTGCGCTTTTAATTCCACTAAAACCACCTTCCTTTATTTTACACACACTGTGTCATTGTTCCCATAGGACAGTACACACACCAGCTTCTAGGTCTAAAAAATAACATCGTAACAAAACCTAAAATAGAAGATGTAAGCATCATGCCATACATTCCAAATGCAAACTGTGCTACAAAGTCTGGGAAAATAGACGAAGTATAAGAAAATCCAAAAGGAACCTTAAAAGTCCATAAAATTTTTATTACTTCCTTTAAATCATTAACTCCCCAAAATACGTTTATGGTGTTTATTATCATTAAAACAAACATACTCATAAAAAATAATAAAAATGAATATCTAAACCAATTAGACGATAAAAATTTTGGAGGAACTTTTTTTCTTGATAAATTTAACTTATTACCAAGTATATCAAATAACTGCCCCCTTGCACAATATTTATTGCAAAAAGCTTTTCCTCCTCCAAATAATGCAATAAAAAGAGGAATTAAAAATTCAATCATTCCAAGCCATGCAAATAATATGTTAAATAAACCTAAAATCAAATATAGTGGTGTATATATCCACAAATAATCATACCAATGTTTTTTCTTATTCATCTTTTCCCCTTTCTACTTTGCTGATTACTCCCGCAGGGCAGGTATTGACACAAAGCCCGCATCCAACGCATAAAGACTCATCAACAAAAGCTCTTACTCCTTTTTTTACTTTTATGGCCTCTCTTGGACATACTTTCATACAAGCACCGCAGGCCACGCAATTATTTGAAACAACCGCATAAAATTTACTTTTCATTAACTTCTCCTAATTTTTTTATTTAAGTATATTCTTAAATACTTAAATTGTCAAAAAAAAATAAAAACACGGTAACAACCGTGCTTTATTCTTCAATAATATATTTAATAAATTTTGCGGGAACTCCTCCTACGATTGAATTTGCTTCAACATCTTTTGTTACAACAGCCCCTGCGGCAACTATTGCTCCGTCTCCTATGGTTACTCCCGGTACTATTGTAGAATTTGCGCCAACCCATACGTTTTTACCAATTTTTACAGGTTTTGGATGCATATCGCTTCTTTTATTTGGATTAAAATCGTGATTAAGGGTTGCTATTACAACGTTATGCCCAAGAAGTGAACCGTCCCCTATTTCAATACCTCCTTGATCTTGCAGACAGCAGCCGGAGTTGAAAAATACATTTTTACCAACGGTTATATTTTTACCACAGTCAGAATAAAAAGGTGGAAACAAAGCAAATGTTTCATCAACTTCTTTTCCAATAAGTTTTGAGAATAATTCTCTTATTTCATCGTTTGTATGATACTTTCCATTTATTTGTGATGTAATTCTTCTTGCCTCATCGCTTACTTTATGCATATATAAATGTACGTCGCTTCCGCCTTTAACTACCTTACCTTCGTTTAAATGATTTAAGTAATCTTTTAATTCCATGTTATCTCCTTTTTAATAAACTACTTCTCTTTTAATTATAAATCCTAAATGTTATAATATCAAATATATATATTATATAAGATAATATACTTTAAAAGTATACTAATAAAGGAGCGTTTAAATGGATATAAAAGTACTAAATTATTTTTTAACCGTTGCAAAAGAAGAAAGTATATCATCTGCTGCAAAAGTCTTAAATATGACCCAGCCTCCTCTTTCAAGACAAATCAAAGAACTTGAAGAGGAGCTTGGAAAAACTCTTTTTATCAGAGGAAGGAAAATAACATTAACAGAAGAAGGAAGAATTTTACAAAAACGAGCAAAAGAAATAATAGAGCTTACAAACAAAACAAAAGAAGAAATGTTATATTTAGGACAAAATTTAAAGGGAGAGATATATATAGGCTGTGGTGAATCATACTCTGTAAGAATGATAGCAAAAGCAATGAAAAACTTCTCTAAACAACATGACGTAAAGTTTCACATAACCAGCGGAAATTCCAACGACATAAGAGAAAAACTGGATAAAGGTCTTTTGGACTTTGCCCTTTTCATTGAGCCTGTAAACATAAAAAAATATAACTACATAAAACTTCCTTATCATGATACATGGGGAATTTTAGCAAAAAAAGATAGTGAAATCGCAAAAAAAGAATATATAACAAAGGAAGATTTAAAAAAACTTCCTCTTATAATATCATCTCAGCAAATAGTAAAAAATGAATTCAGCGGTTTTATTTCCGGTGATTTTGAATCTTTAAACATAAAAGCAACATATAATCTTTTATATAATGCATCTTTAATGGTTATGGAAGACATAGGATATGCTCTTTGCTTAGATAAGATAATTCAAGGTACAAAAGAAAACAATTTGGTTTTTATTCCCCTAAAACCCAAAATGGAAGTAGGAGTGGTTTTTGCATGGAGAAAACAGGAAATTTTTTCAAAAGTAAAAGAAAAATTTTTACAAGAAATTGAAAAAGAAATAGCTAAAATCAAAAGGTAATATGAATTTATAAAAAAAACAAAAAAAATAAACATATATTACAAACAAAACTCTCGTAAACCTTGAATTTCTCGTCATTTATGATATAATACTATTTTGATTAGATGGGACTTAGGAGGTAAAATTATAAATGAGTTCAATATTAGATAAAAAAGAAAACAATGTGGCAACAATTACAATTACTGTTTCCGCAGAAGATTTTAACAAAGCTATCGATGCTGCATACAAAAAAAACAAAGGTAAATTCAGCATTGACGGTTTTAGAAAAGGAAAAGCCCCAAGACAAATTATTGAAAGAAAATTCGGTGAAGGAATATTCTTTGAAGATGCTTTAGACGAAGCTTTCCCAGCTGAATACGAACAAGCTATCAAAGAACATGATTTAAAACCAGTAAATATGCCTTCAATGACAAAATTAGACAGCATAAGCAAAGAAGAAGGTGCTACATTTACTATTGAAGTTGAATTAGAACCTGAATTTGAACTTGGCGAATACAAAGGTATCGAAATATACCCTATCGAATACGAAGTAACAGAAAAAGACGTTGAAGACGAACTTAACAGAGTAAGAGAACAAAACGCAAGATTAGTAAGCGTTGAAGACACAGAAAGTAAAGAAGGAGATACAGTTGTTATCGACTTTGAAGGTTTCGTAGGAGATGAAGCTTTTGAAGGCGGAAAAGGCGAAAACTATCCATTAGTTCTTGGAAGCAACTCTTTCATTCCTGGATTTGAAGATCAACTTATCGGTAAAAAAGCAGGTGAAGAAGTTGATGTTAACGTAACATTCCCTGAAGAATACCATGCTCCTGATTTAGCAGGAAAAGACAGTGTATTCAAAGTAAAAATCCATGAAGTAAAAGCAAAAGAACTTCCTGAACTTGATGATGATTTCGCAGCTGACGTAAGCGAATTCGATACTCTTGATGAATACAAAGAAGACTTAAAAGCAACAATCAAACAACAAAGAGAAAACAATTTAAGAGGAGCAGCTATCAACACAATCGTTGAAGAAGTTTGCAACAACACTGAAATTGATATTCCAAAATGCATGATCGAAAGAAAAGCAGAAGACGTAAAAGCTCAATTTGAACAACAAATCATGCAAAGCGGAATTGACCCTAAAACATACTATGATGTAATGAAAAGTCAAAACGGCGGCAAAAACGAAGATGATTTCATGAAATTATTCGAAGAACAAGCTGAACATGACGTAAAACAAGAATTGGTACTTACAAAACTTATGGAAGTTGAAAACTTTGAAGCAACAGATGAAGAAGTTGAAGAAGAAATCGCAAACTTTGCAAAAGCTTATAATCAAAAAGTTGAAGACTTCAAAAAAACAATGGATGATACAACAAAAGATTATATCAACAACTTCATCAAACAAAGAAAATTATTTGATTTCCTAATTGAAAATGCCAAGGTAAAAGAAGAAGAAGCAAAATAATTCTACAATACGGAGGTACTTTTATGCCATTAATTCCAATGGTAGTGGAAAATGAAGGTAGAGCAGAACGCTCTTATGATATCTACTCAAGATTACTTAAAGACAGAATTATATTTTTAACCGGAGAAATAAACGACGAGGTTGCAAACCTTGTTGTTGCAGAAATGTTATTTTTGGAAGCTCAAGACAGCTCAAAAGACATTCAACTTTACATCAACTCTCCGGGAGGAAGTGTAACTGCCGGTATGGCTATATATGATACAATGAATTACATCAAATGCGATGTATCTACAATTTGTATCGGTATGGCTGCATCAATGGGAGCATTCTTGCTTGCTTGCGGAACAAAGGGAAAAAGAATTGCCCTTCCAAACAGTGAAGTTATGATTCATCAGCCTCTTGGCGGTTTCCAAGGTCAAAGCAGCGATGTTGAAATCCATGCAAGAAGACTTTTGAAAATTAAAGAAGACATAAACAAAATACTTAGCAAACAAACAGGAAAAACATTAAAAACAATCGAAAAAGATACCGACAGAGATAACTTTATGAGTGCAAAAGAAGCTATGGAATACGGCTTAATAGATAAGGTCTTTGAAAAAAGATAATAAAGGAGGGCTATTATAATGAGTGACGAAAATAACAATTACGAAAACCAAAACCATTGTTCGTTTTGCGGTAAAAGTCAATCTGAAGTTAAAAGTTTAGTAGCCGGACCTGGAGTTTTCATCTGTAATGAATGTATCGCTTTATGCAGCGAAATGTTCAACGAAACATTATATGACGATGAAGAATTTACAGATACTCTAACTCCAAATCTAAATGAAGTTGAAAAACCAAAAAGAATAAAAGAATTACTTGATGATTATGTTATCGGACAAGACGAAGCAAAGAAAACTTTAGCGGTTGCAGTTTATAATCACTATAAGAGAATAAACGTTACCGATAAACAAAAAGAAGATAACGAGGTTGAACTTCAAAAAAGCAATATCTTGCTTACAGGACCTACCGGAAGCGGTAAAACTCTTCTTGCATCTACCCTTGCAAAAATACTTAAAGTTCCTTTTGCAATAGCTGATGCAACGGCACTTACAGAAGCAGGATACGTTGGAGAAGACGTTGAAAATATCTTACTTAGACTTATCCAAGCAGCAGATTATAATATTGAACTTGCTCAAAAAGGTATAATATATATAGATGAAATCGACAAAATCGCAAGAAAAAGCGAAAACACATCAATAACAAGAGATGTAAGCGGTGAAGGTGTTCAACAAGCACTTCTTAAAATACTTGAAGGAACTGTTGCAAACGTACCTCCTCAAGGAGGAAGAAAACATCCTCATCAAGATTTCATTCAAATTGATACAAAAGATATCTTGTTTATCTGCGGCGGAGCTTTTGACGGACTTGACGAAGTAATCAAAAAAAGACTCGGTACCCACTCAATGGGCTTTGGAAATGATATACAAGGAAGTAAAGATAAATCATCTGATGAACTTTTAAGCATGGCACAACCTCAAGACTTTGTAAAATACGGTTTGATTCCTGAACTTGTGGGAAGACTTCCTATAAGTGCATCTCTTAAAAAACTTGATGAAGAAGCACTTATAAATATCCTAACAAAACCTAAAAATGCTTTAATCAAACAATATAAATACTTATTAAGTCTTGATGATGTAAATCTTCATTTTGATAAAGATGCAATAGATTTAATTGCCAGCGAAACAGTTAAAAGAGAAACAGGAGCAAGAGGACTTAGAAGCATACTTGAAGATATTATGCTTGATGTTATGTACGAAGCTCCAAACAATGAAGATGTGAAAGATATTACCATTACTAAAGAAATGGTTAAAGAAGCTTTTGATAAAAAAGCACAATAAAAAAGACCGATTATTCGGTCTTTTTTTAATATCCATAAATTTTATACATAAGTATTGCACCGCTTACATTTGCATTTAAAGATTCGCACTTTCCGCTCATTGGAATCTTTACTTCTTTAGTTGCATATTTTAGGCACTCATCACTTATTCCGTTTCCTTCGTTGCCTACAATAAGCACATTCTTTTTACTATTAAAATCATTCTTCTCACTTCCCTTTAAAGTAGAAGCAATAATCTCAAAACCTTTTTCTTTTAATTCATTTAAAACAACATAATCTTCATCTTTAATTATTTTTGTATTTAAAATACTTCCCGCACTGGCTCTTACTGCCTTTGCAGAAAAAGGAGAAGCGGTTGTTTTTGTTATTACAACACCGTCAAAATCAGCACAAACACTGCTTCTTATAAGCCCTCCGACATTTTCGCTGTCTTGCAGATTATCAAGGTATAATATATTAGCACTTTCCTTTATATCATCTAATGTTTTATACTCTATTTCTAAAACTGCAAGAACCCCTTGAGGTGTTTTTGTGGTTGAAATATAATCAAATATCTCTTCGCTTACTTCTATTGCATCTTTATAGTCTTTCACATAATCAGGGGTTGCAATGATATATTTAATATTCCCTCCCCCGTTTATTGCATCAAGAACAAACTTCCTTCCTTCAAGAATATACATATTGTTCTTATCTCTATATTTTTTCTTTTCTAAACTTTTTATAAGTTTAATTAATTTATTTGTTTTAGATGTTATCATTTTTATCCTCTTTTATTATTTGATTATTTAATTATACTTTTTATTTTATTAAAAGTAAATGTATTTTTCATTGCAATCATAATGATTGCATATAAACCTAAAACCATATGACAAAACATAATCAAATAAAAAACGAAACTTTATAAAATTTTATATGTTCTTATATAAAACAAAAAATATATTACATTACAGGTATAATTTAAAACTATATCAAACCAATATTTTTATATATTATACAAACAAAAAAAATAGGAGTATAATAAATAACATATTAACTCGGAGGTATTAAAAATGACAAAAGGACCATTCAGATATGACCAAGTAGGAAGCCTACTTAGAACAAATACACTTAAAGAAGCAAAGAAAAATTTAGAAAATGAAAGTATTTCTTTTGAAGATTATAAAAAAATCGAAAGAGAAGAAATAAAAAAAATCGTTGAAAAACAAAAAGAAATCGGCTTAAAAGCAATTACAGACGGAGAATTTAACAGAGAATACTGGCATTATGATTTTATCGCTCACTTAAATGGCATAAAGACTTACGTTTTAGATATGCAAGGTAAATTTCAAGGAACAATGAACAAATTAAAATCTTACTATGTTAAAGATACAATTTCTTTCCCAAAAGACCACCCATTCCTTTATGACTTTAAATATTTAAAAGAATTATGCGGGGATGATGCTGTTGCAAAAACAACAATTCCGGGACCTAACATGATTTATTATTCCGGAGTTGTAAATTCTGATTTATTTAAAAAAGACACAAATTATACATCTATTGAAAAATTAAAAGAAGATATAGCAAAAGTATATCAAGATGCAATACAAGCATATTATGACGCAGGATGCAGATATCTTCAATTTGATGATACTGCTTGGGGTGCATTATTTAGCGAAGGACAGAGAAAAGCTTTGGAAGAAAAAGGAATAGATACAAAAAATTTAGTAAAAGACTTCGCAGAAATCACGGTAAACTCTCTTAAAAATAGACCTGACGATATGACAATAACTACACATTGTTGTAGAGGAAACTTCAAAAGCAGCTGGTTATATGAAGGAGATTATTCTTTCGTTGAAGATTATATATTTAAAGCTCCATTTGACGGATTTTTCCTTGAATACGATACAGACAGAGCAGGCTCTTTTGAACCAATAAAGAAATTAAAAGAAGGTAAACTTGTACTTGGTCTTATTACAAGTAAAGAAGGAACTTTGGAAGATAAAGAAGTAATAAAAGAAAGAATAAAAGAAGCAAGCAAATACATTCCTCTTGAAAGATTATGTTTAAGTCCACAGTGTGGTTTCTCTTCAACAGAAGACGGAAATAACATAACAGAAGAAGACCAATTTAAAAAATTACAACTTGTAAAAGAAATAGCAACAGAAGTTTGGAAAGATGCTTAAAAAATCCTCATTTGAGGATTTTTTTATTTTTTTCCAATTTTGCCAATTTTATCTTTATGTTGTAATCAAAACTTTTTTATGTATAATTCAATTTACAAATATAAAAGGAGTTATACATAATGAAAAAAATAATAGCTATATTACTTATTATCTTGTTAATGATTCCAAGTTTAAACGTAGAAGCACAGGATTTATATAATATTGAAATACCCGATTTCGTAAAAAACGAAGCACAAAATGAACAATATTACAAAACAGACAAAATACCAAAAGAATATTTAAACTCTAATGCAAAAAGAACAAAAGAAATATCAAATAGTTTTTATGTTGCATATGCATACTCTGCAAAAAACAAACAAAGCGATGAATACAACAGTATTGTAAAATTTGAAAAATTAAAAACCTTTGATACTTTTACAAATGCAAAAAATTATATGGATAATACTTATAACGAATATATAAATATAAATACAAGCGAATACATAAAAAAAGCTAAAGGACTTGTTATTTTAAATGAAGATGAAGAAGTAATAGACATGAAAACAGGAAGAGCTTATATTTCTGCCCCATCGGCTATGCTCGTTCTTGATAATGCTTACGGCTCAAGCAATCCATATATCACAAACAACCAAGAAGTATTTTATTTAGGTGCGGAAAATAATGGAAATTACACATCTTCAAAATGCAAAATAGGAATAAGCGGAATAACAAATTATACATCTTCAGATAATCTTACATTTGTTCCGGAAGTCTTATTTGACGATTTGTATGTATCAGGTTCATCTAATACAAAAAAATACAATATGGGTTATTACAGCGTAAATTCAAACTCAGATTTATATCACTATGTATCGGTATTAAGTGACGCAGTAAATTCACAAAGATATGAAAACAGCGAAAAATCTATGCTGCAAAGTTTTGTTGTAGATAAAGCACCTTCTTTTATGAAAAGCGGCACTAAGTATTATAGCATGGACGGAGTAAACTTTTATACTTCAAAATACCTTACTTCATCAAGTAAAGCAGGAACACATTATCCTTACTTTACATATCTTTCATATAGAACTAAAACAAGCTACACAGCAGCAGAAATAAATAAAAGAATAAACACCTACCCTACAAATTCAAAACTTAAAAATATGGGTGAAACCTTAATAAACGTTCAAAATAAATACGGTATAAATGCTCTTATGGAACTAGGCTTTGCAAACCTTGAAAGCGGATACGGAACAAGCTCTTATGCACAAACAAAAAATAACCTTTTTGGAATTGCCGCATATGATGAAAATCCCGATAATGCTTATAGCTTTTCAAGCCCCGCAAAGTGTATAGAAGAACATGCGTATAGACACTTAAGCAGAGCATATTTTGACGCAAACTCTGACTTTAGATATTATGGAACTTCTCCCGGCAATAAAAAGATTGGAGTAAACGTAAAGTATGCCTCAGACCCATATCATGGTGAAAAAATAGGCGGTAACGTATATCTTCAAGATAAAAACATGGGAAGCAAAGACTATGAAAAATACACAATAGCCATAACCAACAAAACCACAAACGTATATCAAAATGCAGATAGTAGCAGCAAAACTTACTATAAAATGGCAAACAAAAACTCCAGTACACCTACTGGAATGCCTGTTGTTATAATCGGAGAAAAAGGTGATTATTATAAAATACAAACTGACATAGGAGTTGTAAACTCTTCTGTTCACTATGAAAATTTATATAATCATACTTCTTCAGTTGGATACATCAAAAAAAGCGATGTTGATATTGTAAGAAAAGGAAAAACAAGCATAACTCAAGATAATGCCACAACACCTAAAATATCAATATCCTCAATTAAGATATACCCTGCCTTAAGCTACGGTTTTACTCCGGGATATGCAAATAACTTAAGAGTTGACATAAGTGCATATTCAAATATAAAAAATGCAAAAGTAGAACTTCAGGTTTATAATTCAAAAAAACAGCTTGTTGCAAAGAAAAGTTTAACAAAATCAAAAACAGGAACAACAACAGAAAAAATTTACTGGGACGGAAAAGCAACAAAGGATAACAAAGCAGGATATAAAACGGGAAGCTATGTAAATAGAAGTTCAAAAGGAAATAATTATACTATTAGAGTCATATTATCTGTTTCAGGAAAAAGCACAAAAACAAAAGATTATACAATTAAGGTTTACTCAAAAGCTACAAAGCTTTCTACGGGAATAACCAAAACATCAATAAAAAGAAAGTATTCAACAACATTATATATGACCCCAAACAGACCTGGAACAAGCATGGTAAGAATCTATGACAGTAAAAACAGGCTGGTTTTTAAACAAGTATTTTACTACAAAAAGGCAAATACAAAAAACTCCGTAACTTTTAAAGGATACGGAAATTATGATAAGTATAATAAAAAACTTCTCCCTAAAGGAAAATATAAAGTTAAATTCACCCATGGAGATTATACTTATACTTATCCAAAAACAATTACACTTAAATAAATCTATAAAGAAGCAATTTTTAAATTGCTTCTTTATATCCTACTATAAATCGTGTATAATATTAGTATCTTATAATATACTACCAAAAAGGAAAAAAGTATGGGAACACTAATAGATTTATATGACGGTCAAAAAAAACATAAAGAAAAAATATCAAAATGTTTATCTATTATGGAAAATAGCCATGAAATTTTTAAAACAGGAGAAAAACAAGCCGATAAAATAATAGTTTCAATAGGAAAACTCTTAAATTTAAGCCTTTTTAATTTGGATGAAAAAGAATACTTTAATTTATTAAATATTTATGCTGATATATATGAGTTAAAAGAAAATTTAAATTATGAATAT
>NZ_SPHL01000001.1 GCF_005844425.1 Anaerofustis stercorihominis | reverse complement strand
TTTTTGTCATTTTTTTTCATTGACTTCTTCTCGTATGCTTATCCAGCTATCCGCTCGAAACAGCTTTGTTATATTATCACTTTATTCCTTAACTGTCAATACCTTTTTTACACTTTTTTGCAGTTTTTTTTACAATTATTATTAATACTTGACTCTTACAGTTTACATTATTTACATTTTAAAGAATTATATACCTTTATTTTATTATTTCACTTATCGCTTCGGCAATGTTATTTACTGTATCGCTAGCAATCATGCTTATAGAATTTATTTTTTCCTGTGCCAATTCTCCGGCTCTACCGTTTATATATGAAGCGCCTGCTGTAGAAAGCAATAAATCATCATTATATGCGCACACTGCGGAAATTATACCAGATAACACATCACCACTTCCTGCAGTAGCCATTCCTACACAACCTCTATCTGTTATATATGCTTTTTCACCATTTGTTATAATAGTACTAGGTCCTTTTAATAACAAAATTACACCTTTTTCCCTTGCATAATTCATTGCTATTTTCAATGGATTTTCAAGTATTTCATCTATGGTAAGACCGGTTAAACGTGAAAATTCTTTTATATGAGGAGTCAGAATTAATTTACACTTTGTTTTTTCAAATATATTTTCATCCATCTTTGAAAGCATAGTTAATCCGTCTGCATCAATAACAAGTTTGCCATCATAATTTTCTAAAATATATTTTAACACCTTATAAGTTTCATCACTTAACCCTACCCCCATTCCAAAAGCAACGAGCTTTACTCCTTTAATGAGTCCGTCAATTTCTTTTTTATCAAATTCTATTTCTCCGTTTTTATCTTTCAAAGGATAAAGAGTGCTTTCTAAAATATGAGATGTTACATCAGAGCTTATACTATCAGGCAACCCTATTTTTACAACGCCTGCACCTGAGCGCATAGCTGCATTAGCCATACACGCAAGTCTTATTGCTCCGCTGTATTTCTTACATCCACCTATTAATGCAATATATCCATAACTGCCTTTATTTGAATAATTTTTTCTTTCCTTAAAAATTTCTTTTAAATCGTTTTTTTCAATTAAATAATAAGGTTCATCAACAGGTTTTATTCCAATATCACAGTTCACTTTATTTTTTATTACGTCTTTTGCCATATTTAAAAAGTGTCCTAATTTATAACCCCCAATGGAAACAGTTAAATCAGATGCAACACATAACGAACTCATACCACTATCTCCGTTTAGACCACTATTTATATCCACTGACACAACATATGCACCGCTTTTATTGATTTCATGGATAATCATACCTGCTAAACCTCTAACATCTCCTCTAAAACCTGTGCCAAGCATACAGTCAACTATCATATCATAATTTTCAAAGGTAGTTTCCTCACTGCATATTTCTACTTTTATCCCTGCTTCAACACATTTATCAAAATAAAACTTCCCATCTTCTGAAAACTTTTCTTTTATTAAAAATATAGTACAAGGAATATTGTTTTCATGTAATAAACTTGCTATAACATATCCGTCTCCTGCGTTATTGCCACTGCCGCATACAACGGCAACACTACCTTTCCATTTTACGCTTTTAAATACTCCTACCCCTGCTTTATACATAAGTTCCTTACTTGAAATATATTTTTCTATTGTATAAGCATCGCTTTTCCTCATATTTTCAACAGATAAAACTTTTATCATTTTTAAGCTCCTTTTAGTTTTAATCTCAATGATATATTTATTTTATCACAAATTTTATTGTTAATAAAAATATAGGAACCTATTTAATAAAAAAAGACAACCAATTTTAGTTGTCTTTTCTATAATCCCTCTACGCTGAAATATCCTCATACCTTTTTGACATTAAAACATCTATCATAAAGTTATAAGGTTCACAGCTACCCTCTGCTACCATCTTAAAGATATTTGGAGAAAATCCGGATACAAGAATTACCCCCTGTTCATTTGCGCTAACCGCTTGATGCCCATATCTGCTGGCAACATTCCAAAATACAATCTCTGGAAGTTTATAACCATAAGATTCATACTTCCTCTTTGCTCTTTCAAAATTTGATATTTGAGCCCCTTCAACACACATATCAAACTCCATATCGGAAATAATAATAAGTCTCTTAGGAAGTTCTTCTTGCTTAATATGATTTTTAACAGCTGCATTTAAAATCAAATCAAATACTGCATCAATATTAGTATTTGCAATCTCATTAAATGAAGCAATATATCTAAACTGTTCAAAGAAAGTATCCCCTTTAATATCTATAAGCTCAGGTTTTTTTGAAAACTCAATAAATTTACCTTTAAATATACCCTTATTATGCTGTGCAAAGTATAATCCCAAGGACAATGCAACTGAAGCTGGCATTGGCTTTTGATCATAATACATAGAACCGGAAGTATCCACAACAGCGATTGTATTTTCATCACCTACGTAATTAGGCAATGCTTCCCACATTGTATTAAAAGCTATCTTATCCTCTTCTTTTACATCGTTGTTGTTTGAAAAATATAATTGCCACTCACGTAAATAAGGTTCCACCATTTCATATGGCATAATATTAGAAACATTAATTTTAGCTTCTCCTTTAGAAACATTGTTTAAATAAGCAAAATACCTTGAACGGTCATTTCTAATAAATGCATGTCTGTATTTATACATTGCTCTTGAAGGAAGTTTCTCATAATCAAAAGAGTAATCCTTTTGTCTTAGATTATTTTCGACTATATGTATATAATTACGAAGCTTAGAAAGTCTCTTTCTATAATTTGCATAACTTAACCCTAAAGATTTTGCAAAAAATTTTCCATTTTTTACAGCTACTCTACTTGAAGTATTAATAGAAGGCATCCATTTTGCCAAAAGAGATACATTTTCCCCTTTTATCATAGCTTCATAATCTTTATCTAATTGAATTTTTACATAACAAGCCATAGCGTCTTGTACAGGTGTATCTATCAAGCAGAACAAATCATCATAGCGACCGTATTCTGCTATATATTTTAAATTCTTTTCTACTATTTCAGGTTTATTATAAGCAAGCCATCTTAAAATAGTACGAAAAACTCTTCTTTCTCCTAAACCTCCCCTTATATCCCTTGCAAAGAATAGCAGTTTCATTGCAAGATTATCATTTTCATAAAATGCACGAATAAATCTATTCACTATATCATTTTCACTATTATTTCTAATTGCACCAACAGAAGAAAATAAATCTAAACAATAAGAGCCTGTTGTACTATATGTTTTTGCTCCATTTTCTGTAAAAGTATTATTTAATTTATTTTCTCTTTTTAAATATGCCCACATAAAAACTACCTCCTTTGCTTATTTTTTTATAATGGGAAACAAGGCACTTAAATTTGAGCTTATTTCTATATATAAACCATCATTGCTGTAAGTGCCTTTTACAAGATACAAGTTCTTTTTACGCACTCGGGCTTTCACCGGGCAGACCATACCTATGAAGTATGTGCTACTTAACTAGCTATACATAATCTCAACTTTGCTGTGCGTATCTTTAAAAGTTTTATATTTATTATTTCTAAATATCTTAACTACAAGCTTATTTTAGCATTATAAAATTCCCATATCATGGAAAAAAAGTTGCGAACTATTAAATATCGCAACTTTTTTGTTTTAATAATCTATCCTTTATTATATTAATAAAATGATCAGGACCAGTAACTTTTATCATTGTTCCAAAAGATAGTATTTCTATTAATATTTCCGTTTCATCACTTTTATCATAAAACATTCTGACTTTATAGAGTTTATCCTCAATCTTTACGACTTCCTTTTTAAAATAAGAAAAGTTGAACATTATCCTCTCAAGTGCATTTCTTTCATCTATAAGTTCAAAATCAACAAATCTTTGAGATTCTTCGTTTTCTATAACCACACTTTTTGAAAAATCAAAATTTCCCTCATATCTCTCCAAAGAAATTATTCTTCCTAAATTTATCCTGCTTGTATGTTTTTTATTTATACCCACAACTCTAAATTTATCATCCTTTTTAGAGTATTCTAGACTCTTAGGGAGAAAAACAACATTTACCTCTTTATCCTTTTTATTTTTCATATTAATTTTTAATGGATAAGAATTTTCTATTGCATCCATTATCAATCTAAAATTCTTTATATATTTTTTATCTTCATAATTATCAGCATCCAAATACCTATCAAAAAAATATATATCTTCCTTCAAAAATAAAGGTTCAATATCATCTAATTTTGGAATATCATCAATAAACAGCTTTATTCTGGAGTCTAAAAATATTGATTTTAACCACATTTTTTGAAGTGTTGTAAGAGGAAGAGTAGGTTTATGTTTTAAAGGCGTGGTACCGTCTTTTTTTATTAGGTTCCACTGCTCTTCTTCTATTGCTTTTATAATATTCATAACACTTTCATCAAAAGCATTTTCTTTAATTATCTTTTCAATATCCTGTTTATTTAATGGATTTTTTATGGCTTTTTCAATAATCTTTGCCATTGTGGAATAATACACACCATATAACTCGCTAAAAATCATTTTTTACCTCAATTTCATACATTTGATACATTTTTTCTATATCCTCTTTAAACTGTTTCTCTATTTTTTTATTTGAAAAACTTATATATTCTATTCTGCAAATAAAAGTTCTTATCCATGGCACAAGTTCCATACTATCATAAACATCTGCGCTAAATTTTAATTTATTATCACCTATTTCTTCGATTTTTCCACATCTCTTTTCTCTTTCCAAACGCTTTGGAATAAAAAATTCATCATCATTATATTTTATTGTAAATTCAACATGTTCTAGAGTGTTACTGTCTTTATTTCCCGTACTTACACCCCATATATATTTTTTGTTTTCCTCTAATTCCTTTCTTAATTCTTTAAATAGTTTATTTTTATTTCCCAATTTCACACTGACAATATTATCTATCCTGCAAGGAAATATTACTTTATCTTTCAGAGAATATGACATTAAATATTCTCTTCCGTTTTGCACGCTTATGTATATTTTTAATGGAACAACTTCATTTTCCTTTTTTACTTTCTTTCTTTGATTTATCGTTTTAATTTTAATTTCTCTTTCTTCTCTAATTGCATAAAAAACTTCTTCCATAATTTCGCTATCCATAGTATTGGTTATGTAATGATGTTTAAAATTAAACTTGCTTTTATCTTTTGGAACTTTATCCAAAAGATAGGACCCAATAACTCCGCAAGGTGCAATTTCCGAATAATAATCCAAACAATCAGTGTTCATAAACTTAGTATTTTTTGAACGGCTATAATATAAAGCTGAACCTTTCTTTTCTTTAACTATTATCCCTTGAGAAACATATTCATTTAATTTTTTCCTTACCGTTGATTCATCAAAAAATTTCGGATTATCAAAATTAATAAGAATATTATCTATTTCTTTCATAATCTCTTTTATAGACATAGAAATATCTTTAGAATATAGTATGTCAAACAAAATAAAATGAAGTGTAATATCTCCATTTGTAAAACTCTTTGCCTTCCATGCTTTATATAAAGGATTATGTTGTTCTAACCTAGAATCTATGGATATAAAAACATTTTTTCCTTCTTTTGTTTTATTAAAGCCCATATATTCCCCAAGCCAGCTTTCTATTCTTCTTTTTTCATTATCGTAAGATCTTGCACTTTTATTATCATACTCTTTGCGGCTTTTAAATCCATAAACATAAAATTCTCTCATATAATCTCTAATACGATTAAAATTTTTTACAAGTTCATTGTACGCCATTCAAACTACCTCTTATTAGAAAAGTAATACTAATATTTTATTTATTATAACAAATTGTTTAACAATTATGTTATAAAAAAGCTTTGGTAAATTTACCAAAGCTAAAACAATAATATTATTTATATTTAAAACTACAAAACATCTATTTCTAAAATATTATTTATCTATATCTCTCCAATAATTTAGTTTAGGAAGCAAATCAATCATATAAGCCCTAACTTCCTCCTTAGTATAGTTTTCTATGTACATATGCTCTACACAAAAATCGATAAGCTCATCAATATTATGATAAGTAAATTCCCCTTCATTATAACACCATTTACAATACTCTTCGTTAAATTCACCATTTGGTTCTTTACTTATTATAGAATCATCAAGAGGCATACCACAGCACTGACAAATTAGTTTTATAGGAGAACCTAAAAGAGTATTAATTGAAACATTAAAAACATTTGATAATAATTTTAGTGTTTCAGTATTAGGCAGAGTTTCTCCCATTTCCCAACGAGATACTGCCTGTCTTGTAACATACACCTTATTTGCAAGTTCTTCTTGAGACATTCCTTTTTCTTTTCTAAGTTTATAAATAATATCTTTTGTATCCATATTAATAACCTCCACCTTTAAAAGCATTATAATATTAATACAATCTTCTAACAAGCAACTGTTTGTTGCTAAAATTGATTATATATAAATATATGACCCCATAAAATTTATAAATAAAATTACTTTTCCATAACATAATTAACAAGAATAATTCCCTGCCTGTTTATTTGTTGTTTTTTCACAACCTTATACCCTCTTTTTTCAAAGAATGTTTTTGCTGTAATTGAGGAATGAGTTACAATTTTTTCATTTACATATTTTTCTAATAAATCACAAATAGAACTTCCAATCCCAACACCTTGATACTTTGAATGAACATACAAGCGGTCAAGATATCCCGTTCTATCCATATCTCCAAACCCTACAATCATTCCATTATTAGTAGCAACCAAAGTAAAATGTTTCTCTAATGAACTATTCCACTTTTCTAAATCTTCTTTTCCCGTCGCCCATACATCTAACTGTTCTTTGGTATAATCTTTTTTATTTATATTATGAACCGTATCATAAAATAACTTTATTACTTCTTCACAGTCTGAAGGTCTATACTTTCTTATTTTCATTTTTCTCCCCGTTTTAAATTATAAAAATAGACAGCTTGTATTACCAAGCTGCCCACTTATTTAATTTATATCTTAATATAATTTTGCACCTGCAGGGATTTTATCATCTACCATTAATAGATTTAATCCTTCTTTTCCATCTTCTTCGTGTACTGCAGATATAAGCATACCTTCAGAATCAATCCCCATCATTTTTCTTGGTGGAAGATTTACTATTGCAATAGCTGTTTTACCTATTAATTCTTCAGGCTTATAATAATCTCGAATACCGCTTAAGATTGTACGTTTACGGTCTGTTCCGTCATTAAGAGTAAATTTTAAAAGCTTTTTACTCTTTGGAACTTCTTCGCAGTTTTCGATTTTTACAGCACGGAAATCAGATTTTGAGAATGTTTCAAAATCTACCATTTCTTCAAAAAGAGGTTCGATTTTTACATTTGAAAAATCAATCTTTTTATCCTCTTCTTTTACTTCTACATTAGATTCACTAACTTTAGTATTTACACTGTCAAGTGGTTTCATTGTCGGGAATAAGATTACATCTCTTATTGAACTTTGATTTGTAAGAAGCATTACAAGTCTGTCTACACCAACACCTACACCGCCTGTTGGAGGAAGTCCAACTTCAAGAGCATTGATAAAGTCTGTATCGTATGGGTGAGCTTCTTCATCCCCTGTTGCTTTCTTTTCCATTTGTGCTGCAAATCTTTCTCTTTGATCAAATGGGTCGTTAAGTTCACTAAATCCGTTTGCATATTCGTGACCTGCAACAAATAATTCAAATCTTTGAGTATATCTTTCATCATCAAGACATTTTTTAGCAAGTGGAGAAATTTCGACCGGGTGATGTGTTACAAATGTAGGTTGAATTAAGTTTGCTTCACAATGTTCTTCAAACAACTCTTCTATAATTTTACCTATACCCCAGTCAGGTTCAGGTTCTACATTTAGTTTTTTTGCTTCTGCTCTTGCCACTTCAATATCTGTTATTTTATCAAAATCAACACCTGTTGCTTCTGTTACGAGATCAACCATTTTAACTCTTCTAAAAGGTGCCTTTAAGGAAATTTCATGCTCTCCGTATGTTATTGTATTGCTTCCTACGGTATGTGTGGCAATATAATCGTACATCTTTTCAATCATTTCCATTACATCGTTAAAATCTGCATATGATTGATATGATTCCATAGTGGTAAATTCTGGATTATGAGTAGCATCCATGCCTTCGTTTCTAAAAATTCTTCCAATTTCGTATACTCTGTTAAATCCGCCAACAATAAGTCTTTTTAAAGGAAGTTCCGTAGCAATTCTCATATACATTGGAATATCCAAAGTATTATGATGAGTAATAAACGGTCTTGCATTTGCACCTCCCGCAAGCGTTCCGAGAACAGGAGTTTCAACTTCAATAAAACCTTCTCCATCCATAAAATCTCTCATGCATTTTACGATTTTTGAACGCATTAAGAAAACATCTTTTACTTCAGGGTTCATTATTAAATCAACATATCTTTGTCTATATCTAAGCTCAGGGTCTTTAAGTCCGTGGAATTTTTCAGGTAAAACTTGAATAGATTTACTAAGCATTGTTACCTTTTTAACTCTAACAGAAATTTGACCTCTTTGAGTTTTAAATACTTCTCCGTCTATTCCAAGAATATCCCCGATATCGTAAGATTTAATTAAAGCATATTCTTCTTCGCCAACAACATCTTTTTTTATGAAAAGTTGAATTTTATCAGTTGAATCCATTAAATCATAAAAACCAACCTTACCTTGTCCTCTTTTTGACATAAGACGACCTGCAATTTTTACTTCCTTGCCGTCGTATTCTTCAAACTTTTCATTAATATCTTTACAAAATGCATTATATTCAAATCTACATTCTTTATAAGGATATTTTCCTTGAGCTGTAAGTTCTTTAAATTTATCAATCTTTACTTTAACTACTTCAGGAACATTTTCATAAAAATCACTACTCATTTATCATCTCTCCATTCTTATTCTACTTCTAAAACTTTTAAATCAACTATTCCATCAGGAAGTTTAACCTTTGCTACTTCTCCAACTTTTTTACCTAAAAGAGCATTTCCAATAGGAGATTCATTTGAAATCTTATTGTTGTCTAAGTCTACTTCTTCACTTCCTACAATAATATATTCTACTTCTTCATCAAAATCAGTATCATAAACTTTTACTTTGCTTCCAAGAGAAACAATATCTTTTGTTTTTGTTTCATCATCAAAAATTAACGCATGTTTTAATTTATATTCAATTTCTCTTATTTCGCCTTCAATAAATCCTTGTTCTTGTTTTGCTTCATCATATTCAGCATTTTCACTTAAATCGCCGAATTCTCTGGCTGCTTTGATTTTCAAAGCAACTTCATGTCTTTTTTCGTCCTTTAAGTAATTTAATCTTTCTTCTAATTCTTTATATCCTTCTTTTGATAAGATTACTTCTTTACCAGTCATCAAAATTACCTCTTAATTATATTTTTCAATTTATACTAATGGACTTATTATAATAACTCAAATTAATCATGTCAAGAGCTTAAACCCATTAAAAAACCGCATTTTTAAAGATTTTTTATGTAAAAATTCCTCTAAATTAATATTTAATATATCTTTTTTGTCGTTTGCATTATTTTCTAATAATATAAGACCTTTTACAAAGGATAAATCAAAATAATCAATATCTATATTTTGAATATTAAAACCGCTTGGAATAATTTTTACATCGTTAATTATCTTTTCACAATCCATATATTCATTCTTTTTGTATAATGAAATATAATTTTCACATTCTATATAATTTATTTTATCGCTTAACATCTCTTTACTTAAATCAAATATATAGTCGCATTTTTTCATTGAAGATATACTTTTACTTACATATATACTGCTTCCAGTATCTTTTAGAATATTACTTGCAATATTTTCCCCAATATAAGGATTATTAACAAAAAATATTACAAGTGGAAAATATTCACAAATCATCTTTATATATTCATAATTTGTATTTTTATCCAAACAAACTCCAACCTGTGTTTTTTGTGCATCTTTTACCATTTTTTTTAATTTTAAAAAGAAAGCAATAAAATATATATCTTCATCATGAATATATGGAATATTATATATTGAAAGATTTTTTACATTAAAATCTCTCGGGAAACATACAAACCCCTCTTCATTATCATCAAAATAATTATTTATTAATTTTAAATTCCTATTTGATATAAAATTATTAAAATCCACCAAGAAAACACTCCCCACAACTTTAAAGGAACCGTCTTTAATTAAAAATGGACCTTTTACTCTCCTTTGTTTGAAAATCATTTGATACAACCTTTCATACAGATTATTCCACTTAGAACAAGGAAATTTTTCCTCATATCTACCAATATCCATCATATAACATAACTTCATAGGCTTCTCCTTCAATTATCTTGTTTTAATGTTATGTTTTTTATGATAGAATAATCACAGTAATTCAAATTTATTATAAAAAGAGGTCAATTTTAATGAGTAATAATCTACCAATAGGTATTTTAGACAGTGGAGTGGGAGGACTTACAGTTTTTAGACAAACAGAAAAACTCCTACCTAACGAAAATATAATTTACATAGGCGATACAAAAAGAATGCCTTATGGAAATAAAAGCAAAGAAGACATAATTAAATATGCAAACGCAATGATAGCTTTTCTTGAAAAACATCATGTAAAAGCTGTTTTACTTGCCTGCAATACTATTTCATCTCATATTAAAAGTCTTAATTCAAATGTACCTTTATTTAGTATCGTTAAAGCAGGAAGTGAATATGCCCTAAAAAAATGCGAAGAAGAAAATGATAATTTAATCGGGCTTATTGCAACAAAAGCTACTGTAGAAAGCGGATCATATAATAAAGAAATTCATAAAGTAAATAAAAATATTAAAATTATATCAAACGACTCAACAAGACTTCCAAAGGTAATAGACTCGCAAATCGAAAATAAACCCTTACTTAATGAACTTATAAAAGAATGTATACAACCAATTATAGATCAAAACAACGATGTATCAAAATTAATTCTTGGTTGTTCTCACTTCCCTATAATAGAAGGTGAAATAAACGAAATATATAAAAACCTTACTCTTTTAGACCCTGCGGAACAAATGGTAAGAAATGTAAAAAAATATTTAGAAGACTATGATTTTTTAAGTAATACAAAAGAAAGCTATAAATCACTCTATACAACAGCGGATATTTTAGAATTCGTTTCATATATAAAAAGATTAAAAATAAACATAGACAAACTTGAAAAAATAAAATTATTTGAGGATGATTAATAAAGAAAATGATTAATATAATAACCAGTTACATTGAAGAAAAAGCCTTTTTCAAAGCCAGCAGAGATATTAAGAGAACTTTAAAAGAGAATAATGAAATAAATAAAATTCTCTTTTTAGTTCCGGAGCAATTTACAGTAGAAGCAGAAAGAATGCTTACAGACAAATTAACGGCAAAAGGGCTTATTGATATTGAAGTTTTAAGCATTAAAAGACTTTCAAACAGAATACTTACAAAAACAAAAAGCGAAGTGCCAAAAACCTTAGACGAAAGCGGGAAAAGCATGGTTCTTAGCTTTATTTTAAATGAATTAAAAGAAGAACTTATATGCTTTAACCGACTTACAAATAATGCATCTTTTAACGAAAATGTATGTGAACTTTTTTCTGAACTCAAGAAAAACAATGTAACCGGTGAAGATTTAAACCCGGATAAATTTTCAGATGAAGAAAATAAGAATAATTTCCTATATAAAAAGACTCATGATATTCATAAAATCTATGAAAGATATAATAACTTTTTAGGCACTGATTTTTGGGACTCTGACGATTTAACATTTCATGCAAGCCAACATTTAGATAAAGCAAGATTTTTGGATAACAGCGAAATTTACTACTTTGGTTTTGAGTCTTTCGATAAAAACATTTATTCTCTTATAGAAGCTATAAGCAAAAGGGAAATTAATCAAACTTTTTTATTTACCGCAAAAGATGATATAAAAAGCTCCCCTGCTTATAAAATAGTAGAAAATACAATATATAAATTACATAAACTTGCAGATAAATGTAGTGAAGAATTTAATATTCAAACACAAAACGAAGAAGAAAAAGAAAAAGATTTAAAATTCCTTGCGGATAATATTTTTTCATATGACACAAAGGAATATAAAGATGAGGTAAAAAATATTGAAATTTTTAAAGCCTCAAGTATATACGAAGAAGTTGAAAATACAGCAATAAATATCTTAAAGCTTATAAAAGAGGAAAATGCTTTATATAGAGACATACAAGTTTTGCCTTCAGATTACGAAACATATAAAAATGTCATAAGTGAAGTTTTCAATAAATATAAAATAAATTACTTCTTAGACAATACATCAAATGTAATAGACACAAATATATTAAGAGGAATAATAAAAATATTAAATATAATAAGCAGTAACTTCCAAACGAACGATATAATTTCTTTTTTAAAAACAGGGCTTACAGATTTATCAAAAGACGACATCGAAACCTTTGAAAATTATGCTTTGGAATTTGGCATAAAAGGCACAATGTGGCTTAAAGACTTTAAAAGAAATAATAAATCCAATGACTATAATTTAGATTATTTGAATGAGAAAAAAGATGCATTTATTTTACCCCTTATTGCTTTAAAAGAAAACTTTAAAAATACTAAAAATGTAAAAGAAACAACTACTGTATTTTATAAATTCTTAAAAGATTTTGGATTAGATGAAAAAATAAAAAGAATAGTAAAAAACTTTGAAGAAAAAGATGACTATACAAATGCAAATAAATACGCACAAATTTATAACAGCATAATAAATATATTTGAAC
This sequence comes from Anaerofustis stercorihominis, assembly GCF_005844425.1. Classification (GTDB taxonomy): domain Bacteria; phylum Bacillota; class Clostridia; order Eubacteriales; family Anaerofustaceae; genus Anaerofustis; species Anaerofustis butyriciformans. The sequence goes on along the minus strand of NZ_SPHL01000001.1, from coordinate 177,125 downwards.
AGCTTTATAACTTCCTTGGAGAAGAAAAACTAAGCTTAAAAGAATATGCAAAAATAATGGAAAGCGGATTTAAAGCATTAAAAATAGGTATAATCCCATCAACCATAGACAGCGTAAATATCGCTACTTTATCACGTTCCAGAAGCAGCGACATAAAATATCTTTTTATTCTAGGTGTAAATGACGGCATACTCCCAACAAACTTTGCCCAATCAGGAGGTATTTTTTCTAACAAGGAAAAACTTCAAATTATAGAAAGCGGAGTAGAAATAAGAAGTACAAATGAATACAAACAACAGGAAGAAAAATACTTTTTGACATCGTTGATTTTAAAAACACAAAAACACATTTATTTTTCTTATCCTATACTTTCTCCTTCCGGTGATGAATTGACCGAAAGTTCTATTATAATGCGAATAAAAAACATTATGCCAAACATTAGAACAAAAACTTTTAATAAAGATAATTTAGATGATAATTTAAGTTTAATATCAAATTTTGATGCTACATTTAAACATTTAATAAATAATAAAATTAATAAAAGCGAAAACAACGAAGTGAATAATCTTTGGGAAGAAGTTTATGATATTTATAAAAATGATAACTTGGGAAAAAATTATATTGACATAATGGAAAGCGCTATAAACTTTAGCAACAACTCAGAAATTTCTAATAAGAAACTTATTAATGAAATATATAACGGCAAAATGATAACCAGCATAAGCCAGCTTGAAACTTATGCAAAATGTCCTTTCAGTTATTTTATTTCATATATAATCTCCCCAATTGAACGAAAAAAACTTGAATTAAACAGCCCGGATATAGGAAATATCTTACATGAGATTATATACATTTTCTCAAATAAAATAATAAATAATGAAGTTGACGTAAACAAAATTACTTCAAAAGAACTTAATGATTTAACAAAAGAAATAACTAAAGAAGTAACAGAAAAATATTCAAAAGGGAAAGTAAAACAAATTGTAAACAGCGCTTATTTTAAGAAGAAACTTCTTAGAAATTCTTCCTATGCCCTTTCAAATATAGTTACACAGTTAAGAAGAAGCAATTTTCACATTTCAAAATGCGAAAGTGAATTCGGAGAAGATAAAGAAAACTCTCTAAACTTTATAACAAAAGAAAACAACATTGTAAACATTAAAGGGAAAATAGACAGAATAGACACATATAAGGCTGATGAGGGAGAATATGTAAAGGTAATAGACTATAAAACAAAAGGAGAAACATTCGATTTCTCAAAGAGTTATTATGGAATAAATATGCAGCTTCCAATATACCTTGCAGCAACAACATTAAATAATAATAGCGAACCTGCCGGTGCATTATATTTTAGAATCTCACCTGAAATAACAAACGTAAAAAATTCAGAGGATTTAAAAACATTAATAGATAAAGCAGAAGAAAACCAAATTGACGGAGTTGTTATTGATAATACGGATATATTAAATAATATTGACGATGATGAAAACAACGGAATAGTAAAGAAACTTAAAAGCAAAAGAAATAAAGTTATTCCAAAAGAAGATTTATCAAACTTAATAAATCATGCTACGAATTTAGCAAAAGAAATTTCCGATAATATTATAAATGGTAAAATATCAATAACTCCATATAAAAAAGCAAGTGAAACACCATGCGAGTATTGTAAATATGAAAACATATGTCATTTTGATACTTGCTTTAAAGATAATAAATTTAATGAACTACCAAAAGCAAAAGCAGAAGACATATTAAAACTTATAAAGGAGGAAAGTGAAAATGAAATGGACTGAAAGTCAATATAAAGCAATAAATAACGACGGAAAAAACCTCCTTGTAAGCGCAGGGGCAGGCTGTGGTAAAACTGCAATTTTAACAAACAGAATAATAAGATTAATGCTTGAAAATAAAATCGACATTAATAAATTTCTTGTAGTAACTTTTACCAATGCTGCTGCAAACGGAATGAAAGAGAAAATAAGAAAGCTTCTTTATGAAAAATTAAAAGAAGAAAAAAGCGATAAAAAGTTTTTATTTGAACAAATTTCAAATTTAGAAAGTGCAAATATCAGTACCCTTCATTCTCTATGTATAAATATTATAAGAGAATATTACCATATTGTAGAAATAGACCCATCTTTTCAAATAATAACGGATACAAATGTAGACATGCTTATGGATGAAGCTTTTGAAAAACTGTTTAATGATAGATATGAAAATAATGATGAACAGTTCATTCAAACATCATTAAATTATTCTTTTTCACGTACAAATGAAGACTATTTTAAGGAACAATTAAAAAGCATATATACTTTTATATACAATAGACCATCTCCTTTTAAATGGCTTCATGAAAAAGTAGAATTTTTCAATCAAAACGAAGAAGAGCTTAAAGAAAGTCTTGCCTTTAAAATAATTAAAGAAGAAGCTTATGACGGAATTGAACTTTCTTTTAATCTACTAAATGAAGCCTTGGAAAAAGCAAAATTTTACAAAGCAAATGAAAAATTAATAGACTTATTAAATGAAGAAGTTAACAATATAAAACTTTTAAAAAGAGATTTTGAAGGTAATTCCAACAAAGTTTTCAGCTTAAAAATGGGTGATATATTTAGAGCAAGAATTGTAGGAACAAACAAACTCGATCCCCAAATAAAAAATGAAATAACACAAAAAAGGAATTTAGCAAAAGATACAATAAAAAATATCATAAATAATTTATATGCTTTTTCTATTGAAGATATATTAAAAATCAACAATAATCTTTATCCTCAAATGCAGACAATCGAAAAAGCTTTGATTGATTTTGATTATTACTATAAAGAAATAAAAAAGGAAAAAGGTGTTTTGGAATTTAATGATATTGAACATCTCTGCCTTGAAATACTTAACAATGAAAATGCAAGAAAAGAAATTGTAAACAAGTTTGATTTCGTTTTTGTAGACGAATACCAGGATACTAACCTTGTACAAGAAGCAATCATAACAAAAATAATTAAAGAAAATAATCTTTTTACTGTTGGTGATGTAAAACAAAGTATATACCGTTTTAGACAAGCAGAACCTGAAGTATTCATAAATCGTTTAGAAAGATATGAAAAAGAAAATGATATAAACGAAATAATATATATGAATACAAATTTTAGAACAAATAAAAATATCATATCAGGAATCAACGAATTATTTTCAAAAATAATGTCAAAAGAGATAGGTAAAATAGACTATAACGAAAATGAAAAGCTTATCCCGGGAAGAAATGAAGAAATAGAAAGTAAAATAGAACTTCACTTTTTAAAAGAAAATGAAAATGATGAAGATTATTTTGATAAACCTTTAACAAATGACGAAAAAGAGTATACATACCTGGCAATGTTAATAAACAATTTAATAAAGCAAGATATATATGATAGTGAACTTAAGAAATTCAGAAAAACAAAATTTTCTGATATTTGTATTCTTGCAAGAAGTGCCAATACAAAAATAAAACCGTTAAAAGAAATATTTAACAAATATTCAATTCCCGTAAACAGCGAAAAAGAAACGGAATATTTCAAAACACACGAAATATCAATAATTAAAGACTTCTTAAATATAATAAATAATTTTAAAGACGACTTGTCACTACTTGGAGTTATGAGAGGTCCTATTTTTAATTTTTCCACAGAGGAACTACTGGAAATAAAATTATACTCAAAAGAAAAATATTATTATAAATGCGTTGAAAATTTCACTAAAGAAGAAAATGACAATATAGAACTTAAAAATAAAGTAATAAATATGATAAATATAATAAACGAATATAACTCTAAAAGTCTATATATGTCTGTCAGTGATTTAATTGAAGATATTTATGAAAAGACTTCTTTTACAGAATATGTAAAAGCTCTTCCCTTTGGTAATATCAGAGAAAATAACCTTAAAGCACTTATTACCAAAGCAAAAGAATACGAAAACTTTTCAAATGAAGGTTTATATGGATTTATTAAATTTATGGACTATGCAAAAGAAAGAAATGAGTCAGGTATAGCCTTAAATGAAAATAGTGATAACAGTGTAAAATTCACTACAATCCATGCAAGCAAAGGACTTGAATTTCCAATAGTTATTTTAATGGATACAAGCAAGACTTTTAATGAAAGAGACCTAAAAGAAAATATCGTTCTAAATAAAGATTTGGGACTTTGCCCTAGCCTAATAGATTTGGACAATAAAATAAAAATAAACAGTATTTCAAAAATTGCCGCAAATGAACTTGAAAAACAAGAACTAAAAAGTGAAGAAATGCGTTTACTTTATGTTGCCCTTACAAGAGCAAAGGAAAAATTAATAATAACATCAAAGGCTAAAATTGAAGATATCTTAGAAAAAATACCTAAAGAAATAACAAGATTAGATATAAAAAATGCTAAAACATATTTAGACTGGATAGTTAAAGCAATCCTTTGTAATAAACATTTTAATACGAAAGAAAATATTGTTTTTGAAGATAAAAACTTTATAATATATAACAATGATATAAACAGTTTATTAACGGACACTAATAATAACGAAGATAAAACAACAAAAAATGAAAAATTTATAAATGAAGATTTTAGTAAGTTAATAATTCAAAATCTAAATTATAAGTATAAAAATATTATAGATACTAAAATTCCAAGAAAAGCAGGTGTAAGCAGTTTAAAAAACACAGAACTTTTAGAAGTTGGAAATAATGTAATTACAATAAAAGAAGAACCTGATTTCCTAAAAGAAGAAACAGAAATATCGGCAGCACAAAAAGGAACAATTATTCACTTCATTTTTGAAACAATTGATATAAATAAATTAAAAGAAGATAATAATTTGCGAGATAATATTGATAATCAAATTAATAAATTAATAGAAGAAGAAATACTTTCTAAAAAAGAATATGAAAGCATTGATATTGAATATGTATATAATTTTTTTGAAAGTGAAATAGGCAAACAATTATTAAACTCAAAAAAAATATATAGGGAACTTCCTTTTAACCTTGCAATACCTGCAAAAGATATTTCTGACAAATGGGTAGAAAGCGATGAAGATGTATTAGTTCAAGGAATTATTGACCTTACATTTGAAGATGAAAATGGAAATATGATTTTAGTTGATTATAAAACCAACTATTTTAAAACAGATAAAGAAAAAGAAACGCTTATTAAAGAATATAAACTTCAAATAAATTATTATAAAAAGGCAATAACTACATTAATGAATAAAAAAGTCTCTCATAGTTATCTATACTTTTTAAGTAAAAACATAATCACAGAGGTATAAAATGAAAACAGCAGGAATAATAGCTGAATACAACCCGTTTCATAACGGACATAAATATCAAATAGAAAAAATAAAAGAAAATCTTAATGCCGACAACGTAGTTTGTATAATGAGTGGAAACTTCACCCAAAGAGGAGAATTATCCATCATCGATAAATACAAAAAAGCTGAAATGGCAGTAAAAAACGGTGCTAATCTTGTTATAGAGCTGCCTTTTGTTTATGCTTGCACAACGGCAGAAATTTTTGCTTCCTCTGCAGTAAGAATATTAAACAGCCTCGGAATAATAAATTATCTTTGTTTTGGAATGGAAGACAACTCAAAACTTAGAGAAACAATTCAAATTGCAAAGATTTTACTTAAAGAAAGCGATGTCTTTAAAGAAATATTAAAAGATAATTTATCAAAAGGAAAATCTTATATTGAATCAAAGCAAGAAGCATTAAATAAACTTTTAAATAAAGATATTTCTTTTATAAAACAGCCCAATAATATATTGGCATTAGAATATATTAAAGAACTTATAAGTCTTAATTCATTAATAATTCCTTATCCAATTAAAAGAACCTCTTCTTATAAAAGCACAGATAGTTTAGACAGTTTTTTAAGTGCTTACGGTATAAGGGAAAAAATTCTAAAAGGTGAAGACATAAGCGACTATGTTCCAATTAATGCAATAAAAACTTATAATAATATTCCACATGTTAAGACATTGGAAGATTATTTCTTTACTTTAAAAAGCATAATTATGTCAATGGACAAAGATGACTTATATAACTATGCTGACGTAGAAATAGGACTAAACAACAGAATATACAATAATATTTTTCATTCAAATGATGTTGAAAATTTTATAAATATAATATCTACCAAAAGATATACAAAAAACAGAATAAGAAGAATTTTAATTCATATTCTTACAAATTATCAAAAAGAAGAATTTGATAAATATAAACATCATACTCCTGGTTATATCAAAGTTCTTGCCTTTGATAACAAAGGAAGAACTCTTTTAAAAGAGATAAAACAAAACGGAATTCAGATATTTAATAATCTAAACAAAGATATATATAAACTAAATGAAACAGACAGAGAAATAATTGAAAAAAATATTAAGGCAGACAATATATATAATATTAATTTAGATAAATTCAATCTGGATTTTTACAAGCAGGCATTTTATCTTGATAGATAGCATATAAATAAAATATGAAAAAACAAAGAATTTTATATTTTATTATTTTAATTATTTTATTATTATATTTAATTTTAAATACAAAAAATGCAGTAAGTGCAATAAAAGACGGGGCAATACTCTTTTTTAACGGAGTACTGCCCTCATTATTTCCTTTTTTAGTTATTTCAAATATGTTTTTCAAACTTGATTATGCAAAATATATGGCAAAAATATTTTCCCCTTTTATGACTAAATTTTTTAGAACAAGTGGAATAGGAGCTTATCCTTTAATTACAAGTATCATTTGCGGATATCCAATAGGAAGCAAATCTGTTTGTGATATGTATCTTAATAATAAACTTACAAAACAACAAGCCTCTAAACTAATATCAATATGCTCTACCCCTGGGCCAATCTTTGTAATAGGCACGGTGTGTAGTATCTTTTTAAATTTACCAGTTAGTGCAATTATAATGTTAATAAGCATATACTCGGCTTTATTTATATACGCTAAAATATTTTTTAAATATGATAAAGAAACAAAAATAAATATTTCACATTCAAATTATAAAAAACATTATAATATAGGGAAAATTTTTTCCGACAGTATTACTAATTCACTAAATACTCTTTTAAGCGTAATGGGATATATAATGTTTTTTTCTCTTGTAATAAATTTAATTGACAATACTATTTTATTTAATGAATATCTTCCATTTAAGTTACATATATTTTTATCCGCTTTTATAAAGGGGCTAATTGAAATGACAAACGGAATTAAATTATTAAGCTCCATTAATATTCTCCCTCTACCAATAATAATTTCATCAATTACATTCCTTTTATCATTTGGGGGATTATGTGCAAATATGCAATGTATATCTTTTATTGTAAATACAGATTTAAACGCATTAAAATATATCATTTCAAAAATAATTATTGGAAGCATATCGGCTATTATTTCTTATATATTAAGTTTCATATTTTTAAGAGGCGAAATAACTACATTTGCCCTAAGCAATTTTTTACCTTTTTCATATAGTATTACATCAGTTTTTTTCTTTTGTGTAATATATACTTTTATAATTACAGTTTCAGCGGTGATATTAAAAAAAGAGATATAAAAATATCTCTTTTTATTTTTCTTCGTTAACTTCCGGCGGTCTGCTGTTTATTGCAGATTTTCTAAGTTCTTTTAACTCTATTTTATTATCTTCGATTGTATTCATCATTTCTCTTAACTTATCTTGTAAATCTTTAAGCATTGCAGCAGAATATTCAATTGAACCTATTCTCATATTTAAAGATTCTGTATTTGCTTTTTTTAGCATATCTTGAGCTTTATTATATGCACTTCTTGTAATTTCATCAGAATCAATAAGCTCTTTAACTTTTCTTTCAGCTGCATTCATAATCTTATTTGCTTCTCTTTGAGCCCCGTCAACAATCATTTTTTCTTGTTCAGTAATTCTGATTGCGTCTTTTAAATCTCCGGGCATTTCTGCTCTTATTTCATCCAACAAATCTAAAACTTCGTCAGGGTCAACAATTATTTTTGTTGAAAAAGGAACTGTTGCCCCATTTTCCACTAAATCTTGTAATTTATCCAATAATTCTAAAACTTTCATTATTTCTCTCCCTTATATTTTTCTATAAGTGCATTGTTTACACATTCAGGTACTATAGAAGAAACATCTCCTCTAAATTCAGCAATTTGTTTTACATTGCTGGAAGAAACATAGGTATATTTATTGCTTGCCACAAAAAAGACGCTTTCAACTTCCTTATTAAGCTTTCTGTTTATAGTAGCCATTTGAAATTCATATTCAAAATCAGTTAATGCTCTAAGCCCTCTGATTAAAATATAAGTATCTTTTATATTGCAATAATCCGCTATAAGTCCAGTGTAAAAATCTACTTCGACTTTATCACCAAGTTCTTTTACGCTTTCTTTAAGTAACGATAATCTTTCTTCCAATGAGAACAGATGAGTTTTTTTTGTGTTTTCCATAAGTACAACGTAAATTTTATCGAAAACCTTTGCCCCTCTTTTTATTATGTCTAAATGTCCGTTTGTTATTGGGTCAAAACTTCCCGCATATATTGCTTTTTTCATCTAATCCTCCAAAACAAAAAAATCGATACTTGTAAGTGAATAAGACTTTGATCTGATTTTTGTTAAATGTTCAAATTCTCCAATTGGTATATTTTTGTCATGCTCTACAACTAATATACCATCATTACATAGTATATCACATTTCACTATATTTTCTATTAAAATTTTAAGTTTTTCATATTTATATGGAGGATCAAGAAAAATAACGTCGAATTTTTCTTCCGTATTATTAACAAAACTTAAGGCATCTTTCTTTATTACTTTACAAAACTCTTCACATCTCGTTTTCTTTATATTTTTTCTTATAAGCCTTATACTGTCCATGTTATTATCTATAAAATAACTTTTATCTGCACCACGGCTTATAGCTTCTATACCTATTGCACCACTACCGCCAAATAAATCCAAAAATTTACTTTCAGGTATATACGGCATAAGAATATTAAATAAATCTTCCTTTATTCTATCTGTTGTAGGACGAACTCTTCTGTCTTTTGGACTATCAAGATTCGTTCCTCTCATTTTCCCACCGATAACTCTCATTTATTTTTCCTCTAATTCCATGTAATATTCTTTGAAATACTGCTGTATTTTTCTTTTATATATTTTAAATAATCTCTGTTTTCCTTTGTATTGTCGTTTAAAATATCTTCCATTGCATCTTTTGCCTTATTAAAAAGCTCGCTGTTTTCAATAAGTTTATATATATTATATCCGTCTTTCCCGCTTTGTCTTACTCCAAGAATATCTCCGCTTCCTCTTGTTTTCAAATCATAAAGAGCTATTTTAAACCCATCTGTATTCTTTGATAAAAAACTCAGCCTTTCAATACTCTTTTTACTTTGATTATTACTTAAAAGTATACAATAACTTTCTTTGTCATTTCTTCCAACTCTTCCCCTTAGCTGATGAAGAGAAGCAAGACCAAATCTGTCCGCATCTTCTATAATGATAAGAGTTGCGTCTTTACTGTCTATACCTACTTCTATTACACTAGTAGAAACCAACGCTTTTATTTTTCCGCCATAAAAATCATCCATTATTCTGTCTTTTTCATCTTCTGGCATTTTTCCGTGAATTAAAGCAGTGTTAATATTCTTAAAATACGTTTTATTTAATTTTTCATAAATATCTTCTGCAGCTTTTAAGTCTTCACTGTCAATTGACGGACAAACAACATATACCTGATTCCCTTCACTAATCTGTTTTACAGCAAATCTATATACTCTGTCATAATATGAATAATCTTTAAAGTATGTTTTTATTTCTTTTCTGCCGGAAGGTTTTTTATCTATTATACTCACATCAAGGTCTTTGTAAATACTAAGAGCCAATGTTCTTGGAATAGGTGTTGCACTCATTACAAGAGTATGAACGCTATCCCCTTTTTTTGTTAAAAACCCTCTTTGCATAACCCCAAACCTATGCTGCTCGTCAATAACAGCAAGAGCCAAATTCTTGTATTTTACTTTCTTTGAAAAAACTGCATGAGTACCTACAATCACATTGCTTATTCCGCTTTCTATTCTCTCATAAGCCAAACGCTTTTCTTTAGCTGTCATACCGGAATAAAGAAATTCCATTCTTATATTAAAATTATCAAATATTTCTTTCATTTTCTCAAAATGCTGAGAAGCAAGTATCTTCGTAGGGGCACAAAAAACTGCTTGATATCCGCTCATAACAGCTAAAAATACACCGTACATGGCTATAACTGTTTTACCACTCCCTACATCCCCTTGAACAAGCCTATTCATCTTAATTCCAGATATAAAATCATCTTCTATGTCTTTAATAACTTTATTTTGAGAATTAGTAAGTGTAAAAGGAAGTTTATCTAAGAAATCTTGTTTGTAATTTACTTCTATTATTTCACCCTTAACTCCCATGTTTAAGTTTTTATTCAATATCATAGATAAATTAAATCCGCAAAACTCATCAAAAGTCAAACGTTCATTGGCTTTAAGAGTATCATCCAGCATCTTTGGATTATGAATTCCTTTATATGCATCATATAATGAACATAAATTATACTCATCTTTTATATTTTCCGGAATAAAATCCTTTATTGTCATAATATCTAATGCATTTAAAGCAAATTTCTTAAGCTCTTTATTTGTTATTTTGCTTTTACTGCTTAACGGGTAAACCGGATTAAGTCCGATTTTTATAGATGTTTCATCATTTAACTTTGCATACTTTGGAGAAACCATTTCATAATAATTCCCCTTTTTTTCCACTTTACCATAAAGTTTATATTCTTCATCTTTTTTAAAGAATGAAGAAATATAGGGATTATTAAAGAAGGTAGCATAAAATATACTACCTTCACTTTCAAATTTTATTTTTGTTATTTTTAAATTTCTTCTTACTATCCTCGTTTTTTGAGCTTCTACAAAAGTACATTTAATAAGTTCTTTCCCATTTTGTTTTGCATCTTTTATAGATTTAATATCTCCGATAACCTCATAAGTTCTTGGATAGTAATCAATAAGTTCTTTTAGGGAAAAAATTCCTAAATTATTAAGTTCTAAGGCTTTCTTTTCCCCTACACCTTTAAGGTTTGTTAATTTATAACTCATATTATTCAACACTTACAATATAGTAATATAATGGCTGTCCGCCGTATGTTATTTCAACATCTAAATCTTCGTATTTTTCTTCAACTATTTCAGCAACTTTATTTGCATCTTCTTCTTTTATATCTTCACCATAGTAAATACTAATAAGTTCGCTGCCTTCATCAACCATTTTATCAATCAACTCAACTGTTGCAGTTGAAACATCTTTTGTATCACAAACAATATCAGAACCTAAAATACCAAGAATATCTCCTTCTGAAATTACAGTATCACCAATTTGTGTATCTCTTACGGCAAATGTTACTTGACCTGTTTTAACTTCGCCTATTGCATCCGTCATATTTTCGGCATTATCAGCCAAAGAAGATGTTGCATCAAATACCATTAAAGCAGAAATAGCTTCCGGAATTGTTCTTGTTTTTACAACTTCAATATTCTTTTCGCTTATTTCTTTAGCTTGACTTGCAGCCATTATGATATTTTTATTATTTGGCATTAATATATAATTTTTACCATTTGTATTTTCAATTATATCTAAGAAGTCTTGAGTTGAAGGATTCATTGTTTGTCCTCCTTCAATAACATAGTCCATACCAAGATCTTTAAGGATTTTACTCATACCGCTTCCGGCAGCAACACCAATAAAGATGAAGTCTTTTTCTTCTTTAGAATATTTTTCTTCCGGTTTTTCTTCTTCAGCTTCTTTCAAAATAAGCTCACTGTGTTGTTCTCTCATATTTTCAATTTTAATTTTTGAAAGTTCACCACAAGTAGCCGCCATTTTCATTGCATTCCAAGGTACATTTGTATGAACATGAATTTTAATAATTCCATTATCATGAACAGCAACCAAAGAATCTCCGATTGGAGTAAGTTTATCTTTTAATGCTGCAGTAATAGCACTTTCATATTTTAAATTTTCTTCATGAACTTTAATTAAAAATTCAGTACAGTATCCAAATTTAATATCAGAAGAATCTATTTCAAAGCCTTGTACTCCGCTTTCTTCTTTTTCTACATCTTCAACATCAATAAATACAACTTCTTCACCTTTTAAAACTTTTAAAGCACCTTCAAATAAGCAAAGTAAACCTCTACCTCCGGCATCAACAACCCCTGCTTCTTTTAATACAGGTAAAAGATTTGGTGTATTTTGAAGAGATTTTTCCCCTGCTTCAAGAACGTGAGAAATAAAATCTTCTACTGAAGAATAGCTTTTTCCATGTTCTTTTGCAAATTCATACATTTCTCTTGCAACTGTAAGAATTGTTCCTTCAGTTGGTTTCATAACGGCTCTGTAAGCCATTTTTGTAGAAAGCTCAAATGCTCCTATTAAAGAGTCAATGTCAATTTCCTTTACATCTTTTAAACCTTTTGCAAACCCTCTGAAAAGTTGTGATAAAATAACACCTGAGTTTCCTCTTGCTCCCATTAAAGCTCCGCTTGACATGCTTGCAGCAATATCACCGATTTTATCAGATGTAACCTTACTCATTTCTTCAACGGCAGTTTTAACCGTTAAAGACATATTTGTTCCTGTATCACCGTCAGGAACAGGGAAAACATTTAAATTGTTAACCATTTGTTTATTATTTTCTAGGTTAGCATATGCTCCTTTTAATACTTTTTTAAACATTTTTGAATCTATCATTTTTTACTTTTACCTCACCGTTATTTTATTGATTAGCTCTAACGCTTTGAACGTGAACATTGATTTTTTTGATTTTTAGTCCCGTTTGTTTTTCAACATTATATTTTACGGTATCAATAAGATTTTCTGCAACCGTAACAATTTTCACGCCAAATTCAACAATAACGTAAATATCTATTATAAGTCTGCCATCTTCTTCAACAACTTTTACACCTTTTCTAAGGTTTTCTTTCTTTAAAAGTTCTATAATACCATTGGTTACGCTTCTGCTTGCCATTCCTACAATACCAAAACATTCCATTGCACAAAGCCCTACCATTTGTTCAATAATTTCAGTAGAGATATTTACATCTCCTATATTATCTGTCTTTTTAGCGTACATTAATCTTCTCCTTATAACCTTATATTTGACTTTATTATACCATAATAAAAACTTAATAAAATATATTTTGTTAAAATTTATGATTTAGTTAACAAACAAAAAATACCTTTTACAACAAGTTTCTCATTCCAACAAAGAATACAACAAGAACAATTAAGTTTATTAAAGCAGGTATATGAGGGATAAAAATACTAAAGAAGTCATTCATATCGACTTTAACTTTTTGTTTTGATCTTCTGCGTCTTGGAAGCTCATTTTCAAGAGACTTTGTAAAAAACATTACATAAAGCACTATAACAGCACTAACAAACATACCCCATATAGAATATGAAAATGTAGATTTACCTAAAAGAATTCCAACAAAACCAACATCAACTAGTCCTGATAGTTTAGGGAACTCATAACAAAATGTTCCTAAAAATGTTATTACGGCTATTGCCATGAAAAAGAACATGATTCTTCTTGGTTTTATGTATCTAATATCATCAACACTTTTAATTACTCCATACTTTACCTTTGTATAAATATAATTCATAAATACCAAAGAAATCAAAGCTGCAAGTAATCCTATAGCGTAGTATATTTGAATATTTAAATACACCTTTAACTGTTCTGGATTTATTTGCCCAATTAAACTTGGGCGTAAAAATAAAATTGAAATCAGAAGTATTACTACTCCGTAAAATAAGTTAACTTGTTTTAAAAAATTTTTCATATTATAATTCTCTCCGATTAGTAAAAATAAATTATCTTTATTATATATCAAAACATTCTCATGTCAAAATATTTTGTATTAATTTAACACATTATAAAACAAAAAATTCACATTTGTTTTTTAATTAAAATATCCCTCATATTTTGATTAAATCCTATGAAAAAACCCCATTTTATGCTATAATTACAGTATAAATCCTAAAGGGGTTTTTTTATGTATATAGAAAATATTGATATAACAAATTTTAGGAATATTGAAAAAATTAATACGTCCTTTAATAAAAAATATAATATTTTTTATGGGGAAAACGCACAGGGCAAAACTAATTTTTTAGAGGCCCTTTCTTTGACTTTAAACGGAATTTCTCATAGAGAAAAAAGCACTCTTAATTTCATAAAACAAGATAGCGAATTTTGCATAGTTTCGGCAAATGTAAAAAAGGAAGATGACATAGATACAAACGTAAAACTCACTATTAAAGAAAAAAGAAAATATGAAATTAATTCTACCCCCGTAAAAACAAGAACAGAACTTTTAAAAGAATACAATATAGTTTTGTTTACTCCTGAAGATTTAAAAATTATAAAAGGATATCCAAAGGACAGACGAAAATTCCTAGATGAAAGTATAAGCCTTATTTTTCCTGCCTATCATAGTGCTTTAAGAAAATACAATAAAGCTTTAAAACAAAGAAATACTATTTTAAAAGATTACACAAAAAGAAACATTGCTTCAAGTTTACTGGATGTATATGATGAAACCTTATACACAATAGGAAGCGACATCATAAAAACAAGAATAAATGTTTTAAAGAAAATAGAAAAAATTACAGATAATCTAAATAAAGAAGTATGCAAAAATGAAAATATTAAATTTTTCTATTCTTCAAATGTACTAAAAAACAGTGACTTAACTGATATAAAGCTAATGTATAAAAATGCTCTAAAAAAAGCAAGAAAAGAGGATCTATCAAGAGGAACAACAACTGTCGGAATACATCATGACGACATAAACATTTTTATAAATGACTTGGATACAAAAAAATTTGCATCTCAAGGACAACAAAGAAGCATTGCCCTTTGTATGAAATTATCCTTAATAAAATTACTTTATGACAAATTTGAAGACTATCCGATAGTACTTCTTGACGATGTAATGAGCGATTTAGATAAATTCAGACAAAAACAAATATTAAACTTAATAAAGGACACGCAATCATTTATAACTTGTGTCAATCATTCTTTTTTAGAAGATATAAATGATTATAAAATATATAAAATTGAAAATGGGAATTTAAAGGAGGTAACCAGTGGCCAAACAAGATAATAATAATTATGATGCCAGTAAAATAAAAGTACTGGAAGGTCTGGAAGCTGTTAGAAAAAGACCGGGTATGTACATTGGTAGTACAGGAGAAAAAGGTCTTCATCACCTTGTATATGAAATCATAGACAACAGTGTGGATGAAGCATTAGCCGGTTTTTGTAAAAATATAGTTGTAACAATAGGTGAAGGAGATACAATCACCGTAAAAGACGACGGTAGAGGTATCCCTACAGGAATGAATCCTAAATACAAAAAAAGTGCCGTTGAAATTGCCCTTACAATACTTCATGCAGGTGGTAAATTTGATTCTGGTACATATAAAGTATCCGGAGGTTTACACGGTGTTGGGGTATCGGTTGTTAACGCATTGTCAGAGCATTTAACCGTTACAGTATATCAAAACGGTCAAATACATCAGCAAAAATATGAAAGAGGTAAACCTATAACAAAACTTGAAGTTATAGGAAAAACTAAAGAAACAGGTACAACTGTGTTCTTTAAACCAGACTATGAAATTTTCTCTGAACTTGTATATAACTATGATACTTTAAAACACAGAATAAGAGAACTTGCTTTCTTAAATAAAGGATTAAAAATCACTTTAAAAGATGAAAGAGAAGGCAAAGAACAAGAAGAAACTTTCCATTATGAAGGTGGTATCATAGAGTTTGTAGAATACGCAAACAGAGGCAAAGAAAAACTTACAAATGAAATAATATATTTTGAAAAAGAAAGCGATGTTTGCCTTTTAGATGTTGCTATGCAGTATACAACAAGTTTCAGCGAAAGTATATATTCTTTTGCAAACAACATCAATACCGTTGAAGGCGGTATGCATGTAAACGGCTTTAAAACAGCCTTAACAAGAAGTATCAATGCATATGCAAGAAAATATTCTATCTTAAAAGAAAACGAAGAAAATCTTTCCGGAGATGACATAAGAGAAGGTCTTACTGTTGTAATCAGCGTAAAAATTTCTGATCCAGAATTTGAAGGACAAACCAAAACAAAACTTGGTAACCCTGAAGTAAGAGGATATGTTGATACTACGGTTGGAGATAACATCACAGCTTACCTTGAAGAACATCCTCAAGAAGCTAAGATAATTGTTGAAAAAGCTTTAACTGCTCAAAGAGCAAGAAAAGCAGCAAGAAAGGCAAAAGACCTTGTAAGAAGAAAGAGTGTACTTGAAAGTACAGCATTACCTGGAAAACTTGCCGACTGCAGAGAAAAAGACCCTGCAAAATGTGAAATATACCTTGTGGAAGGGGATAGTGCGGGTGGTAGTGCAAAACTGGGAAGAAACCCAAAAACTCAAGCTATCTTACCCCTTAGAGGTAAAATTTTAAATGTAGAAAAAGCAAGACTTGACAGAATGCTAAATGCAGATACTATCCGTTCTATGATTACTGCTTTTGGTACAGGTATTTCAGACGAATTCGACATTGAAAAAGCAAGATATCACAAAATTGTAATCATGACCGATGCCGACGTCGATGGTGCTCATATCAGAACATTACTTCTTACATTCTTCTATCGTTATATGAGAGGTCTTATCGACGCAGGGTATGTTTATATAGCGCAGCCCCCTTTATATAAACTTGAAAAACAAAAGAAAGTATGGTACCTATACTCAGATGAAGAACTTGAAGAAAAATTAAGCGAAATCGGAAGAGATAAAATAGGTCTTCAAAGATATAAAGGTCTTGGGGAAATGAACGGGGAACAACTTTGGGATACAACAATGAACCCTGAAAACAGAACTTTATTACAAGTTACAATTGATGATGCAGCTTATGCTGATGAAATTTTCTCTATCCTTATGGGAGACCAAGTTCAACCAAGAAAAGACTTCATCACAGAAAACGCAAGAAAAGTTAAAAATCTAGATATATAGGAGGTATAAAATATGGCGAAAAAAGAAGAAATTCAAGATATTCATGGAAAAATAGAAACACGTGACATAGTACAAGAAATGCAAACCTCTTATATAGATTATGCCATGAGCGTAATTGTCGGAAGAGCCCTTCCGGATGTAAGAGATGGTTTAAAACCAGTTCATAGAAGAATTTTATATTCTATGGCAGAACTTAACTTAACCTACGATAAACCTTTTAGAAAAAGTGCCAGAATCGTTGGGGATACAATGGGTAAATATCACCCTCATGGTGACAGCGCAATTTATGATGCAATGGTTAGACTTGCCCAAGATTTCTCTACAAGATATCCTCTTGTAGACGGTCACGGTAACTTCGGTTCAATCGACGGCGACAGCCAAGCGGCTATGCGTTATACCGAAGCAAAAATGACAAAACTTACAGGAGAAATGTTAAGAGACATAAACAAAGAAACAGTAGATTATATACCTAACTTTGATGAAACTCTTAAAGAACCTGTAGTTCTTCCAAGTAGATTCCCAAATCTTCTTGTAAACGGCTCTAACGGTATCGCCGTTGGTATGGCAACAAACATCCCTCCTCATAACTTAGGAGAAGTAATAGATGCAATTGTTGCTTTAATAGACGATGAAAACATAGAAATAAACGATCTTATTAAATATATCAAAGGTCCCGACTTCCCTACAGGCGGAATCATTATGGGTAAAAGCGGTATTTACAACGCATACACAACAGGTAGAGGAAGAATTAAATTAAGAAGTAAAACTCATATAGAAGAAATAAGTAAAACAAGACAAAGAATTGTCATTACAGAAATTCCTTATATGGTTAACAAATCAAAACTTGTTGAAAAAATTGCCGACTTGGTAAGAGACAAAAAAGTTGTTGGAATTTCAGATATCAGAGATGAATCAGACAGAAACGGAATTAGGGTTGCAATTGATTTAAGAAAAGACGTTAATGCTTCAATCATCTTAAATCAGTTATATAAATATACACAACTACAAGATACATTCGGCGTAATAATGCTTGCTCTTGTAAACAACCAACCTAAAGTTCTTAACCTAAAAGAAATCTTGGTTCATTACCTAAATCACCAAAAAGAAATAATCGTAAGAAGAACAGAATATGATTTAAAGAAAGCAAAAGCAAGAGCTCATATTGTTGAAGGGCTTCTTATTGCTCTTGACAATATTGATGAAATAATCAAAATCATCAGAGCAAGTTACAACGATGCTGAATTAAAACTTATGGAACGCTTTGAACTTTCTGAAGTACAAGCAAAAGCAATCGTCGATATGAGACTTAGAAGATTGCAAGGACTTGAAAGAGAAAAACTTGAAAATGAATATGCTGAACTTCTTAAAACAATAGAATACTTAGAAAGCGTTCTTGCAAGCGAAGATTTGGTTATGAATATCATAAAAGAAGAACTTCTTGAAATCAAAGGTAAATACAACGATGAAAGAAGAACAGCTTTTGAAGCTGATGATGAAGATTTTGACATGGAAGACTTAATCGAAGAAGAAGATATTGTAGTTACAATAACTCACGTAGGTTATGTAAAAAGACTTCCTGCAAACACATATAAAGCTCAAAAGAGAGGTGGAAGAGGTGTTACGGCTTTATCTACAAGAGAAAATGACTTCGTAAAACATCTATTCTTTACTACAACACATCACTACATTATGTTCTTTACAAACAAAGGTAAAGTATATAGACTTAAAGGCTATGAACTTCCTGAAGCATCAAGAACAGCAAAAGGAACTGCAATAGTAAATCTTTTAGCTCTTGATCCAGGCGAAAAAATAACCGCTGTTATACCTATAAAAGAATTTAAAGACGACGAATTCCTTCTAATGGCAACAAGAAACGGTATCTTTAAAAAGACAAGCCTAACTGAATATGACTCTTCAAGAAAGAACGGAATTATCGGAATTAACTTAGCAGAAGACGACGAACTTATTGGAGTATGCCTAACAGACGGACACCAAGAAGTAATACTTGGAACTCATAAAGGTGTTGCAATCAAATTCAAAGAAGAAGATATCAGACCAATTGGTAGAGTATCAAGAGGTGTTAAAGGTATTACTCTTAAAGAAAATGACTTCGTAATCGGAATGGACATTGCTAAGAATGACAGATACGTACTTTCTATTACAGAAAAAGGATTTGGAAAAATTACAAAAGCTAATTTATATCCTACACAAGGAAGAGCCGGAAAAGGCGTGCTTAACTATAAAATCACAGGCAAAACAGGTAACCTTGCAGGAATGTGCGTAGTGGAAAAAGAAAAAGACGATATAATGCTTATAAGTGATGACGGAACAGTTATTAGAATTGATGTAAGCGGAATATCTCAAATGGGAAGAAGCACATCAGGCGTTAAAGTAATGAAACTTGATGAAGATGTAAACATCGCAACAATTGCAAAAGCCCCATCTCAAGATGAGGAAGAATTATCCGAAGAATAAAAGGAGATAAAAAAATGGATTATATCGGCAGCATAAAGAAAATTAATGAAAAGAAAATTTTAACAACAATTAAAGCTTTAAAGAAAAACAATATTGACGCAAGATTATTTGATAGTAAAGATGAACTTTTAAATGCAGTTAGGGAACTTATCCCTGAAGGCTCAACAACTGCAATGGGCGGAAGCTATACTATCAAACAAGTGGAAGGCTTAAGCGAACTTATTCAAAGTTATGACTTTAAAGACAGAAAGAAAGAAGCTAACTCAAAAGAAGAAGCAAGAAAAATCGCAATGGAAGCAAATTTTGTTGACTACTATTTTATGAGCTCCAATGCAATAACTGTTAACGGTGAATTATATAACGTTGACGGAACAGGAAACAGAGTTTCAGCTTTAATTTACGGACCTGAACATGTAATAATTATAGCAAGTCCTAATAAAATCGTATCAAGTGTAGATGCTGCAATCGACAGAGTAAAAGAACAAACAGGTCCAATGAACTGTGAAAGACTTGATATGAAGACTCCTTGCAGAGAACTTGGAAGATGTGCTAACTGCAAGAGTGATGACAAAATATGTATTTTCTATACTTTGACTGGATATCAAAAAAATAAAGACAGAATTAAAGTATTTTTCTTAAATGACGATAATTTAGGATTATAAAAAAAGACCCTAACGGGTCTTTTTTAATTTGTGTATTTTTCATCTACTTCTTGCCAACTTTCTCCGGCATAAGAAAAATCAATATCTTTATATTTCATAAAGCTTTTTAAGGTTAATTTATTATCATCTTTTATTAAAACCATTTTAGCAAATTTATAATCAGGA
The DNA here is from genome assembly GCF_005844425.1 of Anaerofustis stercorihominis. Taxonomy (GTDB): domain Bacteria; phylum Bacillota; class Clostridia; order Eubacteriales; family Anaerofustaceae; genus Anaerofustis; species Anaerofustis butyriciformans. The sequence continues at coordinate 156,682 of NZ_SPHL01000001.1, read as the reverse complement.
CTTTCTCCTTCTTGCCAATTTGAAGCATTATAACTTAAAACAAGAGTTATTTTATTTCCGTTTACATCTATACTGCTTACAAATCCGTTATAATTTGATAATTCACCTTTCACACTAACAGAATATTTAGCTCTTCCGTAGTTATTAAAAAAGCTCAAAATCAAATCATCTTCTTTATTTAACCATTTACCGCTAATTGAAGAAATATCTTCATATGGTAAATATGGATTTACCACTGATACCAAAATTTCTTTTTCTGCGGTGTTTTTACTGCTGTCTTTTGCTGTAACAGTAATCTTATATTGTCCTAATTTTTTTGTATTAACTTCTCCACTTACATCAATATCATTTATCCTCTCATCAACATTATCATACACACTAACCAAATTTTTTATATTAAATTCACTGCCATAAGCAACACTTAACACATCTTCGGTTTTTATATCAGGAGGAGTAGTATCAACTACATTAAATGATACTTCAAATTTTTCCTTTTTGCTTTCACCGTTTTTTCTTATGTAATATGTAATTGTTGTTTTTCCTGTTTTATTTAGCGTTATCTTTTCACTCTTTGCACTAACAATATAGTTTTTATAATCATCACCTAATTTTACAAGAGATAAAGTATCTATATTCTCCCCTGCTTCAATATCCTTATTTATAGGTAATAATTTATCTGATTTAAAAACATTCGATGCAAAAACAATAAATAAAAGAAATACAACAAAAGAAACGATAAAAATTATCTTCTTTTTTCTGCTTATATACATATAATCACTCCAATAAATATCATAATTTAACAAATAAAATTATAAAATATAATTTTAAAATAAATTATCAAAATTTATCTGTTTTTTCCAATAAACTTATAACTTTTTCAAGATCTTTTGGAAGAGGAGCATTAAACTGTTTTTTTTCATTAATTATATCTTTATATTTTTCATCATAATCTATTGTTACTTTATAACAATGTAAAAACTGTCTGTTTAAAGTTATATTTGAGTTTGTTTTCTTATTATCGTTATATTTTCTGTCACCTATTACACTGTATCCTAAGGCATTAAGCTGAGCTCTAATTTGATGACTTTTCCCTGTAATAAGTTTTACTTCAAGTAAAGTATAATCCTTATATTTTTTCTTTATTTTAAAAAAGGCGCTTACTTCAAATGCACCGTTTATTTTTTCTTTATTTAAAATTAATTTGTTTTGTTTTCTATCTTTTATTCCATAAAGAGTTACTTTACCTTCATTTTTAAATTCACCATAAACCAAAGTTAAATATCTTTTATCAATTAAATTTTTCTTTGATATTTCATTTAATAACATTAAACTTCTTCTGTTTTTACCTGCAATTACTATACCACTTGTATTAAGATCAAGCCTCGTTATTATTCCGGTAGTATTTGTATTCAAATAGCTTTTAAGCATACTTACAATATCCGCTTTATTGCTCCCGTTTCCTTGAGATAAAATACCTGCCGGTTTATTTACAATAATAATATTTTCATCTTCATAAATAATATCTAGTTTATTTGTATTTACGGCTTTTACTTTTTTTTCTATTTTAAAATATTCTTCATTTATATAAAACTGAATTTTATCAAGCTTTTTAGTTCTGTAACTTCCTTGTTCTTTTTTACCGTTTACCTTGATTTTTTTCTTTCTTAAAAGCTTTTGAATTTCAACTTTAGACAGGTTTGTCACTTTAGTAACAAACCTGTCCAGTCTCATATCTTTATATTCATCATTTATAATTATTTCTTTCATGGTTATTCCTCTGTTACACCCTTAAATCCTTCACCAAGAACCTCACTAACCTCTGCTAGAATAACAAAAGCATCTTTATCAATATCAGTAACAAGTTCTCTTAAAGCTGCAACTTCCATTCTGCTTACAACACAAAAGACAATATCTTTATCTTCATTCGTAAATCCGCCTTTTGCCTTTAAGAAAGTAACGCCTCTGTCAAGATTTTGAAAAATTGCATTTTTAATATCTTCAGGATATGAAGTAAATATATAAAATGCCTTTGTATAGCTTGAACCTTCCTGAATAAAGTCTATAACTTTTGTTGCAACATAAATATTTATTGCAGAATAAAGCATTATTTCAAAATTTTTAAATGCGATACCGGCAATTAATATTACAATACCATCTATTATTAAAATTAAATTACCTAAAGATATCTGGGTAAGTTTTCTATGAATAAGTAAGGCTAGAAGTTCAGTTCCACCTGTAGTCCCTTTAAACTTAAACAATACGCCTGCCCCAAAACCAAAAACTATTCCTCCGAATACAGATGCTAAAAATAAATCATTTGTAAAATTAAATCTTCCCGTCATTAAATCTATAAAAAACGAGAAAACAAATGTACCATACAATGTCTTTAAAAAATTTATAACACCCATATCCTTATATAAAATAATAAACAAAGGAATACACATAACAAAAGAAGAGACACCAACCGGTGCCCCTGTAAAAGAATATAGGACTGTAGCTAAACCTGAAAACCCACCCGGTGCTATATTATTTGGAATACAAAATGCTGCAAATGCAAATGCCATAATAATGCATGCAATTGTAACAAAAAACATATCCACAAAAAATTTCATTATATTACCGTTTTCTAAATAAGTCTTCATGTTACGCCCCTATAAGATTATTTAATTATTTTGTTTTATATAGAATACCTCTTGTAGCATCAAGAGTAACTTTATCGTTATCTTCAAATCCTTCAAAAGATTCTACTCCAACCAAAACAGGAATACCTGCTGTTCTTAACTCCATTGCTAATTCATTTAACAATGCCTTTTCTGTATAAACAACTCCGCCTGCTTTTTCTAATAAAGGTTTAGCTTCTTTTGAGCATTTTGTAAGAGCTAAGATTTCACCTTCTTTAAAATCTTTTAAATCATCATTATACATTCTGATATTGCTTCTTACTCTACCGCTGATTAAACCAGCCCCTTTAAGAACATGTTCTCCAACTGTTTCAATTCTGATTGAGTTTGTTGTACCTTTAACACCAAGAGGGATACCAGCTGTAATAACAACAATATCACCATCTTTTACATGCATATGTTCTTTTGCACTGTTAATTACTTCTTTATATAAAAGTTCTACATCTGAGAATACATCAATTTTATAAGCATCAACACCCCATACTATAGATAGTCTTCTTTGTACGTATTCTTTATCTGTATAAGCAACTATATCACAGTTTGGTCTATGTTTAGAAATTCTTCTTGCTGTATAACCAGAACTTGTAGGTGTTAAAATTGCTTTTGCATTAAGAGAATCTGCAATTTGTACTGTTGATAAACTTACAGCACTTGTCATACTCTTATCATTTACATATTTACTTCTTGTTCTAAAGTCACTTGCTAATTTGCTTTCTGCAGATTCTGCAATAATACCCATTGTTTGAACTGCTTCAATAGGATATTTACCGGCAGCAGTTTCTCCTGAAAGCATAATTGCGTCAGTACCGTCAAAAATAGCATTAAATACGTCTGTAACTTCGGCTCTTGTAGCTCTTGGGTTGTTTATCATGCTATCAAGCATTTGTGTAGCTGTAATAACAGGTTTACCAACATAGTTACATTTTTTAATGATATCTTTTTGTACGATTGGTACTTCTTCTGCTGGAATTTCTACCCCAAGGTCACCTCTGGCAACCATGATTCCATCACTGGCTTCGATAATTTCATCAATATTGTCAACACCTTGTCTGTTTTCAATTTTAGAAATAATATGAATATCTTCTCCACCATTGTTATTTAAAACTTCTCTTATTGCAAAAACATCTTCTTTGCTTCTAATAAAAGATGCTGCAACGAAGTCAATATCGTTTTTAATACCAAATAATAAGTCATTTGTATCTTTTTCAGTAAGAGCTGGAAGTTTAATATTTACTCCAGGAATATTTATACTTTTATGATTTTTTACAGGGCCACCGTTATCTACTCTTAAAACAACGTCGCTTCCTTTAATTTCTCTAACAGTTAATTTAATTAAACCGTCATCGATTAAAACTACATCACCTTTTTTTAGTTCTTCTGCTAAATGATCATATGTTGTAGCACAACCATGTTCATCTCCAAGTTCATCACCAACATAAAGAGTGAACATGCTTCCTTCTTTTAAGAATACTCCACCGTCTTTAAATTTCTTTGTTCTAATTTCAGGACCTTTTGTATCTAATAAGATAGCAATTGGTTGATTTAATTTTTCTCTGATTTCTTTTATTGTGTCTATTCTTGCTTGATGTTCTTCATAATCCCCATGTGAAAAGTTAAGTCTTGCAACATTCATACCTGATGCAACTAAATGTGTAAGAATTTTTTTATCTTCACTTGCAGGACCTATTGTACATACAATTTTTGTTTTCTTCATAATTTTATGCCCATCTCCTAATCATAAACTTATTTTTATATTATATTGCTAACATTTCAGCAATTCTTTTTGCTTCTTCATCAATTACATATGGCATAGCCAATGCTTCTTCAATTTCCATATCTAAAAATCTTCCATGTTGATAACACATACATCTGTTTGTTTTTCCATCTCTTAAACATTCAACAGCTAAAGCACCCATTTTACTTGCAAGCATTCTGTCAAATGCAGTTGGAGAACCACCTCTTTGTATGTATCCTAAGTTAGTTCCTCTTGTTGTTACACCAGAGTATTTTTCAATAACATCACAGAATTCTTCGTAATGTCCAACTCCTTCGGCAAGAATAACAAGTCCATAATATTTTCCAAGGCTAAAGCCTTCTTTTATTTTTTCACAAACAACATCTAAGTTTAATTCTTTTTCAGGAATTAAAATTGCTTCAGCTCCTGCTGCAATACCTGCATAAAGAGCAATAAAACCACTGTTTCTTCCCATTACTTCAACAACATTTACTCTGCTGTGAGAAGAAGATGTATCTCTGATTTTATTGATTGCGTCAACTGCAGTATTTACTGCTGTATCGAATCCTATAGAATATTCAGTACATGAAATATCATTATCAATTGTTCCAGGAATTCCGATAACGTTAATTCCTGCTCTGCTTAATTTTTGAGCACCTCTGTAGGAACCGTCTCCTCCGATTACTACCAAGCCTTCTATTTCATGTCTATTTAATGTATCAACAGCTCTTTTTAAGCCTTCGTCGGTTTTCATTTCCAAACATCTTGCAGAACGAAGAAAAGTTCCGCCTCTTTGAATCTTATCTGATACAGAATAAGCATCAAGTTTAACGATATTATCATCCATTAAACCTTGATAACCTTGTTGTACACCATAAACTTCAAATCCATAATATATTCCTGCTCTAACAACAGCTCTAATAGCTGCGTTCATACCGGGAGCATCCCCGCCACTTGTTAAAACTGCTATTTTTCTCAATTTTTTCTCTCCTTTATTATATGAATTATTAAAAAATTTCTAGGTTCACGTTTTATATTATACTATAAGATGAAAAAAAACATTATACTTTTTTTACAAAAATATGAAAATTTTTTCATATTTTGATTACATTTGTAATATATTGACGTTTTCTGTGACTTTAAGCACATTTTTGCATAAAATCTTTACAGCATTTTGCTCTAAAAGTTCGTAATTTATTATACATATTTTATCATTAAAAGCCAGCTCATTTAGCTTTTTTTCAGAAATATTTAAGTTACCTCTTCCCATAACAACGCCTAATATACCTACTTTATTATTATACACATTATATTCAAATCTGATACTTGCTTCCTTACCATTATATATTATAGGGGAAGTATAAATTTCACTCATACCTATAGTCCCAATTTTATAACAAGTTAGCATATATCCATTTAAATAAAAAGGTTTATTATTACTTCTTTGATTGTATTTCGTTATTTCATATATAATATTTTTGTTTTGTATCTTTTTAACTTTGAAAATATCTTTATTTTTTTTCATATCGTCATTTAAAGAGTATTTAATTAAAAATTTACAATAAGAGTTATTTGCGTTAAACTTTTCATACAACACAAGCTCATTTAACGTCTTATTATTATAATCCAAAGGAAAGAAAATTGATACCCCGCAAGCATCATTATTTAAAAAACCTTTCCTATTATATATAACAACTTCATTGATAAGTTTTTCAAGATTTTCATAATCACTTTCTTTAAATATATTTTTTGAAAGAGAAAGGAAATCAACCATGTTACTGAACCCTTCTTCTTTGGTTCTTCCACCAAAAATTGTCCCCTTTAAAATATCTTCTTTAAGATTATTTACATCTTTTTCATTTATGCTATTTTCAAGTAAAAGATTAAATTTATCATACAAAGATTCAACCTTACCTAAATTTAATAAGGACATTGTTATTATCTTATCTTTATTTTTTCTTACACTTTCCTTGTAATAGCTTTCAACAATTAACCTTCCTAAACTTTCTATATCTCTGTTTTGTGATTTTTCAATAATACTTTTATAATTTAACCCATAGCCCATAACAAACTCTTCGCTTGCGACCATATACTTAGAGTAGTCTTTAATGGTATATGCAGTTTCCAATGAGCTCATTAAACAAGCATCAAAAACAATCATATCCAGTTTTGTTTTATGATTTTCATATGAAGTTTTAAGTCCTTTTTTCAGTTCACTAAGCAAAAGCGTATCATTATCAAAATTTTCATCTTTACCAAATCCCGATATTGCTCCTCCTCCATGGTTCCAAAAAATCAGTATATTTTCATCACTTTTATAATGTCCCATTGAAAAATCAATGAACTCACTAAGTGTTTCACTGCCTCCCATACTTTTTTTAGATAGGTTCTTAATTAAATGAAGTTTTTTGTTTTTTATTTCAAATATTTGATTATTATTTTCATTTATTTTTTCATTATTCCAATTCTTTGTTCCGCCTGTATATATTAAAACCTTACTGCCTTTGGGGATTTCACTTTCACATATTTCTTTCAAATCTCCGCTTGCAATTTTATCTTCGCTTTCCAAATCAGAACCATTCATATATATCATGAAAGTTCTATCAAATGTTTCACACGAATAGTTTTCACAAAATAAATATATCAATGCTATAAAAATAAAGCAAAAAAATAATTTCTTTTTCATACCATTATTATTTAGTAAATGAATATAAATATGTAATTTTTATTATAAAAATAGATTTTTATAATATGGAATTATTTTTTTATATATGATATTCTTTTATTATTAACTAAAATATACAACTAAAACTATAAAACCAAAGCATTGACATAAAAAGGAGACAAAATGAAAAAACCAATAATCGGAATAGTACCGCTTTTTGACGAATATAAAGACAGCTACTGGATGCTTCCTGGATATATGTTAAGCATTGAAAAATGCGGCGGAATACCTATAATGTTACCTCTGACAACAAATAAAGAAAACATTAAAGAACTTACAAAGCACTGTAACGGATTTTTATTTTCCGGCGGTCACGATGTAAATCCTAATATGTATAAAGAAGAAAAATCAGAAAAATGCCATAATATATGTTATGAACGTGATGAAATGGAAACAATATTATTTGAAGAAATAATAAAAGAAGATAAACCTCTTCTTGCAATTTGCAGAGGAATACAAATAATAAACGTTCTTCTTGGAGGTAGTTTATATCAAGACTTACAAACACAAAAAGGATTACACCACGTACAAAAGCCGCCTTACGACATAAACTTGCATAAAGTGGATATAATAAAAGATACCCCTTTATATAATCTTTTAAATTTAAATGAAATAGGCGTAAACAGTTATCACCATCAAGCAATAAAAGATTTAGCCGAGGATTTAAAACCTATGGCAGTTTCAAAAGACGGATTAATAGAAGGAGTATATTTAGAGGATAAAAAATTTGTTTGGGGACTTCAGTGGCATCCTGAATTCAATTATGAAAAAGAAGAAACAAGCATAAAAATAATTAAAGAATTCATAAACAAATGTAAATGAAGGAGGAAGTATGAGAATAGCAGTAATAAGTCTGGTTCTAGATGAACCTAAAAAAGTACAAAAAGAAGTAAATGAGGTAATAAGCAGCTATAAAGATATTATAAGAGGAAGAATGGGAATACCATTAGACAGAGAAAATGTATCAATTATATCTATTGCCGTAATCGGCGAAGCTGATACAATAAATGCTTTTACGGGAAGACTTGGAAAAATCGACCACGTTCAAGTAAAAACATCTTTCTCAAAAAAAGAAATTTAAACACCTTTTAAGGTGTTTTTTTATTGTTTTACATTAATGAAAAATAAAATAATTCACATAAAATTTTCTATATATTTTCATAAATTCAACACCCTAAATGTTACAAATATAATAAATGTAAAATGCATCTAAAAATTAAAGAATTTTCTAAATATTATTGACAATTAACTTTTCATGTGATAGATTATTATCAATATGAACTTAATACCTTTAAACACAAAGAAGAGGAATAGTAAGTTTTTTAACAAGTCGCAGAGAGCTGTTGGTTGGTGTAAAACAGTACTTAACAAAAACCGAACTCGCCTCAGAGTGGTTTACTGAAATCTACGGAGAGTAAGTGGAAACGGGTGTCACCCGTTACAGTGACGAGATATCGGCACACTGCCCGTATCTTTAATGAGTGTATTCTTATTTACTAAAGAATAAATTAGAGTGGTACCGCGGAATTAGTAACTTTCGTCTCTTATTTGAGAACGGAAGTTTTTTTATACCAAATTCCAACTAAAAAGTGTGTTAAATTTTAAATAAGGTGCGTTCATAAATAATTAAAGAGGTAAAAAATATGAAAAATTTTGAAAAGTACAGACCATATCCGCCAATGAAAAAAACTGATAGAAAATGGCCGGATAAAGTTATTGAAAAAGCTCCAATATGGTGCAGCGTTGACTTAAGAGACGGAAACCAAGCTCTTGAAATCCCTATGAGCTTAGATGAAAAAATTGAATTTTATAACAAACTTGTGGAAATAGGCTTTAAAGAAATCGAAGTAAGCTTCCCAGCTGCAAGCGATACAGAATTTGAATTTGTAAGAACATTAATAGAAAAAGACATGATTCCCGATGATGTAAATATTCAAGTTCTTACACAATCAAGAGATGAAATAATAGAAAAAACATTTGCTTCCATAAAAGGTGCAAAAAAAGCAATAGTACATCTTTACAACTCTACTTCTGTTCTTCAAAGAGACGTAGTATTTAACGCAAGTAAAGAAGAAGTAACACAAATTGCCGTAAGAGGCGCTAAGAAATTCTTGGAAGAAATGAAAAAATATCCTGAAACAGATTTTACTTTTGAATATTCTCCTGAAAGCTATACAGGAACAGAAATGGATTATGCAGTTGAAATCTGTAATGCAGTAATAGATACATGGCATGGAAAAGTAAATAATAAAATTATAATAAATCTTCCATCAACCGTTGAAATGGCAACTGCCAATATTTATGCAGACCAAATAGAATATTGTTCAGAAAGACTTCATCACCGCGAAGACGTTATATTAAGTCTTCATGCTCACAACGACAGAGGAACGGGAGTTGCCGCAACAGAACTTGCTTTAATGGCAGGAGCAGACAGAGTTGAAGGAACACTTTTCGGAAACGGAGAAAGAACAGGTAACTGTGACATTATGGTTGTTGCAATGAATATGTTCTCTCAAGGAATAGACCCTAAACTTGACTTTTCAAAAATAAGAGAACTTGGGGATATGTACGAAAGACTTACAAGAATGGAAATAAACCCAAGACATCCTTACGTTGGTTCATTGGTATTCACTGCATTCTCAGGCTCACACCAAGATGCAATAAGAAAAGGAATGAACAAAAGAGAAGAAAGAAAACAAACAATATGGGAAGTTCCTTATCTTCCAATCGACCCAAAAGACGTTGGAGGTACATACGACCCAATCGTACGTATCAATTCACAGTCTGGTAAAGGCGGGGTTGCATTCGTACTTGAACAAAATTATGGATTATATCTTCCTAAAGAATTCCAAAAAGATTTCAGCAAAGTTACAACAAAAGTATCAGATAAACATCATAGTGACCTTGCACCGGAAGTTATATTTGATATATTCAAAAAAGAATACATCAACAACGAAAATCCTATTAAACTTATAAAATATAAAGAAACAACTAAAGACCACGACGAAGAAGTTTCTATCAAAGCTATAATTGAATATAAAGGCGAAGAAAGAGAAATAAGCGGCGTTGGTAATGGTATTATAGATGCATTCACACATGCTCTTGAAAATGAATTTAACATTGAAATGGAAGTAACCGATTATAGAGAACACTCTATGGAATACGGTACAAATGCAAGGGCTATTTCATATATTCAAATTGAAGGACATAACCACAAAATGTACTACGGAGCAGGAGTATCAAGTAATATAACATTATCTTCATTCTATGCCGTAGTAAGTGTTGCAAATAAAATTGTTAAGTAGAAATTAAGGAGAGATATTTATTATGGGAATGACAATGACACAAAAAATCCTTGCAAAACACGCAGGTTTAGACAGCGTTGTTGCAGGACAATTAATTGAAGCAAAACTTGACATTGTAATGGGTAACGACATTACAACTGCAGTTGCTTTAAAAGAATTCAAAAAAACCGGTGCAAAGAAAGTATTTGATGAAAATAAAGTAGCAATCGTACTTGACCACTTCACACCAAACAAAGACATCAAAGCAGCTGAACAATGTAAAAGCTGTAGAAATTTTGCTTGGGATATGAATGTTAAAAACTTTTTTGATGTTGGAGATATGGGTATCGAACATGCACTTTTACCTGAAAAAGGAATAGTAGTTCCCGGAGAAGTTATAATCGGAGCAGACTCTCATACTTGTACATACGGAGCCCTTGGAGCATTTTCAACAGGTGTTGGAAGTACAGACATGGCAATAGGTATGGCAACAGGTGAAGCATGGTTCAAAGTTCCTGAAGCAATTAAATTTGTACTAAAAAACAAACCTGCAAAATGGATAAGCGGTAAAGACATTATATTACATATTATTGGTAAAATCGGTGTTGACGGTGCTTTATATAAATCAATGGAATTTGTTGGAGATGGAATTAAGTATTTGTCTATGGATGATAGATTCTCAATGGCTAATATGGCTATAGAAGCAGGTGCAAAAAATGGTATATTCCCTGTTGATGAAAAGACAATCGAATATGCAAAAGCACATTCAACAAAACCTTTTGAAGTATTTGAAGCTGATGAAGATGCTGAATATGAACAAGTTATTGAAATCGACTTAAGCAAGCTTAGACCTACTGTTTCTTATCCTCATCTTCCTGAAAATACAAAAACAGTAGATGAATCTATGGAAGAAAAAGTATATGTAGATCAAGCAGTTATCGGTTCTTGTACAAATGGAAGACTTGAAGATATTAAAATGGCTGCTGATATTTTAAGAGGCAGAAAAGTAAACAAAAAAGTAAGAACAATAGTTATCCCTGCAACACAACAAATTTATCTTGATAGTATCAAACTTGGATATGTTGAAGATATAATAAAAGCAGGCGCAATTGTTTCTACTCCAACATGTGGACCATGCCTTGGAGGACATATGGGTATCTTGGCTGCAGGAGAAAAAGCAATTTCAACAACAAACAGAAACTTCGTAGGAAGAATGGGACATGTAGACAGTGAAGTTTACTTATCAAGTCCAGCTGTTGCAGCAGCATCAGCAGTTGCCGGATATATTGTTGACCCAGAAAAAGTAATGGAGGGAGATTTTTAATGGAAGCACAAGGAAAAGTATTTAAATACGGTGATAATGTAGATACTGACGTAATAATCCCTGCAAGATACTTAAATGTATCAAGCGGAGATGAACTTGCAAAATATTGTATGATTGATATAGATAAAGACTTTGTAAATAAAATGAATAAGGGTGACATAATCGTTGCAACGAAAAACTTTGGTTGTGGTTCAAGCAGGGAACATGCTCCTCTTGCAATTAAATGCGCAGGAGTATCTTGTGTTATAGCATCAACATTTGCAAGAATCTTCTATCGTAACGCAATAAATATCGGCTTACCTATTCTTGAATGTGAAGAAGCAGCAAATGATATTAAAGCAGGCGATGAAGTAAAAGTTGATTTTAACACAGGTATTATTTCAAACTTAACAACAAACAAAGAATATAAGGCACAACCTTTCCCTGAATTCATGCAAAAAATCATGAAGGCAGGCGGACTTGTAGAATATACAAAGGAAAAGATCGGAGAATAATATGGAATTTAATTTAGCGGTAATAAAAGGGGATGGAATAGGTCCTGAGGTAACAGCTGAAGCTGTAAAAGTACTAAATAAAATAGGAGAAAAATATTCTCATACATTTAAATTTGCATATGTTAGAGCAGGCGGAGACGCAATCGACAATTGCGGTGAATGTCTACCAAAAGAAACAGTACAGCTTTGCAAAAACTCTGACAGCGTTATTTTAGGTGCTGTGGGAGGTCCTAAATGGGATAATCTTCCAGGAGATCAAAGACCTGAAAAAGCATTACTTGGCATAAGAGAATCCCTAGGATTATATGCAAACCTTAGACCTGCAATAATACATAAAGCTTTAAGCGATGCTTGTCCTATAAAGAAAGAAATTATAGGCGACAGCTTAGATATTATGGTTGTAAGAGAACTTACAGGCGGTATCTACTTTGGAGAAAGGGGATATAGAGAAGGTAAATACGGAAACGAAGCTTACGACACAGAAAGTTATTCAGAAATGGAAATAAGAAGAATAGGTAAAATTGCATTTGAAACAGCAATGGCAAGAAACAAAAAACTTGCAAGTATTGATAAAGCAAACGTACTTGAAAGCAGCAGACTTTGGAGAAAAATCATAACAGAAATGAGCAAAGATTATCCGGAAGTTGAAGTTACACATATGTATGTTGATAATGCAGCTATGCAGCTTGTAAGAAACCCTAAACAATTTGACGTTATTGTAACATCAAATATGTTCGGTGATATTTTATCAGATGAAGCAAGCCAAATTACAGGTTCTATTGGTATGCTTCCATCAGCAAGTCTTGGAGAAAATTCTTTTGGAATGTATGAACCAATTCACGGTTCTGCTCCTGATATTGCAGGTAAAAACATGGCTAACCCTATTGCAACAATTCTTTCAATGGCAATGATGCTTAGATATACATTTAACCTTGAAGAAGAAGCAAGTGCAATCGAAAATGCCGTAACAAAGGTTCTTGATATGGGATATAGAACTCCTGATATAGTAAGCGAAGGCACAAAAGAAGTCGGCACAAGACAAATGGGTGATTTAATAGTAGAAGCGATATAAAAACTCTGAAAGAGTGTTTTATAATTTAATTATAATGAGCAAATAAAAAAAGACCGTTAAGAAATCTTAACAGTCTTTTTTATTTTTATATATACTTAAACTTCCTACCATGATTATAGATACCATAAGTAAAATAATATAAGCCGTAACATTGTTTTCATCTGACGTATCGACAGAAGAAGACACAGTTTTGTCAGCTTTGCTGTTTACCTTAATATCAGTGCTTACGCTGTCATTATTAATATTGCTGTTATCTGTTTTATCATCTTCTTTAGGCGGAACATAATCAGGGTTCTCATATCCGCAAACACTGCATTTTCCGTCTACATAATTATGTGCTTCAAATACGGCAGTAACAGTTACATCACTGTTCGGCATTTTAAATGTAGTTTTTACTGCCTTTTCATCAGTAAGACTAATGCCGTTCCCGCTTGTTATCTGCCATGAAGTAAAATGTCCGTTCTCATCATTATTATCTACACTTATGCTTACATCTGCGCCTTCTATGTAATTTCCGCTTCCGCTTCCGTTTTCAACGGTTAATTTATATATTCCTGCTTTAATTAAATTTTCATAGTTACTCCATTCTGCTTTATATAAGTCAACACTTGAAGAAGGAACATAAATATTAGAAAGACTGCTGCAATCAAGGAAAACATTGTCTCCAAGAGATACAGGCGTTTCACTCATTAAATAAATTGTATCAAGCAATGTGCAGCCTCTAAATGCAGTAGTATTGATTGAGGTTATACTATCCGGAATGATTATTTCATTTAAGGAAGTGCAGAAGGCAAATACAGAACTTCCGATTGAGGTTACACTATCAGGTATGGTTATTCCGCTTAAGGATACACATCCGGAAAATGCAGAAATCCCTATTGAAGTTACACTGTCTGGAATATTTATTTCTTCCAGTGCTATACATCCATTAAATGTCCAGTTTGCAATCGAGGTTACACTATCCGGCCAAGTTATTGTTTTTAAGGACGTACAACTTTCAAATGCAGAACTTCCGATTGAAGTTACACTGTCAGGTATGTTTATTTCCTTTAAGGAGGTACAGTAATCAAATGCATTATGTCCTATTGAGGTTACACTATCTGATATGCTTATTTTTTCTAAGTAAGTACTGTTGTAACATGCATAATGTCCAATTGAGGTTACACCATCCGGTATATTTATTTCCTTTAAGGCATTACATTCGGAAAATGCATATTCTCCGATTGAAATTACGCTGTTCGGTATATTTATTTCATTTAAGGATGCACATTGATAAAATGCCCAATGTCCGATTGATGTAATTGCATAATTAGTAGTCGAATTGGAAGAATCTTTTATTTCTCCCGTTAAATCAATAGAAGTAAATCCTGCATTTCGATTATCTCCAATAGCCAGATTTGTTCCCTCTGCCGTTACATTGCCTATTACCAATTGATCATCTTCGCTGTTTGTCAGCGTTTTAGCTTCTGAATCATAAATCCAATCTCCATTTGCAGCAAAACTTTCCTTCGGCATAAAAAGGAATACAAAGGTAAAGCATAAAATAAGCATAAATGAATATTTAAGTATTTTCTTTTTCATGGCTTTCTCCTTTTATTAATAGATATAAAGCAAATTTATTACAATCATTAACTTTAGTTAAAGTATTTTTTTTGTTTTATTATTTATTAATTCTCTCTTTATAATATTTTATTTATCATAAAATATATAAATTTTTATTATTATATCATACTTTTCTGTTTATGTATATCACCCGTTTTAAAGGAGAAATGGGTATCTTAAACACTCAAAAAAAGAATATAAGGTTAAACCCCTATATTCTTTCTATAAAATTCCAAGATGTTCAAGCAAAATTTTAATCCCCATTAAAACAAGAATAATACCCCCAACAAGTTCGGCTCTTTGTTTATATTTTTTACCAAAAATATTACCAACTTTTAAGCCAATCATTGATAATATAAATGTCGTACAACCTATTATAGATATTGCTAAAAATATATTTACGTTTAAAAATGCAAAAGTAACCCCTATTGCAAGAGCATCAATACTGGTTGCAACTGCGAGTGGAATCATTGTTTTAAAATCAAACCTTGAATCAAGATTTTCTTCTTTTCTTGACTCCATTATCATATTAAAACCTATAAAACCAAGAAGAATAAATGCAATCCAATGATCAAAATCCGTTATTATATTTTTAAAATAATAACCAAGATAATAACCTATAAGGGGCATTAAAGCCTGAAATCCACCAAAGTATACTCCAACAGTAAGATAATTATTACTTCTTAATTTCCTTGTAGAAAGACCTTTACAAACAGATACCGCAAATGCGTCCATAGAAAGACCTACACCGATTATAAACAGTTCAATTAAATTCATCTTTTTCCTCTCATTACAAAATTCTATTGATAAAAAAAGAGACCTATCCGTTAAAAAACAGATAAGTCTCATCGTTTAAAATAAAGCCAGGAATTTCTTTCCAATATGTTGACTTTATTACGCCTTCACGCCGATTACTCCCTTACGAATTAATACTATATCATATATAAAATATTTTGTCAAAATAAAAAGATCTATAGCTTAATTTCTCTTAATGAGTAAATATATTTATCGGTTATTTTTAAAATCTCTTCTTTATGTTCTATACTTTCTTCTTCTTCAATTGTATAAGTATACATATTAGCAGCTTTTCCTGCCATTGTTCCTGCAAGAGAATCTTCCACAACTATGCATTCTTCAGGATTTATATTAAGCTTTCTTGCAATGTGCAAAAATATATCAGGGTCAGGTTTGCTTCTCTTTACGCAGTTAGCGGTAACAACTAAGTCAAAAACACCATGCAAACCTTCTTTATCTAAGAAGCTTTTTATAAGCTCCATTGTGTTGTTTGTCCCAATTGCAAGCTTATAACCTTTTTCTTTAGCTTCTTTTATAATCTCTTTTGCACCATCTCTTAATATATCTTCGGTTAAATAAAGTTCATTTACTATATCTACCCATTCCTTAATAATTTCTTCAATACTTTCTTCAACCTTATATACCTCTTTTGTCGCCTGAGCAGCCTCTTCAATACTCATAGGTCTAAAGTCAATATCTTCTATTGAATATTGTATACCTCTTCTTTCGTTAAAAAAGATATCATCCACTTTTTGCCAGAGAGGAAGTGAATCAACTAAAGTTCCGTCAAAATCAAATATTAATAATTTCTTTTTCATTATTTCTCCTTTGAAGTTTCTCTTTCATAATAAAATAAATACTGTTGTGCAATACCGGCATATTCACCCCATTTACTCTTAGCAAGGTTAAATCCATTTTCAAAAGTTAAATCAGTAAGCCCATATCTATTTAAAAATATTCTCTTAACCCATACATCCATAGGGCAAAGTTCTAATCTTTTTAGGGCAAATAACAAAATACAATCCGATACTTTCTCTCCAACCCCTTTTATTTTCATAAGTTCTTTTTTAGCTAATTCAGTATCCAATTCACTTATCTTTTCAAGGTCAATTTCGCCTGTGTTTATTTTATGTATGGCATCAACTAAATATTTATCCCTAAATCCCATTTTAAGTTCATGAAATTCTTCTTTTGTTACGTCTTTTAAATCTATATAACTTGGGAAGGAATAATACTTTTTACCCTTATACTCTATTTCTTTTCCATATCTTTCACAAATAAGTTCTATTATAGCCTTTATTCTTGGGATATTATTATTTGCAGAAATTATAAAAGAAATAATTGTTTCAAATAAATCCTGTTTTAAAATTCTTATACCATTTCCGTATTCTATACATTTTTCTATATGTTCATCTGTATTTATCTTTTTATCTATTTCATTATAATCAAGATCAAAATCAAAATATATTTTTAAGAAAGAATCAAAATACTCTTTTGTTGTATCATAAAATGTAAACTTTCCGTCTTCTTCTTTTATGTGAATTACTTTTCCATTTACAACGCCGATAAATTCATCTTTTTCCAATTCATTCCATCTAAAACATTGCCCACATTCAAAGGTCTTTTTCAAATTAAAATGGTCAACATCAGTTAGTATTAAATCGTTATTTATTTGTTCTATCTTCATAGTAATACTCCAAAAATTCCTTTGTATATTCGTTTTGTTCGTTATACATTACAAGAGGAGGCAAAATATTTAATCCGCTTTTTCCTCCTTTTACGGCTTTAAGCAAAAATAAATTTGAATTTTTCTCTTTCTTTGGATAAATAAACTGAACATCTTTAACAGCAAATCTATACTCTCCAAGTATTTTCATAATTTCTTCAAATCTATTTGTTCTATGTACCAAGAAAAACTTCCCTTTGTCTTTTAACAATTTTGAAGAAATTCTTACAACATCTTCAAAACTACATAATATCTCATGCCTTGCATAACTTTTTTTATCATTTATGCTTACTTCTCCGCTATTCACTTTATAATAAGGCGGATTTACAGATAGACTATCAAATTTATTATATAAACTTTTATCAATGTTATTGATATTTTGGTTTATTATTTCAATATTGTCAATATTATTATAGTCAAGAGATTTTTTTACTACCATACACATTTCTTCATCAATCTCAACTGCTTTAATATTTTTATTTCCTCTTTTTGCATATACAAGAATCGGTATAACGCCGCTTCCCGTACATAAATCAATATAACTATCCTTTTTATTTATATATTTTGATGTAAAATTTGCAAGGAGTACGGCATCTATGCCGAAACAAAAAGTATCAGTATCTTGATATATATAATAATCTTTTATTTGCAAATCATCTAATCTTAAATTCATATTGTTCTCCTTAAGGAAATATTATATCATACCATAAATATAATTACATCAATTATAAATAAAAGAACGTCAAAGCGTTCTTTTATATTTTATATACAATTTTATCGGTAATATCAGTAAACACAATTAAATAAGAAAGTGCAAGAGCAAACCCTGCAATAACGTCGCTTGAATAATGCACCCCAAGATAAATCCTGCTTACTCCTATTAATATAATAAGAGAACATATTAAAATACTTCCAAAAAATTTAAACCAAAATCCACCGTTGCTTCTTATAAGAAGATAAAGTAGAAATCCGTAAAATGCTAATGAACACATTGAATGCC
Organism: Anaerofustis stercorihominis; assembly: GCF_005844425.1. Lineage (GTDB taxonomy): Bacteria > Bacillota > Clostridia > Eubacteriales > Anaerofustaceae > Anaerofustis > Anaerofustis butyriciformans. The sequence continues at coordinate 138,244 of NZ_SPHL01000001.1, read as the reverse complement.
CGCTTGGGAAACTAAACCCACTTGCTTCTGCAAGTCTTACAACGGCAGGACGAGGTCTTTCTATTATAAACTTTAAAGCTTGGTTTAAACATACAGCTCCCAGTATATTTACTATTGATAATATTATTTTTTTCTTATCTTTCATAAGCATAAAGATTAAAATACAAAGAGGAAATATTACTTCAATAGAACCAAACCTTGTAATAAACCTAAATATCTTTGTAGTTTCAGGTGATGTAAAAGAAGATACAAAATTATAAACCATAAAATCAAAATTATTAAGGTCATTTACACTAAGTTTAATACATAAATAAAGAAACAACCCAAGACCAATTATTGCAACAATCCATTTTATATAACTTTTCTGCTTTCTATTTATAACCTCTTTCATGATAACACCTCTTTTTTATTTTACCACCAATAGGAGCTTTTATAAAATTCTTTTTCAATAAAAAAACAGCCCTAAAGCTGTTTAATTATTTCCTTTACTTAATACTACTTCAACTGTCTTGCTTTTTCCGTCTCTTTCGTAAGTAACTTTAACTTTATCTCCGGGGCTATGATAATAAAGCTGTTCTCTAAAATGAAGCATATTTTTTATTTCAACATTATTAACCTTTGTTATTATGTCATTTTCTTTTATACCGGCATTATCAGCACCCATTCCATTTACAACACCGACAATTAAAATTCCTTTTTCCAAATCTATATCTTCTGAATAATATCTTGCGATTTCTTTATCTACACCTTCAATTCCCATAACCGTAGGAACGAATTCTCCCTCTTTTTTTATGTGTTCTATAATTGGTTTGGCAATATTTATCGGAATTGCAAAGCCAAGCCCTTCTCCGGACTGAATTTTATAAGTATTTATTCCAACAACTTCTCCTGCAAGATTTAATAAAGGACCTCCACTGTTTCCTTCATTTATTGAAGCATCTGTTTGAATTAAATCTTCAGCAACTGTTGAAGAATCTACAGCAATACTTCTATTAAGGGCACTGATTATCCCCTGTGTTACGGTTCTTTCAAAAGTTAGTCCCATTGGATTTCCTATTGCAATTGCAGTCTGACCTATATTTATTTTTTCACTGTCCCCTAGTTTTACAACAGGCAAATTCTTTGCATCAATTTTTATTACTGCCAAATCAATAGTAGTAGATGAATATATTACCTTCGCATCAAAATTTCTTCCGTCTTTTAATGTTACGTTTATTTGTTTTGGATTTTCACTTACAACGTGCTGATTTGTTAGTATTAGACCGTTTTTATCTACAATAAAACCTGTTCCAATTCCTCCAACCTCAGACTCTCTATCAAATATATCTTTTGTTACCGAAACTGTTTCAACACCTACAACAGCTGGAGTAACACTTTGCGCAACTTTTTCGGTAGTAGACTCCTTAAGTGTAACGCTTCCTGAAGAATCATCTGTTACTATTTCGCTTTCCATACCCAGTTTTTCATCAATTAAAGCATTCATCCTCATATTAGTTATAAAAAAAGCTAATGAACCGAATATAATCCCACCTATAATTAATCCCAAAAAGAATATGGTAAGTCCGCTTTTCCCCTTTTTTTGCATATTGACCTCCTAACAATGAATAGTCCCATTAATACCTATTCTGTTTGCAACATCTAAAACAAAATCTTTTCCCTCAATGGCATCATTGCTTTTTGCAACGTCTTTTACCGTTTCAAAAGCAACAGAAGAAAGATTATTTTCTTCGCTTAAATGTCCAAGCCTGATTCTTTCTGTCTTTCCTTTTATAAGCTCACTTAATACTTTACCGCTGTCTGTATTTGAAAGATGACCGAAAGGCGATAAAATTCTTTGTTTTAATTCAATTGGATAAGACCCATTTTTTAGCATTGTTTCATCATGGTTTGCTTCTAAAAAAACAAATTTACAATCCTTAAGCTTATTTATTACACTTTCCATTATCATTCCCATGTCTGTTGCCACGCCAATTTTATTTTTACCATCATCAATAGTAAATCCAACAGGAGCAACAGCATCATGAGGAATAGAAAAGCTATCAATTAATAAATCATTTATATATAGTGGTCTTTCTTCTTCTATTCTGTATATATTATCTCCTTTAACATTTCCTATCTTTTTTAAAACCGAAGGGCAAGCATCCTTTTGAATATAAATAGGTATATCGGCTTTTCTTGATAATACACCTGCACCTTTTACATGATCAGAATGTTCATGAGTAATAAGTATTGCATCTATATCATGAATATCTACATCAATCTTTTTAAGCTCATTTATTATATGTTTACCAGCAAGTCCTGCATCTATTAAAATTTTTGTATTTTCACTTTCCACAAGCAAACTGTTTCCCTTTGATGAAGAAAAGAGATTTGTAAACTTCAATTTATTCTCCCTTTCATTTTATGTAATTTATATATATTTATTATATAAAATAAAATCCCCTTTATATTTAGGGGATTAAATATTTTATGAATCAACTCTTTCTATATCGGCACCTAAATTTCTAAAGTTCTCTTCTATATTTTCATATCCTCTATCAATATATTTTAAATTAGTAACTTCAGTAGTACCTTTAGCAACAAGCCCTGCCAATATCATAGCAGCACCGGCTCTTAAATCAGTTGCTTGAATTTTTGCACCGTAAAGTTCACAAGGACCTGTGAATACTGCTGTATTACCATTTACCCTTATGTTTGCGCCCATTTTTTGCAGTTCTGTTACATATCTAAAACGATTTTCAAATATGCTTTCAGTAATAGTACTTACTCCGTTTGCCAAACACATAAACAGTCCCATAGGTTGTTGTAAATCTGTTGGGAATCCAGGATATGGTAGAGTTTTAACATTACAAGGTTTAATGTATTCTCTTCCTACTACTCTAATATTATCATCTTCATCAACCGTAACTTCAGCACCCATTTCTATTAATTTAGCTGTTATTGAATCAAGATGAGGTGGGATAACATTTTTAATTAAAACGTCCCCCTTTGTTGCAGCAGCAGCAATCATATAAGTTCCTGCTGTTATTTGATCAGGAACAACAGAGTATTCACAACCATGAAGTTCTTCTACCCCATTTATTCTTATTACATCAGTACCGGCACCTTTTATGTTTGCTCCCATTAAATTTAAGAAGTTAGCAATGTCAACAACATGAGGTTCTTTTGCGGCATTTTCAATAACCGTTAGACCATTTGCCTTTACTGCTGCAAGCATTATATTAATTGTTGCCCCTACGCTTACAACATCCATATAAATGTTTGTACCTTTAAGTCCGTTTGGAGCTTCTATTTTTATTGAACCTTTAACATCAACTTTTGCCCCTAACGCTTCAAAGCCTTTAATATGTTGATCAATTGGTCTAGCACCGATATCACATCCTCCAGGAGGTGGAAGTTCAACGCTTCCGTTTCTTCCTAGTAATGCACCAAGCAAATAGTAACTTGCTCTCATTTTTGTGCTTTCTTCTGCAATTTCATCACTTGTGCAATCTGCAATATTTGTTGTGTCTACACTTAAACCTTTTGATGTCTTTCTGATTTTTGCACCAAGTTTTTTCATAATACTTATATAGTTTCTGATATCTTGAATATCAGGTAAATTCTCAATAATAAATTTATCGCTGGCAAGAACTGTTGCCGGAAGAATTCCAAGAGCCGCATTTTTTGCACCTGTAATTGTAACTTCTCCAGATAATCTGTTTCCGCCTTTTATAATAATTTTTTCCATTCTATTTTCATCCTTTAAATTCTTTTTACTTTAACTTTAGTATTATACTAAAATTTACTTTAAAAATAAAGACTAATAGCTAAAAACCAACTAAAAACATGGGTTAGGCTGCAATTTTGCATAGTTTCTTGTTCTTGAAAGTAAGTTTGTTTGTGATAAATCTACCGTAGGAGTTCCTACAAATCTTGTTGTATAAACACTTCCGTGACAATCGGAGCCTCCACTTACTATTAAATCATGTTTTTTACAAAAATCAAAATAATATTCATTTTGTTCCTTTAAAGGATTATAAGTGCTGTAACACTCGATACCGTCAATTCCCATTGAAAGATAATTTTCAAGCATATCCTTTGGCATTACATTTCCCGGGAAATAATATGATGGATGAGCAAGAACTGCTACACCTCCCGCCTTTTTAATTGCTGCTATAATTTCTTCTGAAGATAGCAAATCTTCTTCTTTTGGAACGGGAACTTGAGCTTTAATTGCATTAAAAGGTTCTATTCCCTTACATACGTTTTTCTCTGCAAGATAATTCATAATTGGAAGACCTGCCATTTCCTGCATTTTATATATATTGTATTCTTCCAAACTTACATTATCATATCTCTTTGCGCACCAATTTATTATTCTTGTATCTCTGTTTTGTCTTACTCTTTTTGTTCTTGTCATTGTATAAGTAAGATCTATATCATCTATATCAATATCATAACCTAAAATATGAACTTCTTTATCATAAGACTTTGAGCATATTTCAGTTGCCCTGATTAAATTTATTCCTTCTTGTTTTGCAAGATATTCTGCTAATTTAACGTTTGAGATACTGTCATGATCCGATATAGCACAGTATTTAACTCCTGCTTTTTTTATATTTATTACAGCTTCTTCGCTATCCCAACTCCCGTCAGATGCGTTAGTATGAATATGAAAATCAACTTTTTCCATAGTTACCTCCTATAATAACTTCCTAAAATAACAACCTTTAGTACTTTCTGCTAATCTTTCTTTTTTCAAATATTTATCAATTACAATATCAACTTCTTTACTATTCTCGTTTGTAAATAAGAATACTCTATCAATATTATCCTTTAGTTTATCTAATTTGTCAAATATACATACGGGATATGTGTTGAAAATTTCACTGGTTTGTCCGTTACATTTAACTTTAAATTTTTTACCCATTCTATCCGTAAGGCTTTTATTTTTATTGCAATTCTTACATCCTACTTCTTCATTAACGGGACAGTTTCTTACAGTCATTAGAGGTAAATATCCATAAACTATTACAGATAAAGGAGTATTTGTTTTTATTTTATTTATATTATTTACGGTATTTTCAAAAGATAAAGTAATATTTTTTAAATTGTTAATATTTTTCTCAAGTATATCTATGCTGTATGAATTTGTTATATTACTGCCAAACCCACTATATACATCAAATCCTTTTTCATCGGCTAAGTATATTTTACCTATGGTATGAGATAAGGCTTTGTTTATTCCAATCTCTTCTACAGTATCAAGCATTGACTCTATATTATCTTCCCTGTCAAAATAAATTCTTGGTATTTCTACCCCAAGCTTTTCACTATACTTTTCTATTACATCTTTAGATATATTTTTAACTTGAAATAATGGAACAAATATAATATCAAAGTAATTTAAAACTTTATTTGTTAATAAATTTATATTACTTAATACAGCAATATTTTTATGTTCTCTTACAATATCTTTCTTATTAATCTTCGTTAACGTATCTATATCATAAGTTTTAAACCTGTTTAGTCTTATACTGTCCATTTCTTTTATGGCATTTCTTCTCATTTCATTAATAGCTGATACCGGAATAAAAATATTATCATCAGTATTTCCATCCATTTTATCTACGTAATATATACTTTCACCAAACTTACTTAAATTCTTTTCTATATTTTCTTTTAAAGTAGGTTTATTTTTCGCCTGCTCTATTATAGGACCAAACTGTTCTACCGATACCCCTTCTTCATCGGTTACTTTAACATATGCTTTTTCACCTAAAGAAAAGTCATAAGTCACATTAACTTTAACTTTTTCTTCTTCAATATCCATATTTTTAATTTCTTCACTTATTTGTTTAGTATAAGATTTATCTTCTTCGCTTCTTATACCAAACATATCATTTCTTTTTCCTGTTATATATCCATCTGTAAAACCGCTCCTTGAAAATACACTTTCAAGTTGTCTTTTATTATAATATCCTTTTTCAACTTCATCTTTAACGGCACAAACAACGCTTTTCACATATTCGTTGCTTTTCATTCTTCCTTCTATTTTTAAAGATGCAATACCCATTTTTGCAAAAGTATCAATATAATCTATGTAACAAGCATCTTTCAAAGATAAGTTATATCTGTTTTTATCATTCACATAAAAAGGAAGCCTGCATACCCCTGCGCATAAACCTCTGTTTCCACTTCTTTCTCCAAGAGCAGAAGAAAAATAACACTGTCCAGAAACGCTCATGCATAACGCTCCGTGCATAAATATTTCAACTTCAATATCTACTTCATCAAGTATTCTTTGAATTTCCACAAGAGATAATTCTCTTGATAACACAACCCTGTCAAAACCCATTTCCTTTAGCTTTTTCGCATCACTTACATTATGAACGCTAAGCTGAGTTGAAGCATGAAGAGGAACATGAGATATTTGCTTTAATATGTTTATTACTCCAAGGTCTTGAACTATAATAGCATCAAAGCCGGCTTTATTAATCATTTCAACTTCTTCGATTAACTTTTCTATTTCATTATCATAAACAAGAGTATTTAAAGTTACATGAGCTTTTTTACCTCTTAAATGGCAAAAATCAACCGCTTCTTTTACCTCTTCAAATGTTGAAAAATTCTTCGCATTTCTTCTTGCATTAAAATTACCAAGTCCCAAATATACACTATCCGCACCGCTTAATACCGCTGTTTTTAAATTTTCAAAATTACCCGCAGGTGCTAAAATTTCTATTTCATTTCCATTTACTAACATGATTTTATCCTCTAAGTTAATTTACACTGTAAGTATATAATATTAGCAAATTAAATACAAATACTTAAAGGGTTTTTTATTTTTTTTAGTTTTATTCTTTTTTTCATCAAATTTCACCAACGAGGCTTTTTATAATTTTTATATAACTTATGGGAGGCTTTAATATGATAAGTAGAGAAGGTATACTAAAAATCAACAATACATACGCTGAAAATTCAAAAAATAAAAGAAAAGAAAATAAATTTTTAACTTATCGCAATGTTTTTATGCTTGTTATGTCAATATTAAATAGCTTTTGTATTTTCTTTTCTTATACTTTGCCGTTTGTCTTTGGATTTGGTGCTTTTATAATTTATAAAAAGGAATTAAATAATTTACCTTTAATCATTATGACAGTGTTAACGGCTTTTACTTTAAATATAACATCAGCTTTTAGATTAATTATTGCATTTTGCTTTATGCTTATTGTAAATCAAAATTATATAGTAAATGAAAATAAAAGCACATATTCTGTTATATGTGCCCTTATTACTTTGTTAAGCGGTTTCTTTGTTAATTATATTTTTAAAAACCCACCCATTAACAATGTTTATTCATTAATTGAAAGTTTAAGTTTAATATTGGTATTTTTTGTTTTTAATACCTCTTATAATCTTATAGAAAATTTTGATTTAAAAAAAGAATTCTCCTCTTTTGAAGCAATAAGCCTGTCTATTATTTTTTCAATAATAGTACTGGGGTTAAGTGATATAAAAATATTTACAGTTTCCATTGCTCTTATTATAACCTCTTTTATGTTGCTTTTTGTATCTACCTACTTTTCATTAAGCCTTTGCCTTAGTTTTTCACTTATAGGAAGTATTCTACTTACTCTAAAAGGTGGATACAGCACTGATATAATTTTAATTTTTACAGTAGCTACTTTATTTTCTTCAATGACAAAAAATTTATCAAGAGGAATAAGCACCTTGGTATTTATATTTACTACTCTTACCCTTTCTTGCTATGTAAATAAAAGTATTATGTTTACTATCCCGGTAATTGATGTATTAATTGCAGGTATTATTTTTCTTATTGTATCAACAACTTTTAATCAAAAAATTTTAAATTTGGTAAATATAAAACAAAAAGATTTTCACGGAAATATATTTAATAGTGCCATAAAAAAAGCAATAAAAGAAGAAATTGAAAATAAGAAAAACATGATAAACGAAGTAAGTTATAACATAACCTTAGAGGAAGAAGAAAAAAATGAGAATATAACAAAAAGCATTTGCAAAGTTCTAACTGCCGACATATGCACAAACTGCGAAAACTTTGCTAAGTGTTGGAATGAAGACGGAAAAGAAACCTTTGTAAACTTTTCTCAAGTAATACTTGATACATATAATGGTAAAATAACATCAAAAAAAGATTTACCAAAAAGTTTTGTAAATAAATGCAAATATAACTTCTTTATTTTTAAAAGCGCATCTTACTTGTGTGACAATCTCAAAATAAAAAAAGATTACAAAAATAAACTTTCTAAATTCAAAGAACTTATGAAAATAGAATTCAAAAGCATAAATAAAACTTTAGACAATATTTATACAAACATAAAAAAGGGATTAAATTACTTTTCAAAAGATGAAGAAAATATAAGAGAAAGCCTTTTTGCTATGGGAATTATAGTAAAAGAAAGTGTAGTCTTGGAAGATTTTCAGGGAAAAATGAGAATATACATTAAAACAAGCAAACGACTATCCTCCGAAGAATATAGAATAACCGTACCTTTACTTTTAAGTGAGATATTAGATAAAAACATCATGTATGATTATGATTCTTTCACGGAATCCTCTCTTGAAGCTTTTGAATATACTTTTACGGAAAGAATGCCTTTCTCTTTAAGCGTTGGAATTAAAAGAGGGAAAAGAAACGATAAAGAGAAATGCGGAGATAATTACTCAAATATAATTCTTCCTACAAACAAACATTTAATTGCCCTTGCCGATGGAATGGGAACGGGAGAAAAAGCAAATATGCAAAGTGAAAGAGTGTTAAATCTTCTGGAAGAAATGCTTGGATGTGAAAGCGAAGAAATTGACAGCATAAACACTATAAATACAATTTTATCTCTTGAAGAAAAAGAAGTTTTTTCTACACTCGATATTATACTTTTTGATTTATTTACAGCAAAAGCTGAATTTATAAAAGCAGGAGCAACTGAAAGCTACTTAAAAAGAGAGGGTGAAGTAACCAGTCTTTCTGCCCAAGCTCTTCCAATAGGAATAATAGAAAATATAGATATAGCAAAAGAGACCATAAAATTAAAAAACAATGATTATATTTATATGGTAAGTGACGGCTTTTTAGAAGCATTTATGAACGATAGAGAACTTATAAAAGAAAAAATCCTTAACATGGAATATAGAAATCCTCAAAAGATTGCTGATGAACTGTTTAATGAAGCTTATGCAAGAAGTCTTGGAAAGCTTAAAGACGATGTAAGTATAATTGTAGTTAAAGTAAGAGAAGAATTATATGAATAAGAAAACGAGTATAACACTCGTTTTCTTATTTAATTATATTTCTTTTTGCCATTTCTCCAGCTACGCTCAAAGCAATAATACTTAATAATGAAATAATTATGTATGTGTTAATACTTATCTTATCTCCCGTCTTAGGCGTTTCGGATTTTCTATAATTATGTTCTGAATTGTCATAAACATCATTTGAATTCTCATTGCTATACGGATCTTTCGGATCCTCATTGCTATACGGATCTTTCGGATCCTCATTGCTATATGGATCTTTCGGATCTTCATTGCTATATGGATCTTTCGGATCCTCATTGCTATACGGATCTTTTGGATTTTCTGTACCATAATAATTATAATAAGCAAACACATTATCGTTACTCAATGTTTTGACCTTTTCTTTGATAATCGAATTTGCGAATACAAAGTTGGGCAAACACAAAATTATTGCAACCAATAATATTCCAGAAATTTTTTTAATTTTATTTTGCATAATAACTAAATTCCTCCCACTTTTATTAAAAACTTACATAAATCATATTTTATTATATTACGATTCATTTAACCGCTTTGTAACCTCATTTGCAATATTATCCATAAGACTTTCCAAATAAGGTCCCGGACATTCTGTTTCTGTATTAAAAAATTTATGAATAGTAAGCGTCCCTGTTTCATCGCCCGTCCATATTAATTCTTTTATTTCATTTCGACGGCATATATCTTCGCATAATTCAATGAGTGCTTGATAAGATTCATCACTAACATGCCATTCTCCACCATTCTCGTCATTTGCAACTTCTATGGTAACTGCTTGATTATCATTTTGAGGACTTGACGATGTCCATGCACGATTTTTCTCTTCAACATAAAGTCCGACATTACCATTTATATCTATGGCATAATTTGAAGAAGCATGTCTGCTTGGGTCCGCAAAAACTTCTCCTAATCTTTCTAAAGAAATCGTTCCTGCCATATGATGTATTGTAATTTTTTTTATCTTTTTTTCTCTCGGGAATGTTGCATTCGGGCTTAAGTAAACATATTTAATCATGGAGCTGTTATCAGCAATGATTTCAACTTGTTCTTCTAAAGTCAGTTTATGCCCTACATTATCAGGAAGCCCATGTACATTCATTCTCCATTCTATTATCGAAGCTACACACAACAAACAGAAAAAACACAAAATACACCATATCGGAAAAAATTTTTTCTCTTTTTGTATCATATCTATCCCTTTCTAAAAAATATCATGAAAACCTGTACAAAGAAAAACAGTAAAAAAAACAAGAAAAAAAATATTTTTACTACAACGACCCATTTCATATTTTTCTTTATTAGAACCTACAGTAGTTAATATGGTTAAAACCGTAATACATGGATAAAAAAAACTCACATCAATCATATTATGAAAGAAAAATGCAGAAAAACCAACAATACCATCTCCTCCTTTCATATATATACGAATTATAATTATTACCATCATTAATAAGGCAACCAAACCCAATTCAACACCTATATGAATAAGCGAATTATGAATATGCCATGTATTAAAATACATATCACTATCATACAAATTTAAATATCTCCACTGATATGGTCCGACCCCTATAATTGGATTTTTTAAAATATATCCTAACCCATTTTCCATCATCTTAAATCTTTCAATAAAAGTTGCTACGGCGTTTGTACGTATGAATATAGCAGCTATTACAAAAAACAAACCACTGGCAAATATTAATAAAGAAATTTTTTTATATTTTCTAAGAAAATCGTCCATTAAATACCAATAAAATGATAATAAAAAAACATATATTATCGTCAGACAAGCAATCCAAAAAGTATTCGCAAAAGTTACGGAAAAATAGATTATAATACCTGCAGATATCCCACAAATATTTTTAGCTATCGTCAATAAAGCAAATGAAATTAATTCTTTCCTATTATAAATGCGAGCTTTTTGAATTAATAATATAATTGTAGCCAATATCATTGAAAGAAAACTTCCCATGGATAACGTCAAAGCTAAAGCTGTAAGTATTAAAGGTTCCAACCTGCTTATAATGTTGCTTACAATATTTATTTCTATCTCATTTATTTCACTAACCTTTAACGAAAACCATGCAACAACCAAAAAACATCCTAAAGCATTTGGATTCCCTAACATTGTTTCAAGTCTAAAAATCTCTCCGTTAAAAGAAGAATATATAAAATCTAAAATTCCATAACACGAAATAAGTCCTGCCCATAAAACACATAATCTGCGCATCCATAAACGTTCACTGTCTTTTAAGAGTGACAAAAAGACATATATGACCGGATATATGATTTGAGTATTAAAAAAACCATGAAAAACATCACCGAAAATACTTATGGAAGATAACGCGCTAAAAATCTCATAAATTAATAACGGAAATAAAATCCATGGATCAATAAAAACTGAATCCTTTGTCAATGCTACTACGCATAGAATACATCCAATTAAACCAACCATTTCCCGGCTTCCTATTCCCGTAATTGTCAATGCAACAAGAGAAAATAATAATAAAATCAATAAAAAATGTTCTGTAAATATATCTTGATACTTTTCTATTGTTTCTTTCATTAACACCTCTTTTTCATTCTATATTTCAATAATAATAAAATAATATACTTGTCTAATCATTTAATACATTTTAACTATATTTATTACCATATTAATAAACTTACACTAATAACAATTGATAAATAATCTTTGTCATAAAAAGTATACTTTTTATGACATATTAAAATAGAACATGTAAAAAGTATAATATACGAATAAAGAGAAAAAAAATAAACATTAATACATAAAATGATTAATATGTATTAATGTTTATATGTTCCTAAATCTATACCATAAGTATCAGCATTATTACAATATATTTTATATTTTATATTTTATATTTTATATTTTATTTTTTACTTTCAGCCTTTGCTTCAAACTTCTCTTTGTTTATGATAAATCTTTCGTGAATTCCTTCACCGACTTTCTCCTTTTCGTCATAAGCTTCGACTTTAAATATTAATCTTCTTCTGTCAATTTCTATAAGCTCACATTCACATCTTACTTTCATTCCAAGTGGTGTTGCAGCAAGATGTTTAAAGTTTGCTAAAGTTCCAACAGTTGATTCTCCTTCATTTAAGTATTCTTCTGCAAGTTTAAAACAAGCGCCTTCCATAAGTAAAAGCAAATCAGGAGTTGAAAAAACCTTTGCAGCTCCACTTCCTTTTGAACATGCAAGATGTTCTTCCTTTACAACCATTTCTCTTTCATTTTTTAATCCGACAGTTAATTCTTTATTCATTTATATTGTCCTCTTCTTCATTGTTTTTTTCTTCTTCCCCCGGATATTTTCCTGTTTCAAATAAACTTGCAAATTCTTCTCCGGTTAGAGTTTCTTTTTTGATTAATTCGTTTGTGATAAGTTCAAGCTTATCTTTATTTTCAGCTAAAATATTAATAGCTTTTTCATGACATTCGTTTATAATATCTCTTACTTCTTTATCTATTGCACTGGCAACTTCTTCTCCGTAGTTTTTACTTCTTAAGAAGTCTCTTCCTATAAATACATCATCTTGTCCGCTGCCTAAGCATAAAGGTCCAAGTAAATCTGACATACCCCATTCGGTTACCATGCTTCTTGCAATTTTACTTGCTCTTTCAATATCATTTGAAGCACCTGTGCAAATATCATCAAGCATAACTTCTTCTGCCGCTCTACCACCAAGTAAACCACAAATCATATCAAGAAGTTTACCTTTTGGCATATGAGAATTATCATTGTCAGGAAGCGAAATTGTATACCCTGCAGCCATTCCTCTTGGAATGATTGAAATTTCTCTTACTTCATCACATTGAGGAAGACTCTTCATTACAATTGCATGACCAGCTTCATGGGCAGCTGTAATTTTTTTATCTTCATCAGTAATAACCTTACTTTTCTTTTCGGGTCCTGCAATAACTCTTTTTATAGCTTCTTCTATGTCTTTCATAGAAACTTTCTTTTCTCTTTTTCTTGCAGCAAGTAAACTTGCTTCATTCATTACATTTTCAAGGTCTGCACCTGTAAATCCGGCAGTACTTTTTGCAATAATGCTTAAATCAATATCATCTTCTAATGGTTTGCCTTTTGCATGAACTTTTAAGATATCTTCTCTTCCTTTTACATCAGGAGGGGCTACAAGAATTTGTCTGTCAAATCTTCCCGGTCTTAATATAGCAGGGTCTAATATATCAGCTCTGTTTGTTGCTGCTATTATGATTATTCCTTCTTGATTTGAGAATCCGTCCATTTCAACCAATAGTTGATTAAGAGTTTGTTCTCTTTCATCATTGCCACCGCCAAGTCCGGCACCTCTGTGACGTCCAACGGCATCAATTTCGTCTATGAATACAATACATGGTGCATTTTTCTTTGCTGTTTCAAATAAATCTCTTACTCTGCTGGCACCAACACCTACAAACATTTCAACGAAATCAGAACCGCTTATGCTAAAGAACGGAACTTTTGCTTCCCCTGCAGTTGCTTTTGCAAGTAATGTTTTACCTGTTCCAGGAGGTCCTACAAGAAGCACACCTTTTGGAATTCTCGCTCCCAAATCAATGTACCTTTTTGGTGATCTTAAAAAGTCAACAACTTCTGCAAGTTCTTCTTTTTCTTCATCTGCGCCTGCGACATCATCAAATGTATATTGTTTATCGCTTTTTGTATATAATTTTGCTTTACTCTTACCGAAAGACATAACTTTGCTTCCGCCCCCACCTTGTTGAGAGAAGAAAACAAAAATTAAAAAGCCCATTAATCCAAGAGATACAAGAACCATTAAAATATTGGTCCAACCTGTTGAATTTGATATTTCATAATTAACATCAATTTCTCCCGGATTTGCTTTAATATAGTCTGTCAATAGACTGTCTAATTCAGATAAAGCAACATTTGATACTAAAATTGTATCACCGCTTTTTAATGTAGTTTCGGCACTTTGTTTATTTCTGTTTATGGTTATACTTTTTACGTTATCGGCCTCTAAATTCTGAACAAGCTTACTGTATGAAGCCTTTTCCACTTTTGCATTTGAAAGCGGATTTACAGAACCTGTGACCATGCTTATAAGAAAATATACGCCAAATATAAGCACAACATATATAATTATGGTTCTAAATTTTTTATTGTTCAAATTTTCTGCTCCAATCCTTTCCTTTTAAATTAATTTTTATATTTTATCATACTTATTCATTATTAACAATAATTTAAGCAGATATTAACCCTTTTTAAGAATATATCTCTTCTTTTAAAATTCCGATATATTTTAAGTTTCTGTATTTATCGTTGTAGTCAAGTCCATAACCTACAACAAATTCATTTGGAATATAGAATCCATAGTAGTCAACAGGAACTTTTATTTCTTCTCTTCCTTTTTTAATAAGTAAAGAGCATACTTTTATACTCTTTGGATTTCTTTCTTTTAGAATTCTTATTAAGTAATCCAAAGTTCTTCCTGTATCTAAAATATCTTCAACTATAAGAATATCTCTTCCTTCAATGTTTGTTGTTAAGTCTTTTACGATATTTACAACTCCTGAAGAACTTGTTCCTTCATAACTTGATACAGCCATAAAGTCCATATCAACAAAAGTATCTATTTCTCTTAGTAAATCACTTAAGAACATAACAGCCCCTCTTAAAACACAAATTACAAGTGGGTTTTTGTCTTTATAATCTTCTGTTAAAACTTTTCCAAGTTCTTCTACCTTTGCTTTAATTTCTTCTTCTGTAATTAAAACTTTTTTGATATCTTCTTTCATTTTTTTACCTCTCAATATTATAATGTATGTTTAATATATTTTTTGTATTTTTATCTGCCTTATATTTGTCACTTACTTCGTATCCTATTACAGCAACTATATTTTCTCCGTCAACTAAAAGAGGAATTTCATCCCTTTTTTCTCTTGGAATTTTCTTATCTATGAAATATTTTTTTAATTTCTTACTCCCCTCTAATCCAAAAGGATAAAACACATCTCCCTCTTTTCTTGTTCTTATAATAAGGTTATTTTTTATTTTATCATAATCAACGTATTTATCTTCAGTATTTTTTTCTAAAAATTTAATTTTTTTTAAATTAATTTTGTAATTATTTATTTGTGCTTTAAAATTATCTAAATTATCAACCTTAATATTTATTTTTTTATTTTGTATGTTATTTTCTTTTATTTTATATTCAAAATAAAGTTTTTCATATCTTCTCTTAACAACTATATCATTTGATATATTAAGATCAAATGTAGTTTTATTTTTTTGTATAAGTTCTATAATTTTATTAACATGTTTACTGCTTATATCTTTTGTAACCTTTATTGACCTTAACATATTAAACAATACCTGTTTTTTTACAGCTCTATTTAACTTTTTAAATTCATTTACATAAACATAAACCAAATTTTTTTCATGATAAATATCTACATTACTGCTGAGTTCATTAAGAAGATCTTCAATTTCTTCACAAACCAAAGAAAGCTCAAAGAAATGCATAAAAGCTTTATTGTTTATTTCTTTTAAATGTGGTAAAACATTATGTCTTATATTATTTCTGCTATAGTCTGTATCAAAATTCGTTTTATCCGTTACGTATTTTAAATTATTTTCCTCAATATAAGAAAGAATTTCATCTTTTGATAAAATAAGCATAGGTCTTATTATATTACCGTTTTTTACGCCAATCCCTCTAAGACCTCTTATACCGCTTCCTCTTACCATATTTAAAATAATGCTTTCGCTATGATCAAGCAAATGATGTGCGGTTGCGGTTTTATCTATTTTGTTTTCTTTAGAAACCTCATTTATTAAATTATAACGAATATTTCTGCTTAATTCTTCAAGTCCTAAATTCTCTTCCTTTTGAATACTCGGAATATCTACACTCTTTAAAAATAATGTTACGCCATAATTGTCACATAATTTTCTGACAAACATTTCATCATCTTTAGCTTCTTTTCTAATATTATGATTCAAATGAAAAGCAAAAAGTTCAAAAGACAAAGATAATTTAAGTTTATTTAAAATATGAAAAAGACAGACAGAATCGCTTCCACCTGACAACGCAATCATTACTCTTTCATTTTTCTTTATTAAATTGTTATCAATGATAAATTGTTTTACTTTATTTTCTATTCTCTTAGATAATTCCATAATAGTATTTTAAACAAGTACTCCTCAATTATCAAGGTTAAATCAATAAATATTATACTATTATAAGTTTTTATGATATACTTAAAAAAAATATAATTTTAGATATTTATTTACAAATTATTTTAAACAATATGTATTATAAATATATTTATAAAAAAATTTATTATATTATGATTAAAAATTTATTATATTATTGTAATTAACAATTTTTTTGTTAAAATATTAAATTCGAGAAAACTTTTTCTTAATAAAAAATTAATTAGGTCATAATATTTTCGTAATATTATTACGTTAGAATATTTACAATATTTTATAATGAGCTGAGGTTTATAATGGGTAAAATTGTAGTAAAAAGAGCTGACGGCGAAATCATTAAAATTGATGAGAACGAAGCTTTGGGTGAACTTAGAAAAATAAGAGATAAGGAACAAAGAAGCCATAACAAAAAAAGGCCAAGCCGTCCAAAAAGAAAACAAAGGAAAACAACCAATAGAAATAACGATCCTAAAAACAGAATCCCGGTTGATCAAAAAAGAAGAAAAAGAAGAAAAAAACCGCAAAAAAAATGGAGAAGAAGACTTAAGAAAATAGCAATCTTCATTTTAGTATTTTTAATAATAGGTGCTGCTTTTGCATATTATCAAGTAAATCAAATATTTGCTAAGATGAATACTGTAGATTTCCCTACAAGCAATGAAGAACTAGGAATTTCTTCTTATGTGGAAGACTATTATGGAGAACAAAGTAAATATATTAAAAATTATGCTTTATTCGGTGTAGACTCAAGAGGAGAAGAAAGCGGAAGAACAGACTCTTTAATGATATGCTCCGTTAACACAAAAACAGGAGAAATCTCTCTTACATCAATACTAAGAGACTCTTATATTCAAATTGCACAAACAGACGGTCAAGACTATGGATTTGATAAAATTAATGCTGCCCATTCTTATGGCGGACCACTAATGACTGTTAAAACTTTAAATGAAAACTTTGATTTAAACATAACTGATTATGTTGAAGTAAACTTTGAAGCAGTTGCAGATATTGTTGATGCTTTAGGCGGAATTACTTTGGATGTAAAAGAAGATGAAATAGAAAACTTAAATAAATTTATAAGAGAAAACAATAAACTCCTTGGAGGAACACCTTCAAAAGAACTTACAAAATCAGGTGAACAGGTTCTTGACGGAAAACAAGCTTTATCATATTGCAGAATAAGATATGCAGGAAACGGGGATTACCAAAGAACCGCAAGACAAAGAATAGTAATGAATAAAATATATGAAAAGCTTAAAAGCAGTGACTTATTAACACAAAAAAAGGCGATGGAATCAGTACTTCCTTATATTACAACATCACTTGAATCAAACGATATGTGGCCAATATTAAGAGCATACTTTAAAAGCGAAGAAGGTCCAAAATCACAATCCCTTACTGATGAAAACATAGTAAAATCAGCAACAATAAACGGAGCATGGTGCCTTGTATTTGATACACTTAAATCAAATGTAGAATATCTTCATAAAATGATTTACGGAAGCGACTATACGGTTTCTCCAACAGTTGAAGAAAGAAACAGTGCTTATGAAGAAAAAACATTATATGTAACAAAATATGCAATAGATTCAAAAGTTTATACGAAATAAAAAATTTATACAAAAAAGGAGCAGAATACTGCTCTTTTTTTATTTTTTTTTCAAAAAAAACTTTACAAGAATCCTTTTATAATGCTATAATTAGTAAACTGTGACGAAAAGTCGCATCCTTGGGAAAACATGATGTTTTCCCCATAAGTCCACAAGGAGGTGAAAGATATGAGAAAATATGAAACACTTTTCGCTATTAGACCTGACATGACTGAAGAAGAAATCAAAGGAATAATAGAAAGAATTCAAAACGTAATCAAAAACAACGGTGGTAACGTTGAAGAAGTTGAAGAATGGGGCATGAGAAAACTTGCTTACAAAATTAAAAATAAATATCGTGATGCATATTATACATTAATTAATTTTGAAGCTGAAAAAGCATGTCTTGATGAATTAAATCACACATTCAGAATTACAGAAGATATCTTAAGAGACATTATCGTTAAAAGATATTAATTAGGAGAATAAAATGCTAAACAAAGTAGTATTAATCGGTCGTCTAACAAGAGATCCTGAAACAAGAGTTTTATCTTCAGGTTCAAGTGTTAGCACATTTACGTTAGCAGTTGATAGAACATTTAAATCAAGAGACGGAGAAAGAGGAACAGACTTCATTCCTATCGTTGCATGGGGAAAAACTGCGGAACTTTGCGGACAATATTTAAGCAAAGGCAGACAAACAGCCGTTGCAGGCAGAATTCAAACAAGAAGTTATGACGCCAATGATGGCTCAAAAAGATATGTTACGGAAGTTGTTGCCGAAGAAGTTACATTTTTAGGCTCTAAAAATGACGGCATGAGCAGAAATAACAATAACTTCTCATCCCCTGACAATGAATTCGGTGTTCCTATGGATGGATTCAGTGAAATGGATGATGACGATATGCCATTTTAATTAAATATTAAAAAAGGAGAAAAGCTATGGCTATGCAAAGACAAGGTGGTTCTAATGGCGGTTTCAGAAGAAGAAAAAAAGTTTGCTACTTCTGTGAAAACAAAATTGAACACATTGATTATAAAGATACAAAAGTATTAAAGAAATACGTATCTGAAAGATACAAAATTTTACCTAGAAGAGTAACAGGAACTTGTGCAAAACATCAAAGAGGCGTTACTCAAGCTGTTAATATTGCAAGAAATGCTGCTTTATTACCATATACAGCTGAATAATAATTAAAAATTAAAAGCATACCTTTTGGTATGCTTTTTTTATTTTTACAAAAAAGTAATTTTATGGTAAAATAACTCAAACATTTTTTAAGAGGGACATATCATGAACAAATTAAATAAGAAAGACACATTACTAATCGGACTTACATTATTTTCAATGTTCTTCGGAGCAGGAAATTTAATATTTCCGCCATACCTTGGAACAAACGCAGGGACAAATTTTTTACCTGCTTTTATTGGGTTTTCCTTAAGTGCAATAGGGCTTCCTGTACTGGCGGTATACGCAGTCACAAAATCAGGAGGATTAAAACAATTAACAAATAGGGTTCATCCTGTTTTTTCTTTTGTTTTTATTCTAGTTCTATACCTTGCAATAGGACCTTGCCTTGCAATTCCAAGAACCTCAAGTACTTCATTTGAAATGGCAGTTTTACCATTTTTTAATGTAAACAGTATTATACCAAGTATAATTTATTCCTTTATTTTTTTCTTAATTGCAGGCATCATTGCACAAAAACCGGAAAAACTAACGGAGTATTTGGGTAAAAGACTTACCCCTTGTTTGCTTGTTCTTATTTTTATAGTTTTTGTGGGAACTTGCTTTACATTATTTGGTAACGTAGTACAGCCAATAGATACATATAAAAACCTTTCATATGTAAAGGGATTTATTGATGGATATCAAACTATGGACACCCTTGCGGCATTAAACTTCGGCATGATTATTTCAATGAATATAATCGAAAAAGGAATAAAAGATAGTAACAAAGTTACAAAATATACGATTAAAGCTGGATTTTTAGCAGGAATATTTCTTTTAATCATATATTTTATGCTTGGAATAACAGGACTTTTTACGGGAATAAGCGGACAAATGACAGAAAATGGAGCCCAAACTTTAACTTATGTAGTTTCTTTGATTTACGGTAAAGTAGGATTAATAATTCTTGCAATGATATTTGTTATAGCATGTTTAAATACTTGCATAGGACTTTTTAGCTGCTGCGGAACTTATTTTAATGAAACATTTCCGAAACTTAGCTATAGAAGCTGGGTTATAATTTTTGCTCTTGTTTCTTTCTTAATCTCAATAATAGGTCTTACACCAATTTTAAAATATTCGGTTCCCGTACTTAATATTTTATACCCTGTATCAATTGTATTAATTATACTTGCATGTATAAATAAGAAAATAAGTAACAATAATATTGTATATCCACTTACAATATCAGTATGTTTAATAATAAGTATTTTAATAAACATACCTTTATTTTCAGGATTAAGCAAAAATTTACCTTTTTATGATATAGGTTTTGCATGGATAGTGCCAACGCTTATTGCTTTTGTGTTAAGTATATTAATAAACAAGCTAAAAAATATAAATTCAAAAGGTAAAAATTTATCATAAAAAATTTAGAGTTAAATTTCTATGTATTTTTTGTATAAAATGTGATAATATATTATTAGATGTATTAAGGAGGATGGAGATTATGTCAAACGGAAAATTTTTAGCAGGATTAATAGTTGGAATAGCTGCAGGTATAGCTGCAAAATATGCTTACGACAATAAAGAAGAATTAATGGATATTGCCATTGATAATTATTATATTGCAAAAGATGAACTTTGCACATTTGCGCAACATTCACTTGAAAAAGCAGAAAAACTTTCTAAACAAGCAAAAGCAAGTGCTGATTTAGCTTTAAACACAGCTAAAGAAAGAATTGATGATGTTGCTAATTATGCAGATGAACAAATCGATGACTTAAAAGATATGGTTCAAGAAGCTAAAGAAGAAACTAAAAAAGAAAATCTTGATGATTTCGAATTAAAATTTGACGAAGAACTTTTATAATGGAGAATAAAATTAAATGATTATAAACCTTAGTCCCTTAGATATAGCCTTAATAATTGTATGCGTTGTTTTGGTCGTATTAATTTTATATTTAATTGTAACCGTTAGCAAACTATCAAAAACAATGACTAAACTTAACGATGTACTAAGAGACGTGCAAACACTTACCAGTGCAAATACAAACAAAATTAATTCAATAATTGAAAATGTTGAGGGAATAACAAGCGATGCAAAGGAGCTGACAAACAAAGTAAATAACTCTGTAAAAGGAATTGAAACAGCACTTAAAACACCGCTTGATGATCCAAATGGAATAATGCATAGTACGATGAAAATAAAACAATATTATTCCACCGCAAAAAACGTAATGTTTGCTGTAATGGTTGTTAAGGATTTTTTCCACATGAAAAAAAGAAAAAAAAGAAAAAGTAAATAATATCGTTGACATAAGGTTGTAGCTAAATAATCTCGTGAGATTGCTGCGGCCTTTTTGAATATTATCATCAAAAATAAAAGCAAAAGGAGAAAGACAAATGAAAACGTATAAAACCAAGGACATAAGAAACATTGCACTACTTGGCCATGGAGGCTCAGGTAAGACCTTGCTTGCAGAGGCTATGGCTCTTAAAGCAGGTCTAATAGAAAGACTTGGAAGAACAGAAGATGGAACAACAATTTCAGATTATGATTCGTGCGAACAAAGTAAACATAGTTCCATATCTACATCACTTATCCCTATAGAACACGGTGGCGTTAAAATTAATGTTCTAGATATTCCGGGATATTTTGATTACATAGGAGAACAATGCTCGGCTCTAAGAGTTGCTGATACTGCAGTAATAGTAGTTGATGCTGTAAGCGGAGTTCAAGTAGGAACAGAAAAAGCTTATGAAATGGCTGTTGAAAGAGGAATACCAATTGCCTTTGTAATCAATAAACTAGACAGAGAAAATGTAGATACACATAAAGTTATGGAAGAATTAAGAGCCCTTACAGGACCTAAGATTGTTCCATTCCAAATCCCTATCAACGAAGGAGTTGGTTTTAACAGCGTAGCTGATATTTTTGATAATAAGGCTTATACATACGAAAAAGGCAAAATGACAATTACGGATGTACCTGACTCTACAATTGAAAAATCAACAAAATATAAAGACATTATTTTTGAAATTGCTGCAACAACAGATGAAGAATTAATGGAAAAATATTTTGAAGATGAAGATGGAACGTTAACAGAGGCAGAATTACATTCAGGTGTTAAAACAGCAATAGCAAACGAAGAACTTATACCAGTATTTTGCGTAAGTGCTTTAAATGATATAGCTATCGATAAATTCTTAGATGCAATTGTATATAACTTCCCAACACCAATAGAAGCAAAAGCTGCAAAAGTTGATCAAGATGGAAAAGAAGCACAAAGACATTACGAAGATGATGCTCCACTTAGTGCTTTCGTATTTAAAACAATTGCTGACCCATTTGTTGGAAAACTTTCTTTATTCAAAGTTAAAAGTGGTATTTTAAAACCTGGTATGGAGCTTAACAATACAACACAAGACAAAAAAGAAAAAATTGCTAAGGTTTATACTTTAATAGGTAAAAAACAAGAAGAAGTTATGGAAATGCATCCTGGAGATATCGGTGCACTTGCAAAACTTGCATATACTAAAACATCAGATACATTATGCGATCCTAAAGACCATATTAAGTTTAACCCAATCAACTTCCCTCAATCTATTATCTTTACAGGTATCGAACCTAAATCAAGAGGAGATGAAGATAAACTTTCAACAGGTCTTAATAAACTAAGAGAAGAAGACCCAACAATTGTTGTTAAAAGAGATGATGAAACACATCAAAACGTACTTTACGGTATGGGAGAAACACATCTTGAAGTTGTTAAAGAAAAACTTAAAAATAAATTTGGCATAGAAGTTGTATTAACTCCACCTATTATACCTTACAGAGAAACAATAAAGAAAAAAGCAACTGCTGAAGGTAAACATAAAAAACAATCAGGTGGTAGAGGTCAATTTGGTGTTGTAAACATTGATTTTGAACCTACATATAATCTTGAAGATGATTTAGTATTTGTAGATGCTGTCGTAGGCGGTGCAGTTCCAAGAAACTTCATTCCTGCTGTAGAAAAAGGATTAAGAGAATGTATAGAACATGGTGTTCTAGCAGGATATCCTGTTGTTGGTCTTAAAGCTACATTGTTTGACGGAAAATTCCATCCTGTAGATTCAGACGAAATGAGCTTTAAAATGGCTGCAAGCATAGCTTATAAGCAAGGTATGGCAGCTGCTGATCCTGTACTTCTTGAACCTATTTATAAAGTTGAAATTACAATTCCTGATGATAACACAGGAGATGTAATGGGAGACTTAAACAAGAAGAGAGGCAGAGTTCTTGGAATGGATCCTGTAGGAAACGGTAAAACAATGATTACTGCTGAAGTTCCTTTAGGAGAAATGTTCAAATATGCTACAGAACTTCGTTCAATGACTCAAGCAAGAGGATCTTTCACAATGGAATTTGAAAGATATGATGAAGTTCCTCAAATGGCAAGCGCTAAAATAATCGAAGAAGCAAATGCAAGAAAAGAAGCTAAAAAATAATATTTAAAATAAAAAGAAACATCTAAATATTAGATGTTTCTTTTTTTATAACATTAATAGACATAAAATATATTATAATATCTAATTTATTTTTTATATTTCCCTTCCGTAAATACACAAGAAATAATAAGTCCTATCACCCAAAAGGGCATTAATAAAATTGATAAAAACGAATACTTTGAATTTTGAACAAATAAAACTACAGGTGATAAAATAGGTAAAAGAAGCAAAGCAAAAATAGTAAATATTTTACCAATAGCCTTATTATATCCTCTTATGTCTTTTACATTTGGTAGTTTTTTTGTATTTGATAAATACTGTATAGGTTTATCTTTTGTATTAATCATTGAAATGCCAATTATAATAAATATTAAAACTAAAATTAAAACAATCCCCAAAGCTATTATATTTACCATATTATTATTTCCTTATCTTGTTGCAATTAACCAATTTTATTTTATAATATATTATTATACATAAAGGAGATTTATTTTGAAAGTATTATTACATTCGTGTTGCGCTCCATGTTCAATAATGTGCATTGATACACTTAGAAAAGAAAATATAGAACCAACTTGTTTTTGGTATAATCCAAATATTCATCCTTTTAATGAATATAAAAAAAGAAAAAAAACACTTATTGATTATACTGAAAGCATTAATATAAAACTTATTATAGAAAATGAATATGGACTTAGAGAGTTCATTGATAATATTTACCCTAATTTTGATAACAGATGTGGTGTATGCTATAATATGCGTCTTTTTGAAACAGCAAGATACGCAAAAGAAAATGGATTTGATGCCTTTTCTACAACTTTGTTAATTAGTCCTTTTCAAGACCATAATTTGATTTGCTCCATTGCAAAAGCTGCAGCAAAAAAATATGATGTTAAATTTCTATATAGAGATTTTAGACCTTATTTTAACGAAGGACAGGAAAAAGCCATAGAACTCGGTTTATACAGACAAAACTACTGCGGATGTATTTTTAGCGAAGAAGAACGATTTTCTAAAAAGAGAAGAAGAGAACTTTTACAAAAAGAATCCCATGAAAGCAAATAAAAAAGACGGCAACAAGCCGTCTTTTTACTTTTATTAATAATTTGCTACATCTGTAATATCAAATTTATCATAGTCTAAATCTTCACAGAATAATTTAGCAAGAGCCATTGCACTATCTATTGAAGTAACTATGCTTACTCCACATTCAACAGCACATCTTCTTATTTTGAATCCGTCTGTTTCAGAATCAGAAGAGCTTTGAGGAGTATTGATTATTAAATCAATTTTATGATTTTTAATTACATCAAGAATACCAAGTTCTTTATGTTCTCCTTCGTAACCAATCTTATACACTTCAGTAACATTTTCTACACCATGTTCTTCCATAAATTTCTTTGTATTTCCTGTTGCAAAGAATTCATATCCAATATCTGACATATTTTTTAGTGAGTCTATAAGTTCATCTTTACTTTCGTCATTTAGAGAAATAAGAAGTTTTCTCTTTCTTCTGCTTAAATCAAATCCTGCAGCAAGGAATCCTTTATAAAGTGCTTCAAGATAATTTTTGCTTACACCAAGTACTTCACCAGTTGAACGCATTTCAGGTCCAAGACTTACTTCTACATTAGGAAGTTTTTCTGTTGAGAATACCGGAACTTTAATTCCATAATATTCGCTGTCTTCATTTATATAACTTCCATATCCCATTTCTTTAATGCAAGGTCCAAACATAGATCTAACTGCCATTTCAAGAATTGGAACATTTGTAATCTTTGTAATATATGGAACTGTTCTACTTGAACGAGGATTAACTTCGATAACATATAACTCATCTCTAAATACGATAAATTGAATATTTATCATACCTCTAACATCAAGCTCAAGAGCAATTTTTCTTGTATAGTCATATAATGTTTCTTTAATTTTATCACTTACATGAATTGTTGGATAAATTGTTACACTATCTCCTGAGTGAACCCCTGCTCTGTCAAGATGTTCCATGATACCAGGAACAAAAACTTCTTCACCATCGCACACAGCATCAACTTCAAGTTCAAGACCATATAAATATTTATCAATTAGAACTGGATTTTTAGGGTCTTCTTTAATTGCATTTGTTAGATATTTTACAAGACTTTCTTCATCATGGCAAATCATCATACCTCTACCACCAAGAACATATGAAGGTCTTACAAGTACAGGATATTCGATTCTATTAGCTGTTTCAATACCTTCTTCAACTGTAAATACACCTTTTCCTGTTGGTTGTTTTACACCAAGCTTTGTAAGCATTTCTTCAAATCTTTCTCTATCTTCAGCTTTATCGATACTGTCAGGAGAAGTTCCAAGAATTGGAATATTTTCTCTTACACACATTTCTGCAAGCTTGATAGCTGTTTGTCCACCAAATTGTAAAATAACTCCATCAGGTTTTTCTTTATTATAAATATTAAGAACATCTTCATCTGTTAATGGTTCAAAATAAAGTTTATCTGAAATATCGAAGTCTGTACTTACAGTTTCAGGGTTGTTGTTTACAACTATTGTTTCTATTCCAAGTTGTTTTAGAGCATATACACAATGTACTGAACTGTAATCAAATTCTATACCTTGACCGATTCTAATAGGACCTGAACCGATAACCATAACTTTCTTTTTATCTGTTACTACTACTTCATCTTCAGTGTCATATGTTGAGTAATAATATGGAGTATTTGCTTCAAATTCCCCTGCACATGTATCAACCATTTTATATACAGGATTAATATTCCACATTTGTCTCATTTCATATATATCTTTTTCTCTAACGCCCATTAAGAAACTAATACCTTTATCAGAGAAACCTTTTTTCTTTAAATCAAGAAGTTCATCTTTTGTTAAAGTTTCTAAAGTTAGAGTTTTTAAATGTTCTTCTCTTTTTACAATTTCGTTTATCTTATTTACAAAGAATAAATCAATACCTGTTATTTTACTTACTTGTGTTACAGAATATTTCATTCTAAGCATTTGAGCAAGAACAAAAATCCTTTCATCATCTGCTTTAAATACTTTATGTCTAAGTTCTTTGATTGGAATATCATTTACTTTATCATGTACTAAAGTATGTTTTTTAATTTCAAGAGAACGTATAGCTTTTAAGAATGCTTCTTCAAAAGTTCTACCTATAGCCATTACTTCTCCTGTAGCCATCATTTTTGTACCTAAATCTCTTTTTGCATTTAAAAACTTATCAAAAGGCCATTTAGGAATTTTTACTACAACATAGTCAAGAGCAGGTTCAAAACATGCATAAGTTTCTTTTGTAACTGCATTTTTAATTTCATCAAGATAATATCCTAGAGCAATTTTAGCTGAAACTTTAGCAATAGGATAACCTGCAGCTTTTGATGCAAGAGCTGAAGAACGAGAAACTCTTGGGTTAATTTCAATAATTGCATATTCCATACTGTCTGGATGAAGGGCAATTTGTACGTTACATCCACCTTCAATACCTACTGCATTAATTATATCTATAGATGCTGTTCTTAGCATTTGATATTCTTTATCTGAAAGGGTTTGACTTGGAGCAACAACAATACTGTCTCCTGTATGGATACCTACAGGGTCGATATTTTCCATATTACAAATTGTAATACAAGTACCTTTTGCGTCTCTCATTACTTCGTATTCAATTTCTTTCCAGTTTTTAATACTCTTTTCAATTAAAACCTGAGTAGTCATTGATAAAGCAAGACCGCTTTCTGCAATTTTTAAAAGCTCTTCTTCATTATTAACGATACCGCCGCCTGTACCGCCAAGTGTATAAGCAGGTCTTACAACAACCGGATAACCTATTTCTAAAGCTGCTTTTTTCGCATCTTCCAAAGTATTTACAATTCTACTTTCAATAATAGGTTGTCCTATTTCTTTCATTAACTTTCTGAACTCATCTCTGTCTTCACCTTTAATGATTCCTTCAATACTTGTACCTATTACTTTTACTCCGTATTTATCAAGAATACCTTTATTGTGAAGCTCCATTGTCATATTAAGAGCAGTTTGACCACCCATACCGCCAATGATTGAATCCGGTCTTTCTTTCGCAATAATTTTTTCCAAAGATTCTACATTCAAAGGTTCAATATATACTTTATCAGCAGTTTGTTTATCTGTCATTATTGTTGCAGGGTTAGAGTTTACAAGTACAACTTCAACACCTTCTTCTTTTAATGCTTCACAGGCCTGTGTTCCTGAATAGTCAAATTCTGCAGCTTGACCGATAATAATAGGACCAGAACCTATAACCAATACTTTCTTTATATCATCTCTTTTTGGCATTTGTACATTCCTCCTATTCTATCACCTTTAAAAATTCGTCAAAAATATGAACGCCTTCGTAAGGTCCAGGACAAGCTTCAGGATGGAATTGAATTGTATATATCTTCTTATCCTTACATCTCATTCCTTCTATACTTCCGTCATTTATATTTCTATAAGTAACTTCTACACCTTCAGGTAATTCATCTACTACATAACCATGGTTTTGACTTGTCATAAATACTTTTTCATTATCTAAATTTTTTACAGGATGGTTTCCACCTCTGTGACCAAATTTAAGTTTTGAAGTCTTTCCTCCAAGAGCAAGAGATGCTAACTGATGTCCAAGACAAATTCCTATTATAGGAAGTTTTCCTATTAATTTTTTAATTTCTTCAACACATTCAGGTAAATCAGCAGGGTCTCCAGGTCCGTTTGATAAAAATACGGCATCAGGATTCATTTTTAATATATCTTCCGCCTTTGTATCAAAAGGAACTACAGTTAAATTTACACCTCTTTGTTTAAACATATTGATAATATTTGCTTTTATACCATAATCTATTGCAACAATATGTTTTCCATCCTTATCACCTTCAACTTCAAAAGGAGCAGAAGTTGAAACGCTGAATACACTTTTTGAATTATCAAATTCGTCAAGTATTTCAATAAGTTTTGTTTTTGGCATCATATGAGTTGTAATCATACCTCTCATAACACCTTCATTTCTAAGTACTTTTGTAAGCATTCTTGTATCTACACCACTTATTGCTGTAATATCTTCACTTTCCAAATAATCGGGAAGAGTCATTTCATTATTGAAATTGTTTGGTTTATTGCTTACTTCCTTTACAATAAATCCTCTTGCCTTACAACAAGCAGATTGTTCATAATCAAAATTAACCCCATAATTACCGATTAAAGGATATGTCATTGTTACTATTTGACCATAATATGAAGGATCTGTAAGGATTTCTTGATAACCTGTCATAGATGTGTTAAATACAACTTCACCTATTACTTTTTCTTCTATCTTACCGAAAAGTTCACCTTCAAAAGTCATTCCATTTTCAAGTTGTAAGTATCCTTTCATCTTCTAACCTCTTTATTTAGTTTTTTTAAAATCTCTGCTGCCCGGTTTTACAAGTTCAATTTTTCCTTCTTTGCAAAGTGGACATTCTTCACTATCATAAGAAACAATGTTAAGTCTTATTGCAGAATAAATAGGAAGTGGGAAATTAAGATCATCACTTGTTCTATTTACTATTGAACATACCCCAACAACTTCAGCTCCCATATCTTCTAAAACTTTTACTGTTTCAAGTGTACTTTTACCTGTTGTAATAACATCTTCACTTATTAAGACTTTATCGCCTTTTCCTACAGTGAACCCTCTTCTAAGTTCCATGTTACCGTCTTTTCTTTCTGTAAAGATACTTTCTATTCCAAGTTGTCTTCCAAGTTCGTAAGAAACTATAACACCGCCCATTGCAGGTCCGCATATTTTTGTAATACCTAAATCTTTTACTTGTTCAGCAACATCTTTTAATACTTCTGCTGCTTTATCAGGAAATCTTAAAAGTTTTGCACATTGTACATATTGATTTGAATGTCTTCCTGATGAAAGTAGAAAATGACCTTCTAAAAATGCTTCAGTTTCTTTTAAAATTTCTTTTACTCTTTGTTCACTCATTACATACTCTCCTTTATACTATACCTATAAGTTCACTTATATTGTTTATATTATTATTTTTTAAATATTTATCTAAATCATCTCTTATTTCAAGCATTACCATAGGATTTGCAAAAATTGCACTTCCAACTCCTACCAAAGTTGCTCCTGCCATTACAAATTCAAGAGCATCTTTATAATTGCTTACTCCTCCGTAAGCCAATATAGGAATTTTTATTTCCTTAGCAACTTGATGTACCATTCTAAGAGCAATAGGTTTTATTGCACTTCCTGACAAACCTGCATATACATTATCAAACACAGGTTTCTTTTTATTTATATCAATAGCCATTGCAAGAAATGTATTTGTTAAGCTTACAGCATCAGCTCCTCCATCTTCTACTGCTTTTGCAACATCTGTAACACTTGGTGCATTTGGCGATAATTTAACAATAATAGGATGTTTTGATTTTTCCTTTACGGACTTTGTAATATCATAAGCACTTGCTGAATGCATACAAAAAGCCATTCCGCCTTCCTTAACATTTGGGCATGAAATGTTAAGCTCTATAAAATCAAGTTCTTGTTCATTTAAAAGCTCTATTCCATCAAGAAAATCTTCCTTGCTGTGAGCCCCAAAGTTTACTATAACCCTGCTGCCGGTAGAATTCATATATCCAAGTTCGTTTTCTATAAAACTTTTAACACCGGGATTTTCAAGTCCAATACTATTTATTACCCCGCTTGGAGTTTCCCAAATTCTAACTCCGGTATTACCGGGTTGAGGATTTAATGTAAGTCCTTTTGAACATATACCGCCAATTTCTTTTACATCAAAAAACTCGCTGTATTCTCTTCCAAAACCAAAAGTTCCGCTTGCGGCAACCAATGGATTACTAAATTCTTTACCTAAGAAATTTACTTTTAATCTATCCATTTTAGTATACCTCGCTTCCTTCAAATACAGGACCGTCTTTACATACTTTTTTATTTCCATTTGGAGTCTCAACATTACATCCAAGACAAGCTCCTACACCACATGCCATTCTGTTTTCAAGGGACACATATATTTCTCTTCCTGCTTTGTTAGCAAGATCATATGCACTTCTCATCATAATATCAGGACCACAAGTAAAGTAAATATCATCCTTTGTAAAATCAACTTTATGAGTTATTATTCCGCCTACATCAACTATAACTTCATCTGCAATTTTCTTAAAATCATCTACAAGATAATCTTGTTTAGTAAAACCAAGATATACTCTTATTTTTTTATCAGGATATTTTTTTCTTATTTGTTTACATAGATAATATAGCGGAGCAGTTCCTATACCTCCGCCTATTAATGTAACGTCTTTTTCGATATTTTCTATATCAAACCCGTTACCTCTTGGACCAAATAAATCAAGTTCCATTCCTTTTTGAAGAGTCTTAAAGTACTTTGTACCCTCTCCCTTTATTTGATATAAGAAAGTTATACCTTCTTCATCTATATCATGAATACTTATAGGTTTTGCAAGAAATGTATTTAAAGAGCGAAGCATATAAAACTGTCCTTCTTTTCCTTCAAACTTTCCCTCAAGTTTCATCATGTAGATATCATCTTTTATTTTTTCATTAAATAATACTATAGCCATTGTCCTATATCCTCTTGCATATCTTTTACTGCTTTTACAGTAAGTTCGGTAAAGTTTTCATCTTCGATTTTACCTTTGTGTGCAGATATAATTCCTCTTGAAGAATTAACAACTCCGCAAATATCATCTTTGAAGATTTCCGCAATATCTTTTCCTGTTCCACCTTGAGCGCCATATCCAGGAATTAAGAAGAATGCTTTTGGCATAAATTTCTTTACTTCTATAAATTCTTTAGGATAAGTTAGTCCAACAACAGCTCCGACACTGCTATATCCACATTCTCCTACAAAGTCGCTTCCCCACTCATCAACGTATTTAGCCATCTTTTCATAAACTTTTTCGCCATCTTTTACTTCCAAGTCTTGAATTTGATGTCCGTTTGGATTAGATGTTTTTACTAAAACGAAAAGCCCTTTATTTCCGTCTTTCATATAGTCAAAATATGGGCTGATTGCATCAAGTCCCATATATGTGTTTATAGTAATAAAGTCAGCCTCAAAGTCTCCTTTGAAATGACCGTCTGCATACATTGCAGCAGTTGAAGAAATATCTCCTCTTTTTATGTCTGCAATTACAATGCCGTCATTTTCTCTTATATATTTAAGTGTTTTTTGATATGCGTTAAGCCCGTCCATTCCAAGAGCTTCATAACAAGCAATTTGAACTTTATAACAAGCTACAATATCTTTTGTGGCATCTATTATAGCTTTATTAAACAAAAAATACTTTTCTCCTAAAGATATATCCATTTTGCTTATATATTCAGGTAAAAATGCTTCTTTTGTATCAAGCCCCAAACATACAGCCATGTTTTTCTTGCTTCTTTCATATAATTTATCTATCAGCTTCATATTTCTTTTCTCCCCCGACAAATGTCATTAAAACTTTGCCCTTAATTTTTTCTTTATTAAAAGGTGTGTTGTTTGATTTTGAAATAAATTCGTCTTTGTTTATAACGCCTTCATAGTCAGTATCAACAACAACCAAATCTGCATCGTAACCTTCTTTAATTAAACCTTTGTTTAAACCTATTTTCTTTGCCGGATTTAAACTTATCATTTCGCTTAATCTATTTATGCTGATATCATTATCAAAGAATACTTTATAGTACATAGAAAAAGCAACTTCGATATTGTCAATTCCCGGAGCTCCTTTTTCTTTATCTTCTTTTGAATGAGGAGCATGGTCTATTGCAAGAATATCTATATCGTTATTCCTTACTCCTTCTATAAGTGCCATTCTGTCTTTAGGTGTTGCAAAAGAAGGATTTACTCTATAAGAAAGGCTGTCGGCAAATAAATGATGTGGTGCAACCTCACAAGTTACCGTTAATCCTTTTTCCTTTGCTGCTTTTATAAGCTCTAAAGATTTCTTTGTACTGATATGGCATACATGAAGATTTCCTCCAACCTTTTCAAGAAGTTTCATATCTCTTTCGATTATTTCTTCTTCAGGCTGGCAATGAGTTAGTAAATGGAAACCATATTCTGTGGATTTTTTCAAAGCCTCTTCCATAAATTCATCGCTGAAAATTGTTTTTCCGTCATTTGAGAAAAGGTTTGTGTATTTCATATTTTCTTTTATATCTACAAACTCTTTATCTTCAAGGTCTTTTCCGATTGCACTAATTTGGATTACTTTATTTAAACCTACTTTTTCTGATTTTTCTTTAACATATTGTAAAACTTCCGTATTATCACAAACAGGCTTTGTGTTTGCCATAGTGCAAACAACGCTATATCCGCCTTTAACGCTTGCTTTCATACCGGTTTCAATATCTTCTTTATAGGTATATCCAGGGTCTCTAAAATGAGAATGCATATCTATAAAGGCAGGAAGTAATGTTTTACCTTTTAAGTCAATTACTTCGCAGTTCGTTTTATCAATATCTTTTCCAACTTTTATTATTTTTCCATCTTCAACCAAAACATCTTCTTTTACTGTTTTGGTTGCATCAATTAGTACACCGTCAGTAAATAATGTTTTCATATCTCTCCTTATTTATGTTCAACCAATGTTGTTTTTGAATCACAGTATGAACATCTATATTCTCTTTTTTCTGCATTTGCAAGATAGAATTTAATATTTTCTACCTTTTCATATTGAGTAATACATCTTGGGTTTTTGCATTTTAAAATACCTTCTACAACTTCAGGTAATTTAGGTTGAACTTTTTTTATTCTTTTTCCGTCTTTAATGTAGCTTACTGTAATGTTTGGGTCAATTAATCCAAGTATTGTAAGGTCAAGTTTTAAGTCTGTTTCTATTTTAATAATGTCTTTTCTTCCCATTTTATGACTTGGAATATTTCTCATAAGAACAATAACATCATCTATTTCATCAAGTTTAAGTTGTTTAAAAACTTCATAACCATGATTTACTTTTATATGGTCAATAACAATACCTTGTTTTAACATTGAAACATTAATCATCTAAACTTACCCCCAATAATTTCATTATAAGAGCCATTCTTACATACATTCCAAGTCTTCCTTGCATAAAGTATACAGCCCTTTTATCACTGTCAACATCTGTTGAAATTTCGTTTACTCTTGGAAGTGGATGCATAACTATCATATCTTCTTTTGCATTTTCAAGTTTTTCTTTTGTAAGTATGAAATAATCTTTAAGTCTTAAATATTCTTCTTCGTTTACAAATCTTTCTCTTTGTACTCTTGACATATAAAGTACGTCTAAATCACCTATTACTTCATCAAGAGAATTTGTTTCAGAGTATTTAACTTTTCCTTCGATTTCCTCTTTAATATATTCAGGCATAGCAAGTTCTTTTGGAGAAATAAATACAAACTCTATATTTTCATATCTTGACATTGCTTTTACCAAAGAGTGAATTGTTCTTCCAAACATCAAGTCCCCACAAACACCGATTTTTAAATTATTAAATCTATGTTTATAGTACTGAATTGTAAGAAGGTCTGTTAATGTTTGTGTCGGATGTTGGTGTCCACCGTCTCCTGCGTTAATTACCGGAACACTTGAATGTTCGCTCATAAGCTTTGCAGTACCTTCTCTTGGGTGTCTTGCAACGATAATATCAACATAATTTGAAATTACAACTGTTGTATCTGCAAGAGATTCACCTTTTGATGTACTTGATGTATTTGGGTCTGAAAAACCAAGTACATTTCCACCTAATCTATACATGGCTGCGTCAAAAGAAAATTTTGTTCTTGTTGACGGCTCATAAAAAAGGCTTGCCAATAATTTCCCATGACATACGTTAACATACTTCTTTTCGTCTTTAAGAATATCATTAGCAAGCTCAAATATTTCATCTAATTCTTCTACAGTAAAATTCGTTGGCTCAATCAAATTGCGACCTTTTAACATTGTTTTATACCTCCGATATTTATAAAAAAATACCTGCACTTAGGCCAGGTATTCGCAAAAAATGCATAGCTTGTCCATCAAGCTACTCATAAATCGGATATAACCTTTTTAGCCTCTCGTGCTAAGTTAAAAGTATTTTTGTTTATTATATAAAATTACACTAATAAAGTCAACGAAATATGCGTTTAATTTAACATATAATAACGTTTTAATTATATTAATTTTTATTTCTTTTTTTATCTTAAAAAAATTTTTTTCTTACAAAATTAAATGTATTTTTTTGATATTTATTTCTAACATAAATTTTAATGATATAATAAAACAGAGGTAAAAATGAACATAGAAAAAGAAGAAATTTTTTCAAAACAAAGAGCATTACAACTTTATGAAAACACATTAAAAATAAATCAAATAAACGGTAAAACCATCGAATTAATTCAAATCCATAGATATCTGTTTATGGATGTATTTTCTTTTGCGGGAAAAATACGCAGTGTAGATTTATCTAAAGGAAATTTTAAATTTGCACCTGTAAAATTTTTAAATGAAAGTTTAAGAATTATTGATAATATGCCTATTGATTCTTATGAAAAAATAATAAAAAATATATAGAAATGAATATCACACATCCTTTTAAAGAAGGAAACGGCAGAGCAATGAGAATATGGCTTGATTTTATGCTTAAAGAAAAATTAAATGTTATTGTAAGATGGGATAAAATTCCTAAAAATGAATATCTTAATGCAATGATTATCTCACCTATTAACGAAAAAGAAATAATGAATTTAATTAAAAATGCACTAACCAGTGAAATAAATAATAATGCAATATATAAAAAAGTGATTAATGCTTCCTTTAACTATGAAGGAATGACAAATTATATAATTTAAAAAGACTCTAAATTTTTTAGAGTCTTTAATTTATTCATTATCTTTATCTTCTTCATTCGGTGAATTTTTCTTTACAACCGCACTTACTACTTTATGGTCATATATTTTAACATCCATTACTTTTATTCCTTCAAAATCAAATTCAATATTTTCTCCTTTTTCCGGAATACTTTGAAGAACATGGAATATTAGCCCTCCGATTGTGTCGTATTCTTCGGTAGATAATGATACACCCATTTGTTTTGAAAGCTCGTCTAAAGAGGCAATTCCCTTTACTTTACATGTTACATCATCTATTTTTACAATCTCATTATCTTCTTCAAGGTCTCCAACAAGCTGTTCTACCAAGTCATTTATTGTAATTATCCCGGCAGTTCCACCGTACTCATCTAAAACAACAGCCATTGTATTGCCTGTTTTTCTCATATTTCTGAATAAATCATCTGCTTTTATTGTATCAGGAACATAATATGCTTTTGACATGGTATTTTCTATTATAGTTTCAATATTTTTATCTTCCAAACGAAAATATTTCTTTGAATCAAGAACTCCAATAATTTTATCTATTGAACCGTCACAAACAGGATAAAGAGTATGCTTTGTATTAAATATAATCTCTTTCCACTTTTCAAGACTTTCTTCCATATCAAGAGTAATAACATCAGTTCTATGTGTTAATATTTCATCAGCAGATAAATCATCAAATTCAAAAACATTTTGAATGAATTCTCTTTCTTCATGGTCAATAGTCCCCTTTTCGCTTCCCACATCAACCATCATTCTTATTTCTTCTTCGCTGACATCTTCGTCTTCTTCCTCAGGATCAATACCTATAAGCCTTAAAACAAAGTTTGTTGACGCAGTAAGCATACTTACCAAAGGCGCAAATATCTTTGAAATAGAATATGTAAGCCCTGACATACCAAGAGCCAAAGATTCTGCTTTTTTCATAGCAACTCTTTTTGGAACAAGCTCACCAAAAATAAGAGTTACGTAAGACAATATAATTGTAATCAAAATTACAGAGATAGAATCTAAAACGCTTGGGGAAACTGGCACCCCTAATTTCACAGCTAAATTAACCAACCCATCAGAAAAGTTTTCCGCAGCAAAAGCACTGCCCAAAAATCCGGAAAGAGTAATTGCAACTTGAATTGTTGCTAAAAATCTTGCAGGCTGCTCGGTTAATTTTGAAAGTCTTATTGCCCTTTTATCTCCTTTTGCCGCCATTTTTTCAAGCTTGTTATCGTTCATGGATATAACGGCAATTTCAGCACAGGCAAATACAGCATTTAACGCAATTAAAACAATTTGTAATAAAATCATTAATATTATCGAACTTTTCATAATCTTACCTCCTAAATACGTTTTTTTTATTCGATATTTATTTCTATCATTCTTTTTTATATCTAAAATATATAAAACGCACTATCAGAGGTATCGGTTTGTTCGCCGCGTCACTATCGTCATCGTTCATTTTTGATTCTATTCTCCTTTCATAATTATATTTAGACTATTCTATCATTTTATATTGTTTAAGTCCATAAGTTAGCAATATATTATAAAAAAACAGCACCTTAAAAGTGCTGTTTTCTATCTGCATTTTACCGCTTCAAATAAAACAATTCCCGCTGCAACAGAAGCATTTAACGAGTCAAAATTATTTTTTAGTGGAATAGAACTTATAAAGTCGCATTTTTCTTTAACAAGTCTTCCAAGTCCCTTACCCTCTGCACCTACAACTATGGCAAGAGGCATATCATAATCGATATCGTAATAATTTTCTCCGTCCATATCAAGACCTACAACAAAAAGTCCTTCCTTTTTTAATGCATCTATTGTCTGCGATATATTTGACACTTCGCATATATCGATATATTCTAAAGCACCTGCAGAAGATTTATACATACCTTCCCCTATTGATGCACTTCTTCTGTTTTGCATAATTACACCGTCAGCACCTGCGCAGTACGCACTTCTGATTATTGCCCCTGCATTATGAGGGTCTGTTATATTATCAAGAATTACAACAAGAGGTTTTCCCTCTTTTTTATTAAGCTTATCTGTAAGCTCTCTTAAAGATACTGTTTCAACAGGAGAGCAAAGAGCAATAACTCCTTGATGATGAGGATTCCCTGCAATGCTGTCAAGTTTATGTCTGTTTGTTTTTTGTATTGAAATACCTTTGCTTTTTGCCATTTTAATTATGTTAACAAGTCCAGAATCATGGTTTTCGCTAATATATAATTTATTTATGTTTCTTCCTGATTTTAAAGTTTCTCTTACGGCATTACGTCCGCTTACTCTTTCATAATTACTCATATCTTACCTCTATAAATTTTTAAATTTTTCTCTTATTTCTTTTGCTTTTCCGCAAGTCATCTTTCCTTCCGGACAGCCGCCTTTTACACATCCAGGACCTGCACTTTCAAAAATAACAGGACAAACTTCTTTAACAAGTTTTAACATCTGTGTCGCAAGTTCTCTTATTTCCCATTGAGCTCTTACACATGTTCTCTCTTCAAAGAAATGAAGAAGTTGTCTTGCGTTCATTGTAGTTATAATCTTTGTTTCACAAGCTCCAGGCAAAACAAATCTTGCATCTTCATTTGCAAGTTTAACGGCTTTTTTTCTAGCTTCGCTTTCTTCAAGTCCGTCTTCGTCCATAATTTGTTTTGTAACATTTTTTGTTAGAACATCTCTTAGCTTTTCGTATGAAGATTGAATCATACTCATACTTTCCTCAAATACTTTTAAGGCTTCTTCGTCTTTTTCGATTTGAGGAGGTATTATATAATCAAACTCGTTTTCGTCAACATATCTTTGTGATTGTTGAGAATAACTTGCAATTCTATGTCTAACAAGTTGATGAGTTAAAGTTCTGCTTACTCCTTCTATTGCAAAAGAAAAGCTTATATGTTCAAGGGGTGACATATGAGAAAATCCCATAAGCATCTTTACAAATTTTTCAGCATCTTCATTACTCATTTTTTCACTTATATCTTCAACCCCAACCTTTGAATAACAAAGCTTAGCAGCCATTGCCACAGTCTTTACAGGTTCAGGAGTGTATCTAACTAAACTTACTTTTAAATTACTCTTCATTTTTCTCCTCCACTTTCCATTTAAACCATTATACAATATTTTTCTCACTTTTCTACCCTAAAGTAAGAAATCTTAAATATACATTATTTTTTATAATTTTGCAAATAAAAAAGGCGGATAAAAATCCGCCTGATTTTTTTATTTAACATACTATTTTTCTTCGTATGTATAGAATTCTGCACCTTTTTCTTCAAATTCCATAATTGCAGCTGTTGTAAGTGGATGATAGATTAATTTTTCAAATAAATCACAGCTGATTGTTGCAGCATGAGAACCAGCCATAGCTACATTGTGAACTTGTTGTGTATTTTTGAAGCTTGCAGCTAATACTTTTGTATCTTTTCCGTACATATCGAATAATTCAACGATGTCAGCAACAACTCCGATACCGTCAGAAGAGAAATTATCTATTCTGTTTACATATGGAGCTACATAGTCAGCACCTGCTGTAGCAGCAAGTAAAGCTTGTTGAGCTGTAAAGATAGCTGTAGCTGTTACACCAAAGCCAAGTTCTTTAAGAACGCTGATTGATTTTAAACCTTCACCTGTTACAGGAACTTTTACAAAGAATTTTCCGCCTACAGCATCTCTAAGTCTAATTGCTTCTTGTACGATTTCATCACAAGTTGAAGCTAAAACTTGAGCATGAAGTTCACAGTCAGGACCAATAACGTCTCTTATTTCTTTAATTTTTTTATAAACATTTTCTCCGTTTGCAGCAATAATGCTTGGATTTGTTGTTACCCCTGTAATTGGGAAATATTGAGTAATTGTTTTAATGCTTTCGATATTAGCATCATCGATTAAATATAACATTTGTAATCTCTCCTTGTTTTATATAACACTTGATTTTTACTAAAAAAATTATATATGATAAAAAATATAATTACAAGTACTTTCATAAAAAAAGAAAAAAAAAGGTCATAAAAATTTACATCTTTTAAACAAACATGATTATCTTTTTAAATGTGTAACCTTTACATATTCAACTAATAAACAATTGTAATCATGTTACAAATTATTTATTAACAGCTGTTTTTTATAAAAGGAAACAATAATCAAACTTTAATTGCATTAAAGCATTTTAACGATAGTATTGTTTAATATCGTCATATAATATATAATAAATTTAATATTTAAAAGGAAGTAATAAAATGACTGAATTAATTGAATTAAAAAATTTACTTAATGATATATCAAAGGAACTTGATGATTTATCAAACTCCGTTAACATTGAAAGTTTACAACAAAATCTAAAAGAAAAAGAAAGCTTAATGAATGATGAAAATTTTTGGAATGACAGCGAAAATGCAAATCAAATTTTAAAGGACGTTAAAACTTTAAAATCACAAATAACATCATTTACATCTCTTGAAAACAAAAAAGAAGATATCAGCATTATAATGGAAATGTTAAGTGAAGAATTCATAGAAACAGAAGCAGATAATACCTTAAAAGAATTAAACATGCTAAAAAAAGATGTAAATAATTTTGCACTAACAACTCTTTTATCAGGAGAATACGATTCAAACAATGCCATTCTTTCAATTCACCCAGGAGCAGGAGGAACAGAAAGCCAAGACTGGGCAGAAATGCTATATAGAATGTTTGTAAGATTTGCAGAAAAGAGAAATTTTAAAATAAAAATTCTCGAAGAGTTATCGGGGGATGTTGCAGGAATAAAAAGTGTTACGATTCTTATTAAGGGAGAAAATGCTTACGGATATTTAAAAAGCGAAAAAGGGGTACATCGACTTGTAAGAATCTCACCTTTTGACAGCAACAACAGAAGACATACTTCTTTTGCATCAGTAGATGTAGAACCGGAAATAAAAGAAGATATAAACCTTGAAATCAATCCAAGTGATTTAAAAATAGATACTTACCGCTCAGGAGGAGCAGGAGGACAACATGTAAACAAAACCGACTCAGCTGTTAGAATAACTCATCTTCCTACAAAAATCGTAGTATCATGCCAAAACGAAAGAAGCCAGTTCCAAAACAAAGAAACAGCGATGAAGATTTTAAAGGGTAAACTATACAAAATATTAATGGAAGAACATAAAGAAAAACTTGATGAAATAAAAGGCGACTATGGACAAATCGCATGGGGAAATCAAATTCGCTCATATGTTTTCCACCCATACAGCATGGTAAAAGACCATAGGACTAAAGCCGAAACATCAAACGTTCAATCAGTAATGGACGGAGATATTGATTTATTTATTGATGCATATTTAAAAAAGACCGATTAATCGGTCTTTTTATTTTTTATTTCAATTAATTTATCAAGTAAAATCTCGCTTACTTCATATTTACTCATAAGCTCTTTTTTCTCAATATTGTCTTTTGTAAGGAATGTCACTTTATTTGTATCACCCTTAAAACCTGCTCCCTCTTCTTTTAAGCAGTTAGCCACTATAATATCAGCATTTTTCTTTTTTAATTTAGCTTTTGCATTATCTATTAAGTTTTGAGTTTCCATTGCAAAACCACATAAAACTTGATTTTGTTTTTTATTTTCTCCAAGATACATCAAAATATCATCTGTTCTTTTTAGTTTTATGGAAAGATCTCCATCTTTTTTCTTTATTTTTTCATCACTTACATCAATAGGCGTATAATCAGAAACTGCAGCAGCCTTAATGATAAAATCCATATCACTGCTCTTTTCTTTTACAGCTTCAAACATATCTTTTGCGCTTTTGACTTTAATTAATTCAACAAAAGGAGGAACTTCTTCACTGCTATTGGCACTTACTAAAGTTACCTTTGCACCTCTTAACATTGCATTTCTTGCAATTGCATATCCCATTTTACCGCTTGAATGATTTGTTATGTATCTTACAGGGTCTATAGCTTCCATTGTAGCTCCTGCCGTAACCATAACATTCATACCTTGTAAATCTTTTTCATGAGCTATTTCTTTTAATACATAATTTACAAGAGTCTGTTCATCAGGAAGTTTACCGTCTCCAATGTCTCTACACGCTAGCATGCCTTTTGCAGGCTCTATTATTTCAAAACCATATTCTTTTAATTTTTCTATGTTATCTTGAACTATTTGATTATGGTACATATGTGTATTCATTGCAGGAGATACTATCTTTTTGCAAGTAGCTGCCAAAACAGTAGTTGATAACATATCATCTGCTATTCCATAAGCCATTTTTGCAATAATATTTGCACTTGCAGGTGCAATAAGCATTACATCTGATTTTTGACCAAGATTTACATGAGACACATGAAATTCAAAATTTCTATCGAATGTATCAACAAGGCATTTTGTATTTGTTAAAGTTTCAAATGTTATTGGATTTATAAAATTAGTTGCATTTTTAGTCATTATTACATGAACTTCAGCACCTAATTTTATAAGCATACTGGCAACATTTGCCATTTTATAAGC
The DNA here is from genome assembly GCF_005844425.1 of Anaerofustis stercorihominis. Classification (GTDB taxonomy): domain Bacteria; phylum Bacillota; class Clostridia; order Eubacteriales; family Anaerofustaceae; genus Anaerofustis; species Anaerofustis butyriciformans. The sequence continues at coordinate 96,116 of NZ_SPHL01000001.1, read as the reverse complement.
AGCAATACTGCCCGTTATACCAAGGGTTACTACTTTACCCTCTAAAATTTTATTCATTAATCATATCCTCCGTTAAGAGCCCGTGTTTTTCATATCTTGTTATTCTTTTTATTTTATTATCTTCATCAACAAAAAGCACTTTCGGAGGATTATCTTTTACCTCTTCAGGACTCATGTTTGCATAAGCCATTATTATAATTTTATCCCCTACTTGAACTTCTCTTGCTGCGGCTCCATTTAAGCATATCATACCACTGCCTCTTTTTCCAGCAATTGTGTAAGTTTCAAATCTACTTCCGTTATTTACATCTACAATTTGAACCTTTTCATATTCATATATTCCGGCTTTTTCAAGAAGTTCTTCATCAACAGTAATACTTCCTACATAATCAAGCTCTGCTTGAACAACTGTTGCTCTGTGAATTTTTCCTTTTAACATATTCAGTAACATATTTTTATATTCCTCCTAACACTCAAACACAAAGTTGTCAATTAATCTTGTTTTGCCAATATATACAGCCATTGCAACAAGAACCGTACCTTCGATTTTATCCACTTTTTCTACCTTTTCAATATCGACTGCTTCAACATAATCAATTTTTGCAAGTGGTTCTTTATTTATGTTTTCTTTCATCTTTGAAAGTAAAACAGCGCTGTCTCTTTCACCTTCTTCAAGAAGTTTCTTACCTAAATTAATTGTTTTATATAATATCAAAGCTGCTTTTCTTTCTTCTTCACTTAAATAAGTGTTTCTTGAACTCTTAGCAAGACCATCTTCTTCTCTTACTATTGGACATCCTACTATTTCTATACCAAAACTTAAATCTTTTACCATTCTTTTTATTATAAGAAGCTGTTGTGCATCTTTCATTCCAAAGTATGCTTTATTAGGTGTAACGATATTAAACAGCTTACTTACAACAGTCATAACACCTCTAAAATGAATAGGTCTACTTTTTCCGCAAAGTTCTTTTGTAAGTCCGTTCATATCAACATACGAACAAAAACCTTCAGGATACATTTCTTCAGGTGTTGGATTAAAAATTAAATCTGCTCCTGTTTCTTCACATAAATTTGTATCTTTTTCAAGATCTCTTGGGTAGCTTGCTAAATCTTCGTTTTCACCAAATTGCATAGGATTTACAAATACGCTTACAACTACTCTGTCATTTTGTTCTACGGCTTTTTTAATTAAGCTTTGATGTCCTTCATGAAGATAACCCATTGTAGGAACAAGCCCAACGCTAAGCCCTTCTCTTTTCCATTTATTTACAATTTCTCTTACTTCACTGATTTTATGTACTACTTTCATATTTCTCTCCATAATTAATATAATTTTTCTATAACTTCATCATCAATTTTATATGTATTTTCTTCCATAGGGAATTTACCCTCATTTATTTCTTTATGATAAGTTCTAAATGCATCCTGCATTATTTCGCCTATGTTTGCGTATTTTTTTACAAACTTTGGTGTAAAGTCAGAAAACATTCCAAGCATATCTTGATAAACCAAAATTTGTCCGTCGCAGTATTTTCCTGCACCTATTCCAATTGTTGGAATATTTACTTTTTCTGTAATAAGTTTTGCTAATTTTTCCGGAACACATTCAAGAACAATTGCAAATGCTCCAGCTTCTTCAACCAATAAAGCATCTTCAAGAATTTGTTTTGCTCTTTGTTCATCTCTTCCTTGTATCTTAAATCCACCGAATGCATTAATGCTTTGTGGTGTTAATCCAAGATGTGCCATTACAGGTATACCGGCAGAAGTTATTGCTTTTATCTGTTCACATACTTCCCTGCCGCCTTCAAGTTTAACGGCATCTCCAAGCCCTTCTTTCATAAGTCTTCCTGCATTTTTAACTGCATCATATACACTTGTTTGATATGACATGAAAGGCATATCTATAACAACCAATGCATCTTTTGCCCCTCTTGCAACGGCTCTTCCGTGGTGGATCATATCTTCCATAGTGACAGGTATTGTATCTTCATAACCAAGGATTACATTACCAAGTGAATCCCCTACTAAAATCCCGTTAATACCTGCCTGATCGATTAATTTTGCCATTGAATAATCATAAGCCGTAAGCATGGAAATCTTACTATTTTCTTCTTTTTGTTTTTTGAATGTTGTTACTGTGTTTTTCATCCTCTTATTCCTCTTTAATAATTTTTTTCATATTGCAATAATCTTTTGTATTATCTTTTTTCATTGCAACATCAATAAGCTCCTTGGACAACAATTTATAAATATCCTTTTCACTTCCGTTTATAACAGATAAATGCTCTTTTACTGTTTTTACATCGTTCCTTTCAATTGGACCGCTTAATGCATTTATTACACCTTTTGAAGCAATATTCTCTGCATTATTCATAAAAAGAGGAAGTAGTGCATTTTTAGCTTCATCAAAAGTAAACCCTGTTTCCATAAGAATTTTTATACTCTTATAAAACAAAGCTACAACTAAATTACTCGCAAAAACGCAAGATAAATGATATTTGGTTTTATTGTCTTTTGGAATGATTTTTACATGATTTCCAAGGCTTTCAAAAAAATCCTTAATAACATTAATTCTCTTTTCGTTTCCTTCAATTGTAAAGTAAGCCTTTGAAAGATCTTTGTAAGAAGTATACTTATCGCTGAAAGCATACATTGGATGAATGGAAAAACCAAGAATGTCTTGGTCACACTTTTGAAAGACAGCAGAAGACATAGCTCCGCTACAATGAGAAAATATTTTATTTTCTATATCAAATTTACATATTTGTTCCCATACTTCTTTTATCTTTGAATCAGGAACAGTCAAAAATAAAATATCACAGAAAGATATAATATCTTCCAAAGAATTAAAATAATTAGTATTTGTAAAATTTGCAGCATCAACTGCAGAAGAGGGAGTATTACTATAATACCCCATTACTTTTTTTTCGTGCATAGCAAAATATTTTCCAAGACTTACGCCTACTTTGCCGGCACCAATAAATCCGATTTTCATTCTTCTTTTCTTCCTTTTGATAGTCAAAAGTCTCTTTCTTTCGATAAAAGCTTTATAGCAATTAGGTAGATTGAAGACTATTAATATTTTTCTCGGTATAGTTTCAAAAGAATACCATCCGCATAAATAATAGCACTATGACTATAAAAAGTAAACATTTTTTTATTTATTATAATTATTTTATAATATAATAATATAACACTGATATAAGGAGGTTAAGAATGATTGATGTAAATGTAGTTTTAAAAACATTAAAAAATAAACTTATAGAAGAATTTAAAAATAGACTTATATTTTTGGGACTTCAAGGAAGCAGAGCAAGAAAAGAAGCAAATGAAAACAGTGATATTGACATTGTTGTGATTTTAGATAAATTATCAATAAATGATTTAAAAACTTATAAAGAAATAATATCTTCATTAGAACATAATAATTTATTTTGCGGTTTTATCTCAGGAATTGAAGAAATAAAAAACTGGGAAAAATCAGACCTTTTTCAGTTTTATTTTGATACACTTCCAATATACAAAAGTTTAGAATTTTTAAAACCTCTTATAAAAAATGAAGATATAAAACGTGCAGTGTTACTAAATGCTTGTAATACCTATCACATGACAGTTCATAATTTTTTATATGAAAAAAGCAGTGACATTTTACTTTCACTTTATAAATCAATGTCTTTTTGCATAAAAGCTAAATATTATTTAAAAACCAATAAATACATACATAAAAATATTGATTTAATGGAAAAAATAGAAAATGAAGATAAAAATATTCTTAATTCATTTTTTAATTTAAAAATAAATAATAACATAGATGAATTACAATTTGAAAAATATACAATTGATTTAATGGAATACACAAAATCTTTAATTAACTTATATAATATTTAAAAGAGTTTTAATATAAATATTAAAACTCTTTTATCATTAGTTTTTCATTGTCATATCCTGTATTTCGTTTACTGCCTCTTTTGCAGCCTTTTCAACTGCATTTTTCATTTTCCTTACGGGCTTTTTAAGTTCTTTGTTAGATGAAACATAAGAAGCAAGCCCTATCCCCGCTATCATACCGGTAGTTAAGCTCGTAAGCATTGTCATTGTATTTCTTCTCATTTTTATTTTCCTTTCTTATTTATTTCATATTTATTGTTCCAATTTTTTTACTCTATGATACAATAAATAAAAAATTAAAAAAGGTAATAAAAGTTAAGGTAATTTTTATGAAAACAAAAAAAGAAACATTAGAAATAATAGATATATTAAGTAAAGAATACGGAGAATATAAATGCGGGCTTAATTTTAATTCTCCTTTTGAACTTTTAATCGCAACAATTCTCTCTGCTCAGTGCACAGATGAAAGAGTTAATATAGTTACAAAAGAATTATTTAAAGCCGCAAACACTCCGGGAGAAATTTTAGAGCTTGGCGAAGAGAAACTTCATGAATACATAAAAAGTTGTGGTCTTTCAAACACAAAAGCAAAAAACATAATGAAAACTTGCTTTACTCTTTGCGATAAATACAATGAAGAAGTTCCAAGCACAATGGAAGAACTTATAAAATTAAACGGTGTAGGCAGAAAAACAGCAAATGTTGTAATGTCTAATGCTTTTGGAATTCCTGCAATAGCTGTTGATACTCACGTTCAAAGGGTATCTAATAGATTAGGTCTTGCAAAAAGCGACGATGTATTAAAGACTGAACAATCTTTAATGAAGAAAATCCCTAAAGAATATTGGTCTGATGCACATCACTGGATTATATGGCACGGAAGAAAAGTATGTAGTGCAAGAAATCCAAAATGTAGTGAATGTATGTTAAAAGACTTATGTGATTTTTATAAAAAAACTCAAAAAATTAAAAAATAGACAAAGCATTTTGCTTTGTCTATTTTGTTACTGCATCAAATTTTATAATAAATTCCGTACCAACGTTATAGGTAGATTTAACACTTATTTCACCTTTGTATTTCATAACTATTCTTTTAACTATAGAAAGCCCAAGACCCGTCCCTTCAACCTTTCTATTTCTGCTTTTATCAACACGATAAAATCTTTCAAAAATGTGAGGAAGATCTTCTTCTTTTATTCCTATTCCGGTATCTTTAATAGTAATAACAGCTTTATTTTTTACTTTACGTAAAGAAATATATATCTTTCCGTTATCTTTATTATACTTAATGCCGTTTTCAATAAGATTTGTAAAAACTCTTAATATATCTTCATGCACACTTTCGATATATACATCATGCACATCTACATTTGTTATGATTTTCTTTTCGTATAACTTATAATCAAGAACTTCAACTGCTTCTTTTATAATTTCTGCAACATTTAATTTTTCAAGAGGCATTTCATTTTCATCTATATCTTCAAGGCTGGATAACTTAAGTATTTCTTCTACCATTGTATCCATCCTTATGGCTTCTCTTTTTATTGTCGTGCTGTATTCAATTATCTTATCTTTATCATTTATAAGCCCGGAAGAAATAAGCTCTGCAAATCCTCTTATTGAAGTAATGGGAGTTTTAAGCTCATGAGAGGCATTTGCAAAAAATTCTTTTTTATATATATCAACGGCACTTCCAAAAGGTTTTATGGAGTCGTTCGCAAACTTCCTCGCTGCAACCCAAGATATAATAAAAGAAATTACTATAGCTAAAATAAATATAATAATTTTTGTAGCCAAATTACTGTAAATTGTACCCATAGAAACCATGACTCTCAAAATGTTACCATTCTTTAACACAATAGCCCCATACATAACTTTTTTATCAAGAGTTGAAGAACTTCTTATGGAATAACCTTCTCCTTCTTTAAGTGCCTGTTTAACTTCTTCTCTATTTTTATGATTTTCGGTAAGTTCTTTGTGTGTTGAATCAGCCAAAACAGTTCCATTAGGAGAAATAATTGTTACTCTGTAATTATCGGTTGAAATTGCTTCTAAATATTCTGCGTCTTTTTCATAATCAGTACTAAATTCGTAGGTTTCTTTAACGGTATGAAGGAAAGATTCTATTGTAGTATGATAGCCATTATCTTGATTTTTGGATAATACGAAAAAGAAGGACAAACTAAGTATTAAAGTACAAATAAGACCTACAAGAAAACTTCTTACAAATACGAATTTTCTCATTATCCTAATTTATAACCTATTCCTCTAACGGTTTTTATATACTTATACTTATCGTCTTCGCTTCCGATTTTATTTCTTAAAGTTTTCATATGCATATCAAGAGTACGACTTTCACCTTCAAAATCATATCCCCATACTTCGTTCAAAAGTTCTTCTCTGGTTACTACCCTTCCTTCGTTTTCAAACATATAAAGAAGTATTTTATATTCTTTCTTCGTAAGAACCACTTCTTCTCCGGAATGTGTAACCAAATAATTTTCTTTATCTATGGTTATGTCTTTATAACTCAATATATTATTTTCCTCTTTATAACTTCTTCTAAGCACGCTTTTAATTCTTGAAGAAAGCTCTAAAACAGAGAAAGGTTTAGTAACATAATCGTCGGCACCAAGCTCTAAAGCATTTACTTTGTCTATTTCACTGCTTTTTGCACTTAGAATAATTATGGGAATTTCTTTATATTTTTTACTGTTTTTAAGTAGTTTTAATGCATCTATGCCGCTCATTCCTGGAAGCATAATATCAAGAAGCATTAATTTAGGTTTTTCCTCTTTTAATGCAACCATCATGTCTTCACAATTTTCGTATACTTTTACGTAAAAATTAAATGCTTCCAATGAACATTTCAATAATTCGCTTATATTGTTATCATCCTCAACTACATAAATATAATTTCCCATAATTTTCACTATCCTTTATTACAATAATTTTTTGTTTTTATGTTCTCCCGTCAAATAGAAGATTACCCATTCACAAATATTTGTCGCATGGTCTCCTATTCTTTCAAGATACTTAATAAGCATTAACGTATCCATTGCAAGTCCCGGAGAGATTTCATCATTTTTAAGCCCTTTTATTATATCATCTCTGACTTCATAAAACAACTCGTCAACTTCGGCATCCGTTTTAATGGTAGTTTTTGCAAGTTCCAAATTGTCGTTGACAAAAGCAGAAATGCTCGAAGCAACCATTTCCAAATCTATGTTTGACATTTGTATAATCTTTTCATCTACAATTTTAAATTTTTCTTGATTTTTTTCTCTTTCGTCAGGTATGCAGATTGATGCTATATCAGCAGCATGGTCACCTATTCTTTCCATATCGGTAATCATCTTCATAGCCGTTGATATAAGTCTTAAATCGGAAGCAACGGGCTGTTGTCTTAAAATTAATTTAAGGCATCTTGCTTCGATTTTTCTTTCCATTTCATTTATTGCTTTATCATTTTCAATAATATCTCTTGCAATATCTTCATCATCACTTTCAATTGCTTCAAATGAAGACTTTATTGCCTTTTCAATCATAGAACCCATTTCAATAAGCTCATTATGTAATAAACCAAGTTCTTCATCAAATCTTCTTCTTGCACTCATTTATATATTTCTCCTTCCTGTTTGATAAGTTATAGTTAAGTATCAACCAAATCTTCCTGTTATGTATTCTTCTGTTTTTGGATGCTTTGGATTAGCAAACAAAGAAGAAGTTTTATTGTATTCAATTAATTCTCCAAGCAAGAAAAATGCTGTTTTATCAGAAATTCTTGCAGCCTGTTGCATATTATGAGTTACAATTACAACAGTATATTTCTTTTTAAGGTCAAATACCAATTCCTCTATCTTCATTGTAGAAATAGGGTCTAAAGCTGAAGTCGGTTCATCCATAAGAAGAATTTCAGGTTCAACTGCCAATGCTCTGGCAATACAAAGTCTTTGTTGTTGACCACCTGATAAACCAAAAGCAGATTTTTTAAGTCTGTCTTTTACTTCATCAAATAAAGCAGCACCTCTTAAACTTCTTTCTACAATTTCATCAAGTTCGCTTTTATTTTTTATTCCGTGAACTCTCGGACCATAAGCAATGTTATCATATATGCTCATTGGGAATGGGTTTGGTTTTTGGAATACCATACCTACTTTTTTTCTAAGCAATGTTACATCAATATCATTATCATATATATTTTCATTATCAATTAATATTTCCCCGGTAATTTTTACTCCATCTACCAAATCATTCATTCTATTTAAACTTTTTAAATATGTAGACTTACCGCATCCACTTGGACCTATTAATGATACTACTTCATTTTCTAAAATATCCATGTTTATATTTTTTAAAGCATGGTTTTCTGAATAATAAAGATTCATATCTTTAGTAATAATCTTTTTTCTCTTTTCCATTTTTCCTCCTACTTAGCCTCCAATTTCTTTGAAAGCAATCTCGCTGATACATTTATTATTAAAACAATAACTATAAGTATACTTGCAAGGGCAAAACATACTGATAAGTTTTCTCCACGTGATGCATATAAATAAAGTTGAACGGTAAGTGTTGCACCGCTTTTAAATATATGACTTATTACTCCGTCTGTTAACATATATCCCATACCTGATGTAAATATCAAAGCTGCACTTTCTCCTACGACTTTACCTATACTTAAAATTACAGCTGTTACGATACCAGGCATTGAACATGGAAGTAAAATAGTTCTTATTAAATGAATTTTTCTTGCTCCCATACCAAGAGCACCTTCTCTGTACATATCAGGCACACTGCTTAAAGCTTCTTGTGTAGTTCTTATTAAAGTAGGAAGAACCATAATCGCAAGAGTTAAAGCTCCTGATAAAATTGAAACACCAAAACCACAGAATATAGAAAAGAACATATATCCAAACAAACCGTAAATAATTGAAGGTATACCCGCAAGAGTTTGTGTTGTGAATTCAACAAGTCTTACGATTTTGCTGTCTTTCTTTGCATATTCATTAAGGTATATTGCACTTCCGATTCCTATTGGAACAGATACGATAAGTGTAAGTACTATCATATAAAGAGTATTTACAATCATTGGAAGAACCCCAACTGTTCCTTTAAGTTCGCTCGGAGATGTTGTAAGCATTTCCCAGTTTATGCTGCCTACGCCTTTAAATAAAACATATAGAACTAAAGACAAGGCAAGTAATGCTGTAAATCCCGCACATAAAATAACTAAGAGTCTTAGTATAGTATCACTAATTCTTAACTTTTTATTTTTCATATTACCCTCCTGTCCTTAATCGTATTTTTTATCTGCTTTATTTAAAATCATATTTAAAACAAAGTTTATTATCATAATGAAAATGAACAATACAAGACCTATTGCAAATAATGCATCTCTATGAGTTCCAACGGCATATGACATTTCAGATACGATACCGCTTGTCATCAGTCTAACTGAACCGAATAATTTTGGTAAGTTAACGCTGTTTCCCGTTACCATAATAACTGCCATTGTTTCCCCGATCGCTCTGCCAATACCTAGAACAACCCCTGTTGTAATACCGCTTCTTGCAGCAGGAATTAATATTTTAAAAATTGTTTGCATTTTTGTTGCGCCAAGACCTAAAGAAGCTTCTTTATATTCATTTGGAAGAGCTCTTAAACTATCTTCACTTATTGTTACGATTGTAGGAAGTATCATTATCGCAAGTACAAGCATACCTGTAAACAAACATGCTCCGTATGATAAATTAAATACATTAGCAATAAAAGGTACAACCAATATTAATCCTACAAACCCGTAAATTACAGAAGGTATACCAGCAAGAATTTCAATAAATGGTCTTATAATATTAGCAACTTTTTTGTTTGCTACTTCACTTAAGAATACTGCTGTTAATACTCCCACGGGAACTCCTATTATTATTGCACCAAGAGTAGCACATATACTTGAAAGTATCATCGGTAAAATACCAAAGCTTGGGTTACTTCCTGTTGGATTCCATTCTGTCCCAAACAAGAAATGAAAAAGCCCTACATCTTTTATTGCAGGGAATCCTGAAATAATCATGTATAAACTTATCACAACTACACTAATAATAGAAACTACTGCGCAAACAAAAAATATTTTTTCAAATATACTTGATATTTTATCTTGTTTATATGTATTTTTTAGTTTCATTTATTTTCCTCTTCAATAAACATTAATGCACCATATGGTGCATTAATGTTTTAATTATTTAATTTATGTAATTTATTATTTTACTTTTACAAAGTGGCTGCTTTCAACGATAGCTTGACCTTCTTCACTTAACATATATTCAACATATGCTTTTACTTCTTCAGAAGCATCTGTTTTTGTTACTACGATGAATGGTCTTTGAACCTTGTAGCTTCCGTCTGATACTGTTGCTTCTGTTGGAGCAACACCGTCAACTTTTACAGCTTTAACTTCATCATCAACATATCCTAAAGACATATATCCGATAGCGCCTTTTGTTGAAGCAACTGTTGATTTAACTTGACCTGTTTCGTTAAGTTCAGCTTTGTATTTACATTTTTCTTCAACACCAAGAATGCTTTCAAAACCATCTCTTGTACCACTACCAGCTTCTCTGCCAACAACTACGATTTCTTCGTCAGCTCCGCCAACTTCTTTCCAGTTTGTGATTTTTCCTGTGTAAATATCAGCAATTTGAGCAGATGTTAAATCTTCAACACCATTTTCAGGATTTACTACGATTGCAATACCATCGATTGCTACTTGAGTAATTTGTAAATCATCTGATTTTTCTTCATCTTTAACATCTCTACTTAACATACCAACTTGAGCGCTTCCATCAACAACACTTGTTACACCTGCTGATGAACCTCCGCCTTGAACTGAGATTGTTACTCCGTTTTTAGCAAGGTAATCTTCACCCCATGCTTTTGCTACGCTTTCCATTGATGTAGAACCTGCCATTGTTATTGATCCAGTTCCTTCAGAGCTTGAACCGCATCCGGCAAATCCCATTAAGCATAATGCTGCTAAACCTACAGCTAATAATTTCTTTTTCATATTCTTCATTTCCTCTCTTTATTTAATATGGTGCTATGATATACCAATATTTAAACTTTGGAAATCATACTTAAGTAAAAGGAATGTAAAATAAAAGTAAAGCTGTAAATTTTTTATATATAAAAAAACACTTAAACTCTATATAAAGTTTAAGTGTTTTTTACTAATCAGGTATGACTTCATTTAAACAATTAAAGGCATTTAACGTTCTTGGAAAGCCTATATATGGCAGACACTGGGTTATAACCGCAATAAGTATTTCTTTTGTATTTCCTACATTAATATTTCCTTGAATATGAGATTTAACTTGACTTTCACACCCTCCAAGAGATATTAAACAACTTAAAGTAATTATTTCTCTTTGTTTCAAATCAAGACATTTTCTTGTATAAAAGTCTCCAAAGCACATTGCAGATAGATAATTTTGTATATGCTTTTGGTTTTTTGGTGCATTTTCGTGTAATTTATCAATAACTTCTCCAAAAATTTCTTTTTGAACTTCCAACCCTTTTTCAAATCTATTATCTTCACTTGTTGTACTTTGGCTTTTTACAGAATACTCAATATTGTTTTCTTTAAAAACTTCTTTCATTACCTTTATAGCTTCCTTAACTTTGGCAAAACCAATATAAGGAGAACACTGTAATATTGTTTCGTTTATTTCTACACTGCTTATATTTAAATTTAATGCATATTCAATATGTTCTTTAAGAGATGAAAATAAACCGCTTGCGGTTAAAACGCTTATTGTAATAAGCTCCCTAAATTTTTTATCTATTAAATCACTGTTTTCAAATACCTCTCCATAAATAAAATAATTCATTATTTGTTCAAATTCTGAATCTAACAAATCTTCAATATTTTCATTTTTAACAAGTTTTTTCAAATTTTCTTTTGCTAAACCTATTCTGTCATCTTTCATTTTTATTCACCTCTGAGTTCCTTTTCTTTTTTAAGACATTTTTCATATCTTTCAATTTTTTTATTTAATCTTTCAAGAGTTTCCTGCATTGAATTAATTCTTTCAATTAACTTTTCTCTTTCTTCAAATAATATATCTTTTCTTGCTCTCGCAGTTTTGTCACCTTCTTCAAATAATTTTACATACTCTATTAAACTTTCAATTGAAAGCCCTGCTCCTCTCATACATTTAATAAATTCTACCCATCCAATATCTTTTTCAGTATAATCTCTTATCCCTGAAGAATTTCTTTTTACCGGCGGAATAAGTCCAATACGCTCATAATATCTAAGTGTATCTTGAGATAAATTCATTTTTTTACTAACTTCGGCTATTTTCATTTTTCTTACCTCTATATTTTAAATATATAATTTATAGCTATTTTTATTTTCTATATATAATTTACACCTTGGAGTTAACTCTAAGTCAATACTTTTATAAAAAAAGAACTGACAAAGCAGTTCTTTTTATTTTTTAATTATAGATTTATAAGTTTTAATCTTATTGTTTTCTTTTAAATCAGCCATAAACATATTAAATGGCTCATCTATTTCTGTTCTTAAAATATCATATTTATGTTCTTTTTTAATTTCTTCATCTAACTTAGAAGCAGCTTCTGCCTTTCTGTCGGCATCAAGTGCAACTAAAATTTGATCCATAGAATCTTCAAACTTAGGTTCTACGATATTTTTATCATAAACATAAACTACATGATAACCATATTCTGTTTTAACAGGTCCTATAACTTCACCTTTTTCAGCATCAAATACAGCTTCAGAAAACTCTTCAACCATATCTGAATACTTAAAAGCGCCAAGATCAGATGCCTGTTCAACACTTTCATCATTTTGATATTTGCTCATTAAATCATCAAAATTTGCCCCTTCTTTTTTTGCTTGTTCATAAATTTCTTTTGCCAAATCTTTATCTTGTGTCAAAATATGTTTTGCGCTTACTGTTGAAGTATCATATTGTTTTGTATTTTTTTCAAATTCTTTCTTTGCATCATCTTCTGTAGGTTTTTCATATGAAACTTCATCATGAAGTTTATCTTTATATGCATCGGCAGTTGCTACCCATGTAGCAGCTTCATCATATTGTTTTTTAGTTATTCCATATGCATTATATACAGATTCCATTGTTTCTGAACCATACATTGAATCATATGTTGAATTTTGTTCTTTTATATTATTAATTGTTTCTTCTGTAACTTCAAGTTTCTTTGCTGTTCCTTCGGCATAAAAAGCAGCTTTTTCTTTTATTGTTTCTTCTGTGTCTTCTTTTATTTCTTCAGGAGTTTTCGATTCCGTAGTTGAAGAATCCCCGCTTGAATAATAAGAATTCATATAGCTGTTATATTCTTCTTCTATTGTTTTTTGAATATATATATAATAATAAACATATGCTGGAACTTCTATATCATCAACAGTCATATATGTTGAAGTTGCATAGCCTTTACCTTGAACTTCATTTCTGAATTTATCCATGAAACCATTAGTATAAGTCATTGCTTCTGAATATGTTTTTGCGGCTTCTTTAAAACTTTTTTCATCTTTAAAACCATATTTTTGTAAAATTTCCAAATAATCATCATTTGTCATATATTGACTTTCTTCAATTCCGGCAAGTAAATTATTTACGCCTTCTTCAACTTCTTTTTCATTAACTTTATAATCGTATTTATCAGCTACTGTTTTAAGAAGTTCTCTTTCAACCATATCATTAACAATATCTTCTTTCATAGTTTTAAAAGAGTCTTCATCTTCAGTTATATCTTGTCCTGTTGTAGCATAATAATATACAGCTGTAAAATTAACAATTTCATCCATTTGTGATTTTAAAATTTCTGTATCATTAACTTTTGCAACAGCACTTGAAGCAAGTTTTTCTTCATTTACTGTACATCCGCATACAGATAATACAAAAAGCAGCGATACAACAATACCAACAACTTTATTTATAATAATTTTCATAACATTTCCTTTCTGTTACATAAACTTTTATATTAATAATGATTAATCTTATAAATTATACACAATCCATCATAGATTATCAATTATTTTATCTATAAGCTTCATGATATTTACATGAACATTTCTGGTCTTTTTATAAGGGAAACATATTCTAATGAATTTTGCATTTTTTATAAATTTACCCTTAAACATTTCATATAGGTTATTTATTACATCTATATTAATTTCAATGTCTTTATCAAAATCAAAATATATTTCTCTATTTTGTTCATTTACGTTAATGCTTAATACATCTTTCATAGATGCCTTATTTCTAAGAAGGGATATATTAATTAGGTTCATTGTTGCAGACGGAATATCTCCATATACATCTATTAAATGATCTATAAGGTCTTCTTTGTCAGATTCTGTTTCAACACCCGCTATTTCTTTATAAGTAAGGATTCTTTGCATTTCATCTTCAATATAATTCTTTCCTATATAAGCATCTACTTTCATATTTATACTTGTTTCCACTTCTTTTTTTAGCTTTTCTCCTTTGCTTTCTTTTAAAGCCTCTGAAAGCATTTTTGTATAAAGCTCATATCCAACCGAAGAAAAATGTCCGCTTTGATTTGCTCCTAAAAGATTACCTGCACCTCTTATCTGCAAATCTCTTATGGCAATTTGAAATCCCGAACCAAATTTTGTAAATTCATTTATTGCTTTAAGTCTTTTTACGGCAGTTTCGTTTAAAGCTCTGTTTTTTTCATAGGTTATATAGCAATAAGCATTTTTATTGCTTCTTCCAACTCTTCCTCTAAGCTGGTATAACTGAGAAAGTCCAAGATTATTACCGTCTTTTATTATCATGGTATTTGCATTTAATATGTTAAGCCCATTTTCAACTATCGCCGTACATACAAGCACATCAAATTCCTTATTTAAAAAGCTAAACATTGTTTTTTCAAGCTCTCTTTCAGGCATCTGCCCATTTGCAAATTCAACTTTTAACCCTGGAATTAATTTCCTTAAATAAGAACAAGTACTTTCAGCATTCTTTACTGAATTATAAACAAAGAATACTTGCCCATCTCTTCTAAGTTCTCTGTTTATAGCTTCCTTGATTATATAATCATCATACTCAAGTACATATGTTTCTGTTTCTTCTCTTTCTTTTGGAGGTTTTTCTATTGTGGATAAATCCCTTATACCTATTAAAGACATATTTAAAGTCCTTGGAATAGGTGTTGCCGATAAAGTAAGAGTATCTACATTTTCTTTTAAAAGTTTAAGCTTATCCTTATGCGCAACTCCAAACCTCTGTTCTTCGTCTACAACAAGAAGTCCTAAATCTTTAAACTGAATACTATCGGAAAGCAGTTTATGCGTTCCTATTACAATATCCACTTTTCCTCTTTTTAATTTATCTATTATCTTATCTTGCTCTTTTTTCGTCTTGAATCTGGATAGCATTTCTATACTTACGGGAAAATCTTTAAACCTTTCAACGAAAGTATCGTAATGCTGCATAGCAAGAATTGTCGTTGGTACCAAAACTGCACATTGTTTTGAATCCATACAGGCTTTAAATACAGCTCGCATGGCAACTTCTGTTTTCCCAAAACCTACATCCCCACATACAAGCCTGTCCATAGGATAAGGTTTTTCCATGTCTTCCTTTACTTCCCTTACACATCTTTCCTGATCCTCAGTAAGCTCATATCCAAAACTATCTTCAAATTCTTTTTGCCAAGGAGTATCGGAAGAGAAAGCATATCCTTTTATTTCTCTTCTTTTTGCATAAAGGGTTATATATTCTTTGGCAAGCTCTTTTACAGCCTTTTTTGTTCTGGCTTTTGTATTTTCCCAAACCTGAGAACCTAACTTGTTAAGCTTTGGAGGTGCATCGTCACTTCCTATATATTTACTTACAAGATGCATCTTATTTGCAATTACATAAAGTTTGTCACTTCCCGCAAACTCTATCTCCAAATAGTCGTTATATAATCCTCCGGCTTCCATGTTTACCATACCAAGATATCTACCTATACCATATGTTTCATGAACTACATAGTCCCCTTTTGATATCTCGCTGAAAAATGCTTTCTCTTTCTTTTTATCAGATTTTTTTACTGTTTTTTTTGTTTCTTTCTTCTTTAAAATATCATTATAAGAAAGAATAAACATTTTTTCACTTAATATATTTACACCGTACTTTATATTTTCCTTTACAAAAGCAATTCTTCCTTTTGCAATATTTTCGCTGTAAGTTAATTTGTAATTATCCAAAAACTCGCTTAAGTTCTTTTTCTCTTTTTCATTTCTATATGTCATTAAAACTTTGTAATCATCTTTTAGAAAAGAAACTATACTGTCTATTAAAAAATGAATGTTTTTTACATAATTGATATTGTCTGCAGATTTTATTTCTATTATATCTTTGCAGAAAAGATTATTTGATGTCATAGACAAATCAAAATAAATCATGGAATTATTCCTTATAAATATTTCCTCTACATGTGAAAAAGTAAAATGATTGTTTACCTGATTATTAAGAATTTTTCCATGTTCATAAAGGTCTTTTAATTCTTCTTTGTTTTTTTTGTAAAAAGAATTGTAGCTTTTCTTTAGTAGACTATAATCATCAAAAATAATTATAGGATCTGTAAATAAATCTAAAACAGACTTTAATTCTTTTAAGGCATAGAAAACATACTTGGTTGTAAAATTTGTATTATCTTTTATTTTTTCATAAAGTTCTCTGTAATTTTTGTCTATTTCTTCGTCCGTATTCTTTGCGATATCTTTTTCTAATTTTCCTCTTGCTTTTTTATTAAGTTCCTTTAATTTCTCAAAATTTAAAATACTTGTTTTTGCGGGAACTAAAGTAAAACTTTCAAGCATATCAATACTTTTACCTGTTACAGTATCAAATGTTCTTATTGAATCTATTTCATCATCAAAAAACTCTATTCTTACAGGTTTTTCTTCCCCCATAACGAATACATCGACAATCCCGCCTTTTACGCTGTATACACCTTGCCCACTTACTTCATATTCTCTTTCATAGCCGAAGTACTCAAGAGTTTTTATAAAATCATCTATATCCCATATATCTTCTACTTTTTTTGTAATAATATCTTCTTTAGTAAAAAATACACCCTTTTCACATATTGCATTTATAGATGTTACAATAATCTTTTTCTCATCCATTAATGCATTTTTTATTACACTTACTCTTTTATTTGTAAGCTCCATTGAATGTGCATCTATAAACTCATGAGTTATAGGCTTTTGTGGATAATATAAAATATCGTCTTCACCTTTAATATCTATAAGTTCTTTATATACTTCCTTTGCCGCCAAATCATCTTTTAAAATATATATTATAGGATTGTTTTCTTTTTCATAAGTATACAAACTAAGCATATTTTTTAAATTCGCACTTACGCCATGAACAAATATGCTTCCTTTTTTATCATCAAATTTTATTCTTTCACCTAATTTTGTTTCGTTAAATATCCTACCAAACATAAATACCCTCTTAATGTTTTATTAAACGCATAAATTATATATTATTATAACATAATTAAAAAATTGCATTTTAAAATATATCATATTTCCAAATAATAAACATATCAAATTAATTGTATTTTTTAAATATTTTTATTCTTTTTTAACTTACTTCTCATACATATTAAAAAAAACTTTATATCATTATTATTTATAAAACCAAAGCATTATAGTATTATAATACAAAGGATGGTAAAAAAATGAGAAAATTTAACACAAAAGAAATATATGATAATATTGACTACCTAAATTTGTTTTCTAAACAGTATCAAAACCCTTCTCATGTAAGAGCAAGAATAATAGAGCTAAACTCTTCTCTTAATCTTCCAAAGGGAACGGAACACTTCATTACCGATATACACGGAGAAAACGAAGCATTTGAACATGTACTTAGGAACTGTTCAGGAAGTATAAAAAGAAAAGTTAAAGAAACCATAGGAAGTATAGCCAGCGAAGATGAAATAAGAACAATTACAACTCTTATTTATTACCCGCATAAAAAATTAAAACTTCTTCACGAAGAAAACAAGACCCATAAAATCTGGTATAAACAAACTTTAAAATATCTTAT
Organism: Anaerofustis stercorihominis; assembly: GCF_005844425.1. Taxonomy (GTDB): domain Bacteria; phylum Bacillota; class Clostridia; order Eubacteriales; family Anaerofustaceae; genus Anaerofustis; species Anaerofustis butyriciformans. The sequence continues at coordinate 78,102 of NZ_SPHL01000001.1, read as the reverse complement.
TGAAATTCTTTCTACCGTATCGGCAAAAGCAACAAAAGAACAAATAAGAAATGTTTTAGATAAAAATTATGTAAATATCATAGAAGAACTTTTGTATGTAAACAATAAAGACGAAAAGAGAACATTATACTTTGAAAATATTTTAGACACAATAATAGATACAAAAGCAAGCGATGACTTCATAATAAAAATATGCAGAGCCATAAGAAAAATAAACCTTGACCATCTTCATATTATAGGAGATATATATGACAGAGGTAAAGGTGCACATAAGGCGATGGATATTATAACAAATCACCACAGCGTTGATATTCAGTGGGGCAACCATGATATAGTATGGATGGGTGCAAATTACGGAGATGAAGCCTGCATAGCAAACGTAATAAGAATATGTTTAAGATACGGAAACATCGAAACCTTAAGGGATGGTTATGGAATAGGCATTTTAATGTTATCTCTATTCGCTCAAGAAACTTATAAAAACTCAACAAAAGAAGATTTAAAAAACTTTCTTCCAAGGCTAAGCGATGAAAATCCCGATATAGATGAAATAATTCTTGCTAAAATGCAAAAGGCAATAGCCGTTATTCAATTTAAACTCGAAAGCCAGGTAATAAAAAATCACCCTGAATATAATATGGATAACAGAGATTTACTTTCAAAATGTGATTTTGAAAAAGGAACAATCCTAATAGATGAAAAGGAATATGAACTTAACACAAAAGATTTTCCTACAATAGATAAAAATAACCCTGCAAAACTTACAGAAGAAGAAGAAAAAATAATAAAATCTTTAAAACAAAGTTTTATATCAAGTGAAAAACTAAGTGAACATGTAGATACGTTATTTACAAAAGGAAGCATGTACCTAGTTTACAACGGAAATCTTCTTTTCCACGGATGTATACCCCTAAACGAAGACGGAACATTTAAAGAAGTAAAAGTTTGTGAAGAATATTATAAAGGAAAAGAACTGTTAGATAAAATGGAACTTCATTTAAGGAGTATTGCAAACAGCGAGCAAAGCGACAAATCATACTTCTGGTATTTATGGTGCTCTCCAAACTCTCCTCTTTTTGGAAAAAGCAAAATGGCAACCTTTGAAAGGTATTTTATAGATGACAAGGAAACTCACAAAGAAAAATATCTTGCATATTTTACAAAAGCGGCAAATAAAGAAGTTGCAAGAGAAATACTTGCAGAGTTTTCTCTTAATGATGAAAATGCAAAAATAATAAACGGTCATGTTCCCATTAAATTAAAAGAAGGTCAAAGCCCTATAAAAGCAGACGGGAAACTTCTTTTAATTGACGGAGGATACTCAAAAGCATATAGAAGCGTAACGGGTATTGCAGGTTTTACATTAACTTACAATTCTTACGGAATGAATTTAATAGCCCATCACCCTTTTGAAAATATTGATTATGCGGTAAAAAATGAAATAGATATAAAAAGTGAACAAAGGTTTTTATATGACAACAATAAAAGAATTCTTGTAAAAGATACGGATAAAGCAAAGGAAATAAATAAAGAAATATATTATCTTGAAATGCTTCTAAGTGCATATTTAAAGGGTATAATAAAATCACAATAAAACAGTTGTTTTTACAACTGTTTTATTTATTATGAGTAAAATCATTGTTATAAAAATATTTTACTACTCCAAGAGCTATATAATTAGAAAGCTGCTTTTGATATTCTTCATCATTAAGAAGCTTTTCTTCGTTTACTTCACTCATAAACCCACATTCTATAAGTACACTTGGTATATTATCATTTTTTAATATATATAAATCATCATGAGGCTCTATATTTCTTTCTTTTGAATATTTTGATGTATTATCCAATTGTTCTTTTATTCTTTTTGCAAGAAGTTCACTTTTTTCATGGTCTTTTAAGTATAAAACTTCTGCACCTCTGCTGTTATCAGTATGAGAGTTCATATGTATGCTTATTAATATATCGCAGTTTGATTCTTTTATTATTTCTCTTCTTATTTTCATATCATCTTTTTTTCTCCAAACAAGACTTCCGTCTTCATAAAGCCCGTTTTCACTATCTCTGGTTAAAACAACATTTGCTCCCATACTCATAAGAATATCTTTTAATTTTAAAGTTACGTCAAGATTAAGGTCATCTTCATTTTTTATATTTCCCACTTTCCCCGGGTCTTTTCCCCCATGCCCTGCATCTATACAAATGGTTTTACCTTCCAATATATAAAGTGAATTATCAACATAAGAAGCCGTAACAAGAAGGTAGCAGCATATTCCAAACATAAAAGCTATTAATATAACAGCAAAAAGAGCAATATATACATATTTTTTCATAAACTTCCTCCTTAGTCATATATATTTATTCTTTATTTTTAATATGAATACATAAATAATTTTTGTTCAAAATAATTTTTAAGTTTAATAAAAAAATTCTTTTAATTTTATAATAAAAATATTTTATTTTGTTGACAGCAAAAAAAGGCTATGATATACTAAATAAGCATGTATCCGCACTGAAAAAGGTAAAAAGAAGTTGATTTTCACACCTTAGACGGCGAGACAGGATAGTGGAGGTAGAAAGATATGTATGCAATTATTAAAACTGGCGGTAAACAATACCGTGTTCAAAAAGGTGACGTTATAAACGTTGAAAAAATTGTTCCAAAAAGAAAAAATCAAAAGAAAGTTACTTTTGATGAAGTATTAATGGTAAATGAAGATTCAAATATTCTTGTTGGAACTCCTGTAGTAGAAGGCTACAAAGTAGAAGGAAAAATCCTTGAACAAGGAAAAAGCGAAAAAGTTATTGTATATAAATACAAAGCTAAAAAAGACTACAGAAGAAAACAAGGACATCGTCAACCATACACAAAAGTTGAAATTACAGGTTTAGTAAAAGCTGAAGAAAAAGCTGAATAATGATTAATATCGACATTAATATTAAATCGAATTTTATAAAACAAATTGAACTTAAGGGACATGCCGGAAGCGGTGAAAAAGGTTATGACTTGATTTGTTGCAGTGTATCAACCTTGTTAATAGCTTTAATAAACGGATTAAGCGAATATATAAAAGCTGATATTGATGTTAAAGTTAAAGAAGGTTATTCTCTTGTTAAAATAAATGAAGCAAATCAAGAAAAGAAAATAAAAACTGATGTTTTGACAAAGACATTCTTACTATCTGTAGAAAGTCTTAGCGAAGAAAACCCTGAGTTTGTAAAAGTAAATATCATGGAGGAATAAAATGATTAAATTTAATTTAGATAACTTACAACTATTCGCTCACAAAAAAGGGATGGGTAGTACAAAGAATGGTAGAGATAGTGAATCAAAAAGACTTGGAACAAAAAAAGGCGACGGCCAATATGTATTAGCAGGTAACATTTTAGTAAGACAAAGAGGAACTAGAATTTATCCTGGAGTAAACGTTGGAATCGGCGGAGACGATACATTATTTGCTAAAGCTGACGGAGTTGTTAAATTCGAAAGAAAAGGCAAAACAAGAAAACAAGTTAGTGTTTATCCAAAAGCTCAATAGAATAATTTAATTAATAAACTCCATACTAAAAGGTGTGGAGTTTAATTTTTTATAGAGGAATAAATTATGTTTGTAGATAAAGTAAAAATTAATGTTAAAAGCGGAAAAGGCGGAGACGGTGCTGTAGCTTTCAGAAGAGAAAAATACGTTCCAAACGGCGGTCCTTCAGGCGGAGACGGAGGAAAAGGCGGAGACGTTATTTTTGTTGCTAATAATGCCTTAAATACACTTGAAGCATTTAGATACAAAAGAAAGTTCGCAGCTCAAGCAGGTGAAAACGGAAGCAGAAGCAACATGAGCGGTAAAGACGGTAGCGACATTAGAATTGAAGTTCCCGTAGGTACAGTTATTTTTGACAGTGAAACCGGTCAGCTTATTTGTGATATGGTAGAAAACCACCAAGAAGTTACGGTTTTAAAAGGAGGCAGAGGAGGAAGAGGTAATCAACATTTTGCAACTTCAACCAGACAATCTCCTAAATTTGCAAAACCGGGAGACGAAGCAGAAGAAAAAGAGCTTATATTAGAGCTTAAAACAATTGCCGATGTTGGTTTAATAGGTTTCCCTAATGTAGGAAAATCTACAATACTTTCAATGGTAACAAATGCAACTCCCAAAATTGCAAATTATCACTTTACAACTCTTTCACCAAATCTTGGAATAGTAAAATATAAAAACAGCGAAGAATTCGTTCTTGCTGATATTCCGGGACTTATCGAAGGAGCAAGTGATGGACAAGGACTTGGTCATCAATTCTTAAGACACGTTGAAAGAACAAGACTTCTTGTTCATGTTCTTGACGCATCATCAATAGAAGGAAGAGACCCTAAAAAAGATTTTGATATAATTAACAACGAACTTTCCCTATACTCTGAGAAATTAAAGGAAAGACCTCAAATTGTAGTTCTTAATAAAACAGATTTAATTAATCCTGACGAAAAAGAAGAAAAAATAAACGAACTTACAAAATACTTTGAAGACAAAGGATATAAGGTATTTAATTCCAGTGCGGCAATGAATGACGGTCTTGATAAAATAATGGACTGTATAGTTGAATTACTGCCTGAAACACCAAAAACACCTTTATTCTTTACAACCGAAGAAAAAGTAATCTACGCACCAAAAGCAGAAAAAGAATACGAAATTGAAGTTGAAGATAACGTATATTATGTTGAAGGAAAAATGATGAGACGTCTTATAAAATCCGTAAACCTTGAAGATTATGAATCAAGTATGTATTTCCAAAGAGTTCTTAAAAACAAAGGAATCTTTGAAGAAATGGAAAAAATGGGTATTAAAGACGGCGATATAGTAAACATAGAAGGTTTTGAATTTGAATATTATAAATAGGAAGTAAAAAATGAACAGCAAAGAAAGAAGTTATTTAAGAAAAGAAGCCAGTAAAATGCAGCCTATAATTCACATAGGCAAAGACGGAATGAGCGACAATATAGTAACTCAAGTAAAAGACGCATTAAAAGCCAGAGAACTTATAAAGGGAAAAATCCAACAAAATTCACTTGAAGATGTAAGAGAAGTAGCTAATTATTTAGCAGATAAAACAAACAGTCAAGTTGTTACAACAATAGGAAATACTTTTATACTTTATAAAAGAAATCCTGACAAAAATAAATATGAGGTATTATAATTAATGAAAGTCGGGTTTTTAGGAGGAAGCTTTAACCCGATACATAACGGGCATATAAAGCTCGCTTTATCGGCAAAGAAAGAGTTTTCTCTTGATAAAGTATTATTTATACCAACAAACATCAATCCAATAAAAGAAAATAAAAGCAAAGTTTCAACAATGCAAAGACTTAAAATGGTTGAACTTGCAATAGAAGAATACCCTTTTTTTGAAATAGATACTTATGAAATAGACAAAAAAGGGGTAAGTTACACAATTGATACGGTATCTTATTTAAAAGATAAATACAATGACTTATTTTTTATAGGAGGAGCTGATTTAGTGTTTGAAATACACAAATGGAAAGATTATGAAACTCTTTTAAAAGAAGTAAATTTCATAATAGCCAACAGACCACCTTATAAAAAAGAAGAGCTTAAAGAAAAAACAGATCTTTTAAATAAAGAATACAATGCAAAAATAACCCTTTTAGAAAATTTTAACCTTATAGATTTATCTTCCAGTGAAATAAGAAAGAATATTTTAAAAAATAACTCTTTAAAAATTCCTGAAAAAGTGGCACAATATATAATAGAGAATAATTTATATTATAACGATTAGAGGAAGAGTAACATGAAAGAATACACAAACATCAAACACGAATTAAAGAAAATGCTAAAAGAAGACAGATATATTCACACCCTTGCAACACAAAGAGAAGCAGTAAAACTTGCTAAAAACTATGGATATGATACAGAAAAGGCTTCCCTTGCGGCTCTTCTTCATGACTGTGCGAAAAATATGGATCCTGATGCAATGATTGATATCTTAAAAAAACAATATTTTAAAATAGATGAAATCGAAAGAGTAAATACCGCATTGTTACATGGAAAAGCAGGAAGAATAGTTGCAAAATTCAAGTTTAACATAACGGATGAAGATGTATTAAGTGCCATAGAATATCATACAACGGGAAAAGAAAACATGACTATGCTTCAAAAAATAGTTTTTCTTGCCGATGTTATAGAAGAAACAAGAACATATGAAGGCGTTGAAGAAGTAAGAGAAATGGCATATCAAAATATTGACAAAGCCATTGTAATGAGCCTTAACAGAACAATTCTTTCAATTCTAAAAAGCGGGAAATTACTTCATCCAAATACAGTAAATGCAAGAAATTATCTTGTAATGGAAAAAGAAATAAAAAATAAATAAAATTACCTTTTTTAAAGGTAATTTTTTTATTTCTACATAAAGTATAGTGTATAATATACATAAATAAAAACAGAGGGTAAAAAAAATGAACAAAGAAGTAATAAATGAATTTGTGTATGATGAAAATGCAATAAACGAAGTAATGGCTTTTTGGTGTAAAAAAGAATTTAAGAAACTTTATATTTCATCTTTTATTTTACTTATTATAGGCACAGCATATTTTATTGCCTTTAAAAATTCACTTGGCGTTGTTGCAGTACTACTGTCTATAGTAAGTTTTCTTTCAGGTAAATTTGCCATGAGAAAAAATATTAAAGCAGAAAAAGAAAGGGCTTTACTTTTAAATAAAGAAGAGTACCCTATATTTAACATCACCATAAACGATAAAATAACTATGAAATCTGACAAAACAGAAAGATCTGTTCCATTTGAAAGCGTTAAAGGCTTTGATGAAACAGATAACTTTATTGTTGTATTTTTACAAGGTAAAATGACAATACCTTTAAAAAAGGATAGCTTTATAAAGGGAAGTGCAGATGAATGCATTGAAATTCTAAATTCAAATATAATAAAAAAATAAAGCCGTAAAAGGCTTTATTTTTTTAACTCAACCATAATGTCAGTCAATAGATCTATGTTTTCTTTTTTAAATACTATATCTTTATTTGTGTGTATTTTATCAAGATAATATCCAAGTATTTTATTCTTCTTAAGCCCCGCAACACCAATAGCATTTTTAAACACCATTTGGTCTGAAGGATAAAACGTCTTTTTGCTGTTTTCTAAAAGTATTTCTTTATTATATTTATGCTTTACTCTTTCTATGATATTCTGCATTTTTTTATAAATATCACTATGCATAGTCAATTCCTTTGTAACAAAAAGTATATTATCTCCGTCACTTACACAATCAAAATTTATAATAACTTTATTATCTATAATATCTTTATGTTTTTTCTTAAATTTGAATGCACCTACGAGTCCTATTTCTTCGTTATCGAAAAACACAAAAGCAGACTTATTTATTTCTTCACTGCTAAGTTTATCCATTATATTAAGTAAAGTTACAACTCCTGAAGTATTGTCATTTACAGTATGTTTGTTTTTAAAACCAAACATCATTAAATATAAATCTAATATAATAATTAAAATATAACCTATATTCCCGATAATCTCACTTTTAGTAAATAATATTAAAGTAAATTTTACCGCTAAAGCAGGCAATACAAGAAAAAATCCTAAAAGGATTGAATAAATAGCATATATAAATAGATTCTTCGGAGTAATAAAATTAGGGAAAATCATTCTTGCACACGTATCATAATGAGCGGTAAATACTGTATCCGCTTCATTTATATCACCCACTACAATATTTCTTGTCTTAAAGAAATCATTATATTCTTCAATATCATATTTAATATTGTTATTATTAAAATATTCAGTTAACAATTCTATAAATCTGCTTTTATCTTTATATGATTTTCTTACTTGATATTTATCCAGTATAGTTTTTATTAAACTGTTCATAATTGCCTCTTTAATTTAATATTTATTTTAATATACCATAATTTTCAAATAAAATATATAAATTAATTAAGGAGGATAAATGGAATTTTTTAACGAATATGTCCCTTACAGTAAAGATATACTTAACAAAAATGAAAAAGAGAAAGAAAATATATCCCTTAAGCCTAATGAAAAAACCATAGAAGATGTGAGCATGGTTGCAATAATGGCTATAACATCAATGACAAATATGGTGCAAATGGTATCAAAAGCGATTATTGATAAAATAAATGAATAAAATCTTATTGAAATTTAAAAATAAATGATATAATAAATAAGCTATTTTATACTTAAGGAGAAAGAAATGTACTTAATAGTGGGACTTGGCAATATAGGAAACGAATATAATCTTACAAGACATAATATAGGATTTGAAACAATAGATTATTTAAGTGAAGAATACGATATAAAAATAAACAAAACAAAATTCAAGGCAGATTTTGGCAAAGGTAAAATTGCCGGAGAAGATGTATTTTTGGTAAAACCGAGAACTTACATGAATTTAAGCGGTGAAAGCGTAAAACTGTTTAAAGATTATTTTAAAATTCCTGAAGAAAATATATTTATAATTTATGATGATATAGAACTTCCAAAAGGAAAACTTAGAATAAGAAAAAACGGCGGAGCAGGAACCCATAATGGAATGAAATCAATAATAAAAGAAATCGCTACAAAAAACTTCCCAAGATTTCGCCTTGGAGTTGGAAGCCCTGAACATGGTGATCTTGTAAATTATGTTCTTGGAAGATTTAGCGAAGAAGAACTTCCTATAATAAGAGAACTTGTAAAAACTACGTCAAAAGCAATCTATACTGCCCTTGACAAAGATCTTGACAAAGCAATGAATATGTATAACAAAAAGTAAAAGAGGAATATATCTTCTTTTACTTTTTTTATAAATTATTAAATTTATATAAATAAAATGACATGATTATATTTAATCCTATCTTTTGTGATATAATGTTTATATAAATCGGCTTAATTCAATTTTAAAATTTACACAGAGGTAATTTAAAAATGAAAGAACAATTATTTTCAATTAATTCATCTGATGAGAAACTTCAACTTTCATGTTATATAAAAGCACCAGAAGAAAATGCAAAAGCAGTTATTCAAATTGCTCATGGTATGGCAGAACATAAAGAAAGATATTATCCTTTTATGGAATATCTTGCAAATAACGGTATTGCATGCATAATAAATGACCACAGAGGACACGGTGAAAGTGTTGAAACAAAAGAGGATCTGGGGTATTTTTATGATGAAACAGGTGAAATGATAGTCGAAGATATGTATGCCGTAACAAAAAAAATGAAAGAAGAATATCCGAACATCCCATACTTTATTTTTGCTCACAGTATGGGTACTTTGGCTACAAGAAATTATATACAAAAATACGATGATGAAATTGACGGGCTTATTTTATGCGGAGCTCCTTTTGAAAATAAAGCCGCAGGTCTTGGAATAAAGATAGTTGATTATCTTGAAAAATTAAAAGGAAAACATCATAGAAGCAACTTACTAAATATGGTTGTTTTTGGCTCATTTAACGATAAATTTGAAGAAAATATAAAAAACAAATGGTTAAACAGCGATGTTAAAGAAGTTCAAAAATACAATAAGGACCCTCTTTGCGGATATGTTTTTACATTAAACGGATTTAGAAATTTGTTTAAATTAATCGAAAATGCCTTTAAAAAAGAAAAATATGAAGTAAAAAACAAAAATCTGCCAATTTTATTTATTGCAGGCGAAGACGACCCAGTTATAGGTGAGGAAGATGATTTCCATAACAGCATGGATTTTTTAAAGGAAGCAGGATATAAAGATATAAAACATATTTTATATTTTGGTATGCGTCATGAAATTTTAAACGAAAAAAACAAACAGGAAGTGTACAAAGATATTTTAGAATTTATTGAAAAAAATATGGTAAAATAAATTTACAAATATATTAAATCATGATATTATATGAACTGTTAGTGCTACTATGGCTCAGGAGGTAGAGCACTTCCTTGGTAAGGAAGAGGTCACGGGTTCAAGTCCCGTTAGTAGCTCCACCTTTAAAATTTAAGTGCATTAAAATGCACTTTTTTTATTTCTCTTTTATTATGTCTATGTCATATATATTATCAAATAAAATTCTATCATTTGTTATATATAAACATCTTGAAACAGTATCTATTTTACTTACCTTTCCCGTTTTTTCGATATATTCTCCTTTAAAATAATATATAATCTTAACAATATCATTTCTTTTTAACTGTCTTAATTTGTAATCAAGCACTTCTTCATATTCTCTTGAAAATTCCTTTTTTTCCACTTTAACTTTTTCTTTTATCCTAAGTGCCTCATCATATCCTTTTAATGCTTTAAAAGGCATAAACTGTTTTGCCCTATCTTCCCTTTTCATCTTTATTCTATTTTGACTCTCCACTTCTATGCCCTCCGATTTGCATATTTCTCTCCCTTGCCGTAGCACCTTCTTTTAAGCTCATTCCTTTTAAAAGAGAGTTTTTTCCATATTTATCTTTTATATTTATAATTGTTTTTTGAAGAACTTCTTCCTTTTTATTTTCTTCTATATTACTAAACAAATTATACTGATAAATATCATTATTGGTAACATTGTTAAATGTTATATAAAACCTATGAATTAACGCATCTTTTAAGACAATTTCATCATATAACTTTGATACATAAGAGCTTATTGTTTTTGAAGAGTTGGTTAAAGTGGGTATGGTTATTGTTCCATGTGAATATTTTTTAAAGTATTTTTTGTTATATCTAACATGAAGAGTAATACAGCTGCAAACAAGATTTTTTCTTGTAAGGTCAAGACATAAAGAATCCACCATTTCCATTACTATAATTTTTCCTGTTTTAACATCGCAGTCTTTTCCAAGGACTTGTCCGTTTCCTACTGATGTAGCTTTAGGTTTATATTTCTTTATATCTTGCATTGTAACGCTTTCTCTTCCCCATGCATGATCAATCAAAAGCTCCGCATCTATGCCAAATATTTTATAAAGCATATTTTCATCTGTCTTAGCCAAATCTTTCATGGTTTTAACCCCTATTTTTTCAAGTCTGTTTGCAATACCTCTTCCAACTCTCCAAAAATCCGTTATTGGCCTATGCTCCCATAACATTCTTCTATACATTTTTTCGTTTAAAACGCCTATGTTATCATCTGTTCTTTTAGCCATAATATCAAGAGCTACTTTAGCTAAATATAAATTACTTCCAATCCCACAAGCAGAACTTATACCGGTAGTATCATAAATATCTTTCATAATTTCTTTTGCAAGCTCTTTTGCATTCATTTTATACATATATAAATAGTCACTTACATCCATAAAAACTTCATCAATACTATAAACATGTATATCATCCTTTGAAATATACTTTAAATATATTCCGTAAATATCCGCAGAAACATCTATATACAATTTCATTTGGGGAGGAGCTATTATATAATTTATGTGTCTTGGTATTTCAAATAATCTGCATCTTCCGGGAACGCCCAGCTTTTTCATTGCCGGAGATACCGCAAGACAAATTGTTTTTTGACTCCTCTTAGGATCTGCAACCACTAAATTTGTAGTCATTGGATCAAGTCCCCGCTGTCTGCATTCCACCGATGCATAGAAGGATTTTAAATCTATGCACATATATATTCTGTTACTTTTCATAACATCACCTATCAAACGTTTATTTGAAACATATGTTCTAATAAATTATATTACTTTTTTATATTTTATTCAATACGAAAATTTTTCCATTAATTATATTTTTTTATTTAAAAAGAATTTAATTTGTGATAATATTTGCTATACAAAATATATAAGGAGAAAACAATGAAAACTATCATCGTTATATTACTTATTGCTCTTTTATTATTTATAAGTTTTAAATTTCTTACTACAAAAGAAGAACCTACATCAAACTATAATAAAATTACTGTAGATGAAGCAAAAGAAATGATGGAAAAAGAAGATGTAATCATAATTGACGTAAGAACAGAAGATGAATATAATACATCTCATATTAAAAACGCTGTATTAATTCCAAACGAAACCATAGGAAATGAAAAATTAAAAGAGGTTAGTAACTTAAATCAAAAAATAATCGTATACTGTAGAAGTGGTGCAAGAAGTAAAAAAGCCGCAATGAAACTTATAAACATAGGATACAAAAACGTATATGATATGGGCGGAATTATGAACTGGACATATGAAACAGTGACAGAATAAATAAAAAGAGGAATAATTATGGAAACAGGAAACACAACGACTATTGTTAAAAAAACCGTAAAGTCAGGTATTTCATTCGGAAGTGCCCTTGCAATGGTTATAAGTTATACAACTTGGCATTCTATATTCTGGGCGATAATACATGGACTTTTAGGATGGATATATGTAATTTATTTTATAATAGTGCATTAAAAAAACACCACTTAAGCGGTGTTTTATCTTGCAAGTGAAATAAGTTTTTTTGCCGTATTTACATCTGTAATAAGGGAATCAATATAATTACACCTTATTGCTGTATATATACTGTCGGCTTTTTCAACTCCTCCGGCAACGGCAACAACTTCTTTTATCTTTTTTATTTCATTCAAGTCTAATGACATTAAATGATCATGCCATTTGCAATCTATTTTTTCTCCTCTTTTATTGTATATGTTATAGGATATATCCCCTACAATTGCTTCGTCTAATTCTTGAAGACTTTTATATTGTTTATACATATAATTTTCAACCCAAGTACGATATCTATCTTGCCCCCCTATTCCCACAACTGCCAAATCTGCATTTTTTGCTTTATCAAAAACTTCTTTTATAAAGTTTTGACTTATTAACATTTTCTTAGCTTCATGAGAATCTACAACAAGAGGAGCATGTAGCTCCATATAATTACCGCCGCTTCTATGGGCAAGCATTTCGCATATTGCACTTGCCTGCATATATCTGTACTTATCTCCAAGTCCACCGGATATTGGAACAAAAGTTACATCATCAAAAGGAAGAGAACACACAAAACCTGATGCTATCTGATAACAGGTTCTGCCCCCTGCCATTGCTATAACTTTATTGTTACTCATTTTTCTTGCCAGATATTTGCTTGCGGCAGAACTTAATCTATCAATAAGCAAGTCTTTATATTCAACATTTACACAAATTACGTCTTTTAAAAACAATGCTTCTTTAAGCTCACTTTCAAGTTCTCTGTAAGGATGAACGCCTTCATCATGAATAACAACCTCTACTATTCCAAGAAGCCTTGCTTTTGTTATCATTTTCGATATGGAAGAACGGCTTATGTTATACTTTCTTGCGATTTGTGCCTGAGTTAGATTTTTATCGTAATATAGATGAGCAATTTCGATTAGTAAACGATTTTCATCATAATTTTCCATATTTTATCCTCATTAAAATTCTATGATATCCCCTTGTTTTATATCGGGAACTACGCAAGGAGAAACAAGTATGCTTCCCGGCATTAAATCTAAATCGGGACTAAAATTAATAGTCATATGCCCTAAATTATATAAATTTTCATTTGCTGCATCACCGCCGATTTTTTCAACGGTATATTCATTTCCACCAATAAGTATTTTACCGCCTACTTTAATCATTTCAGCATTGGGATTGTCAATATACTCATGTACTATACAAATATCTTTTAACTCATCAGGACAGTCTTTACCGAATATTACAAGTAAAGGATATCCTTCAAAATATGCCTCTTTTCCTATGCTTACTACTTTTGTCTTTACCATTTTAATACCTACTTTCTTTGTTGTCTTTGCATAATAAATATTTGCTATATTATAATAACATAAATTAAAATAAATTATAAATATAGACTAACAGTCAAATATAGACATTGCTCGTTTTACGTCTTCTTCCATTTTATCCGTTGCATAAAGACTCATTTTATCAAATGCCATATTATTCGGATTTTTCTTTATATACTCATGTATCCCCTCTCCACCGGCACAGTTCATATATGTATAATAATTAATTTTGCTTATACCATTTTTGATTGATTTTATATAATCTTCTTCACTTACTCCTGAACCTCCATGCATAACAAGAGGAATTCCTATTTTTTCTTTTATTGTTTTTACTCTTTCAATATCAAGTTTAGGTTCTGTTAAATATACGCCATGAGTAGTTCCAAAAGATATTGCAAGAAAGTCTACTCCTGTTCTTTGAACAAATTCATATGCGCTTTCCGGATTTGTATATATACCTTCATCATCTTTACCGCCGCCTTCATCAGATGAAGCAAAACTTCCAACATGACCAAGCTCTGCTTCTACAGATACCCCTGCTGCATGAGCAATTTCAGTAATATATTTTGTTTCTTCTATATTTGTTTCAAAATCCTTTGCTGATGCATCGTACATAATAGAGCTTACACCCATTCTTATTGCCATAATACATTTTTCAAAAGTACTGCCATGGTCTAAGTGAACACTAACAGGAACACTTGCTCTTTTTGCATAGTACATATATATAGGTAACATCTCTTCCATTTCCATTATCGGATCATGCGACTGAGCATGCTGTAAAATAATCGGACAGTTTAAGCTTTCCCCTGCTTTTATTGTAGCTCTTATTGCTTCAAGAGAAGGGCAGTTAAATGCGCCTACAGCTTTTTTGTTTTTTTGTGCATTTACTAATAATTCTTTTGTGTTTACTAACATATTTTATCTCCTATTCATTAAGTGAAATATTATAATAGTCTAATAATACTTTTTCTGCATCTTTATTCCAGCATCCATCATATTTTTTACACTCTTCATATAACCTTTTAAATAATTCATTATCTTCGCCAAGTTTTTCAAAATCATCTATTGCTGTAAGTGGCATATCAATTTGAGTATATATCATCTTTTTACCCCCTGGAATATCAGGAACATTTTGAGTTGCATAAATTGCACTGTCAAGTCCACCAATATGAGTTACCATGATAGTAGGGCTTAATCTTCCTTCTTCCATTAAAGATAAAGCATCAAGAACATCTTGGTTTGTGCTTCCTGTAAAACCGGTAATATGTGTGTAGTTATAATGAACATTATACATATTTATATTTGCACTTAATGTTTTATCAATAGGACCTGCAAAGAAATTTAAACACCCATCTTTACCAAGTATACTATCAGCTTGTTCTATTAACGGAGTAATAGGTGCATATACAAATACGTCGTCATAACCTTCATTATCACTTAGTTCCATCAATTTACTTGTAGAATCTTCATATGCATTTGAATTTACAAATACTATTTTTGTATCTTTTTGAGCTTTTTTAGATAAAAGTTTTTCTGCTCTTTTTAGTCTGTCTTCTGATACATCAACTGCAACAACAAGACTTGGTGCATCCTCAAGCTGAAGTGCATAATCTATACATTCTAGTCCCATAGGGCCGCAAGCACCTAAAATTGCTATCTTTCCATTTTTCTTAACGCCCATTGAGTGAATATGATTTTCATCATTTGTATGATATATTCTGTTATATCCGGCAATTATACAAGAAACAGGTTCTGATAAAGAAGCTTCAAAGAAAGAATCTCCGTTAAAAGGAATTAAACAATCATTTTCCATTACTTCATTTGGAATAATACTATATGTACTATCTCCGCCGTAATACTGATAATAATACCCTACTGTTTTTACTTTTCCATCTACACTAACTGCAGGTTGTACTGTAAACTTTTGACCTTTTTTATATTTATCTTTCCACTTATCTCCTACTTCTATTATTATACCGGATAACTCATGACCTATTACTGCAGGATTTTCTTTTAAATTATCAGGAGTTCTTTTATGTTTTTCTCCTTGTTTTGATAATTTATAAGTAGACATACATACGCTATCTGTAATAATCTTTGCTAATATTTCATCATCTTTCATTTTTGGTAGTTCATACTCTTCAAGTCTTAAATCATTTTCTCCATATAGCCTTATTGCCTTTGTTTTCATTATATACCTTCTTTCTGCTTATCATTAAAGCTAAATCTTGTAAACATAATAATGTTACAAGTAACACAAGTCAATTATTTGTTCCCATAAAGAACAAATGTTACACATATGTTCCTTGAACAAATATATATCTCGTCAATTTTGTGGAATATGTTCCACTTATGCATATCGCATTGACATTTTTTCTCCCCAAAATTAATATCAAATCAAGAATAAAGGAAAGGCGGTATAAAAAATGTGGGTTATGGTTATGGTACTGTTTCTTCTTGTTATATTTGTCCAAACCATATTTTCTTACTTGCAGCTTAAAAATATTTATACAAAAATAGCACAGCTAAAGAGTAAGTATAAAGATGAATATTATTTGGTTACAGGTACAAGCAAAAGAAAACTGTCATTTGGAAAAGGATTTTTGATAGTTACCGTTATTGATAATAATGATAATATTATCGAATTTTTAGAAATGAGTGGCTATACGGTTTTTTCAAGACTAAAAAACAAAGAAGACTATACAAATCTTTCTATTGACTCTCTACATGAAAAAGTATCTAACAAAAAATTGAAATTAGCTTTGGAAAATGCAAAAGAATTATTACAAAACAAAAAACTGGAATGCTTAGAACAATAATAAAACGGAGGTAAAAACATGGAACTAGTAGTAAAAATTGCAGAAGGTTTTAACGGCATGATAAGTAAAGGGGGAGAAAATTTAGTTGGATTAATAACAAGCATACTTCCCAACTTAATCATTTTATTAACATTAATTAATGCCATTATCGCATTAATAGGTGAAGAAAGGGTTATGAACTTTGCAAAGAAAATAACCAAATACAGAATATTAAGATATACTTTATTACCTTTTATGGCTTTATTCTTTTTAACAAATCCTATGTGTTATACAATGGCTCGTTTCGTTGAAGAAAAAGACAAAGCAGCTTGTATAGACGGTATGTTTACATTTGCACATCCTATGCTTGGACTTTTCCCACATGCAAACCCAGGAGAATTGTTCGTATGGTCAGGTATAGCAGCCGGCATAACTACCCTTGGTGCATCAATCACACCTTTAGCAGTTAGAGCAATCCTCGTTGCTTTTATCGTTGCTTTTATCAGAGGGAACTTAACAGAATTTATCACAGTAAAACTACTTAAGAAAGGAAAGGCACAATAAGATGAAAAAATTAACGGTTACAAAAGGAAAAGGCGGTTGGGGCGGTCCTCTAACAGTATATGAAACAGATACAAAAAAAGTTGTTGCATCAATAACAGGGGGAGGAATTCATCCTCTAGCAGCAAAAATAGCCGAACTTTTAGATGTTCCAGCAGTAGACGGATTCAACAATAAAGTAGAACCTGAAACAATCATTATAGCAGTTGTTGACTGTGGCGGTACTTTAAGATGTGGTGTTTATCCCAAAATGGGTGTACCTACAATAGATATTCATCCAATTTCACCATCAGGGCCTTTAGCAAGTTATATGAATGAAAACAATTTTGTATCAGGCGTAAAAGAAGACAACCTATCTCTTATGGAAGATGATAAAGAAATTGAATTTGAAAAAAGCGAAGAAAGCGAAACAACAGCTGTAAATGAAACAATAGAAGCTGAAAATGCTGATGAAGGAAATAAATTCTTAAATATAATAGCATCTGTAGGTAAAGTAATAGGTAAATTCGTTAATGTATTCTATCAAGCAGGTAGAGATTCAATAGATATCATAATAAAAAATATTCTACCTTTCATGGCATTTGTAAGTGTACTTGTTGGTATAATCCTATTCTCAGGTCTTGGTGATATTATAGCAAATGCAATAAAACCTTTGGCAGGAACTTTACCGGGATTACTTATCTTATCAGTAATATGTGCCCTACCATTCTTATCTCCTATTCTTGGTCCTGGAGCCGTAATCGCTCAAGTTGTCGGTGTACTTCTTGGGGTTGAAATCGGAAAAGGAACAATACCTATTTCTTATTCATTACCTGCACTTTTTGCAATAAATTCTCAAGTTGGTTGCGACTTCGTTCCGGTTGCTTTAACAATGGCAGAAGCAGAAGATGAAACAGTTAAAGCAGGCGTACCGGCTATGCTTTTCTCCAGACTTGTAACAGGTCCAATAGCCGTAGTAATTGCTTACTTATTTAGTATCGGAATGTATTAATATAAAAAAACACTTCTTAAATGAAGTGTTTTTTTATTTTCTCTTGACTTGGAGTTAAGTCCATATAGTAAAGTAAAATAAAAAGGAGGTAATCATGAAGAAATTCATCTTTATATTTATTATTTTACTTATATTTATATGTTTAATTTTTATAAATTATAAAAATGATAAATCTTCTGACAAAAAAGAAAACAAGATAATGAGTGGAACAACAGATATAGCAAAAAACACATCAAATACCGAAAATATTCAGTCATTAAGCATAAATATCGACGGTAAAGATTATGTTTTAAATTTAGAAAACAATCAAACGACAAAGGAACTTATAAAAATTCTTCCATTAAATATTACAATGCAGGATTTTAACCAAAATGAAAAGTATTATAATTTATCATCCTCTCTTCCTACGGATGAATATAATGTAGGAAAAATAAAAAAAGGTGATGTTATGCTTTACGGAGCAGATACTCTGGTTATATTCTATAAGGATTTTGACACTTCATATCAATATACCAAAATCGGAGTAATAGAAAATCTGGATGAAGACAATTTTACAAATAAAAATGAAGTTCAAGTACATATTAAAGTAAAGGAGTAAAAGTATGAAAAAAAAGAATATTTTAATTATTTCTTCCACAATGAGAAAAGGGGGAAATTCAGAAATATTAGCTGAAAATTTTAAAAAGGGAGCAGAAGAAAAAGGACATATTGTCGAAATTGTATATTTAAGAAATTACAATATAAACTTTTGCAGAGGATGTCTATACTGTCAAAAGGAACATAAATGCGTTATAAATGACGATGCTAAATTACTTTTAGATAAATTTAAAAATGCCGATGCAATTGTGTTTGCAACACCTGTTTATTATTACACAATGTGTGGACAGTTAAAAAATTTCCTAGATAGAATGAACCCAGTATTTGCAATGAAATATAATTTCAAAGAAATATATCTACTTGCCTCATGTGCCGATGAAGAAGAAAGTGCAATAAATATAATATTAAAAGAAATTGAAGGCTGGATATCATGTTTTGAAGGTGTAAAACTTATGGGACATTTATGTGCAACAAACATAACAAACGTAAAAGATATTGAAAGTAATGAAAATATAATAAATAAAGCAATTACAATGGGAAAAAATACATAAAAAAAATACCGTTTAATCGGTATTAATAAAAATGGTGGGGGAGAATGGATTCGAACCATTGTAGGCTGAGCCAACGGATTTACAGTCCGCCCCCTTTAGCCACTCGGGCACTCCCCCGTGAATATGCTATAATATTTTAATATATTATACCCCATTTGTCAATAGATTATAATTATATTAATAAAATAACAAAACTATTATCAATAATTTTCATGTTTACCAAAAAAAAGAGCAGGTTGTCCTGCTCTTTTTTTTATTCTTCCCATGGCTTTAAAATTACTTTTATAGCTTCCCCTGTTTTTGTCATTTCAATGCCGTGTTTTATTTCTTTTAAAGGAATTGTATGAGTAACAAATTTGCTTGCATCAATTTTTCCTTCTACTATTAAATCAAGTGCAGATTTAAAAGAAGCAGGATCAAAGCTATAACCTCCACAAAGTTGAAGTTCTTTATAATGAATTAAATTGCTGTCAAAATTTACACGGCAGTTATCATGTGGAAGTCCGCCAAATAATAAAAGTTTTCCTCTTGGACGGAGATAATGAGTGGCCTCTTCCTGCGCAGAACCTACAGGACAGGCTGTAATTGCAACATCTACCCCATCTCCGTTTGTTTCTCTCATAACGACTTCTTCCAAGCTTTCTTTTGTTGGGTTTACGAACACATCTATATAATCAAATCTCTTTGCTTTATCAAGTCTAGGCTGGTTTACTTCTGATAATATAACTTTTTTAGCTCCTCTTAATTTTGCCATTGCACTATGTAAATTTCCAAGAGGTCCTGCCCCTATTACAAGAACCGTATCCCCTTTTGTTACATTGATAAAATCATGTGTAGAATATACGCTTGCCAATGTTTCCGATAACGGAGCAAGGTCTAAATTAAAGTCATCAGGTAAAATATGTAAAAATTCAGGAGTTGAACCAACTGCAGGTACTGCCATATACTGAGCATAACCGCCATAAAAATTCATTCCAGGCACTATTAAATTTTTACATTGATTCTTAATATTTTTATCCGATGTACAATAACTGCACTTTCCACAAGTTATACCCGGATTTAACATAACTTTTTGACCTTCTTTGTAATATTCACTGTCACTTTTTTCAATAATACCTGCAACCTCATGCCCTATTACAAAAGGAGGTTTTACCTTTTTATGTCCCGAAGTAAAAGTTCTTATATCAGAACCGCAAAGTCCAACTGATATAACTTTTATAAGTACACCATTTTCAGGACACTCGGGTGTTTCAATATCCCCATAATAAAAATCATTCGGTCCGTTAAAAATTAATGCTTTCATATTCTATTCTCCTTAATCTTTTCTTAATTACAGTTTAATGGAGAATGAAATATATTACAATACTGAAAAAATTTGCAAAGGGAATTTTTATTTTATTAAAATTTATAAATGTTTAATAAGTAATTAAAAAGACTTGTACATAATGTACAAGTCTTTTTATTATTCTTCTTCTGGTTCTTGTAGAGCATCAAAGCCTTCTTCACCTGTTCTGATTTTAACAACATTGTCAAGTCCGTAAACAAAGATTTTACCATCTCCGATATTACCTGTATATAAAGCTTTTTTCGCTTCTTCAATTACTGTTCTTACAGGAACTGCCGCAACTACGATTTCTACCTTTAATTTAGGAAGTAAAATAGATTCTACTTCACTACCACGATAGAAATGTTTTCTTCCTTTTTGAACACCACATCCAAGAACGTTTGTTACTGTCATACCCGTAACTCCGATTTTTTGCATTGAGGCTTTTAAAGCTCCAAATTTATCTTTATTAATCACTATAGTAACTTTACTTATACCGCTGTCAAGTCTTGTAACTTTAATATCATCTTCAACCGGAGTTGTTTGAGTAGTAGGTACAACTTCTTTTATTTCTTCTTTAGCTGTTGTAGGTTGTGTTTCAATTCCAAGGACTTCACTTTCATCATCCAATGAATAATAGAAATCTCCTGCAGGAGCAAAGTCTGCATATGCACTTACAAGTCCGTGTTCCGTTATGTCAAGACCTAAGATTTCTTCCTCTTCACTAGCTCTTAAACCAACTGTTTTATCAATTATTTTAAATACAATAAACATTGCGATAAATACATAAACGGCTACACTCGCAACACCTAAAAGTTGAGTTAGGAACATATGAATTCCACCACCATAGAACAAACCGCCGTCAACTGCAAATAAACCTGTTAAAAGTGTTCCTGTCGCACCACAGCATCCATGAACTGCGATTGCACCAACAGGGTCATCAATTTTTAATTTATGATCAATAAATTCAACTGCAAATAAAACAAGCACACCTGCGATTGCACCAATAAAGAAAGCACCTGTAGTAGAAACCATATCACAACCTGCCGTAATAGCAACAAGTCCTGCTAAAGCTCCGTTTAGAGTCATTGAAACATCAGGTTTACCGTATCTAACCCAAGTAACAATTAAACTCATTAATGCAGCAGCTGCTGCTGCCATGTTTGTTGTTACGAAAATTGTTGACGCAGAAACCATATCTGCATCTGTTGACATTGCAACTGTTGAACAACCGTTAAATCCAAACCAACCCATCCATAAGATGAATACACCAAGAGCGCCTAAAGCAATGTTATGTCCGGGAATAGCTTTACTCTTTCCATTTTTATCATACTTACCAAGTCTTGCTCCTAAAATCTTTGCACCTACCAAAGCAGATATTCCTCCTACCATATGCACCGCAGTTGAACCGGCAAAATCATGGAATCCTAGTTGGCTTAACCAACCACCACCCCAAATCCAGTGACCTGAAATTGGATAAATAACTGCACTGATTACAGCCGAGTAAATTAAATATGCAATAAACTTTGTTCTTTCTGCCATTGCACCGGATACAATTGTAGCAGCCGTTGCGCAAAATACAGTTTGGAAAATAATAAAGGCCATTGTAGGGAAAGTACTATCATAGTTTCCTCTAATAAAGAAATCCACTTTACCTATAATTCCACCAATATCATCACCCATCATTATGCCAAAACCAAGTACCCAGAAAATAATGGTACCAAGAACAAAATCCATTAAGTTTTTCATAATAATGTTACCTGCATTTTTTGCTCTGGTAAAACCTCCCTCTACTATTGCAAACCCCGCTTGCATCCAAAATACTAATATTGCTCCAAGTAATACCCAAATAGTATCAAGAGCAGAAAATGTTGTTCCTATTTTTCTTTTCCTCCTAAAATATATAAAATAAAAAGGCGTGTATGTAAATATAAAGATTACATACACGCCTTTGTGCCTTGATTTATTTAATTTATATTCTTATTGAACACTAAATAAGATGTCACCATATGCAGGATATGGCCAGTATTTTTTGTCAACAATTGTTTCGAGTTCGTCTGCATATTTTCTTACTTCTTCCATATTATCAAATACTTTTTCCTTAAATGCCATTGCTCTTTGTTCTGCATCTTCAACTTTATCGGCTTCATTTAAACCTTCTTCTAATACGTTAATTGAATTATATAGTTTAGCATTTAAATCACTTATTCTTACAACTGTTTTTTCTTCAACATCACTGTTTGCTAAAGGACAAACTGCCTTTTTAACTTGTAATGTTTCTGCAACTTCTTTTACATAAGCTATACAAGCAGGAAGGATTGAACCTTTTGCCATTTCAAGGGTAGCTTTTGCTTCAATTGAAAGTACATTTGCATATTCTTCAAGTAAAACTTCTGTTCTGCTTTCAAGTTCATCTTTAGAAAGAACTTTATGTTTTTCAAATAATTTTACATTGTTTTCCTTTCTGTAATAAGGAATTGCTTCTGCACTTGTTTTTAAATTTAAAAGATTTCTCTTAGCAGCTTCTTCAACCCATTCATCAGAATATCCGTCTCCGTTGAAAATAATTCTTTGATGAGCAGTAAATGTTTCTTTAATTAAAGCTTTGATTGCTTCTTCTGAATTATCTTTTTCTAATTTATCTGCAAATTCACTAAATGCATCTGCAACAATTGTATTTAAAATCATGTTAGGACAAGCAACAGAGTCTTTTGAGCCAACCATTCTAAATTCAAATTTGTTACCTGTAAATGCGAAAGGTGATGTTCTGTTTCTGTCTGTTGTATCTTTTGTTAAATCAGGAATTACAGTAGCACCTAATGAGAATTTTGTTTTTCCTTCGCTCTTATAATCATTATCTGAAATAATTGCATCAACTACACCTTTTAAGTCATCTCCAAGGAATATAGAGATAATTGCAGGGGGAGCTTCGTTTGCACCAAGTCTATGGTCATTACCTGCACTTGCTACAGAAATTCTAAGTAAATCTTGATGTTCGTCAACTGCTTTTACAACTGCTGCAAGAACTAATAAGAACTGCATGTTTTGTTTAGGGTCGTTTCCCGGAGATAATAAATTTTCTCCTTCTTTTGTTGTGATAGACCAGTTATTATGTTTACCGCTTCCGTTTATGCCTTCAAATGGTTTTTCATGAAGAAGACATACAAGCCCGTGTTTTCTTGCAATTTTTTTCATCATTTCCATCATAACTTGGTTTTGGTCTGTTGCTGTATTTGTTGATGAATATACAGGTGCAAGCTCATGTTGCGCAGGGGCAACTTCGTTATGTCTTGTCTTTGCGGTAATACCAAATTCCCAAAGGCTTTTATCCAAATCTTCCATATATTCTAAAATTTGTGCTTTTATTGAACCAAAGTAATGGTCATCAAGTTCTTGACCTTTTGGAGAAGGTGAACCGAATAATGTTCTTCCTGTATAGATAAGGTCAGGTCTTTTCTTATACATTTCTTCTGAAATAATAAAGTATTCTTGTTCTGCCCCAACTGATGTATTAGCACCGCTGCATTCTTTTCCAAGAAGTTTTAATAATCTTTTTGTTTGATTACTGATTGCTTCAATAGATTTAAGTAGTGGAGCTTTTTTATCAAGAACTTCACCATTGTAAGAACAGAAAATTGCAGGAATGCATAAAGTATTATCTTTAATAAAAGCATAACTTGTAGGATCCCAAACAGTATATCCTCTTGCTTCGTTTGTTGCTCTAAGTCCGCCTGATGGGAAAGATGAAGCATCAGGTTCTGCTTGTAGTAAATCTTTACCTGACAAACGTAAAACAACATTATCTCCGTCAGGTTCGATAAATGCATCATGTTTTTCAGCTGTTAAACTTGTCATTGGTTGGAACCAATGAGTATAATGTGTACAACCATTTTCAAGTGCCCATTCTTTCATTGCGTGTGCAACCTCATTCGCAATGCTTATATCAAGTCTTTTTCCCTGTTCTATTGTTTCTTTTAATTTTTTATATGTATCCTTCGGTAATTTTTCTTGCATAGTTTTGTCATTAAAAACCTTGCTGCCAAATAATTCGGGTATTCCGCTCATAATTTTTACATCCTTTCATGTTTAATTTTGTATCTACCTTAATAAGTTTTGCATATAAAATAATTATACAATTTTTTCTTTTAGGTTTCTACTATAAATTTAATAATTATTTCATCTAACAAGAGCCTTATTAAAAACAAAAAGGCACCGTAAGCATTTTGCTTACAGCGCCTTTGCTGTGTATGAATGGATTTTACTACGAGGATTTATTTTTGTCAAGTTATTTTTTTTAATTTTTTAAATTTTTAGAAAATTCAAAAAAAATACAAATTTCTCTTGCATTTTTATAATTTTATGTTTATACTTATAACACTAACTAAATATTAAGGACAACGGCGTCCAATAAGTACTTTATTTTTATGTGCTTATTGGGCGCTTTATTTTTTGGGGGTGTAAAAATGATATTTGACGAAAGATACAAAGAAGGAAATGTAAGAATACCTTCAGGATGTGCCATAAGCGGTATTTTTCACAAAGACGGGAAAAGAACCGACGGAAGAGACATAATAACATCAATTGAAGTAATGCACGAAAGAAGCAACGGGCTTGGCGGAGGTTTTGCTGCTTACGGAATATATCCGGAATATAAAAATTATTATGCTTTTCATGTTTTTTATGATGACAATATTGTAAGAAAAGAATGTGAAGCTTTTTTAGATACTCATTTTGATATTATCGAACAAGGAATCATTCCAACCAGAAAAATCGATAAAATCACAAACGAACCTTTAATATATAGATATTTTGTATTACCAAAAGAATCTAAACTAAAATCTTCTCAATTAGACGAAAAAGAATTTGTAGTTGAATGCGTTATGAATATAAATACAAATATGCAAGGCTGCTATGTATTCTCATGCGGCAAAAACATGGGTTCTTTTAAAGCAGTAGGTTATCCGGAAGATGTAGGCGAATTTTATAAACTAGATGAATACAAAGCGTATTCATGGACAGCACACGGCAGATACCCTACCAACACTCCCGGCTGGTGGGGTGGTGCCCATCCTTTTAGTCTTCTTGACTACTCAATAGTTCATAACGGTGAAATATCTTCTTATGATGCAAACAGAAGATATATTGAAATGTTTGGATATAAATGTAATCTTCTAACAGATACAGAAGTAATTACATATATGATGGATTATTTGCTTAGAAAAAATAAACTTACATTAAAAGAAGCAGCTGAAGTTGTTGCTGCTCCTTTCTGGGAAACAATAAAAACAAAAGACGAAAAAGAAAAAGAAAGACTTTCATATTTAAGAACTATGTTTTCAAGTCTACTTATTACAGGTCCTTTCTCTATTATCTTAGGCTTTAACGGAGGACTTATGGCTCTTAACGACAGATTAAAACTTCGTTCAATGGTTGTTGCCGAAAAAGGAGAAAGTGTATATATGGCAAGTGAAGAAAGTGCAATAAAAATAATACAAAAACAAGTAGATAAAATTTACTCACCTGCCGGTGGTGAACCTGTAATAGTTACATTAAACAAGGGGGTAGAATAAGATGGGAATTAATTTTATACATCCACAGTTTGAAGTGGTAAGAAATCAAGACAGATGTATACAGTGCAGAGTATGCGAAAGACAATGTGCAAATGAAGTACATTTTTATGACGAAGACAGCAAACTTATGTTAAGTGACGAAACAAACTGCGTTGCATGTCATAGATGTGTATCTCTATGCCCTACAAAAGCTTTAAAAATCGTTGAAAGCGATCATACTTTTAAACCTCATGCAAGTTGGAAAGCTGAACATATAGAAAACATTTACCGTCAAGCTGACAGCGGTGGAGTGCTTCTTGCATCAATGGGAAATCCTAAAGAGTACCCTATTTACTTTGATAAAATGCTTATAAACGCATCTCAAGTAACAAACCCATCTATTGACCCCCTAAGAGAGCCAATGGAAACAAAAGTAAGCTTAGGAAAGAAAAATGTAAAAATTGAAAGAGATGATAAAGGAAATATTGTTCCAAACACTCCTCCTCAAATCAAATTAAACGTTCCAATAATGTTCTCTGCAATGTCTTACGGATCAATAAGTTACAATGCTCATGAAAGTTTAGCAAGAGCAGCAAGTGAACTTGGAATAATGTATAACACCGGTGAAGGTGGTCTTCACGAAGATTTTTATAAATATGGAAAAAATACAATAGTTCAAGTTGCATCAGGTAGATTTGGTGTACATAAAGATTATCTTGATACATCAGCGGCTATTGAAATAAAAATGGGACAAGGTGCTAAACCCGGTATTGGAGGACATTTACCGGGAGAAAAAATCGGACCTGATATTTCAAAAACAAGAATGATTCCTGAAGGAAGCGACGCAATAAGCCCCGCTCCTCATCATGATATTTATTCAATTGAAGATTTAAGACAGCTTGTTCTTTCTTTAAAAGAAGCAACCGGATATAAAAAACCAGTTATCGTAAAAATTGCCGCAGTACATAACGTTGCCGCAATTGCAAGCGGTATCGCAAGAAGCGGTGCAGATATAATTGCAATAGACGGTTTTAGAGGAGGAACGGGAGCAGCTCCAACAAGAATTAGGGATAACGTAGGTATTCCGATTGAACTTGCCCTTGCAAGTGTTGATTCAAGACTTAGAAGTGAAGGCATAAGAGATAATGTTTCTCTTGTAGTTGGCGGAAGTATAAGAAGCAGTGCAGATGTAGTAAAAGCAATTGCCCTTGGTGCCGACTGTGTTTATATCGCAACTTCAGCATTAATGGCTCTTGGCTGCCACTTATGCAGAAACTGCCACAGCGGAAAATGCAACTGGGGTATTGCAACTCAAAGACCAGACCTTGTAAAAAGATTAAATCCTGATATTGGATATAAAAGAGTAGTAAACCTTGTAACCGCTTGGGAACATGAAATAAAAGAAATGATGGGCGGTATGGGAATAAACTCAATAGAAGCCCTAAAAGGAAACAGATTAATGTTAAGAGGTGTAGGTCTTAACGAAAAAGAACTTGAAATACTAGGAATAAAGCATGCAGGAGAATAAAATATGAAAAGAATTTACGTCAACGAAAAGTGGTGCCTTGGATGTCACCTATGTGAATATAACTGTGCGTTTGCAAACAGTAAAGAAGACAATATGATAAAAGCTCTTAAAGGAAAGAAAATCTATCCTAATATAAGAGTTGAAGATAAAGATCAAATTCACTTTGCTGTATCTTGCAGACACTGCGAAGAACCAATATGCGTAAAAAGCTGTATAAGTGGTGCTTTATCAATAAAAGACGGACTTATCAGTGTAGATAAAGAAAAATGTATCGGATGTTTGACATGCGTTTTAGTTTGTCCTTACGGTGCAATTCATCCCGATGAAGAAAACAGTGTTGTAAACAAATGTGAATTTTGTACAAACAATTCTTTTGGAGAACCTAACTGTGTTAAAGGATGTCCAAATAATGCCATTGTTTTCGAGGAAAGGGGTTAATTATGAGTAAATATGTAATTATCGGCGGTTCTATTGCCGCCATTGGAACAATAGAAGGAATAAGAAGTGTTGATAAAACAGGTGATATAACTTTAGTTACGGATGAAAATCATTTTATCTATTCAAGACCTTTGATATCTTATCTTGTTGAAGGAAAGACAACTTTGGAAAAAATGAGATATAGAGAAGATGATTTTTATATAAAAAACAATGTGGAAGTGATAAAAGGGGTTAAGGCGGAAAAAATCGATTATGAAAATAAATGTATCGTCCTTAATAATAAAAGAAACATCCCTTTCAAAAAACTAATGATTGCAACCGGCTCTTCCCCTTTTACACCTCACATTGAAGGAGAAGAAAAGGTAGAAAACAAATTTACTTTTATGTCTTTGGATGATGCGTTAAATCTTAAAAAAGCAATTACAAAAGACAGTAAAGTATTAATTTTAGGTGCAGGACTTATCGGTCTTAAATGTGCGGAAGCAATTAACAATAAAGTTAAAAATGTTACCGTTGTTGACCTTGCCGATAGAATTTTACCAAGTATTCTTGATGAAAAAGGATGCAAACTGGTCCAAAAACATATTGAAAACCAAGGTGTTAAATTTATACTTGGTAACAGTATTGATAAAATTGATGAAAAACAAGCTACCCTAAAAGATGGTTCAAAGCTTGATTATGATATATTCGTAGTTGCGGTAGGTGTAAGACCAAACGTAAACTTAGCAAAGGAAATAGGATGTGAAGTAAACAGAGGTATTATAACCGATGAACATGGTATGACGACAATTAAAGATGTTTATGCTGCAGGAGACTGTACTGAAAGTTATGATATTACAAGAGATCAAAATATCATCCTTGCACTTCTTCCAAATGCTTACTTTAAAGGCGAAACAGCAGGAGTAAACATGGCAGGAGGAGAAAAATCCTATAAAAATGCAATGCCGATGAATTCTCTTGGATTATTTGGTCTTCATATGGTAACAGCAGGAAACTACGACGGTGAAGAATATATAGTAGAAAATGAAAATGAATATAAGAAACTTGTATATAAAAATAATCTTCTTAAAGGTTTCATTATCATAGGAGATGTAGATAAAGCCGGAATATATACTTATTTAATAAGAGAAAAAATTAATCTAAATGACATAGATTTTGATTTAGTTAAAGATAATCCGGGACTTATGGCATTTTCAAGAGATTACAGAGACTCTAAGCTTGGAGGTAAAAAGTTATGAGATTTGGGGCAAAAGGACTTGAACACAGACAAATAAACGAACAGATTAAAGCTTGTGCTTTAAAAGATTTAGACATAACTATTGATGATGTAATGGGACAAAGATTTATAGGTGCAGGTATGTCTAAAGTTAATCTTACAATAAACGGAGTACCTGGAAATGCAGTAGGCGCATATCTTGACGGTGCACAAATCACCATAAATGAAAATGCACAAGATGCGACAGGTGATACAATGAATGACGGTGAAATTATAATTCACGGTTCAAGCGGAGATGCGACAGGATATGCAATGCGTGGTGGTACAATATTTGTTGAAGGTGATGTAGGATACAGAGCAGGTATCCATATGAAAGCCTATAAAGACAAAAAACCAGCCATAATCGTTGGAGGGAAAACAGGCTCATTCCTTGGTGAATACCAAGCAGGCGGAAATATCGTTATATTAGGATTGGGATATGAAGATAAAGAAATTCCAATGGGTAATTTCTGTGCAACGGGAATGCATGGGGGTAAAATTTATCTTAGAACAAATAACCCACCTGTATTTGAAGGTGATAAACTTATCGTTAAAGAAGCAGAAAAAGAAGATTTAGAGGAAATAAAAGATAATATAAAAAAATATTGTAATTATTTTAATAAAGATTATGATAATATTATAGAAAGTAAATTTTATATTATAATTCCAAACACAAAAAGTCCATACAAACAATTATATACTAATCATTAGGAGGGTATATGAATAATATTACAAAGGAAGTCATCAATTTCGTTAAAGAAAACGACATTAAATTCATTAGACTTGCATTTTGTGATGTGTTCGGCATTCAAAAAAATATAGCTATAATGTCAGATGAACTGCAAAATGCTTTTGAAAACGGAATAGCCTTTGACGGATTTGCCATAGACGGATTTTCAAACGAAAAAAACAATACTTTACTTTTATTTCCGGATCCGACTACTTTATCAATTCTTCCTTGGAGACCATCGGA
This sequence comes from Anaerofustis stercorihominis, assembly GCF_005844425.1. Classification (GTDB taxonomy): domain Bacteria; phylum Bacillota; class Clostridia; order Eubacteriales; family Anaerofustaceae; genus Anaerofustis; species Anaerofustis butyriciformans. The sequence goes on along the minus strand of NZ_SPHL01000001.1, from coordinate 47,790 downwards.
AGGAAGGGTTGCAAGATTCTTTTGTGATGTAAAGTATCCAAATGGAGAAAATTTTGAAAATGACTCAAGAAGAATTCTTACAAAAGCAGTTAACAAAGCAAAGGAAATGGGATATACAATAAAAGTAGGTACTGAATGCGAATTTTATATTTTCAAAACAGACGACGAAGGACAGCCTACTTTAATGCCTTATGATGAAGCAGGATATTTTGATATCTCCCCTGTTGACAAGGGAGAAAATATCAGAAGAGAAATTTGCCTTACTCTTGAAGAAATGGGAATAACTCCTATAAGTTCTCATCATGAAAGAGGCCCTGGACAAAACAGAATAATATTTAGAAACTCCGAAGCCTTGCTTGCTGCAGATGATTTTGTTACATTCAAATGGATTGTAAAAGCAATTGCAAATAAAAACGGCGGATATGCTACTTTCATGCCTAAACCTCTAAAAGAATTATCAGGCAGCGGGCTTCATCTTAATCTTCTTGTATTTAAAGACAATGAAAATATTTTATCAAAAGGACTTGAAGATTCTAAAGATGCAAAATATTTTATTGCAGGAATCATGAACAGAATAAAAGAAATAACCGCAATTTTAAATCCAACAAGAAACTCATATAAAAGATTTGGGGAATTTTATGCGCCAAAATCAATTACTTGGTCAAAGAAGAACCCTAATACTCTTATTAAAATAACAGACTATATTGAAAAAAGAAGCAAGATTACATTAAGAAGTCTTGACCCTACGGCTAATCCTTACTTGGCTTTTGCTCTTGTAATCAATGCAGGATTAGAGGGTATTAAGAAAAAAGAAGAATTAAACGAAAATGCTAATTTGAAATATTTTACCCAAGATACAAAAATAGAAAATTTTGATAATCTTGCAGATAATTTTAGTTTAGCACTTGGCGTTTTTGAAAACAGTATATTCGTAAAAGAATGTCTTGGAGAAAATCTTGTATACAACTTTGTTAATAAAAGAAAAAAAGATTTACAAATAGACGAAGACATTCAGGAACTTAAATATTTTTTAACTGAGTAAAAAAAGTATATATCATTGGGAGGTGATTATTTGGATAAAGTATTGATAGTTTCATATAGCGAAAAAGCAAAAGATACTTTATGTCAACTATTAAAAGAATATCATAATGTTCAAATAATCACGACATCCTCTGCTTCAAAGGCAAGAAGATATGTAACAAACAACGAAGTAGCTGTTGCAATTATAAATACTCCTTTAAAAGAAGAAACAGGAACTCAACTTAGCCTTGATTTTGCAAGGCTCAATATAGGAACAATTTTAATGGTAAAAAGCGAAATTGTTGAACAAATAAGCGCTGATGTTGAATTTGCAGGGGTTTTTGTACTTCAAAAACCAATTATAAAGCCTATGTTTTATCAAGCTTTTAAAATGCAAATGGCACTTAAAAACAGACTTTTAAATCTTAAAAAAGAGAATGAAAAGTTAAGAAACAAAATAGAAGAAATTAAAATTGTTGATAGAGCAAAACTTATTTTAATGGAAAATGAAAAGCTTAATGAAGAACAGGCACATAAATATATAGAAAAACAAGCAATGAATGAAAGAGTAAGCAGATACTTGGTAGCTAAAGATATTTTAATAAAATATAACATTATGTAGATATCTATCATTTTTACTTTTAATATATAATTTTACCCAAAAGAAGAGTCATATATATGACTCTTCTTTTTATTACCCAGGAAATAATCATATTTCTTTAACACTTGAAGTTTTATTGCTACTGTTCTATACTATAAAACATAACATGTTTTGAGGTAAGAATATGAATAAAGAAAAAAATAATTCAAAATACCTTTTTTGTGAATCGAAACTGGTATATTTGCTTTTGATGTGCAGTGCAGGAATGATGGGAGCATATACTTTTAATCTAAGAGGCGGTGTGTTTTGTAATGCACAAACAGCAAACTTTGTAATGATGGCAATCGCATTTGGAAAAGGAAACATATCACACGGTTTTTATTTTTTAATTCCAATAACTGCTTACTTTCTCGGAGCTTTCATATCAGAATCTCTCCCCTCTCCAATAAAAAAACTGGGATTTTTACGATGGGATACGTATCTTATCGCTTTTGAAATAATTGTTCTTTTTATCATGGGGCTTATTCCTCTTACACTTCCAAATCAAATAGTACAGTTATCCATTAATTTTATTGCTTCAATGCAGTATAATACATTCAGACAAGCTGAAGGCATTCCAATGTCCACAACTTTTTGCACTAATCATTTAAGACAAATAGGAATAGCGATGTCAAGAATCATAAGGAAAAAAGACTATACATTGTTAAATAAATGCTTAACTCATTTATGTATGTTATTCTTCTTTGTAATAGGTGGATTTATATTAACATTTGCTTGTAGTTTTCTTGTTGAAAAATCAATATGGCTTGCTATTATTCCTCTTTTAATAACTTTAGCTATATTTATATACGGGGATACATATAAAGAACATGATCTACTTTATAGAAAACCTGCGGGACATTAAAAAAGAACGGTAGTACCGTTCTTTTTATGCTTTTGCTATTTGTTCAAGGGTTATATTTACTGCTTTTTCCAAATCATCATCAAGAGAAAATAATCCTCTGTTTCCTACTATATAAATATCAACTCCCGCATCTTTATATTCTCTAAAATGATCTTTATTTACTACTCCATCAACTTCAATCAAAAAGTTTAATTTCTTTTCTTCTCTAATTTTAACAAGTTCTTTTATTGTATCAAGACTTCCAGAAATAAACTCTCCTCCGGCAAACCCAGGTTCTTCGCTCATTACAGTAACTTTATCTACCTTTTCAATATATTTTTCCAAATCACTTGCTTTTGCTTCGGGACTTAACACTACCCCAAAATCTTTATTTCTATCATGAAGAAATTTTGCTGTTCTAAATGCTTCGTTTATAAGTTTCTCGCTGTGAATACTTACACAGTCTGCCCCGCTTTCAACCATTTCTTCTAAATAATAAAATGGATCTATTAACATTACATGTGCATCTAACTTTTTATCTGTAATAGTTCGTATAGCCTTCATAAAAGGGGGTGTAAAAGAAAAATTCTTGAAGTATACTCCGTCTATTATGTCAACATGATATGAATATACATATTTATTTAGTATTTTTATTTGCTTTTCGATATTAAGTAAATCCATACACATAAGAGATGGGCTGATTTTATATTCCATTTGCTTTCTTCCTTTTTTTATTTTATTATACAAAAAAACCGACTATTTTGTCGATTTTATTTTAAAATTATTTCTTTTATTTCTTCTACGGCTTTTTCAAGATTATCATTTACTACAACATAATCGTATTTATCTTTATATGATATCTCTTTTTTTGCCGTGCCTATTCTAAGTTTAAGCTGTTCTTCACTTTCAGTGTTTCTTCCTGTAAGTCTGTTTATAAGCTCTTCTTCGCTTGGAGGCATTATAAAGATTAACTTTGCTTCACTATTTTGTTCTTTTATCTGCATTGCTCCTTGAACATCAATTTCAAGTATTACATGATATCCTTCATCGAGCATTTCATCAACTTTTGCTTTTAAAGTACCGTAGTAATTATTAAATACATTGGCATATTCGTAAAAAGCATTTTCCTTTATCTTTTTTTCAAATTCTTCTTTTGTAAGAAAGAAATAATTTACTCCGTCAACTTCACCTGTTCTTTTATCTCTTGTTGTTGCTGAAATTGATATCTTTATTTTATCTTCTTTTTCAAGAAGTGAACATATTGTACTTTTGCCACTTCCTGAAGGACCTGATATTACAAATAAGTTTCCTCTCATTTTCTTCTCCTACTATTCTATATTTTGAACTTGTTCTCTTATTTTTTCTAGCTCGCTTTTTATTTCAACAACTGCAGTACTTATTTCAAAGCTGTTTGATTTTGATGCAATTGTGTTTGCTTCTCTGTTAATTTCCTGTAAAAGAAAATCAAGCTTTCTTCCAATAGGTTCTTTTTTTTCTATTATTGAAAGGAAAGATTTTAAATGGTTTGAAAGTCTTACAAGTTCTTCTGTTATGTTTACTCTTTCTGCATAAAGTGCAATTTCAGTTGCTATCCTATCAGAATCAATAACGCCTATTTTATATTTTTCTATATGGTCATTTAATTCTTTTGCATAATTTTCTGGGATTTCGTGAGCAAGTTTTGATATTGTTTCTTTTTGTTCATCGATAATATTAATTCTTTTTACGAAATCTTTCTTTAATGCTTCACCTTCTGCACTTCTGCTTTCAACAAGTGTATCTACTGCTTCTTTTATGGTACTTTCAAAGTATTTCCATTGTTCCTCAAGGTCAATTTCTGCTTCTTCTGCTTTTATTACATCAGGATATCTTGCAATGTTTATGATTGATATATCATCATTTACCCCAGGGAAATCATTTTTTATTTGATTTAATATTTGATAATATTCCCCTGCAAGCTCTTTATCATAATGAAGAGATACATCTTCACTTCCAAATTTTTCAGTCTTTATAAATACATCTATTCTTCCTCTGTTTACTTTTTCACTTATAAGGTTTCTGATTTTTTCTTCAAAGGCTGAATATCTTCTTGGAAGTCTTATATTAAAATCTCTGTAACGATGATTGATTGTTTTTATTTCAACATCAATTACAAGGTTTTCACTTCTATATTCACCTCTTCCAAAGCCCGTCATGCTTTTCATATTTTTATTCTCCTTCTTTTAATATATCGTCTATTCTGTCAAATACTTCATATACTTGTTCTTGTTCAAAAATGTTATTTATGCTGTTTCGTATTTTGGCACTGTTTTTTATTCCTTTTATATACCAATATAAATATTTTCTAAATTCCACAACGCTTTTCTTTGCAGTTGAGTATTTCATATGAATTTCAAAATGTTTTCTTGCTGCATTTATTTTATCTTGATTATTATATACGCTAACTTCCTTACCTTCAATAAGTTCGTTAAACTGAGAAAAAATAAACGGATCATAATTTGCCCCTCTTCCTATCATTACGGCATCTGTTTTTGTATAATCCATTTTTTCCTTTGCTTTAAGGTAGTTATCCAAATCACCGTTTACTACTATAGGAACATCTGCATTCTCTTTTGCTTTTTTAATTTCATCATAATCAACTTCTCCGGTGAATACCTGCTCCCTTGTTCTTCCGTGTACGGTAATCATATCTGCTCCGCCGTCTTCTACAGCTTTTATAATATCGAGTATATATTTTTCATTAAAGCCAAGTCTTACTTTTACGCTTAAGGGTTTAGTTGAGTTTTTCTTAACAGCCTCAGTAACCTCTCTTGCTTTTACAAGATCTTTTAAAAGCGCAGAACCGTCCCCATTATTTACGATTTTCTTCATAGGACAGCCCATATTTATATCTATAAAGTCAAACTCTGTATCATTCAAATGTTCATTTGTTATCTTACCCATAATTTCAGGGTCGCTTCCGAATATTTGAATTCCACAGGCACAATCCCTATGCTCGATTTCATTTGTTTCCATTAAAGGAAATGTGTTTTTACTTCCGTAAAATATTCCTTTAGCGCTTACCATTTCGCTTACAAATATTCTACAGCCCATTTCCTTCATAAAAATACGATAAGGCAGGTTTGTTACACCTGCCATTGGAGCTAATATTCCTTTATTTTGTTTAAAAAGTTTGCTAAAATAATTATTTTTTGTTTTTGTCATATATAATCTTTAATCCTTTTAATGTAAGTAATGGGTCAAAATCGTCTATAACATTTGTTTCAGGATAAATTATTTTTCCATATCCTCCACATGCTACGACTTTTATTCCCTCTTCGTTTAATTCTTCTTTCATTTTTCTTATAACATATTCAACTTGTCCGATATATCCGTATACAAGACCTGCCTGCATACTTGTTATAGTATTGCTTGCAAGTATACTATCTGGTTTTTTTATTTCTATCTTAGGAAGTTTTGCAGCTTGTTTCCAAAGTGCATCGGCTGATATTTGAATACCGGGAGATGTTACCGCATAAGAAAATACTCCATCTTTATTTACATAATCATATCTTGTTGCAGTTCCAAAGTTTACCACTATAACAGGACATTTATATATATTATAAGCTGCCGCTGCATCTACGATTCTGTCTGCACCTACTTCTTTTGGGTTATCTGTTCTTACGTTAATACCTGTTTTAATTCCGCTACCAACAATCATAGGAGTAACACATAAATATTTTTTTATTGCATTAACTAAATGATAATTTACATCAGGAACAACACTTGAAATAATTGCTCCTTGAAAATCTTTTATATTAATACCAAAATGAGAAAAGAATGTTATTATAAGAGTTCCTATTTCATCACTTGTTCTATCTTGCTTTGTAATATATCTAAACTCATGTATTAACTTATCATTTTTAAAAATACCAAGTTGTGTAGTGGTATTGCCTACATCAATAACTAAAATCATTTTTCTCTCCTATTTTTCTACTTTTATATTTGGATTTTTCTTTATATATACCATCATTATTGCAACAGTAAATATTCCCATTACAAATGCTTCCAACAACATGGAAGATGTAATAATACCAATCAAAAGAACTTTGAAACTAGTTCCTACTGCTTTGGCAATTTCTGTACCATAAATTAAATATAACATTGGCATAACAAGTGCTGTATTTATTATTGCCCCAAAGGCACCGGAAAAGAAAAAGCTTAAAGCCTTTGATTTTGTTAATATTTTTACAATCTTATATATAAAATACGGAACAATACCTATAAAAATTCTTGGAAGAACTGATACAAGTGGATTTATAAAGTATGGATCAAGTATTCCCGCAGGAGCGATAATTGCTCTTGAAAGAGTAACAAGACCAGCAAGCGCCCCCATAAATGCACCAGCTTTTATTCCATAAATAAGAGATGTAAGAACAGTTGGAATAAAACAAAGTATTGCAACGGAAGCCATACCTGCAGGAATCATTCCTGCAGTATAAGTAAAAAATATTGTTATTCCAAACATTATGCTCATAAATGTAAACTGCTTCGTATCTTTAAATAAGCTACCCATTATATTATCCTTCTTTCTTTTTATAATTATATATAAATTTTATATATCTTTTTTTATATTTGCCGCAATTGTATTTTTTTTCATTAAATAAATTTTTAAAACAGCAAAAGTTGCAATACCCATTATTATAGCTTCTATTACAGAAGAAGAAGTAATAATTCCAAGCAAAACAACTTTAAAAGCTTTTCCCGTAACAGCTATTATATCTTTTGCATAAACAAGATAAAGCATACTCATTGCAAAAGCTGTATTTGTAACAGCACCCATCATTCCTGATATAAAGGCTACTATATCTTTTTGTTTTATTATTTTATCCAAAAGTCTGTATACATAATAAGGTATAATTCCTATAAACATTCTTGGGAAAACTGATACAAGAGGATTAATAAAATAAGGAGAAAGTAATCCTGATGGCATTATGATATTTTTTGACATAGCAACAATTCCCGCTAAAATACCCATAAATGCACCCGTCTTAGGACCATATATAAGTGAAGTTAAAACTGTTGGGAAAAATGCAAGAACTGCCATCGAAGCCATCCCCGTAGGAATCATTCCGACCGTATAAGTGAAAAAAATAGTTAAAGCAAGCATTATGCTTAAAAATGTAAAAGATTTTGTGTCTTTAAATAATTTATTATTCATATTTACCTCCGTTCTCACTCCTTCTTTTAGGTTATTACCAAGGATGCAAGACGTTTTAACAAAATCATTATATCACCGCATATACCTTTGTCAAGAAAAAAATATATATGATACATTTGAAGGATTATTTGAAAATTATATTTTTGGTAGTATAATATAAAAAAATATTATAAGCAGGTGATAAAGTGCAGAATTTAAAATCATATATAACGGAAAAGCATAGAATAAAGTTTTCAAACGTTGATAATTTTAACAGACTAAAACCTATGGAAGCTGCAAGGTGGTTTCAAGATATATTTTTAAAACAAGATGAAACACTTGGCATAGACAGAACAAGTGACCTTACTTGGATACTTTTAAATTATGATATGAACATATACCACTTTGGTAAAATAGGCGATAATATAACAGTTGAAACATATCCTTATTCATTTAATAAATTCTATGGTAACAGAATATTTTTGTTAAAAGATGAAAATGGAAAAATTCTAATAGAAGCAAAAACAAGATGGCTGTTCGTTGAAAAAGATACTTTTAAAATAAGAAAAGTAACAAAAGAAATAGCAAATGTTTATGACATTGAAGATATAGAAAAAGGAAGAGGCTTTGATGTTGATAAAATTGATGACGAACTATTTAATAATGTAGAATATAAACCTCTTCAAATAAGACACTGCGATTTAGATACTAACAATCACGTAAACAATGCTTTATATTTTTCATATTTCTTAGACTATGTAGATGAAGATGTTTTAAGTAATTATCTACCTTATAAAATCCAAGTTACATATAAAAAACAAATTACTATAAATGATAAACCTATTGTATATTCAAAAGATACGATAGAAGACGGGCAAAAATATACAAACATTAAAATATGCAGTAAAGAAAATGAAATTTATACATTAATAAAAATACTTTGGAAGAAAAAAGATGAATATTAATATAATATGTGTAGGTAAATTAAAAGAAAAATATTGGGTTATGGCTGAGAATGAATATTCAAAAAGACTTTCAAGATTTGTAAAGTTAAATTTAATTCAACTTCCGGATGAGAAACTAACCGGTAATGACTCTCTCGATAATATTGCAAAAGAAAAAGAAGGCGAAAAAATTATTTCAAAAATTCCTAAAAACTCTTTTGTTATTGCAATGGATATTAAAGGAAAACAATTATCATCAGAAGAATTTTCAAAGCAAATAGAAAATTTATCAATAACAGGCAAAAGCAACATAACCTTTATTATCGGCGGAAGCCTTGGAATAAGCGACAGCGTACTTAAAAAGGCAGATAAAAAAATCTCCTTTTCCAAAATGACTTTCCCCCACCAGCTATTTAGAATAATGTTACTTGAACAAATATATAGAAGTTTTAAAATAATAAACAATGAAACCTATCACAAATAAACTAAGGAAGACAATAAAATGACAGAAAAGAAACAAATGTCCGAAACCTATAGGCTGGGAATGATTTTGGCAATTGTTGGAGGTTTCCTAGATGCATATACTTATATTTCAAGAGGAGGTGTTTTTGCAAACGCCCAAACAGGAAATATAGTTTTGCTTGGAATAAATGTATCAAAAGGAAATCTTCAAATGGTTGGATTCTATTTCCTTCCTATATTCGCGTTTTTTATCGGAATACTTGCAGCAGAAATGATAAAGAAAAGACATAAATACAACGACAACATACATTGGAGACAAATAATTATTTTAATTGAAATTATAACTCTTTTAATTGTAGGATTTATTCCTTCCGGAAATTTAGACACTTTATGTAACATATTAATATCCTTTGTATGCTCTTTGCAGGTAGAGGGCTTTAGAAAAGTAAACGGCAATGCATATGCAACAACAATGTGCACAGGAAATTTAAGAAGTGCAACAGAAAATTTATACAAATACAAACAAACCAAAAACAAACAGTTATTAAGAAATAGCATTCAATATTATGGAATAATATGTTTCTTTATTTTAGGTGCTATTATTGGAAGTCTTTTAACAAAGATATTTTTCACAAAAGCCGTATTATTTTCAGTAATAGGACTTATTATAGTATTTACTCTAATGTTTATTGAAGAAGTTGAAAAACGTTACTAATACAAATTACATATATCCTTATTTATTCTTAAATATTGTATATATTAATTATTTGTATTAAAATATATATAATAACAGACGTTTAGGAGGGATTTATATGTCAAACCAGGTTATTGAAAATATTCTTTCAAGAAGAAGCGTAAGAAGTTATAAGGATACACAAATAAGTGACAAAGCACTTGAGCTTATTTTAAAATCAGGTGAATATGCACCTTCTGGAATGGGCAAACAATCTCCTGTTATCGTGGCCGTACAAAACAAAGATACTTTAACAAAACTTGCAAAAATGAATGCAGAGATTATGGGAAGTGATTCAAATCCTTATTATGATGCTCCAACAGTAATAATAGTTTTAGCTGACAAAAATGCAAGAACGCATGTTCAAGACGGTACTTGTGCACTTGAAAATATGATGCTTGCTGCTCATTCTTTGGGCCTTTCAACTTGCTGGATAAACAGAGAATACGAAATGTTTAATACAGATGAAGGAAAAGCTCTTTTAAAAGAATGGAATTTAAGTGATGATTTAGTTGGGATAGGAGCTTTATCTCTTGGTTACTCAAAGGGCGAAATAAAAGAAGCAAAACCAAGAAAAGAAAATTACAGTATAATAATCAAATAAAAAAGAGATACAATATTGTATCTCTTTTTTTTATTATACCTTAATATATTTTGTAATATTACATAACAGTGCTTTATTACTATTTCAAAATACTTATAACATTTAAAGTAATAACTTTTCCCCTTAAAAATAATATATTAATTACTTTAAATATTATTTAATCACTAAATATGTATCATTGTTTAATTTGAAAACAAATACATAATAAAAATGTTCTTGAAGAAAAAAATAATGTGTTAAAATTTTCTTTGAGGTGTTATTATGAACAGTTTGATTTTCAGTTTAAACGCGACAATACCTATTTTCCTTATTATGATTGTGGGTATGTTTTTAAAAAAGATAAATATAATAAATGAAGAATTTAATAAGGGCTTAAATAAAATAGTATTTTCTATTGCTCTTCCAATACTTTTATTTGAAGATGTAAGCAGTGTTGATTTTATTGAACTTTGGGATACAAAATTTGTTTTATTCTGCTTTATAGCTACTTTTATTTCAATTTTGATATCCTATGTTATATCTTTATTCTTAAAAAACAAAAATATACAGGGAGAATTTATTCAAGGTTCATACAGAAGCTCTGCATCAATTATCGGAATAGCATTTGTACAAAACATTTACGGAAACATAGGAGCCTCCCCTTTAATGATTATAGGCGCAGTTCCTCTTTATAATGTTGCCGCTGTTATAATACTTTCAATATTCAAACCAAATAAAGAAAAACTTGATGGAAAAGTTATAAAGTCTACCTTTATAGATATACTAAAAAATCCTATAATTTTAGGTATTTTATTTGGAATCTTATGGTCTTTATCCGGACTTTCAAAACCCGTAATAATGGATAATACATTAAAAAACTTGGCAAATCTTGCAACTCCGCTTGGTCTTATATCCATAGGTGCAAGTTTTGATTTTAAAAAGGCAGTTGGAGAAATAAAACCTACAATCATATGTGCTGTTCTTAAGTTAATAGTATTTTGTGCTTTATTTTTACCCCTCGGCGTTTATATGGGATACAGAAATGATTATCTTGTTACAATACTTGTTATGCTTGGAAGTGCTACAACAGTCAGCTCATTTATTATGGCAAAGAATATGGGGCATGAAGGCATTTTATCATCTTCAACCGTTATGATAACAACACTATTAAGCTCGTTCACTTTGACTATGTGGCTTTTTATATTAAAAACACTAAACTTAATATAAAAATGTTTCACGTGAAACATTTCTTTAATAATATTATAAATAAAGGTTTCCCTTGAAAATATATAGTTAATAATATATACTATATATAAGTTGTTGTAAAAATAATTATAAAATAAAAAGGAGAAACTAATGAAAAAACAAAGCAAAAAAATTATATCTGTTTTTGCGATTATTGCTATCATATGTTCTTTATTTTCAAATGTATTCGCAGCAACAGATGCAGTAACACTCCAAATTGGAGACAGCAAAAAAAATTATGATACTGTGGCAGAAGCGGTGGCAGCTGTTCCAAAGGACAATACTAATGCAGTAATTACATTTAACGACAATTTTACGGGTTCCGGTGTAAAAGTAAATGAAAATCAAAACATAACATTCGATTTAAATAATTTTACATGGGATATTACAGACACTGTAGGTTCAACAGGTACTGAAACAAATGGTCTTCAATTATTAAAAGGCTCAACAGTTAAAATTCAAAATGGTGCTATAACATCAGAAACAGCAAAACTATTAATTCAAAATTATTGCGACTTAACTATTGATAATGTTAAATTATCAGGAACTGACAATTTAACACAATATATCGTTTCAAATAACAATGGTTCAACAACAATAACCGGTGGCAGTGAAATAACTGCAGCTGCAGGAGGAATGGCATTTGATTCTGACAAATGGGGCGGTTACGACGGTGGAAATGTTATTCTTGAAAACGGAACAATAAATGGTAATATTAATGCTACAAACGGCGGTAAAATGGCTCTAAACGGAGGAACAATAAACGGTGAAGTTTTAGCATCAAATTATACAAGTGCAGGATATGATTCTCAATCACCTGTAATTACAATTAATGGTACTGATATTAACGGTAACGTATCTAGTACAGAAGAAGGTAAAGTTATCATTCAAAAAGGAACTATAAATGGTACTGTTGATTCAACAGGAACAAATAAAATTGAAATAACAGGTGGAACTTTCCTTCAAAAACTTGGTGATAATGTTAAGGTAAACAGTGAATATAGTGCAAAAATTGGCAATAAAACAGTAATTGGAGAAGAAGATTTTAATGAAGCAATTAATAATTTAAAATCAGGTGATGAAATTGAACTTCTAGCTGTTCCTGAAAACACAAAACTTTCTATACCAGAAAATGTTAAAGTAATTAATAGTTCAGGAAATAACGTTATTATAAATGATGAAAACCTAAATACAGGTGGTAATATCACAACACCTCCAACAGATAAAGATGATTCTTCAAGCAGCTCAGGTTCTACATCAACAGATAATAATACAAATGATAATGCAGGAACTCTTTCACCACAAACAAGTGACAATTCAAATATGACATTATTTGTAATTACATTTATGATTTCAATTATTGGAATTACAACTGCAATTACATTAAAGAAAAAACAACAACACTAAAATAAAAAGGATATCAATCGATATCCTTTTATTTTTTGTTCTTTACACTTTTATTAAATTTATTTCTTTGAATTGTAATTATTCTTCCACATCCCATGCATTCAAGCTTGACATCAAGCCCTATTCTTATTATTTTCCATTCATTTACACCGCATGGATGACCTTTTTTCATAACCACAATATCATCCGCATAATATTTTTCTTCCATAATAACCTCTTAAAACAATATATATCCTATATAAAAATAACTTGCAAACATCGAATCTCTCAGTGCAACATTAAGAGATGAATCTTTTAAGAATATCGCTATGACAAATATAATACTTATTAGTATTAAGTTTATTATAAGCCCTTTAACAATTCCAAACAATGCTCCACCGAGTTTATTAAATGTTCTTATAACAGGAAGTTTTGTTGCAAGATTTAAAATTTCAACTATCAAAGATAACACTACGTAAGCCAAAATTAAAATACCTACAAAAGATATAAATGAAACAATTGATGCGGTAAGCGCATCTACTGCCATATTACCTCCCGAGCTTACAGTGTTTGAACCACTATTCCATAGATTTTCAAAAAAATGAATTATCGATGATGGAATATCTCCTATGTTCAAACCCGCAAACCAATCTGTTACATTAGCACTTCCCTGCTCTACACTATTTGACACACTTTCCGGAATAACATTATTTACTCTTAAAAAAGTATGAATTGTATCTTCTATTCTTGTATTATTAATAAGCCAAATGCTTAATGTTCCTGCAAAAACTTTTGCTACAATAAAACTGCATATAATTGTTATTATGGAAAATATACTTTTAACAAGCCCTCTAAATGTCCCCCATATCATACATACCAATATAATACCGACAATTAAAATATCTATCCATGTAAGCATAATCTATTTTGTTAAATAGCAAAGATTATTCATTTTCTTTATTTTGTTTTGCTCTTTGCTCTTTTAAATTCTCCTTTAAAATATTATTTACAATTTCCTCTGCCAATCTGTCTTCTTTTTCTTCAATTTCAGGAGTAATTTTTTCTGTTAATACATTTACGTTTGTTTCTTCTTCAACAACTTCGTTTTTTTCTTTTAATTCTTCAGCGCTTTTATTTTCGTTTTCTGTATTGACATATTCTTTTTCTGTATCTAAAGAGTCTTTAGCTTCTTCTTCATTATCATCTTCTTCAATAGATAATTCTTTATTTTTCTTTTGTTCTTTCTTTAATTGTTTCTTTTCTTTTCTGCTTAACTTTTTTTCTTTAACTTTTGGTGTTTTTTCTTTTTTGCTTGCCTTAGCACTTTTTTTATTATTCATCATTCTTTTACCGCCATTAATTACAAAACCGAAAAATTCACCGATAAAGTAACAAACAGTAATAATGACATAATTTGCCGCAAATAATAAATAACCATGACCTCTAAAAATACTCATTAAAAGAGTAACTGGTTTATTATAGAATATTAATGGACCGCCAAGGAAGAAAAACTCTGTCCAGCCTTGGGACTGTGTAGGCACAAGTTTACTTACTCCATAAGCAATGGAAGTATAAACCAAGATAGGAACTATTGCAATAAAAGCACCTACAAACAACTTCCAGAATTTATCCATTTTACCGCTTACCGCAAGTTTAAATCCACATACAAGCCATATAATCATTTCCGCTATAAGCATAACTCCCGCAATGATTACATTATTTACTCCGATTATCAGACTTACAAGATAAATTATAAAACATAATAATAACTGAAGTCCGTTTACTAACATAGCTGTTGCAAAATATTTTGTTTCTTTATTATTCATAGTTTATTTTTCCTCTATTTTAAAAAGTTCTAAAAGTCTTGATAAATCATCATTTGAATAATAATCTATCACAATACTACCTTTATTATTTCCATTATCTTTTAATTTTACTTTTGTTCCGAACGTAAAAGATAATCTGTTTTCCAAATCTTTAATATAAGGATTTTCCTTCTTTTCTTTTTTTATAGGTTTTTCTTTTTCTTTACCTTTAAATTCTTTAGCCAATTTTTCACTTTCCCTAACAGAAAGCTTTTTACTTATAATAAGTTCCAAAAACTCTTCTCTGTATTCTTCTTCCACAGAAAGAATCGCTCTTGCATGCCCCGCAGAAATAAGATTATTTCTTATTGCATCTTTTACTATTTCGCTTAAAGATAAAAGTCTTAATGTATTTGCAATTGAAGCCCTGCTTGTTCCAAGTCTTTTTGCGATATCTTCTTGAGTCATATTAAAACTTTCTTTAAGCTCATTATAAGCCACAGCTTTTTCAATTTCATTTAAATCCTCTCTTTGAAGATTTTCAATCAAAGCAACTTCGCTTATTTCTTTTTCGCTGTATTCTTTAACGATAACAGGAATTTCTTTAAGACCTGCAACAATGGCAGCTCTGTATCTTCTTTCCCCTGCAACGATTATATAATCATCATCTTTTTTAACAACCAGTAAAGGTTGAATAATTCCATGTTCTTTAATAGAGCTTGCAAGCTCGTTTATTTTTTCTTTATCAAATTGTTTTCTAGGCTGATTTGTATTAGCTCTTATTAAATTTATGTCAATATGTTTTATGTCTCGTTCTTCATTTTCAGAAAAAACTCCATCCACATCTTCCTGCGGAATCAACGCGGAAAGTCCTCTTCCAAGCCCTCCTGACTTTTTCTTTGCCATATTATTTATTCCCCTTTCTTAATAAGCTCATCTGCAAGCTGCATATAAGCTTTATATCCTTTTGAAGATGGATCATAATCAACAATAGTTTGTCCATAACTTGGTGCTTCCGCAAGTCTTATATTTCTTGGAATAATAGTTTCATAAACTTTTTTTCCAAAAAATCTTTTAACTTCTTCCACAACCTGCATTGAAAGATTAGTTCTATTATCAAACATAGTAAGTAATACCCCTTCAACCTTTAATTTAGGATTGATACCTTTTTTTACAAGGTTGATTGTATTCATAAGTTGGCTTACCCCTTCAAGTGCATAATATTCACATTGAATTGGGATAAGAACACTATTTGAAGCGCAAAGTGCATTTACAGGTAAAAGTCCAAGAGAAGGTGCACAGTCTATTATTACATAATCATAATTATTTACTATGCTTTTTATCCCTCTTTTTAATATTGTTTCTCTTTTAGGTCTTCCCGCAATTTCTATTTCTGCACTTGCAAGATCTATGCTTGAAGGAATTAAATCCAAATTTTCAACTTCTGTTTTTATTACAACATCAGCTGCATCCATTTCATTTACTATAATATCATATGTACTGTTTTCCAATGTTGTTCTATCGATATCAAGTCCGCTTGTAAAATTACTTTGAGGGTCAAGGTCTATTCCCAAAACTTTTTTACCCATTTTTGTAAGACAAGCGGATAAATTTACGGCAGTTGTAGTTTTCCCTACCCCGCCTTTTTGATTAAATAATGATATAATTTTAGTCATAAACATTCTTCTTCCTATATTTTTTTACTAACACATTGTAACATAGAAAAACTACCCCTTCAATAAATTTAATATTAAAAATTGTTTCACGTGAAACATAATATTACTAAATTTCAAAGGAGTAAATTTAAACTGTTCATATTAAATATCACATTAATGTTTTATATATTATAAGAAATAAACATAAATATTATATGAAATTAAAATGAAAAAATGATTATATTTTTTTCTAATATAAAATAATTAATAAGAAAGTATATATATTATAGATTAAATATATAAATGTATAATTAAAATTAAAAAAATTTAGTTAATAATTAGCTGTATATCATACGATGAAGCTATATAAGACACAAAGTAATATTAAAATATAACTTAATTTATAAATATTTTATAACCATGATTTATTATATATGAATAGCAAAAATAAAAAATATATACTATATAATAATAAGATAAATAAAAGCAGTAAATGTTTCACGTGAAACATTTGGAAAAACTGAAAATATTTTCTTATTTTTTGTTAAAATTACTGTTTACAAAAATCAATTTTTGCATTAATATATATATAAATTAAATATAGTTTACATTTTAGAAGATAGGCAAAACATATCTTCGATTTTTTTATATTTTAAAGGAGGCTATCATGGGAAAAATTTTAAAAGAAGGATTAACATTTGACGATGTATTATTAATACCAAGAAAAAGCGATGTTATCCCTTCACAAGTAGACACATCAACATATTTAACAAAGAAAATTAAACTTAACGTTCCACTAATAAGTGCCGGAATGGATACAGTTACAGAATCAAAACTTGCTATTGCTATGGCAAGACAAGGCGGTATCGGTATAATTCATAAAAACATGACAATAGAGCAACAAGCAGCCGAAGTAGATAAAGTAAAAAGAAGTGAACATGGTGTTATAATAGATCCTTTCTTCCTATCACCTGAACACGTAATCGAAGATGCAAATGAAATAATGGCAAGATATAAAATATCAGGTGTTCCAATTACAGACGAAAGCGGAACATTGGTTGGTATAATCACAAATAGAGATTTAAGATTTGAAAGAGATCCTAAAAAGAAAATTAAAGATGCAATGACTAAAGATAATTTAATCACTGCACCTGAAGGAACAACTCTTGAAGAAGCAGAAAAAATCTTAAAGAAAAATAGAATAGAAAAACTTCCTATAGTAGATGAAAATTATAAACTTAAAGGTTTAATTACAATTAAAGATATTGAAAAGAAAATCCAATATCCAAATGCGGCAAAAGACGAACAAGGAAGACTTCTTGCAGGCGCAGCCGTAGGTACTGCTGCTGACACAATGGAAAGAGTTGCAGCTTTAGTTAAAGCTAAAGTTGATGTTCTTGTTCTTGATACAGCTCACGGACATTCTACAAACGTATCAAACTGGTTAAAGAAAATTAAAGACGCTTATCCTGATTTACAAGTTATCGCAGGTAACGTTGCAACAGGAGAAGCAACAGAAGATTTAATTAAAGCAGGGGCAGATGCAGTAAAAGTAGGTATGGGTCCTGGTTCAATTTGTACAACAAGAATCGTTGCAGGTATCGGGGTGCCTCAAATCACAGCTGTTATGGACTGTGCAGAAGTTGGAGATAAATACGGCGTTCCTGTAATCGCAGACGGTGGTATTAAATTCTCAGGTGATATTTCAAAAGCAATCGCAGCAGGTGCAAGCACTGTAATGCTTGGAAGCATGTTCGCAGGAACAGAAGAAGCACCTGGAGAACTTATCATATATCAAGGAAGACAATTTAAAGCATACAGAGGAATGGGTTCTGTTGCAGCAATGTCACAAGCAAATAACTCTTCAGACAGATACTTCCAAAGCGGAGCTAAAAAACTTGTTCCTGAAGGAGTTGAAGGAAGAGTTGCTTATAAAGGAAGCATAGCAGATAATGTATTTCAACTTATCGGTGGTCTTCGTGCCGGTATGGGATACTGCGGATGTGCAACAATTGATGAATTAAGACATGATGCAAACTTCGTTAAAATAACAGCAGCATCACTTCAAGAATCACATCCTCATGATATTTCAATAACAAAAGAAGCACCAAACTATACAAGAGAATTTTAAGGAAAATAAAATATGAGTAACAAAAATGAATTAGTAGTAGTATTGGACTTTGGAGGGCAATATAACCAACTAATCGCAAGAAGAGTTAGAGAGTGTAATGTGTACTGTGAAATAAAACCTTATACAATTTCCCTTGATGATTTAAAAGCCTTAAATCCTAAAGGTATCATTTTCACAGGCGGACCTAACAGTGTATATAAAGAAGATTCTGCAACATATACAAAAGATATCTTCGATTTAAACATTCCAATCCTTGGAATATGTTATGGTTCACAATTAATGGCTCATAAACTTGGAGGCGAAGTTGCCACAGCTCCCGTAAGCGAATATGGTCACACAAACGTTAATCTTGATACTTCTTCCCTATTATTTGAAGGAATCGATGAAGAAAATGTTTGCTGGATGAGCCACACAGATTATATAAAAAAACAACCTGAAGGTTTTAAAATAACAGGTCATACACCTGTATGTCCCGTTGCGGCAATGGAAAACAAAGAAAGAAATCTTTATGCTGTACAATTCCACCCAGAAGTAATGCATACAAAAAACGGAACAAAGATGATTCATAACTTCCTATACAATGTATGTAAATGCAAGGGTGATTGGAAAATGGATTCTTTCGTTGAAGAAACCATTGAAGCAATCAGAAAAAAAGTAGGAAACGGAAAAGTACTTTGTGCCCTATCAGGCGGAGTTGACTCTTCTGTTGCAGCAGTACTTCTTGCAAAAGCAGTAGGAAAACAACTTACTTGCGTTTTCGTAGATCACGGTTTACTTCGTAAAAACGAAGGAGATGAAGTAGAAGCAGTATTTGGCCCGGACGGTCCTTATGACTTAAACTTTGTAAGAGCAAATGTACAACAAAGATTCTACGACAAACTTGCAGGAGTAACAGATCCTGAAACAAAAAGAAAAATCATCGGTGAAGAATTCATAAGAGTATTTGAAGAAGAAGCCAAAAAAATCGGTGCGGTTGATTTCCTTGTTCAAGGAACAATCTATCCTGACGTTGTAGAAAGCGGACTTGATAAAAGTGCGGTTATAAAATCTCACCACAACGTTGGAGGACTACCTGATCATGTAGACTTCAAAGAAATTATCGAACCACTTAGAGATTTATTTAAAGATGAAGTAAGAAAAGCAGGAAAGGAACTTGGAATACCTGAGTATTTGGTAATGCGTCAACCATTCCCTGGTCCTGGACTTGCAATTAGAATAATCGGTGAAGTTACCGAAGAAAAAGTAAAAATAGTTCAAGATGCCGATGCAATATATCGTGAAGAAGTTGCAAAAGCAGGAGTAGACAAAGACCTTGGACAATATTTTGCAGCACTGACAAATATGCGTTCAGTAGGTGTTATGGGAGACTTCAGAACATACGACTATGCCATAGCACTAAGAGCGGTTATGACATCTGACTTCATGACAGCAAGTGCCGCACAACTTCCATGGGAAGTTCTACAAAAAGTAACAACAAGAATCGTAAACGAAGTGGATCATGTCAACAGAGTACTGTATGACTGCACAAGCAAACCACCTGGAACGATTGAGTTTGAGTAGTACAATGAACTTAAATCCCTAATATTTATACGGATTTAAAATATTTCAAATAAAAAAGCATTACTGATTTTTTCAGTCCGTAATGCTTTTTTTATTTTAATAAATATAATATGTAACTTCATTATTTTTAAATCAATAAAGAAAATTTAAATAGTATGTTTCATGCTTTAAAATTATAAAGATGAAAAAGAACAGTTTGCAGTATGGGCTGCAAGGAGATTATTATCTCCACTGCCTATCACCAATAAAAAAGAACAAAACCAGTAAAAGTGTGTGAGGCAAAGAGATTTTGTGGTATATAAAAAAATAAAAGCTCTTTCTATATTAATCTATTGATTTTCTGCAAGTTGAACAACTACCATGCCGATATTGATAAGCAGGCTGAAGATATGTTTCTTTGGCTGGTAGAACAACTGGCGAAAAAAGAAAACAAAAAGAAAAAGCTAAAAACTGAAAATCAAATACTATTGGTGCAGAAGATGAATAGTATTCGTAATCGTGCAACGCAGATTGTGAATACAAAAGTAATTTATGCGTAAAAGTTTCAGGTATAGCTAAATAGCTGCACCCGATTTTTTATGATTAGTATTAATAATAGAATAAATTACAGTTCGTGTTGGCAGAAAAGAATTTCTAACGAAATCGTGAGATAACTTGGTTTTTACAACAAAATAAGCTATAATATAACAAACCATTATTGTATTTTAGACAATATTTATAGCGGAGGTATTAACACGGTGGCTGTTTGTTATAATAATCTTTGGAAGATACTGATAGACAAAAATATGAATCGTACTGAATTGAAAGAAGCTGCCGGTATTAGCTTTAATGTAATGGCTCGAATGGGCAAAAATGAAACAGTGTCATTTGAAAGTATAGAGAAAATCTGTGCAGCTTTAAATTGTAATATTGGCGATGTAGTAGAGTTTGTTCAAGAGCCGACAGAGGTTGTTGAGAAAAAGCCAATGACTATTGAATTGTTTGCAGGCGCTGGTGGACTTGCTTTAGGAATTGAGAAAGCTGGATTTGATACAATCGGCTTAATAGAATTTGATAAAGCTGCGTCAGATACATTAAAATGCAATCGTCCGAATTGGCGAGTTATCAATGATGATATTGCTAACATTTCTTGTTTAGATTTGGAAGAGTATTTTAACATAAAAAAAGGAGAGCTTGATTTATTATCAGGTGGTGCGCCTTGTCAAGCATTTTCCTATGCTGGAAAGAGATTAGGATTGGAAGATGCACGAGGTACATTATTTTATCATTACGCAAAATTTTTGAAACAACTCCAACCAAAAATGTTTTTGTTCGAAAATGTGCGAGGTTTGTTGACACATGATAAAGGACGCACATATAAAACAATTACAGACATTTTTGAAAGCGAAGGTTATACCATACAAAAACAAGTCTTAAATGCTTGGGATTACGGAGTTGCTCAAAAAAGAGAACGCTTAATTACGATTGGAATTAGAAATGATTTAGTTCCAAAAATTAAATTTCATTTCCCTACTCCTCATAAATATAAACCAGTACTAAGAGATATTCTTTTAGATTGTCCTCAAAGTGAAGGCTCACAATATTCCGATCATAAACGCAAAATATTTGAGCTTGTTCCCCCAGGCGGTTATTGGAGAGATATTCCCGAAGATATTGCGAAAGAATATATGAAAAGTTGTTGGTATATGGAAGGCGGTAGAACAGGTATTTTAAGAAGATTAAGTTTAGATGAACCTTCACTTACTGTTTTAACTTCTCCAAGCCAAAAACAGACTGACCGTTGTCACCCATTGGAGCCTCGTCCATTTACAATACGAGAAAATGCAAGATGTCAGAGTTTTCCTGATGATTGGCAATTCTGTGGAAGTGTAGGACAGCAATACAAACAAGTTGGAAATGCTGTACCAGTTAATTTAGCGTATGAAATTGCAGTAAAAATAAGAGAAGCATTGGAGAGTTTATGATGTGGAATTTAACTTTTATAAACGAAGAAGATTTTTCAAATCATGTCAAAGCAACGATTGAAAAATACGGAGAAAAGCTTGAATCATTTGATTTAAAGCGCTTTAATAAAAATATCATTGATCCGATTAAGTTAATTTTTGACAAGACAGTATATCAATCTTCTTGGGAAGAAATTGTAAGTAACGAAATTTTCCGTCAAAGAGACAAGTCTAACAACAACGATATTGGATATTTTCATCAGCGTATTTTCCAATACATTAAAAATTGTCACGTTCCGCCAAATGGCGAAGAAGGCGGTTGGGATGTAATTTACGAAAATGCTGATGGTATTCCTATTCCTGACGCAGGAAATGTACATACCGTTTATGTTGAAATGAAAAATAAACATAATACAATGAATTCTGCTTCAGCAGGTAAAACCTTTATCAAAATGCAAAATCAGTTGTTAAATGACGATGACTGTGCTTGTTTTTTGGTAGAAGCGATTGCACATCGATCTCAGAATATCAAATGGGAAACGACAGTTGATAAAAAAAAGGTTGGTCATAAACTTATCCGCAGGGTAAGTCTTGATCAATTCTACGCCTTAGTAACAGGACAGGACGATGCTTTTTATCAGATGTGTATGGTATTGCCATCCGTTATTGAAAAGGCAGTTAAAGAGTTAGAAGGTACAATTGTGCCACACGATACAGTTATTGACGAGCTGAGAGCTTTGGCGAGCGAACAGAATGTTGAATCAGAAGATTTGGCGATTGCGATGGCTACGTATATGCTTGGATTTGGAAGTTATAATGGATTTAATGCCAAATAACAGAAAATATTTTAAGATTGTTTAAAGAGGACAAAAGGAATGGAATCTACAAAAGGATCTGAATGGCGAAGATGGGAATTACATATTCACACACCAGATACTCAAAAAAATGATAATTTTACTGGGTCTTCATCTGAAGAAAAATGGGAAAAATACTATCAAGATATTAGTACATATATTGGTAGTGGAGATGATCCACTAAAAGCAGTAGCAGTTATAGCGATAACAGATTATTTGTCTATTGATAATTATAAGAAAGTTATAGCAGATAACAAATTACCCAAAAGTGTTAAACTTGTATTGCCAAATGTTGAAATGAGAATTCAGCCAATAGCCAATGATTCCCCTATTAATATCCATTTTATATTTAACCCTGATATTATAAGCTCTATTGATAGCAGGTTTTTCTCAAAGATAAATTTCAGATATAGTTCAACTACTTTTTCGGCATCTCACTCTGAACTAATTAGATTAGGAAAAACCATAGATTCAACTTTAGAAGACTCAGCAGCATATAAAAAAGGAATAGAACAATTTGTTCCATCTTTTGACAAGATACAGGAAATCTTTTTGAATGACAGAGAACTGCGTGATAACACTATTATTTTTGTTTCTAATAGTTCCACAGATGGCGTAAGTGGTGCAGTAAACCATTCGGATTACTTAGATGGTTTTCAAGGAGATAGTCAACTAAAAGCGTTTAGACAATCAATATATAAATTTGTCGATGGTATTTTTTCAGCTACTCCTTCTGACATTAAATACTTTTTAGGAAAGAAATCCAATTGCTCTGTTGAAGCAGTAGTAAAAGAGTGTGGTTCACTAAAACCTTGCGTACACGGAAGTGATGCTCACAAAAATGAAGAAATATTTGAACCAGACCAGCAAAAATATTGCTGGATAAAAGCAGATCCAACATTTAATGGTCTAAAGCAGATCCTTTATGAACCTGAAGAGCGAGTTAAAATTTCTCAGACATTACCTGACTATAAAGCTGAGTATTATGTTATCGATAAAGTAGAATTCATAGATAAAGATTTTCAGGACGCACCTATCAATTTTAATGAAAATTTAACCTGTATCATTGGTGGCAAATCAACAGGTAAATCCATACTATTACATAATTTAGCTAACGCAATAGACCCATTGCAGGTTAAGGAAAAAGAAGAGAAGTCCTCTTCTATTAATAAGAATATTCAAAACATTTTTGTAACTTGGAAAGATGGAAAAAAAGACGAACCTCGCAAGATTGTATATATTCCTCAAACCTACTTAAATAGATTAAGTGACGCAAAAGAATCCACTACAGAAATCGATAGAATAATTCAAGATATTGTTTGGATTGATGCTAAAGCTAAGTCAACTTATACTTCTATGTTGCAGTCAATAAAAGACTATAAGTCTACATTGAATATGAGTATTCTTGGATTAATTGAAAATCACAAAGAAATAAATAGCGTAAAAGAGGACAAAAAAGAAATAGGTGATCAAGAAGCTATCAAGGCTCAAATAGAAAAACTATCTTCTAGAAAAGATATATTGTCAAATGAACTTGATTTATCTAAATATGATTTGGATTTATATGAAAAAACTGTTTTTGAAATAAGTACACTCAAAGAACAAATCTTATTATTGAAAAACGACCTTGCTTTTTTAGAAGAAATAGATTCATTGGTGGAAAAAAGAAAACTCAATTATTCTTTTTCAAGTGATACTAAAAATCTTATAGATATAACAATGAACAAAGCAATAGAAGCTGCAGATGCTGTTTGGGAAAGCAGTAAACACACTATACTAACCAACATATCTACTGGATTAAATGAAAAAGAAAATCGACAAAACGAACTATTTGAAATACGAGATAGCTTGAAATCTAAAATTCAAGATAATAAAGTGATTACAGAAATATCAAACAATATTCAACAAGAAAATGATAAGTTAAAAAAGCTGAAAATGTTAGAGGAAAAAGAAAAAAGTCTTGTTGAAAAAGAAAATAAATATATTAATGATATTTCTTTGTGTATAGAAAAATTCAAAAAATTCCATACAGAGTATGCTGAAACAGTTAATTCGAAGCCTGAGTTCAGAAGTAGCGATTTGGAGTTTTCTGTATGTGTGCCTTTCAAAAAAGAAGCATTTTTGGATAAAATTTCAAAACTTTTAGATAATCGCTCTATAATCTTTAAAGAAACGATATCAATCGATGAGTTTACTGAAGCTCAGTATTCGCAGGACTTTTTAAAAGATATTATTTGTAAAATTCTTAATGATCAGCTACAACCTAAAAAAGGCAACAATAAGGAAAGTGTAATTAGAGATATTTGCGATGATTGGTTTGAGATTAAGTATAATGTTCAAATGGACAATGATACCATTGATGTTATGTCCCCCGGTAAAAAAGCTCTGGTTTTGTTAAAGTTGTTAATAGACTTAGCAGACAGTAAATGTCCTATTCTTATAGATCAACCAGAGGATGATCTGGACAATCGATCTGTTTTCAAAGACTTAATTCCATTCATCAAAAAGAAAAAAAAAGATAGACAAATTATAATTGTTACACATAATGCAAATGTAGTTCTTGGAGCAGATGCTGAAGAAGTAATTGTAGCTAATCAGCAAGGAAGTAATGTTCCAAATAAAAAATTTAGATTTGAATACAGGTCAGGTGCTATAGAGAATAATATGCCTGTGTATACTGATGACGGAACTATTGAACAAGGTATTTTAAATTCTCGAGGAATACAACAACATATCTGTGATATTTTAGAGGGTGGTGAGTCAGCGTTTGAATTAAGGAAGAATAAGTATCATATCTGATAGCACTCAAGTGATAGCTATTTGATAGCAGAAGTCAATGTACCTTATAGAATTAAGATAATATGTATCATTGTATATTAAATTAAGTCAAAACACCTAAGCGAAATCAGTTAATATCTGTTTTGCACTTAGGAGTTCGAGTAATTTTAACATAAGCCATAAAGACTATAAAATATAGCTTTATGGCTTTTTATTTTCTCACTACATTAAGAATACATATAAAATTATATTATTTTAATTAAGCTCTCTATATTAGTATAAAACGTAAAATACATCATATAATTAGAAAAAGGGGAAAAAACCGACTACGATGAAAGCGGAATTATTGGAAGATTAAACGGAGATAAAATAAATGTATATATATGTAAACAGTGTAAAAAAATAATTATTGATGAAAAATAAAGAATTAAAAAACAGAACCACTAAAGGTTCTGTTTTTTATTAGATTTTTCTTTGTCTTTTAATATTTCTTATACTTAGTCCTATACCGATAACAGAAATAGTCATTAGGAAGATTAAACCTGAAATATCGTTATTATCCCCCGTTGCTGCACTGCTACTGTTTGTAGACCAGTGCGCCTTAAATTCAAGATTAGATGTTACTTTAATTTTTTGACCTGAACTGTATTTGTTATTAGAACCTTCAAAGTATTCAAAAGTTGCACCATTTTTCTTAGGAGCATCAGGTATTGTAATTGTACTTCCATATTCGGCAGTTATTACTTTCTTACCTTTTGAACCGTCAGCCCAGGTTCCTCCGTTAGGGTCAAAGGTTATAGTAAGAGTTATTGGTTCCCAGTTTGCAGTGTATTTCAAATCTCCGCTTGAACCTTTCTTAACCGTAACATCCTTTTCAGGAGTATCTCCGTTAGAACCGGTCCAGCCTATGAAGTTATATCCTATTTTAACAGGATTATTAAGTTTGAAAGAATCTGTTTCATATGTATAAGTAACTGGATTTGCCTTTGAAAGGGTACCTCCGCCTAAATCATATTCTATGTTATAGTCCGTTAATTTCCACTGTGCATATAATGTAATAGTAGAATTTTTTTCTCCATTATTAGAAATAAATTCTGTTTCATCAGCATATGAAGTTCCGCTTCCGTCGGCTTTTGTATTCCAACCGACAAAGTCATAATATTCTTTTGTAAATTCACATGGAACAAGTTTAGTATTATTTTCATAATAAGTGGTCTGATCAAGCATTGAACCGTCACCGCCGTTAGCATCAAATTTAATAAATGTTTGAACAGGATTCCACTGTGCGTATAATTTAACATTACCGCCATTTTCAGATGTTAAATTCTTAACACTTTCCATATCGGCATATAATTTTTCTTCACCGCTCCATTTTTCGCCCTCAGTCCAGCCTGCAAATTCATATCCATATCTTACGAATTGATTTTCAAATAGATTTTGAGGTTCATCGTATACCATATCCTGAGTTATTGATGGTCCGCCATTTTCAAAGTTAGGAATAAACTGGATTGTATATAAATTTGCCAAAGGATGAGCATCAATTTGAACTTCACCTGTAACGGTTATAGTTTGATTAGCCTTTGTAGGATCATCCTTTTCAAATCCTGGAGTACTTCCAACAGCAGTATAACTTTCAAAGCTGTATCCTTCATCTACATCTGTTCCTATTTCAATCTGCGTTCCAACTAAGATTTTTTCTTTCGTTGTATTTCCTTTAGATTCTATCCATGAGGTTGCATGCTCGTCTGAAGATATGCTTACAGTACAATAATTAAAGTTATATGCTCCACCTAAAGTATCAACTTCTATTGTTCTATCATCTGTATCATATCCTTCCAATGCACCGCTGAATCTAACTTTGTAGGTTCCCTCAGGTATAGCAGCAGTATCAGATATTGCATAAACTCCGCTTTCCATACGTTCAAATACACCGTTAAACTCTTCACCGGTATTATAATTTATTAAAGTAATATCATTTTCTGGATTATTTGTATCCACCGATTTTCCATTATCCGTAATTAAAATTACTGCACTGTCTGACATAACCCAGTTTGGATATAACGTTATACCCGTAGGATTTCCGTTACTATCAAGATTACATAAATTTACTACAGAAGATTCATCTAAATACTTACTTCCAAGAGCAAGGGTTGACCAATATGTAAATATATTATCTGTTTTCGTAAAGGTGCAAGGATCTAATTTTTCAGCAGTATCAAATACCATTTCTTGAGTTTTTGTATTTCCTTCTCTATCATCAAAGGTTACCGTATAAGTCTTTGGCTCCCACTGTGCATATAACGTAATATTTTTAACATTTGCTCCATATAAATTTTTTACTTCCTGCTTATCGGTAAAACTATCTCCGCTTCCATCCGCTTTTGTATTCCAGCCTTTAAAGCTCCATCCTGGAAGTGAATAAGCATTTACACTTAAATTTTTACTTTCATTGTATTTTAAAGTCATGTCTGACATACTTCCTGACATTTCAGTTGAAGCATTTTTTGGTTTGTTGGAATCAAATTTAACATTATATGAATCATATGCCCATACAGCATAAAGCCTTATATCATTCGTAGCCTCTATTTTATCTCCCGGTTTATATACTACGTTTTTTGAACTTTCATTAGTATCCCATCCAAGGAAAATATGACCGTCTTTTGTAGGCGTATTATCAGGAATTACCGTAGAGGTACTTTCTGGATATGTATAAACATTGCCGGGCATATTGCTTGCTTTCCCTTCTTGATTTAAATCATGGAAAGAAACGGTATTATAACTCATGTCAATTGTAATTTCAAATTCTGAATTATATAAATCCCCGTTTTCTTCATCAAATCCTTGTTCAACAAAACTAGCAACCGAAGAAAAATGATGGTTTAAATTACTTTTATATAAATCCGCAGTAATATCATAAGTTCCTTCAGGAACATATATAACTGCATTACCATCAGCATCGGTCTTTCCTTCTTTTAGAGATTCAAACTGCTTATCATCATTAGGATATGAAACATCTACATCGGATAAACTATTACCATTTTGATCTACTACATGAACATTAAGCTTATATCCTTTATGAGGACACTCCGTTTGACCTGATGTTTTGTATGTGCCGGAGTAATATAAATTGCATATCAATTGAGGCGGAAGAATATCTCCCGAAATTCCTCTACTGAACATGAGCAAATTAATTGAAAAGCTATATCCCAGAAGTTTTAAACTTACCTCTCCGTCAATACATTCAAAATCTTTACATGCATGATATATTTTTTCTTCTTCAAAGTAGTGCCCTGAATTTAAAGTTCCTGAAATATCAAAGCCGGATGCAAGATCTGCGCTTAACGAAATAAGTTTTATTATTTCAAAAGAAACACCAAAAGCAAACCCCGTAAATACACTTCCTGTAAGACTAAATCCTTGGAACTTAGTATCACTTCCCTTAGACTTATTATTTAAAAATGTTTTTCCCTTATTTGTCATTCCAAGTTCAAAACCTGAATTTAAATCATAATCAAATCTTACACCGCCTGTTGCACTTCCTGAAATTCTGGCATTAATGCCAATATCAAATTCTATTACTCCAGGCATGCCTATTGGAACTTGAAGAACAGGAATATCAAAGAACACAGAAGGTGAATCTATGTCAACTTCAGTATCTTTGCAATGCAAGTCATTTTCAAAGGAAATTGCGCATATATTACTTTTACCAAAATCAATACATAATTCAAAGGTTATTTTCCCTTGTGGTTTTGCACTTATTGTTCCATAAGCACCAAGAGGTAAAGAAAAGGAAGTTGAATACTCTTTTTCAGTATGTCCTTTATAAGCTTCAAATATAGTTTGTAAATTAGAATATTCGACTTCTCCCTCATCTGTGTTTGCATTCAAATTTTCCCCATAAATAATTGCACCGTTTGCATCATCCATTTGCGCACTATTTATGTTAAGCATATAAAAATTAGTTTTTACACCAGAAGATTCAGATGATTTATCAATTACAAAAACAGGAGTTTTTCCCTCTATATTATTTAACTCATCAGCAAGTTTAGAATCAACATTTCCAAGGGAAAACATAAGAGAGTTTTCATCATTTGTAGGAACAATATTAACCTGTAAACTATCAGTTCCTTCTTCAGAAGCACTTTCTTCTTTTATTAAAATAACATCATCCTTAAGAACCATAAAAGTATCATTATCTTTTAGTTCTTCATCATCGCTTGCAACCTTATCAACATCAATTAAACGATCTCCCTCGTCTTTATAATCCTCTGCGGTCATGTTCCTAAGTTCATAAATATCTTTAGTATATGAATTAGAAAGAAAATCATAAGAAGCAACGTTCCCTTTTTCATCAAGCATATAAATTTTTAATATAAAATACATAGGAATAGAACTGTCATTTTCATATGAAACATTAGTCTTTACAATCTCTGTCGCAGAAGATGTAACATCTTGTGTCTTCCTTGAAATCAAATGAGAAGCCGCATCATTTTCACCGTCAAATTCTTCATCATAAAACTCAATAACAACTTTACTTGCCTGACCATACCACTCTATGATCATGGTTTTATTAGAAATATCAACCTCTACATTCGTTATTTCAGAAGAATATTTTGTATCAGAATAAGCATTAATATTTACGTTAGAAGAATTATCAGAATTCTTCACAATAGACACATTACCATTATTTGATGTCTGATTATTATTATCTATGTCTGTTTCGATTTTATTATTTTCCATAGAAGAAGCGAACACAACAGAGTTATTAAAGTTCGCCATCATGGATAGTACCAAAGAAAATGTAACCAATAATGCAATTAACCTCTTAGAAAATTTATTCATATAAATATCCTCCTATACTTTTTTAATAGGATAAATGTTTTATAATCAGTGTTCAAAAAATACCTATAAAACATATATTAAAAATATTATTCTAAATTAAAAAATAATGTATATCTTTTAATAAATTATACCAAAAAAATAGGATTTTTCATATCCTACATTTTCGCATAAAAATGGGTAATATAGCCATATTTTTAATAAAAGTAACATTATAAAAAATTAATAAAAAAGGATGAAAAAACAAAAAATATTAATTACATTAAACATACAAAAATTTATGTAAATGAAAATGATATTAATAATTAAATAAAATTAAAATCAAAGTAAAACAAATAATAGCTAATAATAAAATAATATAAGCAAGCCATAAAAATATAAAGAAAAAGTATATTTATAAATAATAAAAAATAATCTTTTTTATCCCCCATTTTTGTTTAAAAACGGAGGATGTGTAAAGTTTTCATTTAAGATATAATATTATCAACATAAAATCATCATTTTCAATTAAAGGAGAAACATACATGAAAAACAGCTTAATAAAAAAAATATTATCTTTTTCCCTTGCTTTCTTCCTTGTAATTTCATTTATACCTAATGAAATAAAAGCGGCAGGCGAAAAGAACTACCTTGCACTTGGAGACAGCATATCAACAGGATACGGTTTGTCACAAAACGGCTTCGTTGATCAGATTACAGACAAATACGGATACAACTTAACAAACAAGGCAGACAATGGCGAAACAAGCCAAAGCCTGCTTGATAAACTAAACAGTAATTCATTAAAATCAGATATCGAAGATGCCGATGTAATAACACTTACAATAGGCGGAAATGACTTAATGAATGCCTTGTATGATTTTTTGGCAGAAGAATATAACTCTGAAAATGCAACTTCATATAACGGAGATTATATAAAAGAAGAGCTTAATAATGGAAATTTAACTATAATTTTATTTGCAGCAGGAAAAATTAGTACGTTCATGGATTCACCACAAGCAAAAACCGCCCTTTCTAATTTTAAAGATAACTTAAATGATATAATCTCTTATATTGAAACAAATAATCCTGATGCATGGATAATTATTACAACACAGTATAATCCATATAAATTCCTTCCTCAACAAGGACAAGGAACTGCCATGGCAACCACATTGGAATTAATAAATACAACTTTTGAACAAGGAGTACAACAATTAAATCAAGTTATTAAGAAAGTAAATACAAGCTCTTCAACATTTGCGGTTGCAGATGTATATGAAAGATTTAATGATGCTAATGAAAATCCATGCAATGCAAGCTTCGAAGCTCCATTAAATTTAAACCTTGATTTCCATCCAAATGCATATGGACATGAGTTAATAACCGATATGATTGCGGGAAAAATTGATGAATTACAATTCGTTAAAGACCAAGACGAAGCTCTTAATTTATTAAATCCTACATTAATGAAAATTATGGAAATGGATGAATTAAAAACGACATCAATATCAGAAGTTAAAACAAAACAACAAGCAAAAACATGGGTGGAAAACCAAATAAAACCTGTTTTACCTAATGGGATGAAAGTAAACGTAACAATATTAGACTTTACTTCTGCAAAAGAAGGAACAAAAGATAATGTTAAAGGAACTAAAGGAAGCTTCAATCTCACAGTACAACTTGAATATAACGGATTTTACTCAGAAATAATACCAATAGATACTGTTATTGAAACAACAGCATATACAAATACAAGTGATAACAACAATACTAAAGAAGAAAAAGATAAAAATATCAATACTCCAAATACATCTGATGAAAACAATGTTATACATTTATTTTTTAATATAAATATTTTTTAATATAAAACTGAATAATAACAGGTATAATAACGACATTATATATAACTTAATATGATTAGATATAGAAAATTTTATGAAGTCATTGTAAGTTATTAAAGCAAAACGAATAAGAGAAATTAATTATTATATTTAATGATAAAATCGAAAATTAAAATATCTTAGAAAAAACAAAAAATTAAAAAATAGCAATATCAAGCAAGTTTTTAAACTTTTTTTTTATTTAAATAATGATATTAGTTTCTAAAAAGTAACCATATTACAAAAAAGTGCCTACTTTATTTTTTTATATTAATTATTTATTATATATAAAGGAGGAAAAAATGAATCAAAATGATAGAAGAAAATATTTAATTAACTATTTATTAAACGAAAAAGAAGATTATAAAAATATTAAAATACCAAGATATGAAGATGAACAAAAAATCCTACTTCGCTCTCTAATGAATATTCGTCCTGCAAAAAATATAGCAAAAGAATTTTTAAAAATTCAAGATGAATATCTAAATGAAGAATTAAAAAAACAAGAAATAATTAATATAACAAATTTAAAACCTTTAAAGAAAAATATATATTTAATAAAAGAAGATATAACTAAACTAGAAGTTGACGCAATAGTAAATGCAGCCAATTCTTCACTTCTTGGATGTTTTATACCATGTCATAAATGCATAGATAATACCATTCACTCAAAAGCAGGAATTCAATTAAGACTAGAATGCAGTAAAATCATGAATATACAACAAAGCGAAGAACCGACAGGAAAAGCAAAAATAACAAAAGCATATAATTTACCATGTAAATATATAATACATACGGTTGGACCTTATATAGATAATATACTTAAAAATAGTGACATTGAAACTCTTAAATCATGTTACACTTCATGTCTAAAACTTGCTGACAAATATAAATTAAAATCTATTGCATTTTGTTGTATATCAACAGGAGAATTTCATTTTCCAAATGATATAGCAGCTAAGATTGCCGTTGATACAGTTATTAAATATTTAGATGAAACAAAATCAACAATTGAGGTGATATTTGATGTTTTCAAATCAAAAGACTATGAAATATACAAAAAACTACTATGATTTAATTAAAATTGTAAAAGAAAAAATAAATAATTTTGATATTATACTGGTAGGAGCAGGAGCAGGACTTTCTTCATCAGCAGGTTTTACTTATTCAAAAGAAAGATTTTTTAAATATTTTTCTGATTTTCATAAAAAATACGGCATACAGGATATGTACTCAGGCGGCTTTTATCCATTTGATACACTAGAAGAATACTGGGCTTTTTGGAGCAGATATATATTTATTAATAGATATAAAGATAATGATAATGAAACGTATAGTAATCTTTTAAAAATCTTAAAAGATAAAGATTATTTTGTGATTACAACAAATGTAGACCATTTATTTCAAAAAGCGGGAATTGATAAAACCAGACTATTTTATACACAAGGTGATTATGGTTTGTTTCAATGCTCTACACCTTGTCATAATGAAACATTTGACAATAAAGAGCAAGTAATAAAAATGGTTAAAGAGCAGAAAGATATGAAAATACCTTCATATTTAATTCCCAAATGTCCATACTGTAATAAACCTTTAACAATGAATTTAAGACAAGATGATACTTTTGTTGAAGATGAAGGTTGGAATAAAGCATATAAAAGATATGAAAATTTTCTAAATAAAAATAAAGATAAAAAAATTTTATTTTTAGAACTCGGTGTTGGATACAATACACCATCAATTATAAAATATCCGTTTTGGCAAATGACCTTTAACAATAAAAATTCATTTTATTGTTCAATTAATAACCAAGATGATAATATTCCATTACAAATACAAAATAGAGCAATATTATTAAAACAAGACATAAAAACTGCTATAAATGATATATTATAAAAAAAGAAGAGAAAATATTCTCTTCTTTTTTTATATATTAGGAAAAATGTAAGTTATTATTTGCTTGCTGCGTCAATTTCATCAAACATAGCTTGTGTTCTTGAAATACCAAGTCTTGAACAACCAGCTTTTAAGAATGCTTCAGCATCAGCAACTGTTGAAATACCGCCGGCAGCTTTAATTTGAACTCTTGTTGTATCGATATTTGCTTTCATGATTGCGATATCTTCAAGTGTAGCACCACCTGATGAGAAACCTGTAGATGTTTTAACAAATCCAGCACCAGCATCAGAACAAATTCTTGAAGCTTTTGCGATTTCATCTTTTGTTAATAAGCAGTTTTCTAAGATAACTTTGATATTAGCAGGAGAAGCATTTACTACTGCATGAACATCGTTAAATACTGTATCATAATCACCTGATTTTAAAGCTGAAACGTTAAGTACGATATCAACTTCTGTTGCACCCATGTTGTATACTCTTTGAGTATCAGCAACTTTTGATTCTGTAAGTTCTGCACCGTTTGGGAAACCAACACATGCACATACTGCTGTTTCAGAACCTTTTAGAATATCATAAGCCATTTTTACTCTTGATGGAGTAACACATACAGTTCTACATTTCCATTCTTTTGCGAATTGGATTCCTTTTCTTACTTCATCATAAGTTAATTGTGGTTTTAATAAAGAGTGGTCATTTGCTCTTGCTAATTCGTATTTTGTTAACATATTAATTTTCTCCTTAAATTTTATTTATATTTTATTTTAATTAAAAACTATTTTCCAGGTTCGTAACCATCTTGTGTAATTACGATTTTGTTAAAGAATTCTTTTCTTTCAATTAATTCAAATGCATCTTTTACATCATCAACTTTAAATCTATGAGAAATAATTGATGTTAAGTCAAGTAAACCTTTCTTAGCAGCATCTATTGTTGCACAGAATTCTTCATATTCAGGTGTAAAGTTATAGCACCAAGAACCTTTTATTGTAAGTTCTTTTCTTAAAATACATTTATCATAAGATTTATCAAGAACATTTACATCTCCGTGTGGAGTACCTATACATGTAAATGTACCGTGTTTCTTTAAGCATTGTAATGCTTGGTTAAATGTTATAGGAGAACCTGCTGCTTCTATACATACTTCAGGACCATCTTCACCAGTATATTCTTTAATTTTTGCAACAACTTCTTCATTTGTCATATTTAATGAGTTAATTGTATAAGTAGCGCCTACTTTCTTAATTAAATCAAGTTTTTCATCTTTAATGTCAACTGCGATTACCATTCTTGCTCCGCAGATGTTTGCCCATTGTACCATATAGTATCCAACAGGACCTGTACCGAATACTACAACTGCATCGTTAACTTTGATACCGGCTCTTAAAGCACCGTGTAATGAAATAACAGCAGGGTCGATTTGGCAAATCATATCCCAACTAAAGTCATCAGGACATACATAACATTGTGTAGCTTTTACTGCAACGTATTGACCAAAACCACCGTCACTTCTTGAACCTGTGTAGCCGTATGTATCACATAAATTTATATTACCATTTAAGCAGTCTTTACATTTTCCGCATCCTGTCATAGGGTTTACGTCAACTCTTTGACCTACTTTTAATTCTTCTCTTAAGTCAAGGTCTTTTACACCTTTACCGATTTCAACTATTTCACCACCGAATTCATGACCTAGTGTTGTAGGGAAGTGATATGTACCTGTTGAGAAAACTCTACCTAAGTCAGAACCACATATACCTGCACAGTATACTCTAAGTAATACTTCGTCATCTTTTATTTGTGGAATATCCACTTCGTCACATCTTATGTCGTTGATAGCATGAAGTCTGCCAGCTTTCATTTTACCTTGCATTTTTTTTCCTCCTAAGAAACTTAAAAATATTTATATTTTATTGACATCACTTAATTGATATGTTAATATTTATTTGTTCATATGAACACTTTAAATGCTCATATGTTCAATTTCAACCGTATTATATAATAAAAGATTTTATATGTCAACCACTTTTATAATTTTAGGAGAAAAAAATGTTAGATAATAATACCCTTTCAAAAATAGCAAAAATGTACTATCTTGACGGCATGACCCAAAAGCAAATAGGGGACAGCATGGGTATTTCAAGAATAGGAATATCAAGAGCACTTAAAAGATGTATAGATGAAGGAATAGTCGAAATAAAAATAAAAGAATTTACTCCTTTAAACGATTTGGAGGAAGCATTAAAAAATAAATATCCTAATGTAGACTTTAAAGTTGTTCCATATTTTAAAGACAGTAAAAAATTAACTCGTTCTCTTGCAGACGGTGCCGGTGAAGAGTTAAAAGATATGGTAAGAAAATATAATAATATAGGTATAGGCTGGGGAAACACTTTAAGTCATATTAATATTGAAAGTGACATAAAATACCCTGAAAAAACTTTTGTTTCTCTTCTTGGAGGATATGGGAATGTATCAATAGACCGTCATTCAAATCAAATTACCGCAAAAATAGGTGAAGTATTCGGCAGTAAAGCAATGGTGCTTCTTGCGCCTTCCATAGTAGACAATAAAAAATTCAAAGACATAATAATAAATGAAGGTTCAATAAAAGAAGTATTCGATATGTATAAAAAATTAGACTGCGTTATAACATCTCTTGGTAATCCTGCAGACGACAATGCAACAATACATAAATCAGGATACTTTAAAGATGAAGATTTAAAAGAATTAAAACAAAGAGATATATGCTGCGATATTGTTTCTTCAATATTCTTAGATAGAGACGGTAACGAAGGAGCTTTAGATATACTTGACAGAATTATAGGAATAAGCAGTGATGTTTATAAAAAAGTACCTTACAAAATAGCTGTTGCAGGTGGAGAAAGCAAAATGTTCGCAATTTATCTTGCAGTTAAAAGCGGATATGTTAATAAATTAATAACAGATGAAAATACGGCAAACTATCTTCTAAATAAATAAAAAAGAGATTAATCAATCTCTTTTTTTATTTCAATATAAGTTTTATAAAAATCATATATTTTATTTTCTTCCCTTGCAGAAGTTAAAAATCTGCTTATAATATACCCTGTTTCGTATTTTTTCTGTACTTTTGATAAAAGACTATTAAGGTTATTTGGATAATCTTTTACTACTTCTTCTTTCATCAAACAAACGGCATATTTATCGTTATTTTTCTGCCATATAATATCATTATTATTTTTCGGCTTTATTACGGTTATTCCCCTTTGTTCTTTATCGGTAGCATTTGAATGTTGAACTCTGGAATATAAATATGGATTTTTTATATACATTTTTATTTTTTCTTTTTGTGTAAGTTCAAAGGATACAATACATTCAGTATCTATATCAGCAATTATATAATCCTTATCCTTAAGTTCATTTATTATATTTAAAGCTTTTTGATGTTGTTTTAATCTTTGTATTTGTCTATTAATCAATGCTTTTTGACTTTCAAGTTCTTTTAAATGTTCACTGCAAAAAAACTCTTGTTCTATAATATTTTTATTTTTTAAATTTAAAATATCTTTTAAAGGAATTCCCAAATTTTTATAAAAAACAATATCGGATATTTTCATTAAATCAGGAAGGGAATATTCCCTGTAATTATTATCTTCTTTTCTTGGAGACAATAACCCCTTCTTTTCCCAAAATCTAAGTGTTGAAGTTGGAATATTAAAAAATTTAGATATATCTCCTATTGAAAAAACATCTTTCATTTTTATTCTCCTAAAAGTTTTAATATATTTTATCATAAAAACCATTGACCTTAAACTATGTTTAAACTTTATAATTTACTTCGAGGTGGAAAAATGAAAAATATTTTAATGTTTAAGGATATAAAAAATATAAATTTCTATAAGGTTTTAAAATTTATAATACCAACATATCTTACTGCTTTATTTACTACTTTATATACAATAGTAGACGGTATATACGTTTCACAATATGTAGGAACAAATGCACTTGCTGCAATAAACATAGTATATCCAATAGTTAATTTATTAACCGGAATTGCAATGATGTTTGCGGTAGGAGGAAGTTCTCTTTCTTCTATATATCTTGGAAAAAACGACAAAACAAAAGCAAATCAAATGTTTCAATTTTGTATTGTTTCAAGCTTAATAATAGGAATTATTATTTCCTGGGTAATACTTCTTTATTTATCGGATATATTAGTTTTTCTCGGTGCAACAAGTATAACGTTAGATTACTGTAAGATATATATAAAAATTTGGCTGTTTGGAACAATAGCCATTATGCTTAAAGAAATTTTTGTTTATTTTATAAGAATTGACGGAAACCCAAAAATAAGTTTTATAGTTTCGGCATCGGGAGGTGTTTTAAATATTATTCTCGATTATATATTTGTAGGTAAAATGTCACTTGGAATTTTTGGGGCAGGAATAGCAACAATACTTGGACTTATCCTTTCAATGATTTTGGGAATAATTTATTTTATAAAATATAGTAATAATATAAAATTTAAAATAGAAAAAATAAAATTAAACTTTCTACCTCCTTGCATTATAAATGGTTCTTCTGAATTTATAAATCAGCTTGCAATAGCAATTACAACTGTTGTTTTTAATAAAACAGCTCTTACATATGCAGGAGATGACGGTGTTGCTGCTGTTTCTATAATAATGTACGTACAATTTATTTTCCTTGGTATTTATACCGGATATTCAATGGGTATATCTCCGCTTCTTGGTTATAATTATGGAAATAAAAATAAAGACGTACTTATTAAACTGGAAAAATATTCATATAGATTTTTTAGCATTATACCAAGTGTTTTATATATAATATCTTTTATATTTGCTCCTTTGGCAGTATCATTTTTTGCAACAAAAGGAACAAATGTATACAACTTAGGTGTAATGGGAATGAGAATATATTCCATAGGATACTTTTTCTCGGGACTTAGTATTTTTACGGCAGTAAGACTTACTTCCTATGCAAAAGGTCAATACTCAGCGGTTATAACATCTCTTAGATCCTTTATACTTTTAATACTGTTTTTAAAAATTCTTCCTTTATTCTTTGATTTAAACGGAATGTGGATGGCTGTTCCTTTTGCTGAAATAACGACTTTTATTATAACGTTGATTTTAATATTTAAAACAAAAAAAATACCAAGACAAATATAAAAAAATCATGCATAAGCATGATTTTTTATTTTAATTTATATCGTTGAAATTTTGTAAATATCTGCATTATTGACGTAATAATGATTATTCCAAAAGATATAGCCGCAGCTTCTTTCATTACAAGAGAAAAATAATATATAAATTTATCCATATTGCCCGTTACCAGATTATACATAGTATAGTATAAATCTCCTCCGGGAATTAAAGGTATAAGTATTGGAACCAAAAGAACAATAACGGGAGTTTTTATTTTTCTTGCTAAAATTTCCGAAAATAAAGAGAGTATGGTTGTTGTTATAAAAAGAGTTATAACTTTATTTGCGTTAAAACTAAAGAAAAACAAATAACAAATCCAGCCTATGGCAGAACCAATACCTATAATAGAAAGTTTATCTCTTTTTATGTTAAATAAAATCGCAAAACCAAGAGAACCTATAACCGCCATAATTATCTGTATAATACCTTGTAACATTTTAACCTCCTATAGGAATTAATATAAAAGCAAAACCCATTGCAATAGCTATTGCCTTTAAAATTGATTCCAAAACTCCAAGAAGACCGGAAATAATATCCCCGTTTATCATATCTCTTAATGAAGATGTAAGAGTAAGACCGGGAATAAGAAGCATAATATTTCCTATAATAATCTTATCTATATTTTCACCTATACCTATACTGTTTAAAACAACAGCACAAAGAGCGGTTATTAGTGAAGAAAGAAGGCTGGTTACAAAATTATTTATATTAAGTTTATTTAATGCATTTACCGTAAAATACATTACCCCTCCGGTTATCATGGAAGCAATACTATCCATTAAACTTCCACCGAAAAATACTGAAAAAGCGCCTGAGACAAAAACATAAGAAAGAAATATAAGTTTTTTATTGTATTTATTAGTATTCCTTATTTTATCTATTTCTTTTTTTAAATCATTAATGCTTAATGTTTTTACACATATATCTCTTGATAACTGATTTACATATTCAACTTGCTCAAGGTTTGTTTCATATTTTTTTATTCTTCTTGTTTGAGTAATTATATTACTATCTGAAAATTTAACAGTCAGAATAATAGTAGAAGTTATTGTAAAAATATCTACTTTTTGTAATAAATAAGCTTTTCCTATTCTGTTTAAAGTATCCT
This sequence comes from Anaerofustis stercorihominis, assembly GCF_005844425.1. Lineage (GTDB taxonomy): Bacteria > Bacillota > Clostridia > Eubacteriales > Anaerofustaceae > Anaerofustis > Anaerofustis butyriciformans. The sequence continues at coordinate 7,113 of NZ_SPHL01000001.1, read as the reverse complement.
CTACCCTACTAACTTCAGCTCCAGAAGTCAAAAGCATTTCCCCCAAATCCAACATATATGAAACAAGTTTTTCTTCCTGCATTTTAAATCCTTTCGATATTTATTGGGTTATTATATTATATTAATTTTTAATATGTTTTTGTATATATAATTAAAATTTTATATATAAATTTTTCATTATTTTATTATAAATCTTAAATTGTAAAACAGCTTTTCTTATTTTTTATTTTTCGACCTTATATATTTCCTATAATTGTCAATAATATATAAAAAATAGATTTAGAGGTATTATTATGAATTCATTATGGGAAAACACCGTTAACTTACCGATGTATGAAGAATTAAATAAAAACATAAATGTAGATGTTGCAATAATAGGGGGAGGAATATCAGGAATTCTTACTGCTTATAAGTTAAAAAAACAAGGAATAAAAGCAGTTATTTTTGAAAAAGACAGAATATGCCAAAAAACTACGGCTTATACAACGGGAAAAATTACTCTTGCGCATTCACTTATATATGAAGAACTAATAAGCAACTTTGGCACTGAAAAAGCAAGAGAATATGCATATTTAAATAAAAAAGCAATAGAAGAATATGAGAATATAATAAAAGAAGAAAATATAGAATGCGATTTTGAAAAATGCAATGCTTATTTATATACAAAAGAAGATGAAAACAAATTAATAAAAGAATATAATGCTCTTTTAAAATGCGATATTGACTGCGAGTATATAGAAGAAAGCTCTCTTCCTTTAAAATTCAAAGGAGCAATAAAATATAAAAATCAAGGAAAATTCAATCCATTTAAATTTATAAAACACATATTAAAAGACCTTACAATATACGAAAATACTTTTATAGAAGAAGTAAAAGCTAAAAGAAAAACTCTTTTTACAGACAGCGGATACAAAATAAAAGCAAATAAAATAATATTTGCATGTTCTTTTCCTTTTTTAAATGTTCCGGGATATTATTTTTTAAGAATGCACCAAGAACTTTCATACTTTTTAATTTTAAAAAATACAAAAAAATTAAAAGATATATATTTAAATGTGGATGAAAAAGGATACTCTTTTAGAGGTTACGACGATATATTATTGTTTGGAGGAGAAAAACACAGAAGCGGGGAAAACAAAAAAGGAGAAAAATATCAAAATCTAAGAGAAGAAATAAAAAAATTATATCCAGGCTTTGAAGAAATAGGGCATTATGCAAGTGAAGATTGTATGACAATTGACAAAGTACCTTATATAGGTTTATTTTCAAAAGCATTTAAAGATATTTATGTAATTACCGGATTTAATAAATGGGGTATGACATCTTCAATGGTTGCTGCAAATATAATAAGTGATATGATACTTAAAGGGTTTGATTATAAAGACAGTATATTTTCTCCCGAAAGATTTGATACAAAAGGAATAAAAAAATCTATAATTAAAGAAGGTCCTTATTCAATAAAAGGAATAGGAAAAGAATTTTTAAATATTCCGGATACTACCTTACAAGCTCTTCCTTTAGGTCATGGAGGAATAGTAGAATATAAAGGAGAAAAAGTAGGAGTATATAAAGACGAAGAAGGAAACTGTTATATAGTTCCAAGCAAATGTCCTCATTTAAACTGCGAACTTTCGTGGAATCCTGATGAAAAAACATGGGACTGTCCATGTCACGGTTCAAGATTTGATTATATGGGAAATATTATTTATTCTCCAAGTATTTATGATTTAGAATGTATAGAAAAAAAGGTTAAGAAAGAATAACTTTCTTAACCTTTATATTTAAAACAATCTATTTCATGGTCGTTTATTATTCCAATAGCTTGAAGATATGAATAAATAATAGTACTTCCGACATACTTCATTCCTCTTTTCTTTAAATCCATTGAAACTTTATCTGAAAGAGGACTTGTTGTATTAAAATTATCATCTTTATTTTTTATTATTTCTCCATTTGTAAAAGACCATATATAATTAGAAAAACTCCCGTATTCTTCCTGTATTTTTACAAATATTTTTGCATTTGATATTGATGATTTTATTTTGTTTTTATTTCTTATTATATCTTTATTTTCTAAAAGTTCATTTATTTTATCTTCATCATAATTTATAACTTTATTATAATCAAAATTATCATATGCTTTTTTAAATGCTTCTCTTTTTTTAAGTATTGTTATCCATGAAAGACCGGCTTGAAAAGACTCTAAAATAAGCATTTCAAAAAGTTTTCTATCATCATAAACAGGAACACCCCATTCATTATCATGATAAGCTATATAAATTTCGCTTTTTAAATCTACCCACTTACATCTTTTTTTATTATCCATTATTATATGAAAAGTTCGTTTTCCTTTCTGCCTTCACATGCTTTTTTTAGTTTTTTTCTTGCAGCCATTAACATAACTTTATTTAAACTTCTTGCATTATAGTCGCATACTTTTATACATCTCATACAAGAAATACATTTATCTTTATCTGTTTTATCAGGTTCATTAAAATCAATTGCACCAACAGGACATTCATCTGCACACTTACCGCATTTTATACAGTTCTTATCTGCTTTTGGAACCATTGGAATAGCACCATATTTTTTATAAGGATTATTACCAGGTACTTCAATTTCTTCAAAATTGTTACTTTCAATTTTTTCTTTTATTTTTATAGCATAATCTTTTATTTCATTTACATCATTTTCATCAGGTCTGCCTTTTGCAAATTCATTCATTATTGAATGTTCACATACAATAGACATTGCGGCAAAAACTTTAAATCCTTCACTACTTAGAATATCTTTAAGTTCTATTAAAGTATCTTCATAAGCTCTGTTTCCATAAGTAGTAATTATTATGCAAGGAGTATTATTTGCCTTTAATTTACTTATTCTCTCACTTGCAGTTGAAGGAACTCTTCCTCCAAAAGATGGAACTCCAACTACACAAATTTCATTTTCATTAAATTCATACTTTGAATAATCTTCGTCTTTTTTTGATAAATCTAAATTAAAAGTATTATCACTTATGGTATTTCCAACTGTTTCTACGACTTTTTTTGTAGAAAATGTAGGACTAAAATATATATTGTTTACTTTTTTCATATTTATCTCCTTTATTTAATATATTCTTCCAAATCTTTAAATAAGTTAATTAAGGTTTTTAAGCTACTGCTTTCTTTATTTATATAATAATAATTTTTCGTTCCTTCTTTTCTCATATCAACAATTTTATTCTCTTTTAATATTTTTAAATGATGTGATATAGATGTTCTTGAAACAGATACTTTATCAGATAATTCCCCTACTCTAAAACCATTGCCATCACAATTTATCATCATATAAATTATTATAGCCTGCCTTGTTTGATCCCCTAAAGCAGAAAGAACATTCTTATAATCCTTAAACTCCTTTATTATATTTTCATCACATTTTTTCTTCATAAATAAACCTTCCATTAATACATAAGATATTATAAAATAAAATATTTTCTCTATCAATATTGGTTAAGAAAATCGAAACAATAAAAAAAGACAATATACATTGTCTTTTTATTTTTTCTTTACTCTGTCGAAGTAAGGACTCTTACCGCTTATACTGATTGGAATACCTTGCCATAATATATCTTTTTCTTTTATATAATCCATTTCTTCAAATACTTTACCTATAGAAAACATTACTCTGCTGTCAACTCTGTTATCAGCAGCAACAGAAACTGCAGAACCAATAGCTATACCAAGGTCTATAGTATTAAAAGCACATCTTCCTCCATGATTTTTATTTTCTTCACAGTTTTTAAAACCACAGAATGAACAATGGTCAAGACCTGTATAGGCTTTCTTTACTCCTATTAAAACAACTGCACCTGATGCTCTTAAATTTTTCGCATCTCTTACATAATGTCCTTCAGTTTCACCAAACTCTCTAAGATAAACTTCATCCATTTTGTCTGCAAGAGCATTTTTTTCACTTCCTGTAAGAACCAATGTGATAATATTATCAACCCCTTTTGCTTTTGGAGCTGTTCTTGCAGCAGCACACATTTTTGCAGCAGTTTCCATTAAAGCTTTTTCTTCCATTTGTTTTTCTTCGTAAAACATTTTTTTATCTCCTTTATATTATATTTATAAATTTTCGATTACTTTAAAAATTTCAAGAGACTTTTTATAATTATCCATTCCTAAAATTTTTTCAATATTTTCTTGAGCCTCCTGCCATAAAGGTATGGCAATATCCAAAACTTCTTTTCCTTTTTTGGTAACTATAACTTTTTTATTTCTCTCGTTTTCTTTTGAAATATCTTCTATAAGCCCCTCCTTAAACAAAGTTTTTAAATTCCTTACAACTGTTGTCCTTTCTAGTCTTACCTTAGATGCTATATCACTTATTGAAGCCGGCTGTATTTTTAAAATATTCTTTATTAAAGAAAACTGATTTAAAGTAAGAGAACTTTCTTTTAAATAATCATCATAATATTTTGTTATGCTATTTGCAGCCCTTCTAAAATTAATACAATAACATCCTTTACTTTTCATAAAAATTTCCTTTCGTGTATATACACTATAACATAAAATATAAATGTTGTAAAGCATATAAATATTTAATTTTATCTTTAATATATAAAAATTTTCATTATAATATACTTATTAATTTATATAAAAGAGGTAAATTATGAGTGAAAAAACAAATGTAATGAGAATTTTATCTCAAAAAAAAATTAACTATAAAAGTTATTCATATGATCCTAATCAAGGTTTAAGCGGAAACGATGTTGCAAAATCTTTAAACCAAAATGAAAATCAAGTCTTTAAAACACTTGTTACAGTAGGAAAGAGCAAGGAGCATTATGTTTTTGTAATACCTGTAAATAAAGAATTAAATCTTAAAAAAGCCGCAAAAAGCGTTAGTGAAAAATCAATATCAATGATTAAAGAAAAAGAACTTCTGCCTTTAACATGGTATATACACGGTGGATGTTCTCCTATTGGTATGAAAAAGTTTTTTACAACTGTTATAAATGAAACAGCAAAAGATTTTGAAACAATAATATTTTCTGCAGGAAAAGTTGGATATCAAGTAGAAGTAAATATAGAAGATTTAAAAAAAATAATTAATTTTAAAATAGACAATATAGTATAAAAAAAGCACTTTAAAGTGCTTTTTTTAATCTGATAATTTTTTATTGTTATATACCAAAGTAAATACAATTAAGAAGAATATTGCATTTAATATCATTATTAACAACCTTATAAAAGTAAAATTGTTTGCTACGTCAAATATTATAGTTATAAGCTGGCCGCTGTATAACAATTCTGCCACCATTGCCAAAAAGGGATTTCCAGAACCTGATGCTAATAAAGGAAAAATCGCAAATACAATTGAAACAGGAAGAGTAGCTGCGGCTATATTTGCTCCTCCTTTAACTATCATACCAACAATTGCCCCCAATATGGTAGAACAAAGCATACCTATTGAAATTACAATCAAAAATTTAGGTATAAAAACAAGTTGTAAATGTAATAAAGGTAAAAATAAACAAGAAGTAATTATATTTATAATAAAAACAAAGCTTCCCACACCAATCAAATACTGCATAGGTCTTACGTTTGATAAAATAAGAACTTTTAAAGTATTTTTATCCTTCTCTTCCGCAATTAATGCAGCCGTAACCATAACAGGAACCATAGATATATGCATCATTAAAAATATTAAAGGATTTGATCCTGCATTACCTTTCATTACAAATGCCAAAAAATACGTAAAAACAGGGAAAAGTAAAAACATAAATACTATTTTATTACTTTTAAATGCATCCTTAAATTCTTTTATAAATATGGCTTTTATTTTTCTAAACGAATTATTTTTGCTCTTAGTTTTATTCATTATATTAACTTCCTTCCCGTAAGTGAAATAAATACAGTTTCCAAAGTTGGTTCTGATGAATGAATTGAAACAACTTCATTATTTCTAAAGTGATTAGCTATTTTATCTGCATATTCACTATTATTTTGATAAATAACTTCTTCGCCTGATTTTAATAACATTGTAACTTCGTTTCTATCATTATATTTTCTGCAAAGTTCATCGGGAACTCCGTATTCTACAATTACACCTTCGTTAAGAAGAGCAACGTGATCGCATAATTTCGTAGCTTCTTCCATATTATGCGTAGTTAAAAATATTGTCGTTCCTTTTTCTCTAAGCTCAAACAATAAATTATGTATTTTTTGAGAAGTCAAAGGATCAAGACCGCTTGTAGGTTCATCCAAAAAAAGCAATTCCGGTCTATGTAAAATTGCTCTTGCTATTACAAGTCTTTGTCTCATACCTTTTGACAAATTTCCCGCTTTTTCCCATTTATCGTCAGCAAGATCTACTTTATCAAAAATATCATGAACATCTTGTCTTGACATACCATAAATATCAGCAAAAAGAAGTATATTATCAAAACATGTAAGTCTTTCGTATACACCACTGTCATCAAGAACCATACCTATTTTTTCATAATCTTCGTTTTGAAGTTTTATACATTCTTTTCCAAAAACTTCGGCTATACCAAGATCCGATGTTATTTGTCCTGTAAGAATTTTTATTAAAGTTGTTTTACCTGCTCCCGAAGGTCCGAGAAAACCGAGAATTTCTCCTTTTTTTACATTAAAAGTAACGTCTTTTAATGCTTCTTTTTCTCCAAATTTCTTATTAATGTGTTCGAGTTTAATAACTACATCTTTATTTTTATTCATATATTACCTCGTTTGATCTTTACTTTTATTTGATATTCCAAATAAAAAAACTTATTTTAAATTATATATGTTTTTAAATAAGTAGTCAACAACTTATCTATATAAAAAAGACCCTAAAGGTCTTTTTTAATTATATGATTATCTATTATAGATTTTATATCTTTATATAAATATTTCTTTAATACATCAAGGTATACAGGTTCATTATATAAAATTACATTGTGACATGTTGAATTAACGAGTTCTAATATCGTATAAAACATAAATTCATAATTATCGAACTCATAACCCGAATTCTTTATCATATCTTCAAAATATGTTTTAAATTTACTGTCTTCATTATTATCTATTATTACTTTTTTAAAAACACCCCAGCTTAAAT
>NZ_SPHL01000019.1 GCF_005844425.1 Anaerofustis stercorihominis | reverse complement strand
ATAAATATAGATATAAAAATGCCTGCAAAAATACCTTTATTTATGCAGTAAAACATTTTTTCAGTAACATCTAAAGAATACATTATTATAGTATTTGTTAAATAAAAAATCAAAAATACAAATGATGATAAAAATCTTTTAAAACTTTCTTTTAAATTCCGGTTAAAAGATTGTAAATTAACTTTCATAATAATTCCCTCCTTAAATTATGTTAATTATATCAGTAATAAATGTTTAAAATTCATATTTAATAAATACTTAATTAAAAGTTAATTATTATAATATAATTTTCACAAATAATTACTATGTGATTTACAATATATAGTAATTATGTTTTAATTATATTAAAGTAAAGTATTATAATAAAATAAAAAAATAAGGGGAAATTAATATGAAAAAATTTAAAAGTAGTATTTTATTAATTTTAGTTTTTATGTTTTCTTTGATAGGTTTTGGGTGTTCAAATTCAAATGAACAAACAAATTCACCTAAAGGTGTTGCAGTTACCTTGCTTGAGGGGTATAAAAATTTTGACCTTACAATGTTAGACGATGTATTAAATATAGACTATTCTATAGAAGAAGAATTTAATAAGATGATAGAACAAGGGGTATTAAACAGCACTGACGTTTATGCACGTACTACAAAAAATATGCAATATAAAATTATAGATGTAGAAGAAAAAGGTGATACAGCAGTGGTAAAGGCTGAGATAACAAATGAAAATATTGGCGAAGTAGTTGCATATGCAGTGGTAAAAGGCGCAAAAGAACAAGCAAATAATTCTTCAATGACGGATGAAGAAACAAAGCAATATATTGAGGATTGTTTTTTTGAATCATTAGAAACTTTTAAACCTGATGTTTATACTGAAGAAATTGAGCTTAATCTTGTAAAAGTAGATGGAAAATGGAAAGTAGAGCCTCTTAGCGATGAAGATCAAAACATTATTATGGGAAAAATATATGAGGGAATCATAAATATGATGGAAGAATATGGTATATATTAAATATATTGTTGATTTTTCATAATTAAAAAAATTAATAAAACGTAATGAAAATAAATCATTTTTTGTTATATAAAAAGTAAACTGTATGAAAAAATTTCATAAATTTACTAAATATTCTTGACAATTAAAAACAATAAGTGTATTATATCAAACAAGAATACAAAGGAGAAGATTAAAATGAAAGGTTTAAGAGAACTAAATAGCTTTAAATTTTATAACTATTTTAGCTTTGCAAACTTTTATTTCTTTGCAGGTTCTTTTTCACGTACAGATAAGCCTTTTAGTGAGTATAATCTTTAAATGTATTTAAAAAACGCAAAGTAAAGAATTTGGGGAACTCATTAAAAGGAGTTCCCTTTTTTATTTTACAAAACTAAAAAATTAACTTAAAGGAGAAAATCAAAATGATAGTAGTATTACAACCCAACTCAGACAAACTTGAAGTAGCCAAATTGGTTGCTCAAATCGAAAGCAAAAATTTAAAAATCCAACCAATCGAAGGAGAAGAACTTACTGTACTTGGTTTAGTAGGTGATACATCTGTTTTAGATGCAAAAACACTTGAAGCAAACTCAATCGTAAGAAGAGTTTTACATGTTGAAGAACCTTACAAAAAAGCAAACAGAATGTTCCACCCAAACGACAGCGAAATTAAAGTTGGAAACCAAGTTATAGGTGGTGAAAAACTTGCAATTATCGCAGGACCTTGTTCAGTTGAAACAAGAGAACAAATTACACAAGTTGCAAAAGATGTAAAAGCTTCAGGTGCAAATTTCTTAAGAGGCGGTGCTTTCAAACCAAGAACTTCCCCATACGCTTTCCAAGGTCTAGGATACGATGGACTTGAACTTTTAAAAGAAGCAAGAAAAGAAACAGGACTTCCAATCGTTACTGAATTAATGTCTACAAACGACCTTGAAAAATTCGTTGAAGATGTTGATGTAATCCAAATCGGTGCAAGAAATATGCAAAACTTCGATTTATTAAAAGAACTTGGTAAAATCAGAAAACCTATTCTTTTAAAAAGAGGTTTAAGTGCAACAATCGAAGAACTTCTAATGTCAGCTGAATACATTATGGCAGGCGGAAACGAAAATGTTATCCTTTGTGAAAGAGGTATTAGAACATTTGAAACATACACAAGAAATACTCTTGATTTAAGCGCAATTCCAGCAATCAAAAAATTAAGCCACTTACCAATTATCATTGATCCATCACACGCAACAGGTAAATGGTGGATGGTTGAATCTTTAGCTAAAGCAGCAATCGTTGCAGGTGCAGACGGACTTATTATCGAAGTTCATAACGATCCATTAAACGCTTTATGTGACGGACAACAATCTCTAAAACCTGAAGCATTCGACGATTTAATGACAGATTTAAGAAAACTTGCTCCAATCGTTGGAAGAACTCTATAAGGAAAAAATTATGGCTAAGAAAATTCATGTAAATCTTAATGAAAAATCTTACGATATTATTATTAAAGAAGGTATTTTAAAATCATTATCAGAAGAAATAAAAAAAGTATATAAGGGAGAAAAACTATTTATTATAACCGACGATATAGTTGCAAGATTTTATCTTGATAAAGTTATAAATAACCTTAAAGACGGAGGTTTTAATGTTGATTATATAATTCTTCCAAACGGAGAGAAAACAAAATCCATAGAATCTCTTGAACCTATATATAATGCTCTTATTGATTTTAACATGACTAGAAAAGACATGATTATAACTTTGGGGGGCGGAGTTATAGGTGACCTTGGCGGTTTTGTTGCATCTACATTTCTAAGAGGAGTTGGTTTTATTCAAATTCCTACAACTCTTTTATCTCAAGTAGATAGTTCTGTTGGTGGAAAAGTTGCAATAGACCTTAAAAAAGGCAAAAACTTAGTTGGAAGTTTTCATCAACCAAAGCTTGTGCTTATTGATACAAATGTCTTAACAACTTTGTCCCTTAGAAACATAAAAGACGGTTTGGCTGAGGTAATAAAATACGGTCTTATATTTGATAAAGATTTCTTTGAATTTTTATATAATCTTAAAACAAAAGAAGATATACTTGATAATATAGAACATATAGTATACACAAGCTGTAATTTAAAGAGAATTGTAGTTGAAGAAGATGAAAAAGATACAGGGGAGAGAATGAAGCTTAATTTTGGTCATACTCTTGCTCATGGAATAGAAGCTCACTTTAACTATGAAAAATATACTCATGGTGAAGCTGTGGGGATTGGAATGTATGAAATAACAAAACACAGTGAAAAACTTGGTCTTACACCTAAAGGCGTAAGCGATAAAATAAAAGATATTTTAATTAACTTTGATATGGAATACGATATCGGGGCAATAAATAATGACAGTATTCTTTCTCATATTTCTACCGACAAGAAAAACGAAGGAAAAGTTTTAAACGTAATTCTTTTAAATGAAATAGGAAAATGTTATATACATAAGACAAATACACAATTTTTTAAGGATGAGTAAATGGACAATATTTTAATTAAACCAAGAAAATTATCAGGGGAAGTAGTTGTTCCTCCTTCAAAAAGCATGGCTCACAGGGCAATTATATGTGCTGCTCTTTCAAAGGGTAAGTCTATAATAGATAATATAGACTTATCCGATGATATAATAGCAACCATAAACGCAGCAAGAAGCATGGGAGCAAAAATAGAAATAGATAATAGAAAAGTAGCGGTAGAGGGGATTTTATCGTCTCCAAACAATGAAGATTTTATAGTGGACTGTAACGAGTCAGGCTCTACTTTAAGATTTTTCGTTCCAATAACAATGCTTCTTAATCAAAAAAAGACTTTTATCGGTAAAGGAAACTTAGGCAAAAGACCTCTTAATGTTTTTTACGAAATATTTGACAAACAAGGAATAAAATATTCTTATAAAAAAGATATTTTGGATTTGCAAGTAGAGGGAAAATTAAAAGCTGATACATTTTATGTAAGAGGAGACATAAGCTCTCAGTTTATAACCGGACTTCTTTTTGCTCTTCCTCTTTTAAATGATGATAGCAAAATTGTAATAATTTCAAAACTTGAATCAAAAAGTTATTTGGATTTGACTCTTTCAATGCTTGAAAAATTCGGTATAGAAATTGAAAATAAGGACTATAAAGAATTTATAATAAAAGGAAACCAGGAATATAAGGCAATGGATTATACCGTTGAAGGAGACTATTCCCAGGCAGCATTCTTCCTTAGTGCGAACTATATTGGTAATGATATAGACATAAAAGGTCTTGATGAAAATTCTCTTCAAGGTGATAAAGAAATATTAAAATGGCTTGAAGTACTTAAAAATGATGAAAACAAAGTGATTGACGCAGCAAACTGCCCTGATATTATTCCTATCCTTACGGTGTGTGCAGCTTTAACTAAAGGGAAAACTGAAATTATAAATGCAGGAAGACTTAGAATAAAGGAATGTGACAGACTAACTGCAATTTCAACTCAGTTAAATAAACTTGGTGCTGATATTATAGAACATGAAGAAAGCCTTACAATAAACGGTGTTGATTCTTTAAATGGAGGATATGTTGATTCTTTCAAAGACCATAGAATTTCAATGAGTCTTGCCATTGCATCAAGCAGATGCAAAGATGATATCATAATAAAAGATTATATGTGTGTTAAAAAATCTTATCCGCATTTTTATGAAGACTTTAAGAAACTTGGAGGAGAAATAAATGAGTGCGACATTTGGAAATAAATTTAAAGTAACTATATTCGGGCAGTCTCACAGCGAAGCAATCGGCGTTGTTATTGACGGAATTCCAGCAGGAGTAACCCTTGATTTTGATAAAATAGATTTTGAACTTAAAAGAAGACAAGGGGGCGATAAATTTTCAACTCCAAGAAAAGAAGCCGATACTCCAAAGATAATAAGCGGTTATTTTGATAATAAAACAGCAGGTTCTCCTCTTTGTGCAATATTTGAAAACAGCAATACAAGAAGTAAAGATTACAGCGAGCTTAAAGTAAAAATGAGACCTTCTCATGCAGATTATCCCGCATATGTAAAACATCACGGAAGCAATGATTACAGAGGAGGAGGAAACTTCTCCGGCAGACTTACTCTTTCTTTAACCTTTGCAGGTGCAATTGCAAAACAACTTTTAGAAAAAGAAGGAGTATACATAGGTGCACATATAAAAAAGATAAACAAAGTCGAAGATTTGAGTTTCGATTACACAAATATAAACAAAGATATTCTGATTGGATTGAAAAACGAATCATTTCCGCTTTTAGATAAAACAAGGCAAAAAGAGATGGAAGATGTAATTTTAAATGCAAAAAATGAAAAAAACAGCATTGGAGGAATCATCGAATGTGGTATAATAGGTTTTAAGGCAGGTATCGGTTCTCCGTTTTTTGACAGCATTGAATCAAGAATGGCTCATATCCTATTTTCTGTTCCGGCAGTTAAGGGTGTTGAGTTTGGTGAAGGTTTTGCTTTTGCCGATATGTTTGGAAGTGAAGCAAACGATGAATATTATTATGATGAAAATGGCAATGTAAAAACTTTCACAAATAACAACGGCGGAGTTTTGGGAGGAATATCAAACGGACAGCCAATATGCTTTAGTGTTGCAATAAAACCAACTGCAAGCATCTCAAGAAAGCAAAGAACCATAAATGTCGAAACAAAGGAAAATACAAGTTTGGAAATAGTGGGAAGGCACGATCCCGTTATTGTAAAAAGAGCTGTTCCTGTAATAGAAGCGGCAAGTGCAATTTGTTTATATGATTTTTTGTTATGTGATTAGGAGTTATGTATGAAGAGTTTGGAAGAATCAAGAAGAAGAATTGACGAAATAGATAAAGAGTTAGTGAAACTTTTTGAAGAAAGAATGAATACTGTCGTAGACGTGGCGAAGTATAAAAAAGAAAATAATATCGAAGTATTAAATACCAAAAGAGAAGCACAGGTAGTTGAAAATGCAATAAACAATCTTAAAAACAAAGATTATTCAGAAGAGATTGCCGACTTTTTCAATCATATTATGGATATAAGTAAGAATTTTCAAAGAAAAGCAATTGCCGATAAGGCAATAAACATAATAAAAGAAAAATATACTATTGATTTGGTTGAAAGTGCTAATAAGATAGGTTACATAGATAAAATAAATCATTTGTCAATAGATGCAATGAATTTATATTTTAAAAAAGACCTTGAAGTAATTAAATTTGAAGAATACGAAGATATTTTAAAAGCTGTTTCAAACGGGGAAATAGACTTTGCCTTTTTGGCTTTAGATAATGCCGGAGACGGGCATATCGCAAAAATGTATTCTTTTCTTGAGACTTATGATAATGTTTATATAAAAGATAAGTTTATTGTTGATGATAACTTAAACGTAATAAACAAAAATAAATCTGATAAACTTGAAGATTTAAACAAATTTATAATTCTTGGTAAAGATAAATATTTCTGCAAAGATTGTACTAAAGTAGATTTACTTGTTAAAATCGACAATAAATCTAAATCATTAAGTCATTTAATAAGATACTTTGCAAATTATAATATCCACATTAATAAAATAGATTCAAAAGAAACAAATATATACAGAAAAGAATTTACGATTTACATTAATTTTGACGGCAGTTTACAAGATAGCAATGTTTTAAAAATGTTATACGGACTTGACGGTGATTTGCCATATATAAGAATTCTTGGAACATATAAAGGATAGATATGAAAAAATTTGGTTTAATTGGTGAAAAATTACCTCATAGTTTTTCAAAAATTTTGCATAATACGGCTTTTGATGTATTAAATTTAAACTATGAGTATGAGCTTTATGAAATAGATGTTGATACGGCACAAAATATAAAAGATTTTATGAAAAAAAATAATCTTGACGGAATAAACGTAACTATTCCTTATAAAAGAACCGTTATGGATGGTTTGGATTTTATAAGCGAAGAGGCTGAAAAAATCGGTGCCGTTAATACAATAAAAAATGTTAATGGAAAACTTTACGGATATAATACCGATTATTACGGCTTTATGTATCAGCTTAACGTGAACAATGTAGAAATAAATAATAGTAGGGTTGTAATACTAGGCAGCGGCGGCGCAAGCAAGGCCGTTATTTCTTGCGTTAAGGATTTAGGTGCAAAAGAAGTTTATTTGGTAAGTCGTAACAAAAGCGATAAACAAGCAAAAAATGACGTTAATTTAATCGACTATGAAGATTTAAAAGAAATAAAAGCTCAAGTAATAATAAATACAACACCTGTTGGAATGTATCCTAAAGTTGATTTTTCTCCTGTTAATGAAGATATAATCAAAAACTTTGATTATGTTGTTGATGTTGTTTATAATCCGCTAAAAACAAAGTTTATGGAAATAGGTGAAAACTTAGGTAAGAAAACTTGCGGCGGAATTGAAATGCTTATTATGCAAGGTTTAAAATCTGAAGAAATATGGAATGACTTTGTAATTTCAAAAGAAGATACAAATAAGATTATATCCAAACTTAAAAAGGAAATATAAAAATGCAAAAGAATATTTTATTAATCGGTATGCCGGGCTGTGGTAAAAGCAGTATAGGTAAGGAACTTGCAAGTAAGCTTGGTTTAACTTTTATCGATATGGATAATTACATTGAAGAAAAGACAAACAAAAAAATCAGTGAAATATTTAAAGACGGTGAAGAAAGTTTTAGAGATATAGAAACCTTTTATTCAAAAGAGCTTTCAAAATTAAATTCCACTCTTATTTCTTCAGGAGGCGGAATAGTCACAAGAAAAGAAAACATTGATTATTTTAAACAAACGAGCATAATAGTATTTATAAACAGAAGTGTTGAAAATATATTAAAATCCAAAAATCTCGGTAAGGACAGACCACTTTTAAAAAATAACGAAGAGCATATTTATAATTTGTATAATAACAGAATTGGTTTATATAAAAAATACTGTGATATTGAAGTAAGCAATAACGGTTATTTTAAATACTGTATAGAAAACATAATTAAAGAATTAAATAAAAAGAACGTTTTATAGCGTTCTTTTTTTGTTTTTTGTTATAGAAAACGTATTGCAATTACAATAATAAATGATATACTAATAATTGTATTAATGTATGTAATTTATACTATATGTGGTAGAGTATTTTACATAAGAAAGGTGAACTTTATGGATAATTTAAGTGTAAACAATATTTTCAAAAGACGTTTTACCAAAAGACTTGAAGAAGATAGCAGCATTACGGTTTATGATTTATTTGAATATAAAACCGTAGATGTTGAGATTTTTGATTATAAAACTCAAAAAAATATTTTTGAAATGCACGATTTGGAATTCCCTGAATTTTATTCAAAAAATGCATGTAATATCATAGCATCAAAATATTTTAGAAAAGCAGGGGTAGGAAAAGATAACGGACACGAAACAAGCATAAAGCAAGTAGTGGACAGAATGGTAGGATTTTGGGCAGATGCTCTTGTTGATGAAGGGCTTATAACAACTCAAAATCAATATAATATTTTTTATGATGAAGTAGCTTATGCTCTTTTAAATCAAATGTGGGCTCCAAACTCTCCACAATGGTTTAACACAGGAATAAAGAGAAACTATGGCATAAGCGGTGAAAGTGACAATATGTTCTACTTTGACCCTGAAAGCAGAAGCGTAAAGAAGAGTAAAGACAGATACACAAGAACACAAGCCTCAGCCTGCTTTATTCTTTCTATAAAAGATACATTGCTTGGTGATAATTCTATTTCTGAACAATACGTTACAGAAACAAAGTTATTTAAAGGCGGTTCAGGGGTAGGAACTAACTTTTCTAATCTAAGAGCATTAAACGAAAAACTTTCAAGCGGCGGAAAATCTTCTGGTATGATGAGCTTTTTAAAAGGTTTTGACAGAAATGCCGGAGCAATAAAAAGCGGTGGAACAACAAGAAGAGCTGCAAAAATGGTTATAGCCGATATTGACCATCCTGAAATTGAAGATTTTATTTCTTGGAAAGCAAGAGAAGAAGATAAAGTAAGAGCTCTTGGCAAAATGGGATATGATACTTCAATGGACGGTGAAGCATATCAAACAGTAAGCGGACAAAATGGAAATAACTCTGTAAGACTAAATAGAGAATTTATGGAAAAAGTCTTAAACTTAAGAGAAAATCCTGATGCTACTTTTGAACTTAAAGGAAGAGTTGATGAAGAAGTAAATAAGGAAGTTAAAGTAAAAGACTTATGGGATTTAATTTGTAAATCAGCATGGAACTGTGCAGACCCTGCGGTTCAATTTGATGATGTTTTCAATGCTTGGCATACTTGCCCTGCAGGTGAAGACGGAAACGTAGGTGCAAAATACAACAGAATAAACGCAACAAACCCATGCAGTGAGTATGCTTTCCTTGATAATACTGCTTGTAACCTTGCGTCAATCAATATTTACAGATTCTATAACGAAGAAGAAGGAATTTTTAAATTAAATGATTATATTCATTTGATTTCTTTAATACAACTTGTTCTTGAAGCATCAATTCATTGGGGACAATTCCCAACTGAAGAAATAGCAAGAAAGAGTTATATGTTTAGAACAACAGGCCTTGGACTTGCAAATATGGCTTCTCTTCTTATGGTATTCGGTTACCCATACGACAGCGACGAAGGAAGAAACTTAACTGCAGCATTATGCTCTATTATGACCGCACAATCTTATCTTGTTTCTGCTTTAATGGCAAGAAGTGTCGGACCATTTGAAAAATTTGATATTAATGCTGAGTATGTGTTAAGAGTACTTAGAAACTCTGCAAGATGTTCTCTTGCTTTAGATGATAATTTTGAAGGGCTTGATTATGTTCCTTTAAAACTTGATGAAGATGTAATTTCTGAAATGGGACTTGAAGAAGTTTTAAATGCAAGCAGAATTTTATGGACAAAAGCTCTTGAACATGCCGAAGCATATGGAATCAGAAATGCTCAAACAACTGTTATTGCTCCAACAGGAACAATTTCATTTGCCATGGACTGCGGTGCAACATCACTTGAGCCTTTCTATTCAAACGTTGTTTATAAATCCCTTTCAGGTGGGGGAACAATGGAACTTGTAAATCCAATATTGGAAATTGCTCTTAGAAATTTAGGATATAAAGAAGAAGAAATAAAAGATATTAAAGATTATCTTCTTGAAAAAGATGAAATAGGAAACTTTATGCACTATTCATTAAATGATGCACCACACTTAAGAGAAGAGGATAAGAAAATATTTGAAACTGCAAACGAAATTTCTCCAAGCGGACATGTTTTAATGGTAGCGGCAGTAACTCCTCTTATAAGCGGTTCTTTATCAAAAACAGTAAACATGCCTTCTAACGCAACTTATGAAGACATAAGCGATATATATAAACTTTCTTATATGTCAGGGGTTAAAGCTATTTCTGTTTACAGAGATGGTTCAAAGGCATCTCAACCTCTTAATACATCAATAAAAAGTGAAAGCGATTCTTTGGAAGACCTTACATATCAAGGACTTCTTGATTATGCAAAACACTGTAAGAGAGGAACACTTCACAGAATTAAACCTGACGGAATGAGAAGAAGCAGAACTCATGCTGCTAAGATAGGTGATATTGAATTATATGTAACAATAGGATTCTACCAAGACGGAAGAATGTCTGAAATATTTGTTTCAACAGACAAAGAAGGAACAGTAGTAAAAGGACTGCTTGCTTCTCTTTCAAAATCAATATCAAATATGCTTCAATACAACATTCCTGCAAAGGAAATTTCAAGACTTCTAAGAGGTCAACAATTTGAACCAAGCGGATTTGTATCAAGACATCCTTACATTAAAAATGCTTCAAGTATTGCTGATTTATTAAGTAAGATAATAGATATAGAACTTGGGGATTTTACAAGAGTTGAAGTAAAACCGGAAAAACCACAAGAAGAAGAAATAAACGACAGCATAAGCAATAAAATAATAAAAGAAGAAAGACAAGAAAAAGAACAGCTTAGCTATGAACAGATAAAAGACGACCCAAATACAACAAGAGTGTACGGAGAGGTTTGTCCGGTTTGTTCATCAAACAGACTTTTTAGAAACGGAACATGTAAAGTATGTGCAGACTGCGGTTCAACAACAGGTTGCAGCTAAAATTTTTTAAATATGCTTTATAAATTAAATAAAAAATGATAAAATAAATTACCCCCTTTTTTAAGGGGGTAATTTGTAATTATTTTACGGAGGCAAAATGTCTGAAACAGTTAAACAGCTTAATATAAACGGTAAAGAAATTACCCTTATAGGTACGGCACACGTATCAAGAGAAAGTGCCATTCAAGTTGAAGAAATGATAAGAGAAATAAAGCCCGATAATGTCTGTATAGAGCTTGATGAGGGTAGATATTCTTCAATTAAAAATAATGAAAGATGGCAGGATACGGACATCGTAAATGTTATTAAGGAAAAGAAAACGACTCTTCTTTTGATAAACCTTATTTTAAGTTCTTATCAAAAAAGAATTGCCGAAAGTTTTGATATTAACTCAGGGCAGGAAATGATAAATGCAATAAATACTGCCGAAGAAATAGGAGCAAAGCTTACTTTAGCAGATAGAGATATTAAGACAACTTTTCTTAGAATATTCAGGAAGATGTCTTTTATGGAAAAGATGAAACTTCTGTATGGTCTTATTATGAGCTTTTTTGAAGATGAAGAATTAAGCGAAGAGGATCTTGAAAATATAAAACAAGGGGATTATATAGAAAATGCGTTGCTTGATATAAGCACATCATTTCCGGATTTAAAAAAATACCTTGTAGATGAACGTGACATATATCTTTCTCAAAAGATAAAAAACGCAAAATGCGAAAAAATAGTTGCCGTTGTAGGTGCGGCTCATTTAAACGGAATAATAAAAAATATACAAGAAGACATAGATTTAAAGGAAATAGAAGAAATACCAAAACCCGGAAAAACGGGAAAAGTTATAGGCTTTGGAATTCCGGCATTTATTATCTTAATGATAATATTCAGCTTTTTTAAAAGCGCTGATACGGGATTTTCTCAAATAATAAGTTGGATACTTTTTAATGGAACATTAAGTGCTCTTGGCGTAGTCCTTGCTTTTGGAAGTATTCCAGCCATTATAACGGCATTTTTAGCTGCTCCAATAACTTCCCTTAATCCGCTTCTTGCGGCAGGGTGGTTTGCAGGGCTTGTGGAAGCATATATAAGAAAACCAAAAGTTTCCGATTTTGAAAACTTAAGTTCTGATTTAGAGAGTTTAAAGGGACTTTGGAAAAACAGAATAACAAAAATACTTTTGGTAGTTACCTTTGCTAATCTTGGAAGTACAATAGGAACGATTATTGCAGGGGCTGACATATTTAAAAGTTTTCTTCAAATTTTTTAAGGAGTGATAACATGAACATAGCAGTAGTGGGACTTGGGCTTATAGGAGCCTCTTTTGCAAAAGCAATAAAGAAATATACGACAAATAAAGTTTTCGGTTATGATATAGACTCTGAAACGTTGGTTAAGGCAAAAAGGGACGGAGCAATTGACGATATTATTTTAATTGATGATATGAAAGAAATGGATATGGTTGTAATAGCTCTTCATCCTGTTAATACTATTAACCTTGCTTTTAAAGTAATGGAAACAATGAAAGAACATTCTACCCTTATGGACTTATGCGGGGTTAAAGAGCAGATAGTAAATAAAATTGAACCTGAAGCGATAAAAAGAAATATAGATTATGTTGGAGCTCATCCTATGGCAGGAAGAGAACTTTGGGGATACGATGCGGCTGTTTCAGATTTATTTAAAGGGGCAAGTTTTATTGTTACCGTAACGGAAAATACAAATAAAGATAAGATAAATATTATAAAACAGCTTGTGAAACAAATGAAGTTTAAAGAATGTGTTTTATCAACTCCAAGAGAACACGATAAGATAATCGCTTTTACATCTCAGCTTGCACACGTTGTTTCAAACGCATATGTAAAAAGCCCTTCAATTTTGGAAGAGAAAGGCTTTTCTGCGGGAAGTTTTCTTGATTTAACAAGAGTTGCAAAGTTAAACGAATATATGTGGAGCGAACTTTTTATCATGAATAAAGATGCCCTTTTATTCGAGGTTGAAAATATAATAGAAAAATTAGAAGAATATAAAGAAGCTCTTGAAAGTGAAGACATGGATAAAATGGAACAGCTTTTAAGAGAAGGAAGAATTTTAAAAGAAAAAAGCAACGAATATCACATTAAAAAATGTTAGGGATGTTGACTTTTTCCCTTTCGTAGATATTGTTTATATAAAATTTAAGAGAATTTAAAGAGGCCAATAATTCATTGTCGGCTTCTTTTTTTATATATCCTTCACATTCCTTTATCTTTACATCTACGTTATCAATTTCTTCGTGATTTATTATAAGAAACCATACTTTTTTACTTTCTATTGTTTGTTCTTTTAACTCATTAAAACTTTTCTCTACATTTTCATCATCATTTTTGTTTAAGTAATAAACTATCTCGTCAATATTGTTTTCAAGTTTTATTGATGACTCTTTTATAAAGTTATAACAGTAAACATTTATCCCAAGAAGTGTAATCAAAAGTGCCGCCGCAAAACAAAAAGATCTCATTTTAAACTATCCTTTCTTATTATATATAACTGATTTTGGTATACGTATGCCCAAAAGACATCCTTATCATTCACGATGTTATTTTTTCTAAGTTCCTTATCAAGCCTTTCATCGGTATAATTTGCAAGAGGAAGACTTTTACTCAGTCTTTTACCATACTTAATGAGGCTTATTGGAAGTGAACCTTCTTGTTTGTCTACAAAACTGGGATTTCCGTTAGCTTCTAAAATCAAATAAGAAACCTCGTTTAAGTCGAGAATATCATTGTTTCTTAATTGTTCGCATAAATCATCAATGCCTATTAGCATCTTTGACATTTGCTTTTGCATTATCTTGCCGTTATATATAAGATATTCTGGTTTACCGCATATAAAAGTCCTTATTCTTTCGTTTTTAAATGTTAGAAGAGATATACAGGTTTGAAGAAATATTAAAACAATAAGAGGAATTATTCCGTTTAAAAGGGGAATATTAACGTCGCCGATAGGTTCAGTTACAATATCCGCTATCATTATTGTTATTACAAGTTCAAAAGGCTGATATTCGCTTATCTGTCTTTTTCCTAAAAATCTTATGGCGAATAAAACCAAAAAATATATAAGTGCAACACGAATAAAACAAATTAACATAATTAAAACCTTTCTTTTTTTTTAATTTTAGTATATGATATAATTGTATTTTTATAACATGGAGAGAATAAATATGAATAGTTTTTTGGATTATTTGACTAAAATAATAAATATAATAAATCCTGTTTTATTATTCATGGTACTTGTTTCGGTAATATCATTTTTAGGGTATTTAAAAATAAAAATAGAAGAATATTTTAAGGATATAAAATCAATATCAAATAGCTTAGAGAGAATTGCCGATAGCGAAGATAGTAAAAGAAACGGATATTATTAATAAAAATTGACGAATTTTTGATAAAAAATTGTCGAGTTTTATAATGGTAAAAAAATAAAAATATTTTGTGATATAATTAGTAGAAATCGGAGGAAATATGTCAAAGAATAAAAAACAAGACGGAAAAAGCTGGGCTATAAAAATTACGTTTTTAACATTCTTTTTATCTATGGCCTTTAACGTAATAAGCGAATCTCTTGTGGGGAATGCGGGCTTGGTTGGTGCACTCTTTGTGCTTTTTGCAATAATATTGATAGGTATAATATGCGATATGGTTGGAACTGCGGTAACGACAGAGGGGGTTGCACCTTTTAATGCAATGGCAGCAAATAAAGTTAAAGGAGCAAGAAAGGCTGTTGACCTTGTTAAAAAAGCTTCTCAGGTTTCAAATATATGTAATGACGTTATCGGAGATATATGCGGTATCATAAGTGGTGCCACCGTTGCAATAATTATAGTAAAAATCGCTAGTATATATAATTTAAAAGAAACCGTTATAATAAGTGTTGTTTTAAACGGTGTTGTCGCTGCTTTGACAGTTGGGGGAAAAGCCTTTGGAAAACACATTTCAATGAACAACTCCACCGAGATAGTAAGAAAAGCGGCGGTTTTTGTGGAATTTTTCTCTATTAAAGGGAGGATAAAAAAATGAAAACCAAAGAAAGATTAGATGTTTTGCTTTTTGAAAGCGGAATGGCAGAAAGCAGAGAAAAGGCAAAGAGGCTTATAATGGCTGGTCTTGTTTTTGTAAACGACCAAAGAGTCGATAAAGCGGGAACAAAGGTGGATATTTATTCAAATATTATTATAAAAGGAAATGATAATCCCTTTGTAAGCAGAGGCGGTTTCAAACTTGATAAAGCAATCAAAGTTTTTGATGTTGATGTTAAAGATAAGATTTGTATGGATGTAGGAGCGTCAAGCGGAGGCTTTACAGACTGTCTGCTTCAAAACGGAGCAAAAAAAGTATACAGCATAGACGTTGGATACGGGCAGTTTGCCTATAAATTAAGACAAGACGAAAGAGTTGTTTGTCTTGAAAAAACGAATTTCAGAAATATGGAATTTGATAAAGTTGGGGAAATGATTGATATTGCCGTTATGGACGTATCATTTATTTCAATTTTAAAACTTGCAGATAATCTGCTTAATTTCTTAAAAGACGACGGAGTATATATATGCCTTATAAAACCACAGTTTGAAGCGGGAAGAGAACTTGTTGGGAATGGAATAATAAAAGATAAAAACATTCATAAAAAAGTTGTTAAAGATGTGATTTTGGGGCTTAAAGAAAAGGGATTATATGTTGAAAAACTTGATTTTTCACCTATAAAAGGACCTAAAGGCAACAGAGAATTTATTGCATATGTAACAAAAAATGAAGAAAACCTTATAGATATTGATAATATAGTAGATGAATGTGTTGAAAATGCGCATAAGGAGATTGACTGACATTATGGAAAAATATGTAGGAATAATAACAAATTATAAAAAAGACAGATACATGGATTTCACAAGACAAATAGTTCATTATCTGTATGGAAAAAATGTACATATGTATCTTGAAGAACCATTGAAAAATCCCGAATATGACAGCTTTTCAATATTAAACGAAGAAAATATAAAAAAAGTTTCCTTTATTATAATAATTGGAGGAGACGGAACAATTTTAAAAGCCTTATCTCAAATAGGAGAATACGAAAAACCCATTCTTGGAATTAACTTTGGAAAAGTCGGTTTTCTTGCAAATGTAGAAAGAAACGAATGGATGGAATGCATAGATAAGGCGTTAAATGGTGAATATACACTAGATAAAAGAATGCTTCTTGATGTGTATGACAAAGATAATAATAAACTTGGTTTTGCCTTAAATGATACTGTTTTATTTAGGAAAAACCACTATGGAGTTGCAGAATATAAGGTGTTTATAAACGATGAAGTTTTTGCTGACTATCTTGCTGATGGCGTAATTATAGCAGGACCTACAGGTTCAACTGCTTATAATCTTTCAAGTGGAGGTCCAGTTGTAAATCCAAACTGCGATTTGTTTATAATAAATCCTATTTGTGCTCATACTTTAAATTCAACAAGCATTATCGTTAATTCAAATGATGTTGTAAAAATAAGATTTAACCCTAAAATAACGAGTGTTTATATCGACAGTGTTGAACCTGATATAAAAGGAAATGAAATAATAGTAAAGAAAAGTTCACTTAAAGCCAATTTCATAAGATTTGATGATTATAATTTCTATTCTTTACTTGTAAACAAGATAAAAAACCCAATAGTAGAAGGAGAATTTGTTCATGAAGATTGACAGACATTCAAAAATACTTGAAATACTAAACAAATACGAAGTTGAAACACAAGAAGACTTAACAAAATATTTAAAAGAAGCTGGAATAAACGTAACCCAGGCAACAGTTTCGAGAGACATCAGACAGATGAAACTAATAAAGGTAATGACAAAAAGCGGTAAATATAAATATGCTGCATATTCAAATCAAAGTTCAAATTTAGATGACAGAATTGTAAGTGTTTTTAGAGAAGCTGTTTTAACAATTGATTATGCAAACAACTTTGTATGCCTTCATACAATAACAGGAATGGCTCAAGCTGCAGGTGTTGCAATTGATGCTTTAAAATTAAATGAAATTGTAGGAACGGTTGCGGGAGATGATACACTTTTCATACTTGTAAGAAGTGAAGATGACGCAAAAGAATTGGTTAAAAAGTTTGAATCTCTCTTAAAGAAAGGAAAATAAAATGCTTTTATCGCTTAATATAAACAATTATGCAATTATAGATAATTTAAGTATTGAATTTGATGAAGGTTTAAACATAATAACAGGTGAAACGGGGGCTGGAAAGTCCATAATTATTGGTGCTTTATCGCTGGTTCTTGGGGAACATGCAAAAACGGAAAACATAAGAACGGGAAAAGATAAAGCCGTTATTCAGGCTTTGTTTACTGTTGAAGAAAACAATCATGAATTAAAGGAAGTCCTTGATGATTTATCTATTGACTATAGCGATCAAACACTTATTTTAACAAGAGAGATTTCATTAAAAGGAAGAAATATATGCAAGATCAATTCAACATTGGTTAATGTATCAACTCTAAAAGAAGTTGGAACTCACCTTATTGATATTCACGGACAACATGAACATCAAAAACTCCTAAACCAAAATACTCATTTAAGTTTTCTTGATTCATATGGACAAAATAAAATAAAAGAAGATCTAAACAAGGTTTCTTTATCTTATGATGAATATAAAAAGGCTTTAAAAGAACTTACTGAACTTGAAAAAAAATCAAAGGAAAACAGTGATAATTTAGATAATTTTAAAAGACAATTTGAAGAAATAAATGAAGTAGACCTTGAAATAGGAGAAGATGAAGAGCTTGAAAAAAGAGAAAAAATTCTTCTAAATTCACAAAATATATATTCAGATATAGACAGTGCATACTCTCTTTTATATAAATCAGACAGTAACGTTTTATCAAATTTAACCTTGGCAAACGATTCTTTTTCAAAGGTTCTTGATTATGATGAAAGCGTAAAAGAAAATGTAGAAATGCTAAACGAGGCAAATACATTAATAGAAGAGGTAGTGTTTTTCTTAAGGGATTACAGAGATAATATTTCATTTAACCCCGAAGAATTAAACGATATAGAAAGTAAATTAAATAAGATAAATTATCTTAAAAAGAAATATGGAGTAACAATAGAAGAAATTTTAGAATATAAAAAGGAACTACAAAATAATATCGAGCTTATAGATAACTATGAAGATACTCTAAATTCTCTTAAAAAAGACGTGGATAAAAAGAAAAAAGAATATTTAAAACACGCAAAAACCTTAAGAGATAAAAGAAAAAAAATTGCAGATGAGTTTTGTAAAAAAATAACAGAAAATCTTCAGCTTCTTTCAATGAAAGGAACGGTTTTTGCCTGTGAATTTAAAGACCTTGAAAAGAATGAAAACTATACTAAAAAAGGAATTGATGATATAGCTTTCATGATTTCAACAAATAAAGGAGAAAGTTTAAAACCACTGAATAAAATAGCATCAGGCGGTGAAATTTCAAGAGTAATGTTATCATTTAAGAGAATTTTATCGGAAAATGATAATGTTGATTGTTTGATATTTGATGAAATAGATACGGGAATAAGCGGACAAACTGCTTTAATCGTAGGAAAACAAATGTGGGAACTTTCAAAAAACCACCAAATTCTTGCAATAACGCATCTTCCTCAAATTGCTTCAATGGCAGATACGAATTATTTCATTAAAAAAGAAGTAAAAGATGATAAGACATTTACATCTTTCACAAAACTTAATGAGGAAGAAAAAGTAGAGGAACTTGTAAGAATAATAAGCGGTGAAAACACCAGTGAAAATGCAATCATGTACGCAAAAGACATGATTGAAAATGCTGACAAATTAAAAAATCAATAATCACTTTTGTGCTTCGTTTATATTTTTTGTAATATTGGGAACAATAAATCAAAAAAACAAACGAGGTACTAAGTGTGAATATATTTTCAAGAAAAAAATTACTTTTAGGATTTTTAACTATAATTTTTATATTTTCAGTTTACCTATCTTACTTAAATATAAATACTAAAGAGATTGCTGTGTTATCCTCTCAGACAACCAGTGTTTCTTTAGATTTGCCAAAAAACTGTAAAATTGAAAATGAAAGCGAAGATTTAAAAGTAAATGGGACAACTTCTTCAAAAAGTGATGTTGAAGATAATAAAATAGAAGTTTATTCATCTTCGGCGGGCGAATATAAACTAAAGGCAAAACTTTTTGGAATCATACCAATAAATAACTATAACATAAACGTTATACCAAACACAAAGCTTTATCCGTCAGGACAGCTTGTTGGGGTTAGTATGAATACCAAAGGAGCCATTGCCGTTCAGTTTCAATCCTTTATAGATATTAGCGGTAATGAAGTTTGTCCTGCAAAAGATGCAGGGATAAAAACAGGGGATATAATAGTCGAAATAGGAGATAGTAAGGTTTATAATGCCGATGAAGTTATCGAGCAGTTAAACAAAATCGACCATAAGGAAATTGAAGTTGTAATAAAAAGAGAAAATGTTGAGCAGACAGTAACAGTAAAACCTGTAAAAGCAAAAGACGATAATAAATATAAAATAGGCTTATGGGTAAGAGACAGCGTTGCAGGGATAGGAACGCTTACTTGCTACAATGATAAGTTAAATAGATTCGTTGCTTTGGGGCATAGCATAAATGATGTTGATACAGGAATAATAATGCCCGTAAAAAACGGAGATTTGATTGAAAGCGAACTTATAAGCATTGTAAAAGGAAAAAGAAACAATCCCGGAGAGCTTAGAGGAGTTTTAAAAGCAGATAACAAAGACATAATCGGTTCAATTGAACTTAATAATGATTTTGGAATTTACGGTGATGTTACAAAGAAAGTTAATTCTTCATCTTCTCCAATGGAAATTGCCCTTCAAGATAAAATAAAAGAGGGCGATGCTCAGATTTTAACTACTATTGATAATGAAGGTCCGAAACTTTTCGACATAAAAATTAAAAAGACCTATAAACAAACCAAGAAAAACACCAAAAGTATGTTAATCGAGGTTACCGATAAAGAACTTCTTTCAAAAACAGGCGGTATTGTACAAGGAATGAGTGGTAGTCCCATAATTCAAAACGGCAAAATCGTCGGAGCTGTTACCCATGTATTTGTAACAGACCCAACCAAAGGATATGGAATTTATATTGAATGGCTTTTAGAAGATTTGTTAACCGAGCAAAATTAGACAAACTTTGCATTAAAATTGTAGTAATCTTTAAAAGAAATTAAAATAAAACAAAATAATATTAAATCGGGAGGAAAAATTATGGTATATAAAGTTGCAATTGCAGATGATAACGAAAAATTTGCTTTGGCTGTAAAAGACCATTTTGAAGGAAGAGAAAATTTTAATGTAGTGGGGGTGGTAGGAAACGGCAATGACCTTTTGGATGTTGTTGAAAACGAAAAGCCGGATATTTTACTTTTGGATACGATAATGCCAATGCTAGACGGTATCGGTGTACTTGAAAAATTAAATAAAAGTGATATGGGTAACTACGACCCTCATGTTGTTATGATGTCAGCTGTTGGAGGAGAATCTTTTACAAGACAAACAGTAAATTTAGGAGCTGATTATTATTTCTTAAAACCTTTTAATTTTGATGAATTAACGAGAGAGATAGATGCATATTTTTCTCCCGATATGAACGAAGAAGCAAAGGAAGAAAAAGAAAAGAAAGATAAAGATTATCAAGTTATGGTAACATCAATACTTCATGAAGTAGGTGTTCCTGCTCATATAAAAGGATATATTTATTTAAGAGAAGCAATAAAACTTGTTATTGATAATGTTGAATTACTTGGAGGAATAACAAAAACTTTATATCCTATGATTGCAGAAAAATACGGTACAACACCAAGTAGAGTTGAAAGAGCAATAAGACATGCAATAGAAGTTGCTTGGAATAGAGGAAGAGTTGAGACAATAGATAAAATATTTGGTTATACAATAGACCAAAATAAAGGTAAACCTACCAATTCGGAATTTATTGCAATGGTTGCGGATAAAATGAGACTTGACATTGGACAGTATGCTTAAAAGACGTGCAAAAGGCACGTCTTTTTTTATGAAAATCATAGTGATAATGATGTTTTGTATCTTTTTTGTTGATTTAAGTACGTTTTTATATTAAA
Source organism: Anaerofustis stercorihominis (assembly GCF_005844425.1). Taxonomy (GTDB): domain Bacteria; phylum Bacillota; class Clostridia; order Eubacteriales; family Anaerofustaceae; genus Anaerofustis; species Anaerofustis butyriciformans. Next base: position 14,841 of record NZ_SPHL01000019.1, on the reverse strand, counting down.
ATATTGATAATAGGAGGTATGAAATATGGAAAAAGTATATCAATACAGCAAACTTTACAAATATTTTAAAGAAAAAATAGAAAACGGATATTATAAGCCGGGAGACTTAATACCTCCGGAACCTGAAATAGAAAAGATGTTTGGTGTAAGCAGAACTACCGTAAGAAAAGCTGTTGACCTACTTTCAAGAGAAGGATTTTTAAAAGCTCAACAAGGTAAAGGAACGGTTGTAACAGACAATAAAACAATGCAAAGTTTAAATCATGTAACGTCTGTTTCTGAAACATTACGACATAAAGGTTATGAAGTTAAACCTAAAAATATATTTATAGATTCCGTTGCTGCGGATGATTTTATAAGTGAAAAACTTGGCATAGAAAACGGAACTGTAATAATAAGAATTCAAAGAATACAGCTTGCAAACAATATTCCAATAGCAATAGTAAAAAATTATTTAAGAAAAGAAGATGTTCCGGATATCATTAAAAAGCAAGATGAAATTACATCTTTATATGCATTCCTTGAAAGGGAATATGGAATAAACTTCGATTCTGCAACAGAATTAATTTCTGCAAAGAACGCAACTTTTGAAGAAAGTCAAATGCTTGATGTTGCGGTTGGAACAGCTTTAATCGAACTTAAAAGAACATGTTATATGGGACAAAAACCTATATGTATAGACCATTCAAAAATCGTTGGAAGTAAATATGAACTTGAAATAGAAATGGTTGGTAGAGAAAAATAAAAAGAAACGCATTGCGTTTCTTTTTTTGTTTAACTAATATTTTTTTTATTATATTATATTAAATAGTATTACATAATTATTTAAAAATTAATGTTAATATTACATATTTTATTATTTAATTTATTAATATTAATCAAAATATTATATATAGTTTTAAAATATAAATTCTTGATTTTCTTTTGTGATTTCATGAATATTTACATTTTTATATTTTTCTTCTATTTCTTTTAAATCCTCAATATATCTTAAATCTTCTCTAAAATGCATAGGGAAAACATCTTTTGTTTTAATTTCTTTTAAGAAAAAGTCAATGGCAAGTGTTGAGTTTTCATTTAATCTTCTGTCCACCGGAATAAATGCATAATCAATAAATTCATTTTGTAAATATTCTTTTAACTTCATTATTTCATCTTGATAGTCTTTAGCTTCTTTTTCCTGTGTTTTTTTATCATCATTTTCCCAGTGCCACCAGTTTAAATCTCCGCTGTGGAAGAATATTTTTCCTTCTGCTTTTATTAAAAAACTTACCCCAAGGTCTGTTGAACCAAATGTTTTTATTTTTATTCCATTTGTTTCAATTTCATCATAAGGCTTTATAAATATAATATTATCTTTTTCCCTTACTTTTATATCATCGCTTAAAACACATAATCCTTCTTTTAGAATAAAATCGTTAAAGTGATCCATATGGGAATGAGTGGCAAAGCAAATTACTTTTTTATCTTTACTTTCAATTTTTAATTTGTTCATGGAATCAATTACAAAAATATAATCATCAAGTTCAATTAAAAATCCGCTGTTATATAAATATTTTACTTTCATTTTTTAACCTCCGCTTCACCAAATTATATCAAACAAGGGTTTAATTATAAAGGTAAATATGATAATATATAATTTAAGTTTAAAAATATTTTTATTAAATCGGAGGAAGATATGAAAGCAATTATCACAGTAATCGGGAAAGATAAAACAGGGATTATTTATAATGTTTCAAAAGTATTAAACGACTATGATGTAAACATTGAAGATATTTCTCAAACAGTTATGCAAGATTATTTTACAATGTTAATGCTTGTTAAAATAAACGAAAATAAAGCTTCTTTTAAAACAATTAAGGAAGAACTTGATAAATTATCTGAAGAAATTGGTTTATCAATAAGAATTCAAAAAGAAGAAATATTTGATACAATGCATAAAATTTAAGGAGTAAAACAATGATTATACAAAAAAAAGATGTAATGGATACAATCAAGATGCTTGATACCGAAAATTTGGATATCAGAACAACTACTCTTGGTATTTCTTTGCTTGATTGTTTTGACAGAAATTATAAAGTTGCAACAAATAAAATTTACGATAAAATAACAACAATTGCAAAAGACTTGGTAAAAACTGCGGATACTGTTGCCGATGAATATGGTATTCCAATTGTAAACAAAAGAATTTCCGTAACTCCAATAGCTCTTGCTTGTGCAAACAGCGTTGAAGAGTGGGTTGAGTATGCAAAAGCACTTGACAATGCCGCTAAAGAAGTTGGCGTTGATATTATCGGCGGGTATTCTGCTCTTGTTCAAAAAGGATGTACAACAAGCGATGTTTCATTCCTTGAATCAATTCCATATGCCCTAACAGAAACAACAAATATGTGTTCAAGTGTAAACCTTGGAAGTACAAAATCAGGAATAAACTTTAATGCTGTTAAGAAAATGGGTCCTATAATTAAAAAGACTGCATACATGACAAAGGATAATAACTCATTCGGTTGTGCAAAATTTGTAGTATTTGCAAATGCCGTTGAAGATAATCCATTTATGGCAGGAGCTTTTCATGGTGTAGGAGAAGCTGAAAAAGTTATAAACGTCGGTGTAAGCGGTCCTGGTGTTGTTAAAACTGCACTTGAAGGAATGAAAGGTGCAACAGTTGACGAAATTGCTGAAACAATAAAAAGAACAGCATTTAAAATAACAAGAGCCGGTTCTTTAATAGGACACGAAGTAAGCAGAAGACTTGATGTTCCTTTCGGAATTTTAGACTTGTCTCTTGCTCCAACACCTGCAATAGGAGACAGTGTTGCTGAAATTCTTGAAGTAATGGGACTTGAAAGATGCGGTGCTCACGGAAGTACAGCTGCTCTTGCAATGCTTACAGACGCAGTTAAAAAAGGCGGTATCATGGCATCAAGTCACGTTGGAGGATTAAGCGGAGCTTTTATTCCTGTAAGTGAGGACAACAGAATGATTGCTGCAGTTGAAGACGGCTGCTTACATTTTGATAAACTTGAAGCAATGACAAGCGTTTGCTCTGTTGGACTTGACATGATTGCAATTCCATGGGAAACACCTGAAGATACAATTTCAGCTATGATTGCCGATGAAGCTGCAATTGGTGTAATAAACAATAAAACAACTGCTGTTAGAGTAGTTCCTGTATATGGTAAGAAAGTCGGCGATAAAGTTGACTGGGGCGGACTTTTCGGAAGTGCACCTATTATGGAAGTAAACAGCTTCAGCAGTTCTGATTTCATTCAAAGAGGGGGAAGAATTCCATCTCCTGTACATTCATTCAAAAACTAAAGAAGGGAAAAGTATGAGACCTACATTAAAGATTAATTTAAACAAAATACATGATAATGCAATAACCGTTAAAGAAACTCTTGGAAAATACGGTGTAGATGTAACAGCTGTTACGAAACTTCATTCCTGCAATGAAAGAATAGTTAAAACATTAATGGAAGCAGGAATAAAGAAGTTTGGGGATTCAAGAATAGAAAATCTTGAAAATATTAAGGATTTAGATGCTGAAAAATGGCTTATAAGACTTCCAAGCATTTCAATGGCAGATGAAGTCGTAAAATACAGCGATGTATCCTTAAACAGTGAATATGATACGGTAAAAGCATTAAACGAGGCTGCAAAATATCAAAACAAAACTCACGATATATTATTAATGTTTGATGTGGGCGATTTAAGGGAAGGATATTTTGAAGAAAAAGACATCGTTGAAAATGCTAAAAAAATGAAAAATCTTTCCAATATTAATATAAAGGGTATAGCTACAAACTTAACCTGTTACGGGGGAGTTTTGCCTGATGAAAAAAATCTAACTCATCTTGTGAATGTAAACAAACTTCTTGAAAGTGAGTTAAACCAAAAGCTTGAAGTGGTTTCAGGCGGAAATTCAACAAGCTATACTTTATTTAGAGAAGATAACCCTATTGAAGGAATAACCAATATAAGAGTCGGTGATACTATTTATTTTGGTAGAGACTGTACTTACAGAAGCCATATTGACGGTATGATAAAAGACGCTTTCATATTAAAAGCCGAGATAATAGAAATAAAAAATAAACCTTCAATTCCAATAGGCAAAAGAGGTTTTTCAGCCTTAAATTCAAAACCTGAATTTGTTGATGAAGGTATAAGAAAAAGAGCGATTTTATCTGTAGGAAAACAGGATATAGACCTTGATATGTTTCCTCTTGATACAAATACAAAAATCCTTGGAGGAAGCAGCGATCATTTAATTATAGATATCACAGACAGTAAAAATGATTATAAAATCGGTGATACATTTGAACTTTTTATGTATTATACCGCTACACTTAGAGCCTTTACTTCAAAATATGTTGTTAAGGAGTTTATAGACTAAATGGAAGAAATATATTTGGATAACGCCGCCACAACCATGTGTTATAAAGAAGCGGCAAAAAAAATAGAAAAATATCTTTTATATGACTATGCAAATGCATCAGCCGTTCATAAAAAAGGGTTTGAAGCCGGTAAAATATTAAAAGAAACAAAAGATAACTTACTTGATTTTTTAAACATAAAAGAAAATAGAAGAGTCATTTTTACATCCGGTGCAACGGAAAGTGTAAATATGGCCATTAAAGGAACAATAGGAAAAATCAAACATCCCGAAAACATCAATATTATTACAACCAATATCGAACATCCTTGTGTTACAAATGTATTTCATTATTATGAAGATTTGAATGTAAAAACAAAATATGTTCCAGTTGATAAAAATGGTGTAATAAATTTAGAAGAATTAGTAAACAGTATTGATAAGAATACAAAACTTATAAGCATAATTTATGTAAACAACGAATTTGGCGTTGTTCAGGATGTTGAAAAAATAATAAAAAAAGTAAAAGAAAAAAACGAAAATGTTCTTGTTCACATAGACGCAACTCAAGCTGTTGGAAAAGTTGATTTAAAACTAAAAGATGCTGATATGATTTCCTTAAGTGCTCATAAATTCCATGGTCCAAAGGGAATAGGAGCTTTAGTATTAAAGGAAAATATAACTCTTCTTCCACTTCTTCACGGAGGCGGACAACAGGAAAGTTACAGAAGCGGAACAATAAACACTCCTTTAATTGCAGGCTTAGACGAAGCAGTTAAAATTACAAAGAAAAACTTTGAAGAAAATAAAAAGATTTTTAAGGATTTGTTTTTATATACGGTAAGTAAACTATCTTCTGAGATTAAAGATTATCATATTAATACTCCTTATGAAAAAGCCGATATTTCTTATCATATTTTAAATGTAAGTTTTAAAGGTATAAAAGGAGAAGTACTTCTTCATATGCTTGAAGAAGATAATATTTATGTTTCCGTTTCAAGTGCCTGTTCTTCAAGAAACACAACAGTAAATAGCATATTAAAGGCAATAGACGTTGATGATGATTTAATAAACGGAACTATAAGAATAAGTTTTAGTGAATTTAATACAAAAGAACAAATTGATGTTTTTATTACAAAATTAAAAGAAAACTTAGAAAGATTACATCTTTTAAATAAAATGAGTAGGTAGAAAATATATGAATAAAATAATAATGGTAAAATATGGAGAAATAAGTCTTAAAGGTCTTAACAGAAAATTCTTTATAGATTTACTTCAAAAAAACATTAGACTTTCTCTAAGAAAATTTGAGAATGTTAAACTGCATACAATTCAAAGCAGAATTATAGTAAGCGGATATAATGAAACTGATGAAGAGGCCATTATAGAAAGGCTTAAGAAAGTATTTGGGATTGTATATCTTACAAAGTGTTACGAACTTGAAAAGGATATGAACAAAATTAAAGAAGTAGCTCTTAAAGTAATGAAAGAGGGGAATTACAAAACTTTTAAAGTAGAAACAAAAAGAAGCGATAAAAAATTCCCTATGAAATCTCCTGAAATAAGTAAAGATGTAGGGGCTTATGTACTTATCAATACAGATGATTTAAAGGTTGACGTAAAAAATCCTGATACAATTTTAAAAGTTGAAATAAGAGAAAATGCATATGTTTATGCAGGAGATATAAGATGTAATGCTGGACTTCCTGTAAACAGCAGCGGAGTAGGCGGACTTCTTTTATCAGGTGGACTTGATTCTCCTGTTGCAGGATACTTAATGAATAAAAGAGGTATGAAAGTTGTAGGACTTCATTTTCACAGCTATCCATTTACAAGCATGGACGCAAAAGAAAAGGTTAAAGATCTTGCAGAAGTTTTAAGCGATTATAACATGGGTATAACTCTTGTAAATGTTTCTCTTACAAAAATTCAAGAAGCAATTATAAAAAACTGTGAAGGCGAATATTTAACCGTAATTCTTAGAAGATATATGATTAAAATTGCTAACAGATTAAAAGATAAATTCGATTTAAAAGCTCTTATAACAGGTGAAAGCCTTGGACAAGTTGCATCTCAAACTATTGAAGGAATTTCTTGTACAAATGCTTGCTCAGACTTACCTATTTTAAGACCATTAATTGCTTTTGATAAAACTGAAATAGTGGATATATCAAGAAAAATCGGTGCTTATGATATTTCAATAAGACCATATGAAGACTGTTGTACAATATTCGTTCCAAAACATCCTATAATTAAACCTAAACTTGAGAGAGTTTTGGAAGAAGAAGCAAAACTTGATATTGATGATTTGATAGATGAAGCAGTAGAAAATATTGAAATTATTAAATTATAAAAATAAAACTGAATAAACGACAAATTAAGGCTTATTTTTTAAATTATTTGGAGTAATATATATAAAAACCGTTTAAGGAGTTAAGTTTTGAAATATACTATTACACAAGCATCAAATATTTTAAATTGTAAGCCTTATTTACTAAGATTTTATGAAGATGAGTTCGGTCTTGAAATTCCAAGAAGTTCAAACAACAGAAGATATTATACAACAAGGGAAATAGATATTTTCCGTTACATAGAATCTCTTAAAGACGAGGGAAAGAAAAACAAAGAAATTAAAGAAACTTTATCGGAAAGCAAAAATAAAATTATTTTTGAAGAGATTGAAGAAGAAAAACCGAAAGAAGAAGAAAATAACATAACCTGCCTTATAAAGACGATAAATTCTCTAAGAGAAGAAATAGAAGAATTAAAAAAACAGGATAACTTTAAACAAAGAGATGAACTTATTGCAGAAAATGCAAGGCTTAAAATGAAATTAAAAGAAAAGACTTACGAAAATTCAATTTTAAAAGAAAAATATAATACATTAAAAAATTCAAGAAAAAGAAGCCTTTTTAAATTTGAATAAACAAGGAATAACTTACCAGTGTATTTTAAAATATTACGTCCATAATATAAGTATAACACTTATAAATGGAGGTGAAAAAAAATGACTAAAAAAGAAGCTAAAAAAGGCTTAGACCAATTTAAAAAACAAGTTGCCAGTGAACTTAGCATTAACCTTAAAGAAGGATATAATGGTAACTTAACTAGCAAAGAAGCCGGTTCAATCGGTGGTGAAATGGTTAAAAGAATGGTTGAATCTTACGAAAACTCTATGAAATAGTAAGACTTAATCATTTTGATTAATATAAAAAGGAAACGGTTTTCCGTTTCCTTTTTTAATTTAGTGAATTATTTGTATATGTTTTAAATATGTATTTTTAATAAGATTAAATTCATGTTTTATTTATTTGTAATTTTAATAAATTCTTTTCTTAATGAATATGTTATATAAAATATCTATAAAAATACTCTTTATAAAAGGTTAAATGTATTAAAAACTATTGACAAAAAGGGGCTTTATACATATACTGGTATTAAGTGGTTATATGTGGTTATAGCACATATTATATAAGGAGGCGTAAATATGGCTTATGTATCAATGAAAAAAATGTTAAACGACGCAAGAGAAGGCTCTTATGCAATAGGAGCGTTTAACATAGTAAATTACTTAACGGCAAAGGCTGTGGTGAGTGCCGCAGAGGATTTGAACGTACCTGTTATTTTACAAACTTCGGTAAAAACAGTAAAACAATTTGGAATTGAAGAATTTATTTCTTTCTTAAGACCTATATGTGAAATGGCAAAGGTCGATGTTGCCATTCATTTGGATCACTGCACAGACATTGAATATGCGAAAAAATGTATAGATGCAGGCTGGAGTTCTATTATGTTTGACGGTTCTAAAACACCGCTTAAAAAGAACATAGAAGATACTTTGGTTGTTAAAGATTATATAGCAGGTAGAGATATTACTCTTGAAGGTGAAGTAGGAAGTATTGTAGGTGTTGAAGATGATATAGTAGTTCATGCAAACGATGCTGCTTATGCAAATAAAGAAGACTGCGAAAAATACTTAAAAGAAACCGGTGTAGATTTCCTTGCTCCTGCAGTTGGCACGGCTCACGGGGTATATAAAGGAGAAATAAGATTAAACTACGATTTATTTAAAGAAATTGATTCCATTTCACCTGTACCTTTGGTTCTTCACGGCGGAACGGGCTTAAGCGATGAAATGTTCAATACTTTAATTGATTTAAGAGCAAGTAAGGTAAATATTTCAACAGCAATAAAAATCGCTTACTGCGATAGTATGTATGAATACTCTTCTACTCATAGAGATGAACATAATCCTTTAACATTGGACGATTATGTATATAAGAAAATTTATGACCTTGCATACAAACACATCAATTTCTTTACACTTAGAAAGGGGAGCGTAAACAATGAGTGATTATAATTTTAAACCTAATTATTTATGTGATATGCATTGTCACACTACACGTTCGGATGGACTTTGCACACCAAAGGAACTTATTGATTTGGCAGCAAAATCAGGAATGAAAGTTTTAACTATTTCTGACCATGATATGCTTCCTCCAAAAACAGTAGAAGTAGACGGAAAAGAAGTTGACAGTGTAGAATATGCAAAAAATAAAGGTGTACATTTATTAAAAGCCTGTGAATTTTCATGTGATACTGATGTTGATGATGTTCACATGGTTGCATATGGCTGTGACTTTGAGGATAAAAAAATTAAGGAAGTAATGGAAGATATAGCAAACAGCAAAATAGAAAGCTATAAGGATTTCTTAAATAGATTAAATGAGTGTGGATATGAAATATCTCTTGATGAAGTTCTAAATTACGGCGGACAGCAGAGAAGTGAAAAAGAGCTTCAAAAGAAACTTATTTTTAACTTAATGGCTGATAAAGGCTATACAAAAACATGGTCTGACGCAAAGAAACTTTCTAAAAAAGATGAAAGATTAAATGTCAGAAGAAGAAAACCAAATCCTGTAGATATAATAAAAATAGTTCATGATGCAGGCGGTATAATAGTTCTTGCTCATCCTTACTTAATAGCCGATAAAGTGGTTTTAGATGGAAAAGAAGTATCAAGAAGCGAATATATAGAAAATCTTATTAAAAACGGTTTAGACGGTATAGAAGCAAGTTATACCTACGATAAAACAAGCTACACCGGAAACATGAAAAAAGAAGATATAATAAACGAAGTAAGAAATACATATAAAGATAAAGTAAAAATAATCTCAGGCGGGTCTGATTTCCACGGAGACCATAAAAAAGATTCTGAGAATCCAAGATTTATAGGTGAATGCGGAATTGATTATGATTATTTCATTAACAACGAATTACTAAAAAAACTTATATAAACAAAAGGAGAATAAAATGGCAGTAGATTTTAGTAAACTAACCAAAAAAGATGTGGGTAAGCTTTTTGATTATGCGAGCCTTGCAAAAGATTTAACGGAAGAAAAAGTAAGAATGGGATGTAGAGAAGCAATTAAATATAATTGTAAGGCATTTTGCTTTTCTTCTTCATACTGGACAAAAGTAGTTGCAGAAGAACTACAAGGAACAGACTTACTTGTAGGCGCTGGAATAGGTTTCCCTCTTGGACAACAAACAAGTGCCGTAAAAGCTTTTGAAGCTGAAGAAGCTGTAAAAATGGGAGCTACCGTTCTTGATAACTGCATGAACGTGGGGGCAATGAAAGATAAAAAATACGATGAAATAAAACAAGAATTTAAAGATTACGTTAATGCTGCAGGCGGAGTACTTACAAAAATGATAATAGAATGTTGTATGCTTACTGATGAGGAAATAAAAATAGCCTGTGAACTTTGTGCTGAAACAGGAATTGATTATGTTAAATCATCTACAGGACACTACGCAGGACCTACTCTTGAACAAACAGTATTAATGAGAGACTGCTTAAAAGGAACAAATACAAAATTAAAAGTTTCAGGAGTAAAAGCTCCAAAACCTCAAAATGCTTATGCATACTTAATGGCAGGCGCAGAACTTATAGGAACACAAGATGCTCCAATGATTATAGATGCTCTTGATTTAATGAGGGAAGTTGGTATTGTGCCAAAATATGAAGGTTAGATAATAAAATCCTTTCAATAAAAACTTTTTAAGTTTTAACACGGTAAATTTTTACCGTGTTTTTTTATATTTTTTATCTATATGCAAAAGATAAACAGAAAGGAGGTTATTATGTTAAACAAACAAAAGATAGCTATAATTGGTCTTGGCATGGTTGGTTCAAGTATTGCATTTTCCTTAATGCAGGAAGGAATTTTTTCCGAAATAGTTTTAATAGATAAAGACAGAAAAAAAGCAAAGGGAGAGGCTATGGATTTAAGTCATGGGATACCTTTTTGTGAAAGTATTAATATTTATGAAGGGGACTATGATGATATAAAGGATTGTTATGTAGTTATTATAACAGCAGGAGCAAATCAAGAAAAAGGGGAAACAAGACTTGACTTGATAGATAAAAATTTTAAAATATATAAGTCCATTATTCCAAATATTACAAAGACAAGTTTTGAAGGAATACTTCTTGTTGTTTCAAATCCCGTTGATATTTTAACTTATGTTACTCTAAAACTATCCGGATACGATAAAAAAAGAGTAATAGGAAGCGGAACGGTTCTTGATAGTGCAAGATTTCAGTATATGCTGGGAAGACACTTAAATGTTGACAGTAAAAGTATCCATGCATTTGTTATAGGAGAACATGGAGACAGCGAGCTTGCTGTATGGGATAGTTCAGATATAGGAGGAATGAAAATAAATAACTTCTGTGAACTTAGAGGACATTTTAATCATGAACAAGCAATGAACGAAATATTTAGCGGTGTAAAAAACAGTGCATATGAGATAATTGAAAGAAAAGGTGCTACTTATTATGGTATTGCAATGGCAGTAAAAAGAATATGTACTGCTCTTGTAAAAGATGAACATTCCATTCTTCCTGTTTCAAGCTATATTGACGGTGAGTATGGTTTAAATGATATATGTATAAGTATTCCAAGTATAGTTTGTATGAAAGGGATTGATAAAGTTTTGGAAATTCCTCTAAGCAAAAGGGAAGAGGAAAATTTATTTAATTCTGCATCTAAACTTAAAGATGTTTTAGAAAGTCTTAAATTGTAAGAAATCTTTTGTAAAAAAATAAAGGGGATAACCCTTTATTTTTTATAGTGTTCAATTGCTTCATCTACATCAAAAGTCATTTTTCCGTCATCAAAAACGAAGAAAGGAACTCCTATTGTACTTCTTTGTCTTACCTTTACAAATTCGTTAAGATTATCTCTTAGTTTTAAAAATTCTTTCATTGAAGTTGTATCTTCTGTTATTTCAATAAGTTCATAATTGATGTTTTTTTCTTTTAAAAGTTTTTTTGCATTGATACAATCTATGCAACTGTTCATTCCATACATTTTAAAACTCATGTTTAATACCTTCTTTCTGTTTTATATTATGTCATAAATTAAAATGTGATATTATTTAAAAACAAAATATTTTTGACCATTGTAACTTACAATATACAAACACATATCGACTATAATTTTTGCAAAATATACGTTTATTCCAAGATACATATTTACGCCCTTTGTAAGTATTCCGCTAAGTCCTGCAACAATAAATACCAAAACATAGTATTTAAACATTGTTTTGCCAACGTGACCGTCATTTTTAAAAACGAACTTTCTGTTTAAAGTATAATTAAACAGGGAAGAAATAAGCCTTGCAATGTATGTTGCGGTTATTGTGGGTATACCGATAAAAGTAAATAGGCAAAAACTTAAATAATCCAAAATTCCCGAAGATGTAGAAGATAGAATATATTTTATAATTCTTTTATATACCCTGAAAGAATCCCTTAAAGTATCGTAGTGAGAAGATTCGTTGTCGTTTATGTATACAACGCTTATTGGCTCTTGAATAACCTCAATATGTCTATTCTTAAGCTCAAGCAAGATATTCATTTCAAATTCATATCTTTCGCCTTCAATGTCTATTATTTTTTTAAGCATTTCAACACTAAATCCTCTAAGACCTGTTTGTGTGTCTACTATTTCATCTCCGTTATTTAAAAATTTGAAAATCTTTCTTGTTACTGTATTTCCAAATAAACTTCTAAGAGGTGTTGTTTTGTCGAAATGTCTAACGCCCAAAATAAGTTTGTCGGGATTTTCATCGAGTATTTTTTCGATATTCAAAATATCTTTTGGTAAATGCTGTCCGTCTGCATCTGCGGTAACAGCGCTTAAATTATGTTTAATACAATATTCAAATCCCGTTTTTAAGGCTCTTCCTTTACCTTTATTTTCTTCGTGAACAAGAACTGTACATCCCAAATCCTCGACTTGTTTAAAAATATCCTCAAATTCTTTTCCGCTTCCGTCATTTATAATGAGAATTTTCTCATCATGTTCAATTAATTCTTTTACAACTCCGATAAGTTTTTTATCGGGTTTGTAGGCAGGAATAAGAATAACAGGATTTATGTTTTTGTACTTCATAAATTCCCTACCTTTTAATATATGTCTTTTTTATATTTTACCAAAAAAACATAAAAAAATAAATGATAAAAAAAATTATAATTATTCTAAAAATTTTGATATAATATTTTAGTATTTAAAAAAAGGGAGGCTTATAATGAACAATCAAAAAAACGGGGCAATATATATCGTTATGGCTGCTTTTTTATGGAGTTTAAACGGTGTACTTATAAAATACATTCCATGGGATGCAATGGCAATAAGCGGGGTTAGAGCGTTTTTATCTACAATTACTTTAATTTTAATTAAAGGAAGCATGAATTTTAAAATAAATAAACACGTTATATGCGCCAGTATATCATATATTACAATGGGCATTTTATTTGTGTACGCAACAAAACTTACCACTGCCGCAAATGCAATAATACTTCAGTACACGGCTCCTATATTCGTTATAATTTTATCAATTATATTCTTTAAAAGTTTCCCTACAAAAAAACAGGTGTTTACGGTTATACTTGCATTTATAGGTGTAATAATATTCTTTATGGAAAAAGTAGGTTCAGGAGCAATGCTTGGAAACATTCTTGCAATTCTTGCAGGCATTGGGTATTCAGGAGTATTTATTTTTAATTCATACGAAGATTCAAATACTTTAGATGCGACAATTTTAGGTAATGGTTTAATATTTTTAATTTCAGTACCGACATTACTTCAAAATAATCAGCCGACCCTTGATATGGCAGGGGTGTTTGGAATAATTATTCTTGGTATATTCCAAATGGGTGTATCTTATGCTTTATTCTCAAAAGGCATAGAAAGAACGGAAAGCGTAGATGCTTCCTTAATTTCAATGTTAGAAGCAATATTAAATCCAATTTGGGTTGCTCTTGTAATAGGGGAAATCCCAAGTATAACGACTTTTATAGGTGGTGCACTTGTTTTAATAGCGGTTATGTATAATATTTTAAATGGCAAAAATGATAATTCAGGACTTGAAAATCAAGGTCAATGATGATATAATACATAAGGTATTTTGCCGATGTGGTGAAATTGGCAGACGCAACGGACTCAAAATCCGTCGATAGCAATATCGTGTGGGTTCGAATCCCACCATCGGCACCAGCTTAGATATATTACTGTAAAGCCTAAATGGTTTTACAGTTTTTTTATTTTATAAATATTTATTCAAATATTTCAAAGTGCGGTATTTAATTAAACTTATTTTTAATATTTCAGTAAATTATTTTGTGTTTATAAATATTCTTTTCAACTTAAAAATTTTCAATGCAAAATTATTTGAATAATAAAATTTATATAAACATTAAAGTTTGATATTTTAAATAATTTGATAATATGATATTATTTTGTAGCTTTATATTTAGGATATAAGTTTAATAAATATTTTAAAGGAGAGCTTATTATATGAAAGATTGTCATGTGCATACTAATCTGTCTCATGATGGAATATCTACATTCAAAGAGTACATCGAAACTTCTAAAGAAAAAAATGTTGATGAAATAACTTTCACTGAACATTGGGATGATTATACAGGTTTAGATACAAAATTAAAAATGTTAGATGTGTCAGAATATAGAAAAGAATATTTAAAATATAAAGATGATTCTATATTAAAAACAAATTTTGGCATTGAAATAGGATTACAGCCAGATATTGTAGATAAAGTTGAAACAATGGTAAAGCAATATCCTTTTGATTTTGTTATAGGCTCATCTCATATTACTTGTAAAAAAGATATGGCAATGGATAAAAGTTTTTTTAGTGGTTTATCCAGAAAAGAAGCTTATTTAAAATATTTTGAAGAAGTTCTTGAAAATATAAAATTATATAATGAGTTTGATGTTTATGGTCATATTGATTATGTAGTAAGATATGGGGGATATTCTAAAAAGAAAATAGAATATGAAGAATTTAGTGAAGTATTAGATGAAATATTACTATTACTAATAAGAAAAGATAAAGGAATAGAAGTTAATACTTCAGGGCTTAGATATAACTTAGGT
>NZ_SPHL01000018.1 GCF_005844425.1 Anaerofustis stercorihominis | reverse complement strand
GTTTAGTAATAATACTTTCAATGATACCGTTATGTTTTAAAACAAATAATAAAGTTTTTTATGTTATTGATATCATTTGTTTTATTGTATTTTTTATAGATTATGTTTTAAGGTTTATAACTGCAGATTATAAGCTTGAAAAAGGTAAATTATCGTTTATACTTTATCCTTTTACATTTTTGGCAATAATTGATTTGATTTCAATGCTTCCTGTACTGTACTTATTAAATGATTCGTTAAAGATGTTTAGGTTGTTTAGAATATTTAAAACTTGTACTTTGCTTAGAAGTTTTAGATATTCAAAAAATATAAAAATCGTATTTAATGCAGTAAAAAAAGAAAAAGATATATTAACTTCTATTTTATTTTTTGCCTTTGGATATATATTGTTTTCTGCTTTTTTTATGTTTAACGTTGAACCGGGTACTTTTGATAATTTTTTTGAAGCAATATATTGGGCAACTTCTGCTCTTACAACAATAGGTTATGGAGATATTTATCCTGTTACTTTTTTAGGAAGAATTGTAAGTATTATTTCTTCGTTTTTCGGTATTGCAATAATAGCCTTGCCGTCAGGAATTATAACGGCAGCATTCATTAATGAATTTATGCACCAAAAGGGAAGTGATGAGTAATTTAACTTTTTTAAAATAATAAGCATTTTGATTTTATTTATCTTTTATGTTATATTAAAATTAATAACTGGTTATAACGGGTTATAATGAGAGGTGAACATTATGAATAACATTATAGATAGAAATGATCCCAAACCTTTGTATCTTCAACTTGAAGAATTAATAAGAGGGAATATTGAAAAAGGAATATGGAAAGTAAATACAAAAGTTCCGTCAGAAGCAGAACTTATGAAAGAATATGATTTAAGTAGAATTACCGTAAGAAATGCCTGTAATCACCTTGTCAAAGAAGGTGTTTTATATAGGGTTACGGGGAAAGGTACTTTTGTTGCAAACCCAAAAATAATGACTACATCTCTTGCATACATGGGTTTTAGAGAACAGCTTGAACGAATGGGGTATAAGACAACAACAAAACTACTAAACAAAGAAATAATAAAAGCGGGAATAAACATTGCATCTCACCTAGGAATAAAAGAAAATGATGACGTTATATTTATAAAAAGGCTTCGTCTTGCCGAAGGTGAACCTATAAGTCTTCACTATTCATATTTGCCTTATAATAAATTTAAAGAAATATGGGAATGTGATGAACTGGAAAGTAAACAGCTTTGTGTTTTAATAGAAGAAAAGTACGAAATAAAACCAAATAAAGTTTTGGAAACATTGGAATCAATGACCTCTACCGAAGATGTAAGCGCAATTTTTGAAACAGGAAGCGGATATCCTCTTTTAATTCTTGAAGATGTAATGTATGATGCCTTTAAAAAGCCTTATGAATACTCAAAAGTAATATTCAGAGGCGATAAGGTTAAACTTAGATATGAATTTTTATAAGGAGTGTACTGATGAAAAGTGATTTTAAACTTGATTATAAAAAGGAATATAAAGATTTATATATGCCAAAGAAAACTCCAAGTATTATAGAAGTTCCCAAAATGAATTTTATAATGGTAAAAGGTAAGGGTAATCCAAACACTTCAATAGAATATAAAAATGCAATGGAAATTCTTTATGGTCTTTCTTTTACAATAAAGATGAGTAAAATGAGTAAAGATCCTTTAGATAAAATAGATGGATATTTTGAATATGTCGTTCCGCCTCTTGAAGGTTTTTGGTGGGTTGAAGATGAGTATTTTGACGGATTAAATATAACGAATAAAGATGATTTATGTTGGTATTCAATGATACGACAACCTGAATTTGTTACAAAAGAAGTCTTTGGAAGAGCTAAAGAAAAATTTAAGAAGAAAAATAATGATGTTGATTTTTCAAATACATTTTTTAAGGAAATAGAAGAAGGCTTATGCGTTCAAATTATGCATATGGGTTCTTATGATGATGAGGGTGTTTCAATTGAAAAAATGAATTCGTTTATTGAAAAAGAAGGGTATAAAAACGATTTTTCAAAAGAAAGATTACACCATGAAATATATTTATCTGATCCAAGAAGAGTAAAAAACATAGATAATTTAAAAACGGTAATTCGCCATCCAATAAAAAAATAAAACGTCCAAAAAACGGACGTTTTTTTTATAAAAACTAAAGAAAAAATTAATAATTTTATAATTTGTTAGTATATAATATTCCTTTTATTTTGTTTAATTTTGTGATATCATTAAAAGGAATGAAAATAAGGTAGGAATTATATGAAAAAGAAAATATTAACTTTTTTTATGACATTATTAATATTAATAACAAACCTTTCTACTCCGGTATTTGGGTTTAATTCCTATGAGGAATATTATAATACAACATATCTATATAGTTTAAAAATTCCTAAAGATGTAAAAAACGTTGTAATGGATAGTAATTTGTCTGTTGTAACAATCCCTTATGAAGATCAAATAAGACTTGAAATTCACGTCGAAAAAGTTGAAGATTTTATAGGTGAAGATGTACTTGAAAAAAATAACATCAAAGATCCTGATAAGATTAATATAAAAAGTGATATTTTAGAAAACACATATGGCAATGATTCATATATGCAGCAAAATGCAGTAAACATTGCAAAGAAATTCACCTCTTCACCAACCGTAACAAAAGTTGAAAATTGCAAAATAGACAGAAGAAACGGATATAAGATATATTATAATTCAAAGCTTACCGGTGCTGATGGAGAAGATTTAACTGGACACGGAATGATTTTGTTTACCATTGATCATGGGGATGTATATTATTTCGTTTTTACCGATAATTCTTTAAGAGAAGAAAATATAGATGATTATGACTTTTTTGATAAAGCGATAAATTCAATAAATCTTGAAGACTTTGATTATACACCGTTTATTCTAATTGGAATATTATGTGCTATTTTGTATGTTCTTTTAATGACATTATATTTAAAAGCTGAAAGAAGAGCAGAACAAAGAAAAGAACGTAGAAGAAGAGAAAAGGAACTTAAAAAGAAAAGGGCTCTTGGGTTGGAACCTATAAGCCATGATGACGATTATGAATATTATGACGAAATTGTTATTGAAGAAGCTGGTGAAGAGGAAGAAGTTGACGGAGAGAATGTATTTACAGTAGAACAAATCATGAAATTATATCCAAGCTTAAAGGATATCAAAATTGTACCAAAAGAAAATGGTACGGCAGATATTGTTTCTAATGGTGAATTAAACGGAAATATTATAGATTATAAAGAAATAGAAGAAGATTTAGATAATAAGATAAAATCTTCCAGTGAAGAAAATAAAAAAGAAGAAAGCGAAAATGTCAATATCGGTAATGTAGCCGCAATGACGAGAATTAAAGACGAAAACGAATTTTACGAATTTGAAAATGAAAACGACGTAAAAGAAGAAATCGGCTTTGAACTTGTAAATAATTCAGAAAATCATGTAAGCAAAGCAACATTAATTGATCAAGATTATGACAATGATGAAGAAAGCTTTGTATTTGAAGATGTTGATGAAGAATTATATGAAGCAAAGAGGGATAAAAATCTAAACTTAGCTTTTGAACAGTCAAGCAAAAATGAAGCTTTTAATGTTGAAGAGTTTGGAGAAGATATTGAAGATATTACAGATGAAAATACTTCTATAAATGAAGAAGAAATTTTTGAAGATATTTTTGATAATGATAATACTGAAAATATTGACAATACCGATGAAGCTTTGGATGATGTTATTTTAGATGATGTATCAAAAGAAGAAATAGAGTCTATTTATGATGAAATAAATAATGAAAATGAGTTTGAAGAAACCATTAAAGAAATTACAGAAGAAACAGATGAGGATATTGCAGATATTAACGAAGAAGATGTTTTAAACAGCGAAGAAGAAAATCAATATGAAAATGAAGATATATCTCAAGAAGTTGATAGTGAAACAAAAGATGTCCTTGATGAGGATTTAGAAGAAACACAAGAAAGTGATTTAACAAAAGAAGATATATCAAAAGAAGAAAATTCTGATGATTTAAAACATGATGAACAAGACACTACTTTAGAAAATGAGGATAATAATGAAACTTCTTATGAAGAGGAAAATCCTTTAATCGATGAACAAGATGATCAAAAATTGAATACTGAAGATAATGAAGTTTCAGATGAAAATGAAAATGCTCATGAAGATGTTTTAGAAGAAACTACTGATGAATATGTAGAAGAAAACAAGGAAACCAACACAGCAGATGAAAGTGAGTCAGAAGAAAATGACATTAAAGAAAATGATGAAGGTATAGAAGATATCACTGAAAATGAAGCTGTTGAAGAAAATGAAAATACATCATCTAATAAAGAAGAAGTATCAAGTGAAGAAGTAGAAAATACATTAGATGATGAAAGTTACGAAGAAGAGCTTGAAGAATCAGATAAAAATATAGATTCAGATGAAGAAGTATCAAGTGAAGAAGTAGAAAATACATCAGATGATGAAAGTTACGAAGAAGAGCTTGAAGAATCAGATGAAAATATAGTTTCAGATGAAGAAGAAATATCAAGTGAAGAAGTAGAAAATACATCAGATGATGAAAGCACTAATGAAGTAGAACAGCTTGAAGAAGAACAGCAAGTTATTGATAATCAAGAAAATGATATTTCAGACAGCAAAGAAAGTTCAAATGCTGAAACTTCAAGGGAAACATATGAAGAAGAGGAAGAAGAAGTTTCAAGTACTGATAATATAGATTCTTCAGTAGAAGAAGATATTGAAGATATTCAAGATGAACAATCTGAAAATGAACTTGATAGTAAGATAAAAGAAGATATCATTGAATATGATGAAGAAAGAGAAGATATAGAAGATATTGACAGTTCAAAAGACGAAAATAATAAAAAAGAAGATTAAGAGGATACTGTCAGTAAATCAGATAAGAAAGAAAAATAATAACTTGTTATAAAAAGCACGGCTTATTGCCGTGTTTTTTTATTTAATACTATTAATTTATAATTTTTTGTAGTAAAATATATTTGAATTGTTTTTAAGGGGGTAAATATGGCTACAAGTAAAGCTTGTCTTGAGTGTGCAAGAAGGAGATACACAAAATATGCAAATAAGCATATACCTGAAGAAAAAAGAGAAAAATATTTTGAAGAAGTTACAAAGGCAGTGCATGCAGCTTCTTATCAAGAATTGGAATCGGCTTGGGAAAGAGTAACGAGAAAATTTATGAAAACAGACGATATTCATAAAGAATCGAGAGAAAAATTCCAAAAATGTATTTTAGATATGAAAGATGATATCGAAAGTATGTTAAACGAAAGTGATGATGTTATCAATGACGCCATTAAATTTGCCATCGCAGGTAATGTTATTGATTTTGCCACAATGCCGAATTTAACACTTGATGATTTAAAAAGCATTATTAACGATGTAAAAAAATATAAGTTCGATGAAGAACTTTATGAAATTTTTACAAAAGATTTGGAAAATGCAAAGGAAATAGTTATTCTTCTTGATAACGTTGGAGAAGTTGTTTTGGATGCTCTTTTATGTAAGAAATTAAAAGAAGTTTATCCTGATAAACATATTACTGTTGTTCCTGCATCTTATCCTATTTCAAGTGATGCTACACCTAAAGAAGCATACGAAGCCGGAATGGCAGATTATGCGGATATAGTTCCAAACGGAAATGATATCGTAGGTACATATTTACCTAAATGTTCAAAAGAGTGTATTGAAGTACTTGATAAAGCTGACATAATAATTTCAAAAGGTATGGCAAACTTTGAAGTTATGTCGGGAAGTAAGTATAATGTATATTACTTTTTCTTGTGTAAATGCAGATTTTATTGTCAAGCTCTTGACGCTGAATTAATGCAAGAGATGTTTATAAGTGACAGACACTCAAACGTTAAAGACAGAATGGAAAAAACATGGAAGGAATTGGGAAGAATATAATGAATAAAAGAAAACAAGTTGCAAATGAATTAGTTGAATTAATGGAAAAAGTTGATGACAAACAAGTTGAAGAATTTAAAACAATAATTGAAAATTCTAACAGAATTTTTACAGCAGGAATGGGCAGAAGCGGTTTTATGATGAGAGGTTTTGCCATGAGACTTATGCATATGGGATATAAAACATATGTTGTAGGTGAAACAACAACACCTGCTATTTTAGAAGGCGATTTACTTGTTTTAGGTTCAGGTTCAGGTAAAACATCAAGCCTTGTTGCAATGGCAAAAAAAGCAAAAGAAATGGGAGCTAAAATTGCTCTTATTTCTTCAAATGATAAAGAAGGTATTGCAGAAGTTGCAGACTGTATCGTAAAAGTTGAAACACAAGCAAAAGATAAATCAGACAGCGGAAAATCAATACAACCAATGGGAACACTTTTTGAACAAGGTTTATTATTGATTTGTGATTCTGTTATTTTAGATTTAATGGAAGATATTGATACAGACGGAGCTGAAATGTATAAAAACCACGCTAACTTAGAATAATTTATAAGCTGTATTTAAAACGTCTCTATAATTTAGAGGCGTTTTTTTATATCTTTATTAAAACAAGTCAATAATAAAAAGTAAAATATTTATTAAATTTATACTTAATAATAATATTTAAAAAGTAAATATGATATAATAACAAAAAGGAGAAGAAAGATGAACATTACAAACGAAAACATGATTTTAATTTGGCTTATACTTTTGGTTGCCTTTACCGTAGTTGAACTTGCTACAACTCAGCTTGTTTCTATTTGGTTTGCTGGAGGAAGTCTTGTTGCACTTATTTTAAATTTCAGCGGATTTCAAATTGTAACACAAGTTATAGTGTTTTTTATTGTTTCGGTTGTTTTACTGCTTATCACTTATCCTCTATATCATAAATATATAAAAAAGGATATAGTTCATTTAAACGCAAACAGTTTAATTGGAGAAAATGGAGTTGTGATAGTTGAAATAAACAATATGGATGCAGTAGGACAGGTAAAGATAAAAGGACAAGTTTGGTCAGCGAAAAGTTTAAATGGTGAAATAATAAAAGAAAACAAAGAGGTTAAAGTCGAAAAAATAGAAGGTGTACATCTTATTGTAAAAAACATAGACTAAAGGAGGGATAAAAATGTTTGGTTTTATATTATTTGTACTACTTATTATTCTGCTTATGGCACTTCTTATTGCAAACGTCAAAATCGTTGCTCAGTCTTATGCTTATGTTATTGAAAGACTTGGTTCATATTATACAACATGGCAAACGGGACTTCATATTAAAATACCTTTTATCGAGGTTATTGCAAAGAAAGTTTCTTTAAAAGAACAAGTAATTGATTTCCCGCCACAACCGGTTATTACAAAAGATAACGTAACAATGCAGATTGATACTGTTGTTTATTTTCAAATAACAGACCCTAAACTTTATACTTACGGAGTTGAAAGACCAATTCAAGCTATTGAAGTTTTAACTGCAACAACTCTTAGAAATATAATAGGGGAAATGGAACTTGATGAAACATTAACAAGCCGTGACGTTGTAAATTCAAAACTTAGAGTTATTCTTGATGAAGCAACTGACCCTTGGGGAATTAAAGTAAACAGAGTTGAACTTAAAAACATTTTACCGCCAAGAGAAATACAAGACGCAATGGAAAAACAAATGAAAGCAGAAAGAGAAAGAAGAGAAAGTATTCTTAGAGCGGAAGGTGAAAAGAAAAGTGCAATTCTTATAGCAGAAGGTGAAAAAGAAGCTAAAATTCTTAGTGCAGAGGCTGCAAAAGAAGCTGCAATTTTACAAGCTGAAGCAGAAAAACAAAGTAAAATTAAAATTGCAGAAGGGGACGCTGAAGCTGTTATCAGAATTCAACAAGCAAATGCAGAAGGTATCAGAATGATTAACGAAGCAAAAGCAACAAAAGAATATCTTGCTTTAAAATCAATGGATACATTCAGCGAAGTTTCAAAAGGAAGAGCAACAAAGATTATTGTTCCTTCAGAAATTCAAAACTTATCAGGTCTTCTTGCATCACTTAAAGAAACAGTAGACGATGAAAACATTGATAAAAAATAAATAAAATAAGGTGATATGAATGGGAAAAAAAGTTCTTGTAATTAACGGTCCAAATTTGAACATGCTTGGAAGAAGAGAAAAGGATTTTTATGGGAGTGAAAATTATGAGTATCTTTGTGGTATTATAAATAAAAAAGCGAAAGAGCTAGGATATAATGTTGAAATATATCAATCAAACAGTGAAGGAAGCATAATAACAAAAATCCAACAAGCACTGGATGAATTTGATGACATTATCATTAATCCTGCAGCTTATACTCATACATCCGTAGGGATACTTGATGCGTTAAAAATGTTTAAAGGCAAAATAATTGAAGTCCATATAAGTGATATAAGCGAGAGAGAAGAGTTCAGAAAGCTTTCATATGTATCTTATGTGGCAACTGACAGAGTAATAGGAAAAGGCCTTAACGGTTATCTTATTGCTATGGATTTACTATAATTTATGAAAACAGTGCAAGTGCACTGTTTTTTTTGCAAAAAAAATCAAAAAATGTAAAAAAATTGCAACTTTTGTGAAAAAAGCATATTGTAGAGGTGAAGAAAAAGTGTTATAATGGTGGCTCATTAGTATTTATAAATTTTAGGGAGGAACATAATGTTCGAAAAAATATTTAAACTAACCGATAAGGGAACAAATGTTAAAACCGAACTTATTGCAGGTTTAACGACTTTCCTTACTATGGCTTATATTTTAGGTGTTAACCCTGGAATGCTTGCAGAAACGGGAATGAATTTTCAATCTGTATTCTTAGCAACTGCTATCTCTTCCGGTATTGCAAGTATAATTATGGGGTTACTTGCAAATTATCCTATAGGTTTAGCACCGGGGATGGGTGTAAATGCTTTCTTTACATACACGGCTTGTTTGACTTTTGGATATTCTTGGCAAGAAGCTTTGGCTGCTGTTTTGATTTCAGGTATAATTTTCTTGATTATTTCTGTTACAGGAATAAGAAAAGCAATTATAAATTCTATTCCTAAAAATATGAAATTGGCTATTGGTGCAGGTATTGGATTTTTTATTGCTTTTATAGGTTTTAAAAATGCAGGTATAATAGTTTCTGATCCATCTACATATATTGCATTTGGTGATTTAACAAATCCTACCGTACTTCTTGCTTGTTTTGGTTTAATCATAACCGTTGCTTTGCTTTGTAAAGGCGTTAATGCGGCTGTATTTTACGGAATGATTATTACGGCAGTTGTAGGCGTTGTTGCCGGCATATTCGGTGTGAGCGGAATGCCGTCATTACCTCAAGGTATTGTTTCTTTTGATTTTGCAATGCCAACATTTGGTGGATGTTTTGATGGCTTATCTACTTTGTTTACCAAACCGTCATTTATAATGATTATTTTTACATTTTTATTCATTGACTTTTTTGATACGGCAGGTACGTTGGTTGCGGTTGGGAATAAAATTGGTTTGGTTGATGAAAACGGAGAAATGGAAAATGTTGAAAAAGCATTATTATCTGATGCAATCGGTACATGCGTCGGAGCCGTTTTAGGAACATCTACGGTTACATCATTTGTTGAATCCGGTTCAGGTGTTGCCGCAGGAGGAAGAACGGGTTTAACTGCTTGTACAACAGGTGTATTGTTCTTTTTATCCGTTTTGTTTATGCCACTTCTAACTGTTGTTAACTCAATTCAAGTTGGAGAATTATTCTTATCTCCAGTAACAAGTGCACCACTTATCATCGTTGGTGTTTTAATGGCTCAACAATTAAAAGAAATTGAATGGGAAGATATTGCAACTGCTGTTGCTGCATTCTTAACAATTATTACAATGGTTCTTTCTTACTCAATTTCAAATGGTATCGCTGTTGGTTTCCTTTTCTATGCAATATCTAAAGTATTTACAGGTAAAGCAAAAGAAATCAATGCAATTACATGGGTATTACTTGTTATATTTGTAATTTATCTTGCAATACTATAAGGATAATATATAAAAGACAGATACATTGTATCTGTCTTTTTTTATTAAATATAAAAATTATATTTTAGGTAGGATTAGAAAATCTTATAAATTAATTATATTTATATAAAGAAATGAATATATACATTCTTATTTTTAAAAGATTATAATTAATATAGCTAATAAATGATTCAATGATAATATATTAGATTATATAAAGTTTATATTAATATTTTTATTTTAAGCAGGCTATACCTGCTTTTTTTATATTTTTAATATGTACTTTTATTCTTTTTTTCCAAATTTCTACATTCCGATTTTGATAATATCTTGTAGGTGAAAATAATATTGAGAGGTATAAATATGAACTTTGAAATAACAATAAGAAACAATATCCTTATTGTTTCCATTTTGGGAGATTTAGATGATCATGTAACAAATGATATAAGAGAAAATATTGATTATGTATTATGCAAAAAAGAAATAAACCACCTTATTTTTGATTTAAGCAAAGTTACATTTATGGACTCTGCAGGTATAGGGTTATTTATGGGTAGATTTAGACAAATAAAGAAGAGAAATGGAGAATGCGGTATTGTTACAAGAGATGAACAGATAATAAGAATACTTAGAATGTCGGGAATACTTTCAATTTTCGATTTATTTAAAACTTTACAGGAAGGAATAAACAAATATGAAAACAGGTAAAAACATAGAAAACTACTTAAAGGTTCAGTTTAAAAGCATATCAGAAAACGAATCGTTGGCAAGGCTTATTATTTCAAGCTTTATTCTGTCTCTAAATCCATCAATGGAAGAATTAAACGATATAAAAACAAGTGTTTCAGAGGCTGTTACAAATTCTATAATACATGGTTATAACAATAAATCAGATAACCTTATAACAATGGAAGCATATATAAAAGAAAATGAAGTAACAATAAAAATAATAGATAAAGGAATTGGGATAGAGGATATTAAAAAGGCAAAAGAACCTCTTTACACTTCAAAACCGGAGCTTGAAAGGTCTGGGCTTGGATTTACTATTATGGAAAGCTTTATGGATACACTTGAAATAGAATCTATATATGGAGAAGGTACAAGTTTAATTATGAGCAAAAAAATATCTTCAAAGGATACATATCAAAATGAGTAACGAGTCTGTAAAAATAGATTATTTTTCAGATGAAGTAAAAGAACTTATAATAAATGCACAACAAGGTGATAAAAATGCTTTAGAAGAACTTACCATAATAAACACTCCGCTTATTAATTCAATCTTAAAAAGATATTTATCTTATAACGTACAATATGAAGACTTGTTTCAAATAGGAGCAATAGGGCTAATTAAAGCAATAAAGAAATTTGATTTTTCCTTTTGTACAAAGTTTTCTACTTATGCGGTGTATGTAATAAACGGAGAATATAAAAGGTATTTTAGAGATGAAGGAATAATAAAAGTAGCAAGAAATTTAAAAACAATATATCTTAAATCAAGAAAAATAAGAGAAGAATATATAAAATTAAATGGTGAAGAACCTGATGTAAATTATTTAAGTGAAAAAATAGGTGTATCAAAAGAAGATTTAATTATGGCTTTTGAAGCTTGCAGACAGCCTGAATCACTTAATAAAGAACTGACAAACAAAGATAAAACAAAAGTCTTACTTATGGATAAAATTAAAGATGAAAAAGATAATAATGAAATGATTATAGAAAGGCTTGATCTTAAAAACGCAATAATGAGTTTAAATAAAAGAGACAGGCAGATAATTGTTTTAAGGTATTTTAAAAATAAAACACAAACACAAATTGCAGAAATTTTGGGACTTTCTCAAGTTCAGGTATCTAGACTAGAAAAGAAAATAATAGAAAATATGAAAAAAACTTTTGAAAATTAAATTTTTGAAAGTTTTTCTTTTTTTGGGTAAAAATATAAATAAATTTATTTTTGGGAGAAAGATATGGAAACCAACGAAAAAAATATAAAACAATATAAAAAAATAGTTAAGGAAAATAAACCAAAGCCTAAGAAAAGTCATTTAATAATGTCATTTTTAGTAGGAGGATTTATTTGTATTATAGGACAAATAATAAATGATTTTTTTTCTATGAAAGGATTTTCTATGACTGAAGCATCAAATATGACATCTATTGCACTTGTATTTATCGGTTCTTTTTTAACGGGTATAGGTGTTTACGATAATATAGGGAAAAAAGCCGGAGCAGGTTCTATAGTTCCAATAACAGGCTTTGCTAATAGTGTTGTATCTTGTGCCATGGAATACAGCAAAGAAGGATATATTTTTGGAATGGCAGCAAATATGTTTAAAATTGCAGGTCCTGTTATTGTATTTGGGATTACATCAAGTTCTATCGTAGGGCTTATATATTTTATTTTAACGAGGTAGATAATGAGTAAAAAACTTGGAAAGCAAACTTATAAATTTGATAATTTAATATCAATTTCAGATACCAGAGCCATAGTTGGACCAATGGAAGGAGAAGGTCCCTTAAGAAGTTATTTTAATGAAATTATTAAGGATGATTTACTCGGGCAGAATTCTTATGAAAAAGCAGAACATCAGATGTGCCTAAAAAATATTCTTGCACTGATGGAAAAGAACAATTTAAAACAAAGTGATATAGATATCTATATAGGCGGGGATTTATTAAATCAAATTATAACTACAAATCTTACTGCAAGAGATTTAAAAATTCCTTACTGGGGTATTTATAACGCATGTTCTACTTTTGTAGAGGCTCTTCAGACAGCTTCAACGCTTTTAGACGGCGACTTTATAGATACTGCTATAATAAGTGCTACAAGCCATTTTTCAACGGCAGAGAGACAGTATAGATACCCTTTGGAACTTGGAACACAGTCTCCGCCCACTGCTCAAAGAACTGTTACGGGGAGCGGCTGTGTACTGTTAAATAAAAATGTAACAAATAAACCAATAATAACACATATGACAATAGGAAAAGTTATGGATTTTGAACAAAATGATCCAAATGATATGGGAAGCGCAATGGCTATTGCCGCTTGTGATACAATTATTACTCATTTAGAAGATATAGACAAATCACCACAAGATTACGACTTAATAATTACAGGTGATTTGGGTATTGTGGGATACAATATCGCCAAGGACTTTTTAAGAAAAAAAGGAGTAAATATAGAAAATATATACAAAGACTGCGGAATGCTTATATACGACACAAAGAATCAAGATGTTGTAAGCGGAGGAAGCGGTGCAGGATGCAGTGCAAGCGTATTTTGTTCTTTTCTATACGATAAACTTTTAAAAAAAGAGTTAAACAATATTTTGCTTGTGGCAACAGGTGCTCTTTTAAGTCCTGTCTCTACGGGACAAAAGGAAAATATTCCTTGCATTGCACATGCAGTATCTATTGAAAATAAATATTAAAGGAGTTTTTATGGAATATTTAAATGTATTTATAACAGGTGGGATACTTTGTCTTATAGCACAAATTATAATGGATAATACAAAGCTTGTTTCCGGACAGATCCTTGTAATATATATAGTTATGGGGGTTATTTTAACGGCTATTGGATTATATGAACCCATAGTACAATTTGGAAAGGCAGGAGCGACAGTTCCTTTAACAGGTTTTGGTTATTCTCTGGTAAAAGGAACCATTCTTCAGGTAAAACAAGACGGAATTATTGGAATATTAACAGGTCCTCTTACGGCTACGGCAGGAGGAATTACCGCAGCAATAATTTTTGGATATTTTTTTGCGTTTATTTTTTCTCCAAAAACAAAAAAATAAAAATTATTTATTAACTTTACAAGTATTTTTTTTAAGTGCTGACATAAAATTTTAAAGAGGAAACAGGTGATAAAATGATATATAAATTTGAAAAATTTATAGTAAGTTTAATTGTTGTTTTAAGTATTTTATGTATTGGGCTTAATATTTTGGATAAAAACGAAATAATATCCACTGTAAGCAGTACTTCAAATGAACAGACAAAACTGGTAAATTCCAGTAATTATTTAGAAGCCGGAGTTATAAAAATGTCTTTTAGTGAAAGTGACGGAGTAAAAATACTTGTAAACGGAGAAGAAGATTTTAATTATACTTTAAAAAATAATATAATGACTCTTGCCGTAAGCGATAAAGATGTTGTGGAAGTGGATCTTAGAAACTTTAAAGAAGATAAATTAAGTGTACTTGTATTAAAGGTTTCTGATAATATAAAATCTCCAATTGTTAATGAAAAGTATGAATTTAACAAAGGTATAAACAAACTTTTTAGCGTTAAAATATAATTAAATACTTGTTAAAATTAAAAAGATATTATATAATATTTTATAAGTATTTATCAGAATTTGAGGTTTATTAATGAATAAAATAATAAATATAGCAATAGATGGACCTGCCGGTTCAGGTAAAAGTACAATAGCAAAAATAATCGCAAAAAAACTTAATATAACTTATCTTGATACAGGTTCTATGTATAGAGCTTTTACTTATTATGCACTTGAAAATAATGTTGAAAGCGATGATAAGGAAAATATTTTAAAACTTTTAGAAAGCATTGATCTTATTCTCGATAAAGGTTATATTTTTGTAAACGGCAAAGATGTAACAAAAGAAATAAGATTTGAAAATATAGATAAAAACGTTTCTAAATATGCAGCAATAAAAGAAGTAAGAGAAAAAATGGTAAATATTCAAAGAGATATTTCAAAAGGCAAAAGCGTCATAATGGACGGAAGAGATATTGGAAGCGTTGTTCTTCCAAATGCTGAATTTAAGTTTTATATGGATGCATCAGCAGAAGAACGAGCAAAGAGAAGATACCTTCAAAATATTGAAAGAGGAAAAGAAGTTCCATATGATGATATTTTAGAAGATATAAGACAAAGAGATGAAAACGACAAAAACAGAGAAGTTGATCCTCTTGTTATTTGTGAAGATGCAAAAGTTATTGATACATCAGATATGACAATAAATGAAGTAGTTGATTTGATAATAAATAAAGTAAACGGTTAGTAGGTAGTGTATGTTATATGATATTTTAAGACCAATAATTAAGGTTTTATTTAAAATTTTATATAAAGTTAAAGTAACAGGACTTGAAAATCTTCCTAATAAGGATGTTGCATATATCATTTCAGGCAACCATATTCATATTTGGGATCCTGTTTTTTTAGCTGTTCAAATTAAAGGAAGACATCTGCATTTTATGGCTAAGGATGTCTTATTTAAATCTAAATTTTTAAACTGGTTTTTACATAAAGTATATGCAATACCTGTAAAAAGAGAAGATAATGATATTGTTGCAATTAAAAGTGCAATAAAAGTTTTAAAGAATAAAGAAGTTTTGGGGCTTTTCCCTGAAGGAACAAGAAATAAAACAGACAAAAAAATGCTTGAACCAAAGGGCGGACTTGTTCTTTTGGCAACAAGAATGAAAGTTCCAGTTGTTCCCGTTGGAATAAGAGGCGAATATAAATTCAGAAAACCTCTTATAATTAATTACGGAAAGCCTATATATTTAGACAAATATTACGGTAAAAAACTTACAAGTGAAGATTTTGTAGAAATATGCAAAAAAGAAATCTATCCTGAAATTATAAGATTAAAGGAAATGTAAAATGAGTATAATAAAAGCAAAAAGTGCAGGATACTGCTTCGGTGTAAATAAAGCTGTTGAAACGGCTTATGAAGCAAGTAAAAACAAGAATGAAAAAGTTTATACCCTTGGACCTTTAATACATAATGCATTTGTTACAAATGAATTAAAGGAAAAAGGTGTAGATATAATTGAAGACCTTGACAGTATAGAAAGCGGAACGGTTATAATTCGTTCTCACGGCGTTGGAAAAGATGTATATGATAAGATTAAGGGAAAAAATCTAAAACTTATTGATGCAACTTGTCCTTATGTAAAATCTATTCAAAATAAGGTTGAAAAATATCATAATAAAGGGTATACTATAATAATTGTAGGAGATAAAAATCATCCCGAAGTTATAGGGGTTAACGGGTGGTGTGAGAACTCTGCTCATGTTATTTTCTCACTAGATGAAGCGAGAGAATTTAAAACAGATAACAGTGTTTGTATTGTTGCCCAAACTACAATTATTAAATCAATCTTTAATGATATAACAGATATTATTAAAGAAAATTGCGCAGATGTGGTAATTTTTAATACAATATGTAACGCCACAAGCGTAAGGCAGGAAGAAGCCAGTAAGATAGCATCAGAAGTTGAAGCTATGGTAGTTGTTGGTGATACTCATAGCTCAAATACAAAGAAATTGGTTGAAATCAGTAAATCAAAATGCAAAAATGTTTTCTTTGTTGAAAAAGCTTCGGACTTGGACGATGCTATAAAGAAATATAAGAATATTGGACTAACGGCTGGAGCATCTACACCAACCCAGTTAATAGAGGAGGTAATTAATACTATGGACAACAACATGGTGGATAGTTTTGAAAAAAACATCGAAGAATCAATGAAAGAAATTAGAGAGGGAGACATCGTTGAAGGCGAAATCGTTGCTGTCGATCACAATGAAGTAACAATGAATATTGGTTACAAATCAGACGGAATTGTTAAAAAAGCTGATTATTTATATGACCTTATGGAAGACTTAACAACAAAAGCCGCTAAAGGTGATAAAGTTAAAGTTATGGTTATGAGAATGAATGACGGTACAGGGAACGTTTCATTATCTAAAATCAAAGTTGATGAACTTAGTGCTTTAGATGAAGCAAAAGATAAATTTGAAGCAAAAGAAACAGTTAGCGCTAAAATTACAAAAGTTGTAAAAGGCGGTTTAATTGTTGATTTAGGATTCATTAAAGCATTCATGCCTGCTTCTTACTATGATACAAAATTCATTAAAGATTTTGATAATTTACTTGGTAAAGAAGTTGAATGTAGAATCGTAGAATTTGATAAAAACAAAAACAAAATTATTGTTTCAAGAAGAATTCTTCTTGAAGAAGCTTACAAAGAAAGAAAAGCTAAAGAAAAAGAAGCTAAAGACGCAGCTATTGCTAATTTAGAAATCGGTAAAGTTGTTGAAGCTCCAATCAAAAACATTACAAACTTTGGTATGTTCATTGATTTAGACGGCGTAGACGGATTTATTCATATTTCTGATATCGCTTGGAAAAGAGTTAACAACATTAATGATTTATACAAAGTTGGCGATACAGTAAAAGCTATTGTAACCGAACTTGACAAAGAAAGCTACAAAGTTAAATTAAGCGTTAAAGACTTAACAAAAGAACCATGGCAAGAATTTATTGAAAATTATACAGTAGGTCAAACAGTATCTGCTACAATTAAAAACACAACAAGCTTTGGTGCTTTTGCAGAAATCATTCCTGATGTTGAAGGTTTAATTCACATCTCTCAATTAGCATATGACAGAGTAAATAAAGTTGAAGATGTTGTTAAAACTGGTGATAAAGTTAACGTTAAAATCATTGACATTAACAAAGATAAAAGAAAAGTTTCTTTAAGCATTAAAGAAACAATGGATCCACCAAAAAGAAAAATTGAAAGAAACAAAGTTTATCATCAAGAAGATGGTAATGTAACTTTAGGTGATATCTTCGGTGACCTTTTAAAATCTGAATAGTATTAAATTTTCCCTGCACTTTATTTAGTGCGGGGATTTTTATTTAAAGGAGGAAAAAAATGAAACAATTACAAATTGCCTTGGACGTAAAAAGTTTGGAGGAAAGTATCGAAATTGTAAAAGAATGTGAAGAGTATATCGATATAATCGAATTTGGAACTCCTCTTGCTTATAAATACGGAAGTGAGGGAATAAAAAAATTAAAAGAAACCTTTAAAAATAAAAAGATACTTGCTGATTTTAAGATTATGGATGCAGGTGCATTTGAAACGAAAATAGCTCTTGATGCCGGTGCGGATATAGTAACTGTTCTTGCTGTAAGTGATAATCAAACAATAGAAGATTCTTTAGAAGAAGTAAAAAAAGCAGGGAAAGAACTTCTTGTTGATTTAATTTGCGTAGATAATTTAGAAGAAAGAGTTAAATATTTGGAAAGTATCGGTGTTGATTATATTTGTGTGCATACGGGAACTGATATACAAAAGAAAGGTGCAACCCCTCTTGATGATTTAATAAAAGTTAAAAGCTTAGTAAAAAATACAAAAGTCAGCGTTGCAGGCGGTGTAAAACTTGAAACATTAGAAGAAATAAATGCACAAAATCCCGATGTAATAATAGTTGGCGGAGGACTTGTAAATAGTTCTACACCAAAAGAAACAGCTAAAAAAATGAAAAAAATGATAAAATAATCTATAGAATTATATAAGACAGGGAAAAATTTCCCTGTCTGTTTTTTTATAATTGAAAAGTTTATAAATTTTGTTGTAAAATTGATATATAAATAAATAGGAGGTATATAATGTCAAATTATTATTTAAATAGAATTTCAAATGAATGGAAAGTATCTAAAGCATTATTATGTGAAAACAATGAATCCTATATTTCAATAGGATTTAAAGATTATATTGATAAAAACAATCCCGAAGCTTTATTAAAAACAAATGTAAAGGAATTTGAACAAGCCGTAAAAAATTCTTCTTCACAAACTGATAATGGTGAATTAGGTAATTTGAGACAAAGATGGACAATTTGGAGATTTGCAAAATATCAAAAAGGTGATTACATTTTAGTTCCTATGGAGAATAAAGATTTTTCTATTTATAAAGTAATAGAAAGTCCCTGCAGTATTTTTAAATTAAAAGGTAAAGAATTTAAAATAGATAGAAACATTAATAAAACAAAAATAAAAATAACAGATGATGGACTAGTTTTAAATGATGAAATTAAAGATATTGGGTTTGTTGCAAAGGTAGAAAAAGTAAGGGAAAGAATAAAAAGATCATTTGCTTCTCCTTCTTTAGTGGCAAGAATGAAAATAAGAAATACTCTTGCAGAGATTGATGATTTATCAGTTGAAATTGATAAAGTAATAAATAGCGAAAAAGATTTTAGTATAGAAGAAAATATAATTAATAATATAATGAAAAGTTTAATACCTTCTATTGAAGAAAATGTAACTCCTGATGGACTTGAAAATCTTATAAAATGGTTAATGGAAAAAATTGGAGCTGAATATGCAATAATTTTACCTAAAAATCCAAAAGAAAAAGAAAGCGAAGAAGATGCTGACGTAAAAGCAAGTTTTAGTGATTTAAAACTTAATATATATATTCAAGCAAAAAAACACGAAGGGAAAACATATGAAGAAGGCGTAAATCAAATAAAAAAATATAAGCAATTAATAGAAAAAAAAGTATCTATAGATGATGATGAAAAAAATTATAATAATTTGTATTGGGTTATTACTACAGCAAAAGAATTTAGTGAAGATGCAAAAAATATAGCAAAAGAAAATAACATTAGATTAATTTGTATAGAAGAATTTGCAAGGATGTTATTAGATGCTGGTCTAAAAAATTTATCTGAAGTAGAAAATTTTTATAAAAAATAATTATAATCAAAATATTAAATGAGTGGTAATGTTATGAAAAACAACAGATATAGAATTTTTCTTATTTTAAAACTTCTTTATGAAAAAAGCGACGAAGAAAATCCATTAACAACAAAAGATATTTTTAGTTATTTGAAAGAACATAATATTAATATAGATAGAAAAACATTTAATGAAGATATATCTTTTTTGTCAGAAGTAATGGGATATGATATAATTTGTGAGAAAGGCAATAAAAATATTTATTTCTTTGGTGAACGACTTTTTGAGCTTCCTGAGCTTGCAATGCTTATAGATGCGGTATCTTCTTCACAGTTTATAAGTAAAAAGAAAAGTAAGATTATCATAAATAAACTTATGATGTTAGTTTCAGAAAATCAAAGAAGACATCTTAATCGAAATATTATTAACACAGGAAAAGTAAAAACAAATAATAACTTAATATATTATATTATTGATTTGATAAATACAGCTATAAATAAAAATAAAAAAATATCTTTTAGATATTATGATTACAATATAAATAAAGATAAAATATTTAAAAATAATGGTGAAGTATATATTCTTAGCCCATACACTTTATATTGGAATCAAGATAAGTATTATCTTGTAGGTTATTCCGATAAAAGAAACGATGTTGTTTCTTTTAGAGTTGATAGGATGGAAATTCCAACAATGCTGGATGATGAAAGAACAAAGTTCCCAGATGGTTTTTCTATTACAGATTATGGGAAAAAGATATTTAGTATGTTTCCGGGGGAAGAAAAAGAAGTTATACTTAAATGTAAGAATGAATTAATGAAATATATAATAGATAAATTTGGGGAAGTTGTACCTGTTTTAGAAAAAGGAAAAGAGGATTTTTTAGTTAAAGTTCGTGTTGGACTAAGTCCGACATTTTATGCTTGGATATTTCAATTTGAGGGTGGAATTAAAATTGTCTCACCTCAAAATGTTATTGATGACTTTAATAAAATGTTAAATCAAAATTATATAGGAGAGAACTTCACTAAATAAATATTTAGTGAAGTTATGTAAAATGGAAAGTAAACTTATAAATGAATTTTTAAATACAAATAATATTTCTAAGGCATCAATTAAAGGGTATTTATATGACTTAAATACCTTTGTTTTATTTATGATGAAGAGAAACCATATTAATAATTTAGATAACGAAGCTGATAAAGATTTATTCTTAAACCTTAATAGTATCGACATGTATGCTTATGTTGATTATTTAAAAAAAGAACTTAAAAATTCAGATAAAACTATCGCAAGAAAAATATCTGCAGTTAAAAACTTTTATAAGTTTCTTAATAAAAAATATGGTCTAAATAACGAAATAGTTTCGTTCAAATTTAGATATAATAATGATAGTTTAAATAAAGATGTTCTTTCTAATGAGCAGATAAATGATTTAATAGATTACGTAAAAAACATTGAACCGGAAAAGAATCAAATAATAATTTTTCTTATGTTATTTAATGGACTTACGGTTAAAGAAGTTCAAAACATAAAAACTGAAGATATTTTTGATAATAATATCATAATAAACAAAAACAGTGAAAATGAAAGAATTGTTAAAATAAATGACGCTCTCAGAGGCATTTTAAGCCGTTTTTTATTTTCAAACGACCAACTATACCTGTTAAATAGTCCTTCAAATCCAAAAAAACCAATTTCAACAAGAAGAATACAAGAAATTGTTAAAAATGCACTTAAGAGAATAGGAATTGAAGAAAAAGGAATAAGCAGCAATATTTTAAGGAATACTGCAGTAAAAATGTTGAAAGATTATAACAATGCAGGTTTTAATGAAATTAAATCATTCCTGGGACTAAAAACAGATAAACAAATTGAAAGATATCTAAAAGATAAACAAGAAGAAATTGATATGAATAAAAATCCATTTAGTAAATTTTAAAATGGGATAGATATAAAATGGAATATATATTAAAAAGATAATAGAAAATAACATTATAAAGATATTAATGCTTAAAAGCCTTATAATCAAAGGGTTTGAGAAGATGTGTAAAAATATGTTAAATTTATTATAAAATATAGTCAATTCTATGTTAAAGTTGTCTTTAGCGGAAAGTTGATTAAAAACTATTTATATTCCCTTTAGATAAAAGTATCTTTAATATTAGTTATTTCAATAATAAAAAACAGCCCTACATAGAGCTGTTTTTTATATTACATACTTTCTTTTAATATTTGAACGATTTCTTCGTGGCTTAATTTTTTATAACCGCCTTCCATTATGAATGAACCTTTTGCAATTCCTTCAAGCATATCTTCTTTAACGCCTAAGTCTTTGATATTCATAACAAGACCGATTTCTTTCATCCATTCTTCCATTCTGTCAAGGCCTTCTTTTGCAATTTCTTCATCAGTTTTATTTTCTGGATTCACTCCCCATACGTTAATTGCAAATCTTTTAAATTTATTTAAACCATATGGACAGATATAACGATAATATGCCATTGAAATAGCTGATAAAGTCATACCGTGAGTTGCATCAGTATAAGCACCGATTGATTGACCTATCATATGAACCATCCAGTCTGTTGTTTTGCCTTTTGCAATCAAAGTATTTAATGCCCATGTTGCAATCCACATTATATTACTTCTTGCTTCATAATCTGTTGGATTTTTTACTGCTATTCTTGAACTATGAATTAATGATTTAAGTAACCCTTCACTAATATAGTCAGAAGTATTGTCATCATCATCTGAGAAATATTGTTCTGTGATATGATTCATAATATCGTAAAAACCTGCTACCATTTGATATTTAGGAAGTGTATAAGTATAAGTAGGGTTTAAAATTGAGAATTTAGGGAATACATTTTCGCCGAATACATGACCTATTTTTAATTTTTGTTCATGATTTGTAATAACTGCTCCCCCGTTCATTTCTGAACCTGTTCCTACCATTGTAAGTACACATCCTACAGGAATGATTTCATTATCTACATCTTCCATTCTTAAATAGTATTTATTCCATGGATCTTCATCGCAGTAAGTTGAAACAGAAACTGCTTTTGCGTAGTCACATACAGAACCGCCGCCAACTGCAAGAATTAAATCTACTTTATTTTCTTTAGCAATTTTACATCCTTCATAAAGTTTTTCTACTGTTGGGTTTGGCATTACTCCGGGATCTTCAAAAATGTTTTTGTCATTTGCTTTTAAAATTTCGATTACCTTATCATATATACCGTTTTTCTTTATT
The DNA here is from genome assembly GCF_005844425.1 of Anaerofustis stercorihominis. Lineage (GTDB taxonomy): Bacteria > Bacillota > Clostridia > Eubacteriales > Anaerofustaceae > Anaerofustis > Anaerofustis butyriciformans. Next base: position 16,135 of record NZ_SPHL01000018.1, on the reverse strand, counting down.
GAGCCACCACCGTAGCTAAGCATGATATTTTTACCATAATTTTTTAATTCATCATTTAAATAGTTTAATGAATCTTCACCAAAATATAATTTTGTAGGGTTTGAATATGAAAAATTTCCTAACATTTAATTTTCTTCTCCTTTATATTATAAATTTAAGCTTTTAACAAAGCTTTCTAATGCTTCTTTTGTAATATTACCGTTTAACATTTTGCCTTCTTTTATTATAGTGCTTTCAGATACGCTTCCTTTTAAATCCTTTGAAATACCTCTTAGACCACTACCTCCTGAAGTTGCGAATAATACAACCTCCTTGTTTTCAAAGTTGTATTTTTCAAGGAATGTATTGATAATAGTAGGCGCTGTATACCACCAAATTGGGAAACCTAAGAATATTACATCATAGTTTTCAATATTTGGATTATTATCTATAATTTCAGGTCTTGAAGATTTATCGTTCATTTCGATAGAACTTCTTGACTTTTTATCCATCCAATTTAAATCCGCTGATGTGTAAGGATTTTTTGGCTCTATTTCATAAATATCACAATTTAAAGCTTCAGCGAGCATTTGAGCTTTATGTTTTGTAGTTCCTGTTGCTGAAAAATAAGCAACTAATGTATTTTTCATCTTATAAAACCTCCTTGTTTTATCTTAGGCTTAGTCTATCACTTGGAGTTTACTCCATGTCAATACTTTATTTATATATTTTTATTTTAAATTAAAATACTAAATATATCAAATTCTATATTTATTGATATATATATACCTAAAAAGTATATATAAATTAAAACAAAAAAGACCTGTTAGGTCTTTTTTATAAATTATCTGCCCACATTTCGCACTGTGCCATTACGGTTTTAACTGCGTCATCCATACCTTCAGGTGGATATTTATGTTTACGTAGAAGTCTTTTAATAATCATTCGCATTTTTGCTCTTGCCGATTCTCTCATTTGCCAGTCTATGGTTTTATTTCTTCTTAGGGTTTCAGTTAGTTCTTTTGTAACTATTATAAGTTCATCATTTTCGTAGAAGTCTTTTATTGCATTAGGTTTTGTATTATAAAAAAGCCGTGTACATCACGGCTTTATATTACATAATCATTGAAAGGGAAATTCTTCCTTTATTCTTATCTACATCAGTAACGGTTACTTCAACTATATCCCCTGTTTTAAGTTTATCGCTAGGGTGTTTTATAAATGAATTTGATATTTGAGAGATATGAACAAGTCCGTCTTGATGAACTCCTATATCTACAAAGGCTCCAAAGTCAACAACGTTTCTAACCGTACCCATAAGTTTCATACCTACGATTAAATCTTCCATTTCCATTACATCACTTCTTAAAATAGGTTTGGGAAGTTCATCCCTTGGGTCTCTTCCAGGTTTGATTAATTCTTTTAGTATGTCTTTAAGTGTTGGTATACCTATTTCACATTCATTTGAAATATTATCAAGACCTATTTTTTCGGCTTCTTCTGTTATTGATTTTATGTTTTCTGTGTTAATGTCTTTTAGAGTATGTCCTGTAAGTTCAAGAACTTTCTTTGCCGCTTTGTATGATTCAGGGTGAACTCCTGAGTTATCAAGAGGGTTTGAACTTTCTGCAACTCTTAAGAAACCTGCACATTGTTCATATGATTTCTTACCAAGTTTTGGAACTTTTAAAAGCTCACTCCTTTTTGTATACATTCCGTTTTCTTCTCTATATGCTACGATATTTTTTGCAACGGCACTGCTTACTCCCGCAACATATTCAAGTAGCGATACAGATGCTGTGTTAAGGTCTACTCCAACACTGTTTACGGCACTTTCTACAACACCCGTTAATGCTTCATTTAATTTAGCCTTTGGCATATCGTGCTGATACTGTCCAACTCCTATGCTTTTTGGATCTATTTTTACAAGTTCTGCAAGTGGGTCTTGAAGTCTTCTTGCAATTGAAACTGCACTTCTTAAGGCAACATCATAATCAGGGAATTCTTTTGCTGCAAGTTTTGAGGCTGAATAAACTGATGCTCCGGCTTCACTTACAACAACATATTGAACCTTTGTGCCTTTTATTGTATCGGCAACAAATTTTTCTGATTCTCTTGATGCTGTTCCGTTACCTATTGAAATAACTTCAACATTATGTTTACTTATTAAATCTTTAATTATCTTTTCGCTTTCTTCAATTTTGTTGTGTGGTGGTGTTGGGTAAATTACGGTTGTGTCTAAAACTTTTCCCGTTCCGTCCACTACAGCGATTTTACATCCTGTTCTATAAGCCGGGTCAAGTCCAAGGGTTACTTTGTTTTTTACAGGTGGTTGCATTAAAAGCTGTTTTAGGTTTGTTGCAAAAGTCTTTATTGCACTTTCGTTTGCGCTTTCCGTTAAGTCGTTTCTTATTTCTCTTTCAATGGAAGGAAAAATAAGTCTGTCGAAAGCATCAATACAAGTTTCTTCTAAATATTTATATGCACTGCTTTTTGTATTTTTTATAACGTATTTATGTATTATATTTAAGGCTTCATCTTTATTAATTTCGATTGTAACCTTTAAAAATCCTTCTTTTTCTCCTCTGTTTAAAGCTAAAACTTTGTGTCCTTGAAGTCTTTTTACAGATTCTGAAAATTCATAGTAAGTTTGATATACACTGTCTTCATCTTTAGTGTTTTTGCTTATTATTTTACCTTTGTTTCTGATTAGTTTTTTAAGCTCTTTTCTTATATTTGCATTGTCTGAGATGTTTTCAGCGATTATGTCTAAAGCGCCTTTAATGGCTTCATCTTCGTTATTAACGCCTTTTTCTTCGCTTACATAATTTTTTGCGATTATTTTTATATCCTCTAAATCTGCTTCCTGCGAAAGTATAATATCACTTAAAGGTTCAAGACCTTTTTCCTTTGCAATTGATGCTCTTGTTTTTCTTTTAGGTTTGTAAGGTCTGTATAAGTCTTCAACTTCAGATAATGTATTTGCGTTATTTATTTCTTCTTCAAGTTCTTTTGTAAGTTTATCAAGTTTCTTAATAGAACTAATTACTTCTTCTTTTCTTTCTTTTAAGTTTCTTAAATATCCAAGTCTTTGTGCAACTTCTCTTAAAAGCTGGTCATCCATTGAACCTGTAAGTTCTTTACGGTATCTTGCTATAAAAGGAACAGTATCCCCTTTATCAAGCATTTCAATTACATTTTCAATGTGTTTTGGTTTTCTGTCAAATTCTTTTGATAATATATTTATTATTTCTTGCATATTTTACCTCTTTTATATAATTTACTTCACTAAATAATTATTTCGTGAAGTTTTAAACGAATATATATTGTATCATTATCATATATACCACTGTTGAACCGAATATACTTATAAAATTATTTCTTTTCCATACATGTAGCCCTATTGCAAGGAGCACACAGAATATTTCAGGTATTCCATAAGGATAAGAAATAAGAGAAGTATCTTTTAGACAGTATATAAGTAACATTGCCATCATTGCCGGCGGAAGAACTTTACCAAGATATAAAACCGTATCATTTGGTTTTTTGTTTTTTCCTGAAAAAAGTACAAAAGGAACAGCTCTTGTAAAGAAAGTAATTCCACTCATTATTAAAATTGCCATTAAACCTTGAAAGAGAGTATATTTATTCATTTACTATCCCCTCCTTTTCAAGTTTTTTCCTATCTCCCATTAAAAGAATCATTATTGCTATGATTGCAGGTATCATCATATTGTCAGGTCCAAAAATAAATAAAGCTACTAAAGCACAGATACCTCCTATAAAAATCGGTACTTTTGATTTAAGGTTAAACCATTGTTCTGTACAAAGAACGCAGAATAGTGCTATCATGGCAAATGATACACCTTCTGTGTTTATATTTATAAGTGAACCTATGGTTGCACCAAGAATTGAACCTATAATCCAGTAAGAATGGTCTAAGATAGAGATGTAAAAATAGTAGTTTTCTACATCGTCTTTTACACTTTCAGGAACGGTTGAAGAAGTTAATAGCGCATATGTTTCATCAGTTAAACCAAAAATCATATATACTTTCTTAAAAAAGCTTATATCTTTGAATTTTTCTATTAAAGAAAGTCCATAAACCATATGTCTAAAATGAACAAAAAGTGTCATAAGTGCAACACTTATCATACTCATTCCTGTTTGAAACATCATAACAGCCAAATATTGAAGTGTTCCTGCATAAATTACAAGGGACATTCCCCCTGCCCATATAAAATTAAGCCCGATACTTTGCATCATAAGTCCGAACGCAAGCCCGATAGACAAATATCCAAGAAGTACCGGCATTGTTACTTTAAAAGCCTCTTTAAATGTCTTATTCATGCTATACCCCTTTAATTTACTAAACTTTTTCTATTATACCACACAAGACTTTGAAATTTCAAAATAATGTAATATAATTGTTTATATAATTATTTTGGAGGTAAAAATGGCTGATTACAGTAAAGAAATGTCAAATAAATTAAACATTAAGCTAAGAAAACAAATTGAATATCTTCCTTCATTTGCAAATACATTTTTTAGAGGAATTTCCGCAAACACCTCCATTAAAACGAGAATAGCTTATGCAATGGATTTAAAAATATTCTTTGAATATTTAATAGAAAATCATCCTAAATTTACACATTATAAAGATATAAAAGATATATGTTTAAGTGACCTTGATTATATTAAGGCAGTAGATATTGAAGATTTCAGCGAGTATCTGTCTTATTACACAAAAGGCCATTATAAAAACGATGAAACAAAGGTAAGTTTATCTAATTCAAATAGAGGAAAAATGAGAAAACTTTCCACCCTTCGTTCTTTTTATAAATACTATTTTAAAAAAGAACTTATAAAAACAAATCCTACAGTGCTTGTTGATTTACCTAAAAACTACGAAAAGCCTATTGTAAGACTTGAACCAAACGAAGTTGCAAACCTTCTTGATGAAATAGAAAGCGGGAAAAACTTAACACCTTCCCAGCTTAAATATCACAACAAAACAAAAGTAAGAGATCTTGCAATTGTTACTTTGCTTGTTGGAACAGGAATTCGTATAAGTGAATGTGTCGGAATGAATATAAACGATGTAGATTTTGACAATGACAGTTTTGTGGTAACAAGAAAAGGTGGAAATAAAACAATTCTTTATATGCCAGAAGAAGTTAGGTCTGCCCTGCTTAGATATCTTAAGGAAGATAGAGAAAAAGTTGATGTAGAGGAAGATGCTTTGTTTTTATCCTTACAACACAAAAGAATGACTCAAAATTCAATTCAAAAGATGCTAAAAAAATATACAAAGATTGTAGTACCTCTTAAAAATATTTCACCTCATAAATTAAGAAGTACATACGGAACAAATCTCTATAAAGAAACAGGAGACATATATCTTGTTGCAGATGTTCTTGGACATAAAGATGTAAATACGACAAAAAAACATTATGCCGCAATTGAGGAAGAAAGAAGAAAAATTGCAGCTAGAGTTACAAAGCTAAGAGAAGATTAATAAAAATATACTAAAAAAAGACTGCCAGTCAGTCTTTTTTTAGAGTTTACAATATGTTTATATTATCCCTAAAGAGGGTCGGGAGCTGATACAACGAACATATATTCATGTTATACTAAATATTAGATAATTTGTTCGATTGCTCTGTTAAAAAAAATAAAATTAATAAGTTGGAAGTTTAATTGTCTGTCCGACATTTAAAGAATATCCTTTATCAAAATTATTTAATTTCTCAATATTATATATAGTTTCTCTTACATCTGTTTTTTCATCAGTAATGTTTTGTGCTATATCCCATATAGTATCATCTGCTTGGACTGTATAAACTTTATAATGCACATCATATAAGTTTTTAGCTTTAATATTATTCATAAAAGAAGGAATCATAGCAATTATAAACATAATCATAACAGTACAAATGATTCTTTTTCTTAATCTTGCTTTTCTTCTTCTTATCATTCTCATTCTTCTTTGTTTGTTTAAATTATTTCTTTGATTCATTTTTTTGTCCCCCTATTAATATAAAAGAACTTTTGTTCGTTTTCTATGGTTGTATTATACCAAACAGTTGTTCTATTTGTCAATATTTTTAGAACAAATTTTTGAATAATTTAGAACATAAGTTTGACAATGTTCGTTTTTTATGTATAATATAATTATATAATAGTAGGAGGTCATTTTTATGTATAATGATTTAACCAAAATTCAAATAAAGATATTAGAGTTTATAAAACAAGAACTTAAAGATAAAGGTTATCCGCCATCAGTAAGAGAAATAGGAGCAAATGTTGGTCTTACTTCAACTTCTTCAGTGCATAACCAGTTAAACAACCTTGAGAAAAAAGGCTATATTAAAAGAGGAGTATCAAAACAAAGAGCTATTGAAGTTGTTGGGTTTTCTCCTTTTACAAATAATGAACCAAGTTATGATGAAGTTAGTATGGTAGATGATGTCATAAATGTTCCTATAATCGGAAACGTTGCGGCAGGACTTCCTATTTTGGCTGAAGAAAACGTTGAAGATACTTATCCCCTTCCAAGTTCTTTTGTTGGAACAAAAGAATGTTTTATGCTAAATGTAAAAGGTGAAAGTATGAAAGATGCGGGAATACTTGATGGTGACATGGTAATAGTAAAAAAACAAAATACTGCAAATAATCATGATATGGTTGTTGCTTTAATAGAAAATGAAGCAACTGTAAAAACATTTTTCAAAGAACCAAACAGGATAAGATTACAACCTGAAAACCCAGCTTTTGAGCCTATTTATTCAACAGACTGTCAGATTTTGGGAAAAGTTATCGGTGTAATAAGAATGTTCTCATAAAATTAAAAGAAGGATTTTTCCTTCTTTTTTTAATAAAAAAAGAACGCTTATGCGTTCTTAATGTAAATTTTGTCCTGCGAGATAACCGGTTGAAAAAGCAATTTGTAAATTATATCCACCTGTAACAGCATGAACGTCGATTATTTCTCCGGCAAAGAATAGATTTTTTATAAGTCTTGATTCCATTGTAGAAGGATTTATTTCTTTTACGTTTATTCCTCCGTTTGTTATAATTGCTTCTTTAAAACTTCCAAGACCTGTTATATTAACTTGTAAGTCTTTGATTAAATTTAAAATGATTTTTCTTTCTTCTTTTGTTATTTGGTTTATCTGTTTTTCTTTGTTAATTTTGCTTAGTTCTATGATTTTTGCCGCAAGTGATTTTGGAAGAAGTAAATCAAGTGAATTTTTCACCATTTTATTTTGGTTCTTTTCAAAATCCCTTAATAATCTTTTTTCAAGAGTTTTAAAGTCAAGAGCAGGCTTTAAATCGATTTTTATCTTTGTATCAGATAATTTATCCATATTAATAAAATTACTTAAATAAAGGATTGTAGGCCCTGATATACCTTTATGAGTAAATAGAAGTTCTCCAAACTGTGAATTTTTCTTTTTACCCTTTATCATTAAAGTTACATCTACGTTTTTAAGAGTAAGCCCCATAAGTTCATGAACCCACTTATCACTGCTTAATATTTGAACAAGGGCAGGTATTGGATTTATAATCTTATGCCCAAGTTTCTTTGCAACTATATATCCGTATCCATCACTTCCTGTAGAAGGATAACTTTTACCCCCTGTTGCAAGGATAATGTTTTTAGCATATATTTTTTCTTTATTATTAAGCAAAACCCCTATGGCTTCGTTATTTTCGTTTAGAATTATATCCTTTAATTCTATATTATACATTATATTAAAATCAGGATATTTTTTAGCTATATTTAAAAGAGTTTTTGTAACGTCACTTGCTTTATCTGATACGGGAAAAACTCTGTCTCCCCTTTCAACCTTTGTTTTTAGTCCGTTTTTGTTAAGCATTTCAAGAAGACGTGTATTATCAAAAGTGTATAATGCACTATATAAAAATTCTTTATTTTTAACTATATGGTCAAAGAATTCCGATATATCTTTATTGTTTGTTACGTTGCATCTTCCCTTACCTGTTATGTAAATCTTTTTGCCTATTTTTTCGTTTTTTTCTATTAACAAAACTTTTTTATTACATTCTAAAGAGGAGATAGCCGCCATAATACCGGCAGCACCTCCTCCTATGATTATAACATCTAAATTAGATAAATTATTAGTCATTATGTAGTACTCTCACAGAAACTATACCTTCAACATTATTTAATGTTTCTTCGATATATTCGCTTACATCTGTATCAGTATCAATCATTGTGTAAGCATTTTCACCTTTACTTTTATTAATCATGTTTGCGATGTTTACATCGTTGCTTGCAAGTAATGCAGTAAATTGTCCAACCATGTTAGGAATGTTTTTATGAATAATACAAATTCTTGCTTTTGATTCTATTGCTCCTAAATCGCAGTTAGGGAAGTTAACGCTGTTTATAATATTACCATTTTCTAAGTATTCTCTTACTTGTCTTGCTGCCATTACAGCACATTTTGTTTCTGATTCCGGAGTAGATGCTCCAAGGTGAGGAATACAAATGATATTTTCGTTTCCAAGTAATTTTTCATTAGGGAAATCTGTTACATAACAAGAAACTTTACCACTATTTACAGCTTCTAAAATATCATCATCATTTACAAGCCCACCTCTTGCAAGGTTAAAGATTTTAATATTGTCTTTAGCTTTATCTAAAACTTCTTTATTTACTGTATCTTTTGTCGATTCCATTAAAGGAACGTGAATTGTTACAAAATCACATTTTTCAAATATTTTTTCTACATCATAACTTCTATTGATGTTTTTATTTATACTCCATGCATGTTCTACTGATAAGTATGGGTCATAACCATAAACTTCCATACCTAAAGAGTCAAGTGCATTTGCAACTAAAACACCGATCGCTCCAAGACCGATAACACCGACTTTTTTCCCTGCAAGTTCGTTTCCTTTATAATTAGATTTCTCTTTTTCAATTATTCCGGTAACATCAGAGTTTTTATCTAATGATTGAACCCATTTTGTTCCTTTGATGATATTTCTTGCAGCCATAAGGAATGCGCATAATACAAGTTCTTTTACTGCATTTGCATTTGCACCTGGTGTATTCATTACAACAACACCGTTTTTTGTACATTCTTCAACAGGAACATTATTATATCCTGCTCCGGCTCTTGCAATAACTTTACATTCTTTTGAAATAGGCTCTTCTTTTAAATTGTAGCTTCTTAAAATAATTCCGTCGTAGTCTTTAGAGTCTTGAACCTCTATATTTTTCCCAAGTAAATTTAATCCTTCTTCAGCAATTTTGTTAAAAGTTTTGATTTTGTACATTTTGACACTCTCCTTAAATGTTTTTCTTTTCATACTCATACATAAAGTCTATCAGTTTTTTTACATTTTCAATACCAACTCCATTATAAAGCCCAACCCTTACGGCATTATTCATGGATGTACTGATGTTTATTATATCATGTTTTTTTGCTTCTTTGATAAAATTATCATTATTTTTTGTCTTAAATATCAAAGAAGTTACAGATCTGTCTTCTTTTATGATGTCATTATCGTAAAATTTACTGTTATCTATAAAATCATATAATAAATTGGATTTTTCAATATTTATTTTTTCAATTTCCTCTACCCCACCATTTTCATAAAGGTACTTAACCATTTCGTAAATGATATATACCGCAAACGTATTTGGAGTTGTAAAGGAGTTGCCCGAGTAATAATAGTCCTTATAGGATAGAATTTTAGGAACATTTCTGTTTGTTTCTATCTCAAATAAATTTTTGTTTATAACTACAACACTGATACCGCTTGTTCCCATATTTTTTGCACTGCTTGCAAAAGATAAATCAAATTTGTTTATATCATATGTTTCGCTTAACAAATTTGATGTCATATCGGAAATTAATGGTATTCCCTCTACATCAGGTATTTTATCTTTATTAAACTTAGAACCTGATGAAGTATTGTTTGTACACATAAACAAATATTTACTGTTTTTATCTATGTCATCTAATGTAATTTTTGGAAGCGGACCTTTATGGTTTATTAGATTTATTTCATCTACATTAGCATATTTTCTCGCCTCCGTTACTGCATTGTTTGTCCATAAATCACTGTTTATTATGCTTACCGTATCATCTTCATTTGTAAAGTTTAGAGGAACCATGTCAAAATGCATACTGCCTCCTCCGTTTATAAATAATATTTCCATATTATCATTTAGATGAAGAAGTTTTTTAAGTATTTCACGTGTTTCATTCATTAAGTCAATAAAAAGAGGATTTTTATAGTTAAGTTCTAAGGCTGAAAACCCGCTGTTTTTGAAGTTTATTATATTTTTATTTATTCTTTCTATTACTTCCTTTGGCATAACAGGTGAAGATGCCGAAAAATTTATTTTACCTTCCATGTCTTCTTAGCCACTCCTCTCTTTTAAATTTCTGCTCTATTCTTCTTTGTCTTAATATTCTTTGTTCTTTTTTTTCTGCTTCTTTTGCCATATGTTTATAATTTCTGTATCCGTAGTGTCTTGCTGTAGAATCAATTCTTTTATTATATTTCTGCATAAGTCCTCTTGCATATAAAAAGACTAATACAATAAATATAAGTCCTGCAAGAACAGCTAAAATCAATTTCATATTATTTATCCTTTATATTAATTGTTCACATTTATGTTTATATTCACTTATATAACCATTGTATATTAATTTGCTGTTTAAAAATTCTTTATAATCCATTGGACGTCTTCTTGTATGGGCTTCGTTAAATGAATAAAATCCGCTTTCTTCAAAAAGATAGGATAGAAATTCAGCACAGTAATATCTGTTTTTTCTTTGTATGTCAAGCCCTATTCCATTTCCCACAAGTCCGATTATATTAAATTTATATGAAAACTTATTTGAATAAAAATATTCAATTATCCCTTTTATGTTATTATAAACCTCATCGTCTACTTCACATTCATAAACAAGACAAGGTATATTTTTATATACAGCATAGAATCCCTTATCCCAATCTTCTTTTATAAATCCTGCTATAAAAGGATTTCTTGGACTTCTTCTTCCGAAACAATACATTTCATTAAGTTCTTTATCTAAAGATATTGAAACATGATTGTAAGTTTCTTTTGCACATAATCTTATTGCTCTTGCTAACATTGTTCTTGTGCTTGTAAGAACTATATATATTTTCTTTCTTTCCATTGTTATTCCCATCTAAAATATGTAATTTGTAATTTAATTTTTTAAAGCATTTAAAATTTCATCTCTGTCAGAGAAAAATATCTTTTTATCCCCTATTTCTTGATAAGTTTCATGTCCTTTTCCAAGAATAAGTACAATTTCGTTTTCATCTGTTAATTTATGTTTTACAACTTCATTTATAGCATCTTTTCTATCATTTATTACTTTGACTTTGTCTTTGTTTTCTATTCCTTTTAGGATATCATTTATTATATCGTCGTTGTTTTCTTTTCTTGGATTGTCCATTGTTAAGACTATATTATCAGCATATTTTTCACCGATACTTCCCATCATAGGTCTTTTCCCATGATCTCTGTTTCCTCCACATCCAAACACAAGAGTAATTTTTTTACTGCTTACTTCTTTAACGAGTTTTAAAACATTTTCCATTGCGTCCGGAGTATGAGCATAATCTATAAATATGTCTTTATGGATTTTTTCAACTCTGCCGTTTGTACCGTGATATTTCTTAATTGCATTTTTTATTTCTTCATAAGAAAAACCTTCCAAAAGGGCAATTATTATCGCCGGTGTAATATTATATATGTTAAACTTTCCGATACTGTAAGTTTCAAATCTATATTCTTTATCTTTATTTACCAAAGTAAAATCGGATTTTTCCAAACTTAAATCGTTTATTACTATTTTATAATCACAGTCTTCATTCATGCCAAAGGAAATTACGTTTATTTTATCTTCTTTTAACTCATTATAAAGTCTATTACCGTATTTATCGTCTGTATTTATAATACTGAATTTATCAACCATATAATAAAGTTTTTTCTTTGCCTGATAATAATTTTCCATTGTTTTATGAAAATCCAAATGATCTTGAGATAAGTTTGAAAATACACCTATGTAAAAATTCAAATAGCTTACCCTGTCCAAAACAAGACCATGGGATGAAACTTCCATAAAACAATAATCTACTTTATTATTTACCATTTCTCTGAAGTCTTTTGTAAGTTCTGTGATTTCAGGCGTTGTTCTTATTATTTGACCTTCAAGTTTTGTATTTTTTCTTCCCAAAGTTCCTATATAATCGCTTTTAAAACCTAAATTTTCAAATAATGTTCCCGCCATATCACAAAAAGACGTTTTACCGTTTGTACCGCTTATTCCGATTAACTTAAGTTCCTTGCTTGGAAAAGAAGTAAATTTATTTGCAAAATATGCAAGTGCATTTCTTGTATTTTTGCATTTTATATATACTATGTTTTCCTCATATTTATCAAGTTCTTCACTGTGACAAACTACTGTTGCTCCAAGTTCTATTGCACTTTTTATGTATTTATGTCCGTCGGTTTCGTAACCTTTTATTGCAACAAATAAAGTGTTTTTACTGCACTTTCTTGAGTCAAATTCTATATTGTCAATTTTTATGTTTTCTATATTTTTCCCCTTGGTTAACTCATAATCGTAACCGCTTATAATATCCTCTAAATTCAAAATAATACTCCTTAAATATTTTTACCTTATCTTAAAAAGGCAGATTATAAAATTATTAAGAATAATATTTTAAAATTGTAATAAAAAAAAATTCTTAGTATTAAGAAATATAAAAAGTGTATATTTGTTAGAATTTTATTCTTAAATATTCTAAGATAAATAATAACATTATTTTAAAATAAAATAAATACCTTTTATTCAAAGTTAGGTTATTTATTAAAAAAAGAAGGTATAAACCTTCTTATGTACACATCTTTTTCACTTCCTTTTTTAAATTAGATATTATTCTTTTTTCCAGTCTTGAAATATAAGACTGAGAAATATTTAGCATATTTGCAAGTTCTTTTTGAGTTTTCTTCTCTTTTCCGTTTAAGCCAAAGCGATAATTTATGATTTCTTTTTCACTTTCTTTTAAATTATTAACTGCTTCAAGCATAATTTCCTTGTTAACATCTCTGTCTATTTTATCTTTTACAGGGTCTGTTGCTGTTCCCAGTATATCTGAAAGTAAAAGCTCGTTTCCGTCATAATCTACGTTTAAAGGTTCATCAAGAGATATTTCGCCTTTTATTCTGTTTACTTTTCTAAGATGCATTAATATTTCGTTTTCTATACATTTTGATGCGTAAGTTGCAAGTTTTATGTTCTTTTCTACTTTAAATGTTTTAACTGCTTTTATAAGTCCTATTGTTCCGATTGAAATTAAATCTTCCACCCCTGTTGAAGATGTATCGAATTTTTTTGCTATATATACTACTAACCTTAAATTTCTCTCTATCAAAATTGTTTTTGCAGCATTATTTTCACCCTTTTGAAGTTCATTCAAAATTCTTGCTTCTTCTTCCTTTGTTAAAGGAGGAGGTAACATATAAGAACCCGAAATATAAAATAATTTATTCTTTTTGTTTTTTTTAAACAAAGTAAATAATTTAAACATAAAGCCTCCTGTTTATTTTAATATTGATAACGGAAGAAGAGCCAACGACTCATTAATATCTAATACTCCAACACATGGATTATAAATTGTCTTTTTAAAATCCTTTTTTTCTATAATGATTTTGTCTAAATTTAAGATAGGTAAAATAATTTTTTCTCTTTGATAATTTAAAAATGTATAAGAAAGTCTTTGTTTTAAATCGAAAGGAAGTTTGTTATATGTATTAAAAAAATCGTTGTAATTCATTGTTTTAAAAGATAAATTCAAATTTAAAAGATTTTTAATAATGTCTTTGTCTATTATTATTACATCTTTTCCCTTTGAATTCTTAACGAGATTTCCCGTATCTAAAAAACCTTTAAATGAAATAAATCTATCTTTATAATAAAGAATACATATGTAATTCAAAGAAGGATTCTTTACTCTCCTAAAAAATAAATATGCAAGTACATAAGTAAAAATTACAAAAAAATGTTTCTTTTTAAAACTCATATATCCCACCTCGAAAAACATTTTACATTCTTTGGATAAATGATTTTGTCATAATGAAATTATATGAATTTGTTATAAAAGAATATAATAAAATTAAAAATAGAATGTTTTATATTATCTTTATCACAAAAAATTCCATTATTGTAATAAGAAAATAAAAAAGACACTTTTTATATTTAAGCATCTTTTTTAATGTATTAATTTAATTATTTTCTGCCATATTTATGAGATTTTTCCCTGTAAGCCTGTATACTGTCCATCCTTCCATTGGTACGGCTTTTAGAGATAAATAAAAATCTATGCTTGGCTTGTTCCAATCAAGACAAGACCATTCAAGTCTTCCGCAGCCTCTTTCAACTGTAATTTTAGCAAGTTCTTTTAAAGTTGCTTTTCCAATACCTTTATTTCTGTATTCTTCCAAGATAAATAAATCTTCAAGATATATTCCGCTTCTTCCAAGGAATGTTGAAAAATTATGGAAGAATAAAGCAAATCCAACTTCTTTTCTATCATATAAAGGAAATATTACTTCTGCCTTTCCCTTTTCAAAAATCCATTCTTTAAGTAAATCTTCTGTTGCTACCACTTCGTTAAGCATTTTTTCATATTCTGCAAGTCTCTTGATAAAATTAAGAATTAAGCCTGTATCTTCTTTTTTTGCAAATCTAAATTTTAGTTTACTGTCCATAATTACTCCTTACATTTTTATTCCTCTTTTTCTTAAACTTATTTCACCGCTGTTAAAATTCCTTATTTCACCCTCATTTGTTTTTATCTTAATAGAAAAATCTTTGTTTAAATCAACAAGGGTTCCTTGAATTGTTTCATTTCCGATAAAACAAGTTACTTTCTCGTTTAAGTATAGCATTTTTTCTTTGTATTCTTCATATAAAGCTTTTTTGTCAAAATTAATATATCTTTTTTCAAAGGCATTTAAAAATTTTGCTATAAACTTATTTCTGTTTTCTTTCTTTCCCGTAAAGTCATTTACAAACCCAACTATATCTTCTATTTCTTTTGGAACGGGTGTATCTTTTGGACGGTTTATATTTATTCCAACTCCTATAATCACACTGTCTATACTTCCGTTTTCAACACTTAAAATTCCCTCTGTTAAAATTCCGCAAATCTTTTTTCCGTTTATATAAACATCATTTACCCACTTAATGTCGCAGTCAATACCGCATATTTCCTTAACTGCTTCCACTACACTTAAACCGCATATTATAGTAATTAAATTTATGTCACTTACGCTGAATTTTGGTTTTAACAAAACACTTATAAAAGCATTTGAGTTTTTTGGGGAAAAGAAACTTCTTCCTCTTCTTCCTCTGCCTAAAGTCTGTTCATTTGCTATTATGGTTCTTCCTTCTCTTTTTTCACTATTTTCCATATTTTTAAAATAGTTAAGAGTAGAATCTATGCTTTCAACTATTTCAAGTTCTCTTCCTATTAAAATGGTATTTAGAAATTTTTCTATTTCTTCTTTGTTTAAATAACTTATATTGCTGTTTAGCATATATCCTCTGTTTTTTATGGAAGATATATCATAACCTTCGTTTTTAAGCAGATTAATATTCTTCCAAACGGCATTTCTTGATATGTTAAGTTTATTTGCAATAAAGCCCCCTGAAACAATTTCACCGCTTTTCACTTTTAATATTTCAAGTATTTTATCTTTATTCATATTTTTCACCCATAAATATATTATAAAACAAAAATTCATATGTCAACATTAAATATAATATTGGTTGACATATGAATTTTGTATAGTAGGTTTTATATAATATTTTTACAATATAATTTATAAACAAAGAAAATATACCTTATTTTAAATGCCTTAATTCTTTATCGGTATATTCTCTTAAAGTTTCTTCTTCAAGCATGTAAAAAGAATCTCCCAAGGAATCTTCTCTATATTTTCCGGTATTTTTTTCAACATTATAAATAACCGAACTAGCATAACTTATTCCTTTTTTAAAATCTATTTCCTTTGGATAGATTTCAAAAACAAATCTATAAGGTGTTTCAAAACATTTATAAACTT
>NZ_SPHL01000017.1:12996-39726 GCF_005844425.1 Anaerofustis stercorihominis | reverse complement strand
CGAAGAAGGAAATATCTTAACAGAAGAAAATTATTATGAATTTTGAAGATATATTACAAAATGCCCAATATAATGAAAAAAATATAGAATTAAAAGATGATTGCATAAATGTTATAAAGGATAATTCATCTATAACATTAAATATAAAACCTATTAAAAACAGTGAAACATATTTAGTTTTAGATGATTTAAATTTAGTTATTGAAAAAAAAGAAAAGAAAAATGCAGGTATAAAAGATAAGGTTAAATATCTATTATCCTCAAGTGAAACTCAATCAGACATAGAAATATATATAGATTCTTCAAAAAAATATAATGATAAGTATATTATTAGATCTACAACGGATACTTATTATGTAGGTAAAAATGATTATGTATTAAATTTGGGATATTATGAAGATGGAGAACATGAAATTAAACTTAATTTTACGAAAAAAGGAAAATTTAACTTCTCTGATTTAAAAGTAGTATCTCAGTCTATGGATAACTATGATAAATATGTAAATGAATTAAAGGAAGATAAGGTAGAAAACTTTACCATAAAAGGAAATACAGTAAGTTTAAATGTAAATACGAAAGAAGATAAAATAGGGGTTTTATCTATTCCTTATTCAAAAGGCTGGAAGGCGTATGTGAATGGTAAGGAAGTTGATGTATTACAGGCAAACGTTGATTCTATGGGAGTTGAACTTCAAAAAGGGGCAAATGAAGTAGTGTTTAAATACTGTACTCCAGGGATTAAAGAAGGGGGTATAATTACATTAATTACGGCTTTAGGGTGTTTGATTTATATATTTGTTGATAAAAAGAAAAAGGCTCTTTAAGAGTCTTTTTTTTGAGAAAATTTTGTAAGTTTGTATAGTTTACAGTTATGATAAAATGACAATATTTTTTATTGTTATTTTGTTTTTAATTAAAAAATATATAGTTTTGTAATATTTTATAAGTATAATAAAAATTGCATATATTGTTTTAAATTGTATTTTATTGGGTATTGAGGGAATGGTTGCTAAAGTAACTGTAAGTATAATTGTTGTTATTTTAAATTATATTTTTAGTAAATTGTTTATTTTTAAAGAAAAAAATAAAGACACTTTTTAAAGTGTCTTTTTTAGTTATTTACAATTTTTATCGTTTTTGTTTTGTTGTTTTTGTTCGTTTTTGTTGTTATAAGATTGTTCGTTTTTATTCATGTTTTGCTTATTGTTTTTGTTTTCTTTTTTCTTAGCCATTTTATTTCTCCTTTGTTTTTTCTATATTAATTTTTCCCCAAAAACAAATATATATATTGGAAATTTTTTCTAAATTTTAATTTAATATTATTTGGGATTTAACTAAATAAGAGGTTTTTATAAATAAATATATATTGATTTTAATTTAATAAATTTTGTATGTTTGATATTTTTAAGTTATTGTATTACAATATGATTTATATATGGAAAAATATTGATAAAAGGGCAAATGTAGAAGTTTAAAATATTGATAAAATTTTTTTACTATGGTAAAATAAATTAGTTATTATAAAGGTAAATGAGGCAGGTTATGAATAATCTAAATTTAAAAAAACGAAGAGAAAAAGTACTTGAATACATGGACGATAATTCGGCTGCGGTTTTCTTTTCCGGAGAACTTGTAAGAAGTGAAAACGGAAATGATTATGAATTTGAAGTAAACAGAGATTTTTATTACCTTACAAACATTGACGAAGAAGACTGTGTGCTTATTTTAACAAAGAATGATAAGGAAATAAAAGAACAATTATTTATTCCTGAAAACAACGAGTATTCTTCAAAATGGACGGGGATAAAATTATCTATTCCTGAAGTTATGGCACTTAGCGACATGGAAGATGTTTTTTATCTTGATGAGTTTGAAGAATATATAAACGAACTTGGCAATGATGAAACTTTAGAGAAGATTTATTTTGCTTTGGATGATACAAATACCAGCGAGAATTATAACTTAAACCTTAGAATGTTTAAACAAATGTATAAAGTATTTGATAACTTGGAATTTTATAATATCAAAAGATGCCTTAATGAACTTAGAGAAGTAAAAAGTGAATACGAAGTGCATTGTATTCACAAAGGTGCAAAGAATTTAAAAAATGCCATAAACATGGCAATGAAGATTACCAAACCCGGTGTGAAAGAAGCTGAAATTGCCGCTACAATTGATTATATTACAAGGAAAAACGGCGATACACTGCCTTTCCCGACAATTGTTGCAAGCGGTAAAAATGCTACTACTCTTCACTATATCAAAGGAAAGGATAAAGTAAAAGACGGAGATCTTGTTCTTCTTGACTGCGGAAGTGCGGTAAATAAATACAGTGCAGACGTAAGCAGAACTTATCCCGTAAACGGAAAATTTACTGATTTCCAAAAGATAATATATAATATCGTTTTAAAGGCGAACAAAACCGTTATTGAAAATGCAAAAGAAGGTGTAACCTTAAAAGAACTTAACGATATTGTAATTGATATTTATGAAGAGGAACTTAAAAAAATAGGTTTGATAGAAGAAAGAGAAGAAGTAAATAATTATTATTATCACTTCGTTTCCCATTTTGTAGGACTTAACTGTCATGATCCATTCGATAAAGATAAACCTCTTAAAGCCGGTAATGTTATTACCGTTGAACCGGGACTTTATTTACAAGAAGAAGGAATTGGAATCCGCATTGAAGATAATATTTTAATAACAAAAGAAGGAAACATTAATTTAACAAAGAATATTATGAAAGAAACGGATGAAATAGAATCATATATGATGTGACAATAGAGTTTTTCATCTAAAGTTGAGGAAGAAAAATGGATGAATTATTGGCTCTTGGGTTATTCCTTTTTGTAGGATTTGCTATAAGTAAAATATGTTCAAAATTAAAGCTTCCCGCTGTAACGGGATATTTGCTTGCAGGTTTAATCCTTGGAGTATCATTTATAGATATTCTGCCAAAAGATATCCTTTTGGAACTTGAATTTCTGCAAGATGTAGCCCTTGGCTTTATTGCCTTTAACATAGGGGAAAGTTTTAACTTGGATAAAATAAAAAGCCTTGGCGGAAGCGTTATTTTAATAACGATAGTTCAAGCTACCGTTACTATAATCGCCGTAACTTTGGGAGTTTATATTGTAACGGGAGATTTACCGTTATCAATAGTCTTTGGTGCTTTATCTGCTGCCACAGCTCCTGCCGCAACGGTTAATGTTATTAACGAATATAAGGCAAAAGGAAAACTTACAAATACAATTCTTACGGTTGTTGCCCTTGATGATGCCGTATGTTTATTCCTTTTCAGTATTGCATGTGCAGTTTCACAGTCTATGATAAGCGGACATTTTAATATAAATTCTGCTTTACTTGCTCCTTTAAAAGAGATTGTATTATCTTTAATAGTAGGTGGAGTTATAGGGCTTGTGTTCTGCTTTATTGAAAAGAAAGTCAGAAGGGATAAATCTCAAGTGCTTATTGTTGCTTGTGCAAGCGTTCTTTTAGGTTCAGGAATAGGTACATATTTTGAACTTTCTTCAATTCTTGTTTGTATGGCAACAGGAAGTGTGATAGCTAATCTATGCTTTAGATACGACAAAGTCTTTTCCATGACGGAAGAAGCTGTAAACCCGATTTACGTTATATTTTTCGTGCTTGCCGGATACAGTTTGGACTTAAATGTAATAGTAAGTATAGGTGCAATCGGAATAGCCTTTGTAATTTCAAGATTTATAGGTAAAATTCTTGGTGCTTTTCTTGGGTGCGGTATGGCAAGGACAGATAAAGTTACAAGGAATTATCTTGGAATGGGGCTTATGCCCATGGCCGGAGTCGGAGTAGGGCTCGCGGTTGCGGCATCAAAAATGATGCCTGAATACAGTACACTGTTTTTAAATATAATTATGGGTGCAACATTTGTTTTTGAAATAGTCGGTCCTATCCTAACGGCACAGGGCCTTAAAAAATCAGGAGATATAAAATAACATACTAACACAGGGAGATAGATATGGAAAAATACTCATTAAACGAACTAAGAAAAATGTTTTTGGAATTTTATGAAAGCAAAGGACATTTAAGACTTGAAAGCTTTTCTCTTGTTCCTCACAACGATAAGAGTCTGCTTTTAATTAACTCAGGAATGGCTCCTTTGAAACCTTATTTTATAGGGGAAGAAGTTCCACCAAGAAAGAGAGTTACAACTTGTCAAAAATGTATCAGAACACCTGATATTGATAACGTAGGTAAAACAGCAAGACACGGTACTTTCTTTGAAATGCTTGGTAATTTCTCTTTTGGAGATTATTTCAAGAAAGAAGCAATTAACTTTGCATGGGAATTTTTAACTGAAAAAATAGGTCTTGATAAAGATAAACTTTATGTTTCTGTTTATGAAGATGATGATGAAGCAGCTCAAATTTGGAAAGAAGATATCGGTTTAACTGATGATAGAATTACAAGACTTGGTAAAGATGATAACTTCTGGGAAATCGGTCTTGGACCATGCGGACCATGTAGTGAAATTTATGTAGACAGGGGAGAAGAATACGGATGTGATTCTCCTGACTGCGGTGTAGGTTGTGACTGCGACAGATACATGGAAGTATGGAACCTTGTATTTACACAATTCGACAAAGACAAAGACGGAAACTACAACAGACTTGAACATCCAAACATCGATACAGGAATGGGGCTTGAAAGACTTGCTGCATACGTTCAAGGGGTTGATAATATTTTTGAAGTTGATACAATCAGATATATCCTTGATTACATTTGTGAAATATCAGGTAAAAAATATGGTGAAAATGAAAAAGACGATATTTCAATAAGAGTAATAACAGACCATATCAGAAGCAGTGTATTTATGGCAAGTGACGGTATCCTAACTTCAAACGAAGGAAGAGGATATGTTCTTAAAAGAATTTTAAGAAGAGCAATGAGACACGGTAAACTTCTTGGTATTGAAGGTCATTTTATGGAAGGGGTTGCCAAAAAGGTAATCGAAATTTCCGGAGAAGCTTATCCTGCTTTAAGAGAAAAAGAAACAACTATATTAAAACTTATAAATATAGAAGAAGAAAAATTCAATGAAACAGTAAAAGAAGGTCTTTCTTTAATTGAAGAATTAATGGAAAACTTAGAAGGCGACACATTAAAAGGTGACGATGCTTTCAAACTTTACGATACTTATGGATTCCCTCTTGAACTTACAATGGAAATCCTTGAAGAAAAGGGAATTAAAGTTGATAAAGAAGGCTTTGAAAAAGCCATGAAAGAACAAAAAGACAAAGCAAGAAGCGCAAGATCAAGCAAAGATATAGTAAGTTATAAAGGGGATTTAACAAACTTTATCGCAAATCTTGAAAGCACAAAATTCATCGGATACGAAGATTTAAACGGAAGCGGAAAAGTTATCGAAATAATCAAAGACGGTGAAATGGTTAAAGAATTAAACGAAGGAAAAGCACTTGTTATTTTTGATAAGACTTCATTCTACGCAACAAGCGGTGGTCAAATAAATGATACAGGTATCATTGAATCAGAAGACTTTAAAGGAGAAGTATTAAACGTAACAAAAAGCGGGGATAAATTCGTTCATGAAGTATTAGTAAAAGACGGCGTATTAAAAGCAGGAAATGAATATAACTTCAAAGTAAACAGAGCCGACAGACTAAACATACAAAGAAACCACTCTGCAACACATCTTCTTCACAAAGCTTTAAAAGAAGTTTTAGGGGAACATGTAAACCAAGCAGGTTCTTATGTAGACAGTGAAAGACTTAGATTTGACTTCTCTCATTTTGAAAAAATGACAGATGCAGAGTTAAAAGAAGTTGAAAGAAAAGTAAATGAAGAAATATTAAATCAAGATAAAGTTGAATATTTTGAAACAAGCATTGACGAAGCAAGGAAACTTGGTGCTACTGCATTATTCGGTGAAAAATACGGAAGCATTGTAAGAGTTGTAAAAATGGGTGATTACTCAACTGAACTTTGCGGTGGATGTCATGTTAAAAACACAAATGACATAAGTTTATTTAAAATTGTTTCAGAAACTTCAGTTGCAAGCGGGGTAAGAAGAATTGAAGCTATTACCGGTAAAGCTGCAATAGAAGAAAATATGAAAAATTATGATGAACTTCTTACAATAAAAGACAAATTAAGACTTAATAACAATAATATAATTGAAAAAGTAGAAGAACTTATAAATAAAAACAAATCTTTGGAAAAAGAACTTGATAAGTTCAAGAAAGAAGCTAACAAAGATAAGTTAGGAAACATCATTGACGAAGCATTTGACGTAAATGGTATTAAATGCGTTATGGCAAAAGTTGACGGTCTTGACATGAACGAACTTAGAGATTTCAGCGACAAAATAAAAGACAAAGAAGCTAAAGTTATCGTATTCCTTGTAAGCGTTAAAGGTGAAAAAGGATTTATGATTTGTTCTGCCGATAAAGAAACAGTAAAAGGTGGATTTAACTGTGGACAATTCATCAAGAAAGTAGCTCAAAGTATCGGAAGCGGCGGCGGCGGAAGACCTGATATGGCTCAAGCCGGACTTAAAGATATTTCTAAAGCTGATATGGCTCTTGATAATGCCAAAGATTTCATTAAAGAAACATTATAATTATTAATTAATAAATAAAAAACTTGAATAATCGTAATTTATAGGTTAAAATTTATATATAGGTGGTGATATTATGGGAACAAATAACAGTAACAGTAATTTTACTATGCAATTTAGTTTGGAAAACGATCGTTCTAAACTTATCGAAGAGACATTAAAAAAAGTAGAAACAGCATTAGAGGAAAAGGGATATAATCCTGTTAATCAGTTGGTAGGTTATATTATGAGTGGTGACCCAACATATATTACCTCTTATAAAGATGCAAGAAAACTTATCAGACAAGTTGAAAGAGATGAAATTTTGGAATTAATAGTATTAAAATATTTTAATGATTTAAAATAAATACAGTACGTTTGAAAACTAAAGATTTATTTAATTAAAACCTACTTATTTAATATAAGTAGGTTTTAGTTGCAAATGGGGAAAAGGAGTATATATTGAATAAAAGAATATTGGCACTTGATTACGGTGAAGCCCGTATTGGTGTAGCCGTAAGTGATGCACTACATATTACCGCACAAGGTATATGTGTTATAAAAAGAACAAAAAACATAAAAGAGGATATAGAAAAAATAAAAAAACACATCAAGGATTATGACGCAGGGCTTGTTATTTTAGGTAATCCTCTTAATTTGAATGGAGAAAAAGGTACCAGAGCCCAAATCACCGAAGAATTTTATGAAATTTTAAAAAAAGAATTAGATGTGCCCGTTAAACTTTGGGATGAAAGACTTTCAACCAAAGAAGCTGAAAGAGCCCTTGAAGCCGGGGGAGTAAACTGGAGAAAAAAAAGAGAAGTTATTGATATGATGGCAGCACAAATAATTTTATCGTCATATCTTGATTATAATAATAATTTAGGAGGTTTTTAAATGAGCGAAGAAAAAAACACAGAAGTCATCGTTTTAAAAGATGAGGAGGGCAAAGAAATATCTTTCCTTGTTGAAGACGAGTTTGAGTTTGAAGACAAATCATATTTAGTTTTATATGAAGAAGATAACGATGAAGATGCATATTTGTTTACAGTTGATGAAGACGAAGACGGAAATTTGGTAGTTATGGAAGTTGTTGACGAAGACGAATTTAACAGAGTAAGTGAATATTATGACAATGAGCTTGAATAGGGGAAGAAATGGCTTTTAGAAAAAATAATTTTGAAGCTACTCCTTTATCGGGAGTAAAAAGAATCGAAAGCAAGGAAAAAAAGCTTCTTTCTTCTTCGAGTAAATATTTAGAGCATAAAGATAACAAAAATAAAATACAAAGGAATAATATTCAACGTAAAGCTACCAAAAATCAAAAGAAAGCTGAGAATAACGTGTCAAATATAAACGGAAAACTAAAAGTAATACCTCTTGGAGGTCTTGGAGAAATAGGGAAAAACCTTACTGTTTTTGAAACTGAAGAAGATATAATTTTGGTTGACTGCGGGCTTAAATTCCCTGATGAAAATATGTATGGAATAGATATTGTTATTCCGGAATTTACTTATTTAATAGAAAAAAGAAACAAAATAAGAGGTTTATTTTTAACTCATGGTCATGAAGACCATATAGGTGCAATACCTTATTTATTAAAACAAATCAATATTCCTATATACGGAACAAAACTTACAATGGGTTTATTGAAAAATAAACTTGTTGAACACAAACTTGACGAAAGCACAAAGCTTCATATCGTAAAAAGAGGTCATACGGTTCATGTAAAAGGCTTTAGCGTGGAATTCGTAACATCAAACCACTCTATTCCAGACAGCTGCGCACTTTATATAACCAGTCCTTACGGAAAAGTATTCCATACGGGAGACTTTAAAGTTGATTATACTCCTGTTGACAATCAACAAATAAACCTTCAAAGAATGGCTGCAATAGGTGCACAAGGGGTTGATTTATTAATCGCAGACAGTACCAATGCCGAAAGAGAAGGTGCTACAAAGTCTGAAGCAAGTGTTGGAAGAACTTTTATGTCTTTATTTAAAGAAGGTATAGATAAGAGAATTATCGTTGCCACTTTTGCCACAAACGTACACAGAGTTCAACAAATATTTGATGCTGCCAAAAAATTCAAAAGAAAAGTTGCCATAAGCGGAAGAAGTATGGTCAATGTTATATCGGTAGCAAAAGAACTTAAATATTTAAAATTTAACGATAACATAATGATTGAGTTAAATGAAGTTGATAATTACCCACCTGAAAGAGTAGTAATATTAACAACAGGTTCTCAAGGTGAGCCTATGGCTGCACTTAGCAGAATGGCAAACGGAGAACACAGACAATTTAAAATTTCAAACGAAGATTTTGTTATTATTTCAGCAACTCCTATTCCTGGAAATGAAAAGACAGTTGCCGAAGTTATTAACAGCTTGTTTGAACTTGGCGCAGAAGTTGTTTATCAAGGAGCGGAAGGAATACACGTTTCCGGACATGCTCAAAGAGAAGAACTTAAACTTATGCATTCCATTATCAAAGCCAAATATTTTATGCCTGCACACGGCGAATACAAAATGCTTTCAAAGCATCAAGAACTTGCTATGGAGCTTGGCATGAAAGAAGAAAATATCTTTGTAATGAAAAACGGGGATATTTTGGAAATCGGACCTGAAAAGGCTAAAATCAAGGGAGAAGTTCCAAACGGAATGACTCTTATTGACGGACTTGGCATAGGGGATGTAGGTAACATAGTATTAAAAGACAGAAAGAAGTTAAGCGAAGACGGACTATTTATTGTTGTTGTTTCCTTAACAAAAGAAAGAGTAGTAAGCGGACCGGGGATAGTTTCCCGTGGATTTGTATATATGAGAGAAAGCGAAGAGCTTTTAAACGGAGCAAAGGAAATTGCAAACAAGGTGCTTGATAAATACAAAGACAGATTGTTTGACTATAACAGTATTAAAGCTGATATGAAATATGATCTTGAAAAGTATTTATATGACAGCACAAAGAGAAGACCTATGATTTTACCTATACTTATGTATGTAAGAGTAGATTAGCATTTAAAGGAGGATTTTAGTATGAATGTATATGATAAAGCAAACGAACTTGCAAGAGCTATAAAAGAAAGCGATGAATTCAAAAGATACAAAAGTGCAAGTGAAAAGATTGATAAAAGCGAAGAGCATAAAAAGATGATTAAAGATTTTATGGATATGCAGTATAAATCTTATGTTGCTCAAATGAAAGGTGAACAACCTGACGAAAAAATGATAAGTGAATTTAACTTATTATATTCTACAATGTCAAATATTTCAGACATTAAAGATTTCTTGGAATCTCAAATGTATTTTGCAAGACTTATGGAAGACATTCAAAAGACAATAGCAGATGCAGCTGATACCGGTGTTGAATTTTTAAAAGAAGATTTGTTGAGCAAATAATCAAATAAAAAAACAGCAAGTTTGGCTTGCTGTTTTTTAGTGTAATAACAAATTTATTAAGGGGCTTAGCCCCTTATAAACCTCATATTTAATTTCCTTAAGGGTTTTCAACCCTTAATAACCCACGATTTTTTTACTCGCATAAAAAAGTTGAATAAAAAGGACGCTTCTAGGCGAAGAGGATTAAACGCTTTTCAATATCTCGCAAAATGCTCCCCGCATTTTACGGATGGAAAAGTTACCCCACCCCCTAAAAATAATCTTGCATTAACTTATCAAACAACACATGCGTTTCTTCAAGTGATTTCTTTATATTTTCTTTGCTTTCTTCCGTTTGTTTTACAAAATCGGCAAATTGATTTTGTAGTTCTATTAGGATAAATATATTAAAAGATTTTTTAATCTTTCCTTAGATATATTATACATTGACTTTGCTGAACCGCTTGAAATATTTTGTACTTGTTTTCTAAATAAATCATGATTAATTAATTTCTACAAAATATCATTTTATATTTCATCTGATAATAACAATGTGTTCCACGCCCAGATAATCTATATAGTTTACATAAACACAAGAATTATTGCATTCACTAATCGTAATGGCATTTATATCAACATTATACAAGTTAACTTTACCCGAATTTTTCCATTTAAGTAATTATATTTGGCATTATAAGCTATATCTTCTTTATTCACTTGTTGCCCTTTTGAATATGGAGAAATATTTTTTAATTTTACTTTAACCTTCACCTTACTACTCCTAGTCAATTGAGCTTTTACTTCCTTTATGTCTTTTCCCTTTATTTTATTCTAGTAATGGTTTAAAGTTTTATTATTTCTGTATTTATTTTGTTTATAAATGTTTTGTCGTGTTCGATTATCAGCATCGTGGGAAGATATGCGAGTATTAAATTTTCTATTTGCATTCTGGAAAAAACATCAATGTAGTTTAAAGGTTCGTCCCATATATATAAATGTGCCTGTTCGGATAAACTTTTCGCAATTAAAATTTTTTTCTTTTCTCCTTGACTCATTATTTCCAAATTTTTCCCGAAATCCTTTCTTTCAAAATTTAATTTTATTAAATTTGTTTTAAATATGGTTTCGTTTATTTGGTTTTCTTTTATAAAATTATCCAAAGAACCTTTTAAAAAAGACGTATCCTGAGGAATATAAGATATTTTTAAATTTTTTGCTTTATAGAAATCTCCTTCATAACTTATATTTTCGTCGGTTATTAATTTTATTATGCTGCTTTTCCCGCTTCCGTTTTTCCCTTGAAGAATAATTCTGTCTTTGTTGCTTATCTGAAATGTGATGTCTCTTAAAATATCTTTTTTATCATAAAACAGGCTTATGTGGTTTAATCTTATGAAATTGTCGGAATGAAAATAGATAGGGGATATTTTTAAGTCTTCGCTATGTTCAATGTTTTTTAAAAGTGATTTTTTTTCTTCAGCTTTTTTGTTTATTCTTTTATTTATCGATTTTGAGGTTTTCATCATTTTAGCGGATTTATGCCCTATGTATCCTCTGTCTACTTTAAGTCCGGATATGTTTTTTGTGTTGTATTTTGTTTTTTCAACTTTGTTTGCCCAAGAAGAAGTCTGTTTTGCTGCCATTTCCATATGTGATATTTCCTTTTTTAATTTTTCGTTTTTGGATATTTCAAAACTGTCTTCTCTTTCTTTATTTTTCATATACGAATCGAAATTACCTTTTTGTAAATCAATTTTATTCTTGTTTATAGAAAGAATATGGTCTGTTGCTTGGTTTAATAAGTTACGGTCATGGCTTACTAAAATATATCCTTTCTTTTTATTTAAATATTTAATAAGTGTTTCCCGCCCGTAAACGTCCAAATGATTTGTAGGTTCGTCTATAAGCAAAAAATTGTTTGGCTTTGTAAAAAGAACGGCAAGCATTAATTTTGCCTGTTCTCCTTTACTTAATTCGTTAAAGTTTTTATAAATTATTTCATCTTTTGCAGAAAGCATATTCAGCTCTTTTGATAATTCCCAATATTCAAAGTTTGGGTTAATGTCTTCTATTATTTCGATGGACATTCTGTTTTTATTTTTAATTTCGAACGGGAAATATTCAAATTCGATATTTTTGCTTATCGAGCCTTTATAATCGTATTCGTTCATCAGAAGTTTTAAAAATGTTGTTTTGCCTCTTCCGTTTCTCGCAATAAGTCCGAGTTTCCAAGACGTATCAAGATTTATCGAAAGGTTTTCGAATATGTTTTCATAACTTCCTTCGTGGGAGAAGGTTAAATTTTGTATTTTAATTGTTGACATTTTCATACCTCCTTAAAAAAACAGACCGCAAGAAAATATTCTTCGGTCTGTTTTGTAATACGACAAGGACTGAATGAAAGAATTATTTTCTTGCTTTTGCATAAAAACAACGCTTAAAATTTGTTTTATGCATATTGATAAATATTAGCAAGAAAAAATAATCATTCTTTCATTATCCTCCTTTTTTCACATAATATAACATTTTAATATTGTATTGTCAATCGGAAATAAAAAAGACACCGTAAGGTGCCTGCTTGTATATCACGGGTAGACGGTTAAATGGATATACAAGTTTTAGGATTAAAAAAAGAAGTATTACTTCTTTTAGAATATTATATATATTTTTTCAATAAAATCAATACAAATATTTATTAAATAAAAAAATTAAAAAAAAAGTAAAAAATTGTTGACAAAAAAGTCAATTTACATTATACTATATTTTGCTTGGTCGCATAGCTCAGCTGGGAGAGCACCTGCCTTACAAGCAGGGGGTCATAGGTTCGAGCCCTATTGCGACCACCATTTTATGCGAAAGTGGCTCAGTGGTAGAGCATCGCCTTGCCAAGGCGAGGGTCGCGAGTTCGAATCTCGTCTTTCGCTCCATTATGCCGAAGTGGCGAAATTGGCAGACGCACAGGACTTAAAATCCTGCGATCCTTATAAGATCGTACCGGTTCGACTCCGGTCTTCGGCACCACTAAGATTAAAACAGCTTTAAGCTGTTTTTTTTGTTTTATGCGTGTTCCTTTGTATATATATTCCTTTTGGGAATAAATTTTTAAGGAATTGTTTTCGTTGTCTTTTAGAACATATACGTTTTCACCTATTTCCAGCTTATCATATAAATCTTTTGTGACGGATATGTTGATGTTTTCGTTTGTTGTTACGTAGTATATTGTCTTTCTCGTTCCCGATCCGGACGAGTTTATTGTTTCATATTTGTTTGTTATAGGTAAATTTATAATATACCAGTTTTTTTCTTTTTCAAACAAACTTACGTTTGATATCATGAAAAATGCGAATACGAATAATATTATTGTCATGGGGAAAAGATATTTTAGAAAATTTGCGGAATTGTTTGTAAATGATTTTTCCTTTGTTAAATAAATTTTAAAGAAAATCATTATCCCAAAATAATCAATATTATAAATGGAACAAATACCATTATGTTCAGTTCGCCCATATCTTTTTCTATCATTATATTGATTAATTCTTTCATGATTTTATCCTTAATCGGTTTTTATTGTTTGAGCCATTTTTTTAATTCGTTTATTTCATCTTCGTTTTTGTTTGTTTTTAAATATGTTTTTTTCGATTTGTCGATTGCTTTTGAAATTTCATTCGTTAAGTTCGGATATTGATTTAATATTTCCTTTGGAATAAACAATGTTTCGCCTGTGTTTTCTTCTCTTAAAAGATAATTTATTCCGAGTAAGTTATATGCCAAAGAACTGTTTTTACCGTCATCATAAGGAAATATAATTCCTTCATCAATTGTAACGTATTTGTTTTTAAACATAAACCATGGTAATTTTATTAAATTTTCGTTTGAAAACATTTCCTTTACGCCATATTGTGATAGAGTTATTTCATATACTGTGATGTAATTTTTATAATTTTCATTCAAATTTTTTGAACCATGGAGGCGAAACCATTGTTTTACGATATTGCGTCTTGTTACAAAAATTATACAAGGGTTAAATATAAGAGTTGCTCCGTAAGCTGCGAGAACAAGGAAAAGAATAAAATACAGAAAAAACTGCATTGTTGTTTCTGTTATGAATATATAAGCGGAAATTATTGACAAAGGAATAAAAAAAATGCTGCAGAATATTCCAAGTTTTTTAAAATATGATTTGTTTTGTGCCTTGAAAATTTTTTTGAATTTTGTAAAATTGATATCTGCTTTAAATTTAATTTCTTTCATGTTTGTATGCCCTTTCTTCAATTTATATTTTAAATTATAATTAATAAAAGTACCAATTCAATTAAAAACTTATTAATTTATAAAGATTTTACATCAATTTATATATATTTTTATTTTAATGAAAAATAAAACGGTCATTAATTTTTATATTTAATATCGGTTACGATTATTGAACGTGTTCTGTTTTTATTATATAATTTTATACAAAGGAGAAAAGAAAATATGAATTATAACGAAATCAGCATATATACGAAGACAGAGGGAATAGACCTTCTTATATCGTCTTTGTCCGATATGGGAATGGACAGTTTTTTAATAGAAGATAAGAAAGAATTTGAAGAATTTTTGGAAGATAACAGGGAAACATGGGACCTTGTTGACGAAGATTTAAAGAAGAAAAATATCGAAACAAACGTTAAGGTATATATTCTTGAAGATGAAAATCAGGCAGAAAAAATAGAAGAAATAAAGAATATGTTAAACAGGTTAAAGGCGTCAGATAGTGAAGATATATTTGGCAGTCTTAACATGACTTTTAACGACATTAAAGAAGAGGACTGGGCGAACAACTGGAAGAAATACTTTAAGCCATTTAATGTAGGTAAGAAACTACTTATAAAACCTACATGGGAAGAATGCGACAATAAAGAAAACAGAATAATTCTTGAAATCGACCCTGGGGCAAGTTTTGGAACGGGAAGTCATGAAACCACAAAGATGTGTTTAATAGGGCTTGAAGATTACATGAAAGAGGGAGACGAAGTAATAGATGTAGGATGCGGAAGCGGTATACTTTCCATTGCTGCCGCAAAACTTGGCTGTAAGCACGTGACAGGGGTTGACATCGACCCAATGTGCATAGAGACATCTTCATACCTTTCAAAGATAAACTCTGTTTCTGATAAGTTTGATGTGTTTATAGGAGATTTAGCTGAAAAGGTAGACGTTCAGGCTGATGTTATAGTTGCAAATATATTTGCCCATATAATAAGAAGACTTACTCCCGATACTAAGAGGATACTTAAAAAAGGCGGTATATTTATTTCAAGCGGTATAATAAAAGAAACAGTTGATACAGTTATAGAAAGCTACAAAGAAAATGATTTTGAAATACTTGAAGTAAACAATATGGGGGACTGGTACTGCGTAGTAGGTAAAAGGCTTTAAGTTTGGAGGAAGATTTGAAAGTAGCTTTAATTAACGGTCAAAATCACAAAGGTTCAAGTTACAATACCGGAAAGATTTTGGCTTTAAAACTTACAAGTGAAGAGGATATTTTTGAGATATTCTTACCTAAGGATTTTGATAAATACTGTATGGGGTGTAATTCATGTTTTATGAAAAGCGAGAAGTTATGCCCACACTATGAACTTATTCATCCCATTGATGAGATAATGAAAAAGTGCGATGTGCTTATATTTACTACTCCTACTTATGTATTCCATATGAGCGGTCAGCTTAAAGGATTTTTAGACCATTTTGGTTACAGGTGGATTGTTCATAGACCCGAAGCTATTATGTTTAAAAAGCAGGCTGTTTGTATTTCAACCGCTGCGGGAATGGGAACAAAGAAAGCTATAAAGGGAATAAAAGACAGTTTATTCTTTTGGGGAGTAGCAAAAATATATACTCTTGGAATAAATGTATACAGCGTAACTTGGAATGGAGTAAGTAAAAAGGTAAAAGAAAAAATAGACAAAAAGACCGATAAAACGGCAAGGAAGATATTAAAAAACATTGGTAAAACAAAGCCTGGAATAAAAACGAAACTTTGGTTTTACGGTGTAAGGATGTTACAGAAAAAGGGAGGCTTAAATAAAGTCGACAATGAATACTGGAACATGAAAGGTTACACCAAAGACAAAAGACCTTGGCTTTAATAAAATATAATATAATAAACGGAGGAGCAAAATGCAAAAATTCGATTACTACACACCAACAAAAGTAATCTTCGGTAAAGGAAGAGAAGCAGAAGTTGGAATGGAAATGAAAAAAGACGGAGCAAAGAAAGCTTATATTGTATATGGTGGGGGAAGCGTAAAAAGAAGCGGACTTCTTGATAGAGTAGAAGAAGCTTTGAAAGCAGAAAACATCGAATATAAAATGATTGGTGGAGTTAAACCAAACCCAAGATTATCTCTTGCAAGAGAAGGTGTTGAAGACGCAAAGGCTTTTGGTGCTGATTTTATCCTAGCAGTAGGAGGCGGAAGCGTTATTGATACCGGAAAAGCTATTGCACACGGTGTTGCAAACCCTGATGTTGATATTTGGGATTTCTGGGAAGGAAAGATAAAAGTTGAAAAATCACTTCCTGTAGGTGTTATTTTAACTATTTCAGCAGCAGGCAGCGAAATGAGTAATTCAGCTGTTTTAACAAATGAAGAAACAGGAGTAAAAAGAGGTCTTTCAACAGACTTTAACAGACCAAAATTTGCAATCATGAACCCTGAACTTACATTTACACTTCCTGATTATCAAGTTGGATGTGGTATAGTTGATATTATGATGCATACAATGGACAGATATTTTACAGATTTAAGTGAATGTCAAAACGATTTAACAGACGAAATCGCAGAAGCACTTCTTAGAACAGTTATTAAAAACGGTAAAGTTGCTGCAAAAAATAAAGAAGACTATCATGCAATGAGCGAAATTATGTGGGCAGGTTCATTATCACACAACGGACTTACTGGTCTTGGTGCTCCTATGGACTTTGCAACTCACAGACTAGGTCATTCTCTAAGTGCTAAATTTGATGTTGCTCATGGTGCTTCACTTTCTACAATGTGGCCTCACTGGGCAAATTATGTAAAACACAAAGACATTGACAGATTTGCAAGATATGCAAAGAATGTTTGGGGTATTACTGAAGGAACAAAAGAAGAACTTGCTGATAAAGGTATTGAAGCGACAGCAGAATTCTTCCGTTCTATAAACATGCCTACAAACTTTACAGAACTTGGAATCGGTATTCAAGATGAAGAAGGTTTAAGAGAACTTACTGACAGATGTTTCTATGTTAAAGGTACAAAAGTTGGAAAACTTATTCCTTTAACAGAAGAGGATATTTATCCTATTTATGTTAGTGCTAATAAATAATAAGATAAAGGGGCGTTGCCCCTTAAACCCCATTAAGGGATACTCCCTTAACAACCCTATCTTAAGGGGTGTTACCCCTTAAACCCCATATTTAAGGGTTTTCAACCCTTAACAACCCTATCTTAAGGGGCGTTGCCCCTTAAAATCCCCACTCTTTTTTTGCTTGTCCAAAAAAAGAGGTAAAAAGGACACTTCTCGGCGAAGTGCCTTGGACGCACTCGGATTTCATGGAAAATCTACCCGATTTTCCTATGAACGAGTGCTACCCTTACCCCGTATTTTGATGTGGGGTGGGGTGTTTTTTTGTTTTTTTTAAATTTTGGGGAAAGATTTTTATGTAGATATCTTGAAGATTTTAATGTAATTGGATTTTATGGGGAAAATACCTAATTTAACAGTGAACGAGTGCTACCCCGACCTCACATGGATTTGATTGTGGGTTGTTTTTTTTATTTCTTTAAATTCTTTTATGCTAGGCTTTGGGATAGTGTGGAGTTATGGAAGTAATATTTATATTTAGATTTGAAATGCCTTGTTTTATGGGGTGTTTTTTTGTTGTTAAAATAATATTAAGGGTGATATAATCAAGAAAAAGGAGGTTATTATTATGGGAATTTGGACTAAATAATGGCAGGGTGTGTGCCTTGCCGATTTGAAAAATAATAAAAATAAATTGGGAGGCAAGAAAATGTCATTTTTTAAATATAAAAACAAGAATATTTATTATAAAGTTATAGGAGAAGGTAAGCCTGTTATTTTCTTACATGGGAATACTGCTTCCTCTAAAATGTTTGAGTATATTTTACCTTTTTATCAAGATGACTTTAAAGTTATTTTAATGGATTTTTTAGGATGTGGAAAGTCTGAAAGAGTTGAAAAGTTTAAAGATAATCTTTGGCTATATCAGTCAGAACAATTAATTGCACTTATTGATTATCTTAATACCAGGAAAGTAAGCCTTGTTGGAACAAGCGGGGGAGCGTATGCAGCACTTAACTGTGCAATGCAAGCACCTTTTAAAATAGACAAAATAGTATGTGATAGTTTTGACGGATTGAAACTTCGCTCTTCTTTTTCTAAAGATTTATTGGAAGAAAGAAATTTTGCCAAACAAGATGAAATGGCAAGAGGGTTTTATCAGTGGTGTAACGGAGACGACTGGGAAAAAGTTGTCGATTTGGATACACAGTGTTTATTAAAAATGGCAGATGAAAACATAGATTTGTTTTGTAAGCCAATAAGTGAGATTGAAAATCCTTTGCTTCTTATAGGCAGTAAAGAAGACAGTATGATAGGTTCAAATTTTATCGATGAATATAAGTTTATAAAAAGTCAGGTAAGGGATTGTAAGGTAGTGATAGTAAGTGAAGGTGAACATCCTTCAATATGTACAAATGCAAAGGAAGTAAGCAGGGTTATTAAAGAATTTTTATAAAGGGGCGTTGCCCCTTAAACCCCATATTTAAGGGTTTTCAACCCTTAACAACCCGACCAAATATTTGCTCGCCCAAATATTTGGATAAAAGGGCGCCACTGGGCGTGGAGCCTTTAACGCAACAAGATTTCCTCGAAAAAACTACCCGTTTTTTCGGGAATTGTTGCTACCCTTACCCCGTATGGATTTGATGTGGGGTGTTTTTTTATTTCTTTAAATTCTTTTATGCTAGGCTTTGGGATAGTGTGGAGTTATGGAAGTGATATAAATATTAATATTTAGATTTGAAATGCCTTGTTTTATGGGGTGTTTTTTTGTTTTGTAAAGGAACCTTGACAAAATTGTTGTTTAGAGTATAATACATGTAAAGGAACCTTTACATAGGAGGGTGAAGTTGAAGAATAACGTTGAAAAGTTTAGAAAGGAAATGAGACTTAATCAGGAGAGTTTTGCAAAGGAATTAAAAGTATCAAGGCAGACTATAAGTGCTATTGAAAACGGGAAGTATAATCCCTCTTTGGAACTTGCTTTTGAGATATCTCGTTTTTTCAATAAGACTATAGAAGAAATTTTTATATATGAGGTTATGAAAAATGAAAAAGAGTAATTTTATTTATGGTGCTATATTTGTTTTGATTGGAATTTTGTTTATAATGCTTGCGGTATTTAAAGAAAGCAGACTGGGGAGTATCTTTATTGGTCTTGGGGAGGCTTTTTGTTTAACGGTGTAATTAGCATATTTAGGTATTTTTACTATAGTAATGATAAAAACAAGGAAAAATATTTAAAGAAACTTGAAAATGAAAGAATAGAATTGCATGACGAATTAAAAAAAGCCTTAGAAATAAAAGCGGAAGATATGCTTATATAATAAATTTAATTATACTTTGTATCAGTGCTTTTGTCTTTGCTTGTTTATATATGATGGAAATTACAATAAGCATAACAGCCTTTATTATTTACTTGATTGTTTTAATTATTTTAAATTATGTTCTTGGGGTATATATTTATAAAAAATTACTAAACAAATACAAATAAAAAGCAGTGGTTAATATGCCACTGCTTGAATTTTTTCGCTTTGTTTATTTGGTTTGTCTTTTGTAAGGAAGTCGTAGAAAAATACATTGTCAAAGCCTGCTTCTTTTAGGGCTTCATTTATTGTATTTACTGAGAAAATCCTTTGTTTATGTTCTACCTTACATAGTCTTTCTTTAGTGTTTGATATTATAATTGTAGTATTTAACCAGTTATCTTTTTTACTTCTTCTTACATCAAAGGTTAAACCTTCGTTTTCTAAAATTTCATTTTCCGGTTTATAATATTCGCTTATTATATCAAAAGTAAAACTACCGCCTTTATTTAGATATTTCTTTATGTTTTTAAAGGTCTTTAACAAATCATTTTCGCTTTGAAGATAATTTATGCTGTCGCAGACGCTGTAAATAAAATCAAAGCTGATGTCTGAAACAAAGTCTTTCATATCTGCTTTCATAAAACGGAAGTCTTTTTCTTCATAGTAAGCATTTTCGTTTGCTTTTACAAGCATTTCACCGCTTATATCTATTCCGTAAAAATCACCATTTAAAATATCGCTTAAAAAAAGCATCATATATCCGCTTCCACATCCAATATCTAAAATAGTGTTTGGATTATTTATGGTTGAAAGGTCCTTTATATAATCTGCCCATATTTCATAGTCTGCAAGAGCGATATAATTATCATAGTATTCACTAAAATTTTTATAGCTGTTATTATTTTTCATTTAATAAATTCTCTCTTATAAAGTTTTCTACGCCATTATCAAATACACTGTCGGTTATATACATAGCGTGTTTTTTTACCTCATCTGAAGCATTATCCACACAGACCGATACACCTGAATTTTCAAACATAGATACGTCTGTTATGCTGTCTCCAAAAGAAATAATGTTTTCTTTAGCTATTTTTAAGTAGTCTTTTAAAAATAAAAGTGCGTTTCCTTTTGTTGAGGGACCAAACTCAAAGGTTGTTGTAAATGATTTTGTGTAGTTTAATTTATCATGAGCTTCTCCAAGTCTTTTTAGTGTATCATGGGTATTTTTATCACCGACAAAATCAAATGTGCAAACTCTGGTTAGGGGAATATCAAAAGGCATATCCCTTAATTTATCTATTACGTGAAGTTTAAAACCCTCTACTATATTTTCTATTGGCGAGAAGAAGTTTATATTTTTATTTACAATTTCAGGATTATATTTGCTTTTTGTAATGTATAAATCCTCTCCTGATTCGATTAAATAAATTAAAGTATCATTATCCTTTAGTGTGTTTAATACGTCTTTTTTGGTTTCTTCTTCGATTAATATTTCCTTTAAGATATGTCTTTTTTGGTTTTCGTAGTCGTATTTTACTAGGCTTGCTCCGTTATCGCATATTATATAATCCGGTTTTAATTTATAAGCGAAGTTAAACGCTTGATAAAAGCCTCTTGCGGTTGCGAATGCAGTTATATAGCCCATATCCTTTAACTCATTAAAAAGACTTACATAATTTTCATCGATACTGAATTCATCTTTTAATAAAGTATGGTCAAGGTCAGTAATAATTAGTTTAATGTTTTTTAATTTTTCTTCCTTTTTCATATTTGTAAATTCCATTAATTTGTTATTAATATAATCGTAGTTTTCCTTTTTATGAGGCAGTAGGCAGTTTGAGCAATCCTTTATTCCGTTTTTTGTATAAGTGAAATTTCCCATACATTTTTCTTCCATTAAATACAAAGGACAATAGCAGAAAAGACAGTTAAAATTATCTTTATCTTCTGTTTTATGGCAGGGGAAAAATTCACATTTGTTGTTATTTATAAATTTATAATTTTCCATAAAATTAATTTTAAATTAAAAACACCCTTTTTTCAAGGTGGTTTGATATAATATTTTATTGAAAAGAGGTAGTATGAAATATAAGAATATAGTTAAAGGAAAATTTATAGATAGACCAAACAGGTTTATAGCAAATTGTTTGATTGATGATAAGATAGAAAAAGTACATGTAAAAAATACGGGAAGATGCAGGGAGTTGCTTACTGATAATGCCGATGTTTATCTTGAATATATAGACAGTAAAGCCAGAAAGACAAAGTATGATTTAATAAGCGTATATAAAAATGATGTGCTTTTTAACATGGACAGTCAAATGCCAAACAAGGTATTTAAAGAGGGAGTTTTAAATAAGGTTATTACCCTTGATGAAATGGGGGAGGTAACTTTTATTAAAGGCGAGCAGAAATATAAAAATTCAAGGTTTGATTTTTATGTGGAAAGTGAGAATAAAAAGGGGTATGTGGAAGTAAAAGGGGTAACATTGGAAGAAGATGGTGTAGCGATGTTTCCCGATGCACCCACAACGAGAGGGATTAAACATGTATATGAACTTATAGAAGCAAAAAAAGAAGGCTATGAAGCTTATATCTGCTTTATAATTCAGTTTGCAGGCTCAAAGTATTTTACCCCAAATCCAGTGCATAAAGATTTTATCAAAGCTTTAAAACAAGCAAGGGATAATGGAGTAAATGTTCTTTGTTATGAATGCAGTGTTACAAAAGATGAAATAGAAGCTAAGAATAAAATTCCTTTTGTGCTTAAGTAAGTTTTTATTTTAGTAATATTTTGAATAATTTAAGCTTAAAATTATAAGTAGTGATTTTTTAGTAATAATAAATATATAAAAATT
Organism: Anaerofustis stercorihominis; assembly: GCF_005844425.1. Lineage (GTDB taxonomy): Bacteria > Bacillota > Clostridia > Eubacteriales > Anaerofustaceae > Anaerofustis > Anaerofustis butyriciformans. Next base: position 17,255 of record NZ_SPHL01000017.1, on the reverse strand, counting down.
TAGTTAAATAATTTTATAAGCAGTATATTAAATCATTGTTTAAATTGAAAACAACAATATAGTATACAGATTTTATATAAATTTTATATTAGGTTATGTTATGTAATATATTTATCATAAATTGTATATTGTGTGAATAAAAGATAGTAAAATATTACATATAATTTTATATTTTTATATAATATCGTGTAAATGATTAATAAATTTATTTACTAAAAGGGAAAATAAATTTATTTGAAAAAAGTATCTGTTTAGTTTTTAATAACTACATATTTTAAGAAAATTAATTTACGTTAAATAATTATTAAAATTTCATTTAACCTACTTTTATTTATATATTAATATGCTATAATACTAAAAGTAAAATTTATGTTATGGGAGTTTTCATGGTTATACAATTTACTTTTTTAAGTTTTATTTTAATGATAGTATCTTATTTATTAGGATGTATAAATGGTGCTTACATATTTTCCAAAAGTGTAAAAAAAGAAGATATAAGGACTTATGGCAGCGGTAATGCCGGAGCTACTAACGCACTTAGAACATATGGATTTTTCTCAGGGGCGTTGGTTTTTGTAATTGACTTTTTAAAGGGGCTTGTAACAGTACTTTTATGTTATATGTTTAATCAAAGCTCTCTTGTAATTTTAATCTGTTCTCTTTTATGTGTTGCCGGTCATAACTGGCCTATATTTATGGGATTCAGAGGAGGAAAGGGAGTTTCTGCAAGTGCGGGAATTCTTGTTATGGTTGATTATAAACTTGCACTTTTGGCAATACTTATTGGTGTGATACTTGCGCTTTTAACGAGAATGGTTTCAGTCGGTTCTTTAACTGCTTTAACACTTAGTGCAGTATTTTTTATAGTATTTAAAGTTGATATTTGTTATATAATTTTAGCTTGTATTTTATGTGTTTTAAGCATATATCAACATAGAAAGAATATAGTAAGAATAATAAACGGTAATGAAAATAAACTTACATTTGGTAAGAAAAATAAATAATTAAATTTGAGGATTGACCTATGAGAGAAAGTTCAAAGAAAAATTTAAAAATAATATGGCTAGTCATTGTCGTATTCGGGCTTATAAGCGGAAGTACGTTGGTTTCTTTTGCAATGGGTCACAGCTTATGGCTGCTTCCTTTATGCCCTGTAATAGTCGTTTTAATGTATTATCTTTCATTGTTCTTTAGATATAAATCATACAGTATTTTATATGATAAAAAAGGTTATGACACATCTTTTATTTATATGGATCCTTTCTATATTTTATTTAAAGATCCCGATAAGAAGATTTTTGGAAGAGTGCATAATAAAAATTACTTTTCAATAGGTGAAATTGTTCCTAAATTTAATCTTCCTCAAAACAGGGAAGAGTTTGATAAGCTTAAGGCAGATTTTACTTTCACCGTATTTGAAAGCATAGCGGGTAGTTTTATACTTCTTGTACTTTCTTGTCTTGCAGTATATTTCATCTACGTATATGTTTTCTCAGAAGTAATTTTATTCTTCTTTGATGTTGCACTTATCTTTTTGATTTTGTTTTCATCAACTCAAATTTTATTTACTCTTCTAGAAGGGGAAATTTGCCTTGGTGTTCCAAATGATAAAATAGATACAGGTGAAGTTGACGAAGAAGGAAAACATATAATAAAACACGTTCTAACAGATGAACAATATGATTATCTTTTAGCTTGTAAACTTTTGATATATGGAAGTTATAATGAAAGAAACAAAGGTGTAAAAAGAACTTATCTTTTAAAAATCATATCAGATTATTTAAATAAAGAATTAACCATTGATGATGTTTCAAGAGATGATATTAAAATCGTTGATTATATATTAAGAGAATATCTTGATATGAAAATTACAAGATTAAATTCGGGTATTGAAAAATATATTAACTACTTATATTCTCATTTTGATACCATTGCAGTAGAAAAAACTTCAAGATTTAAAGATGATACAAAAGCATATTTGGTTATTTGTTCTCATATGGTTATGTATTATATTAAAAAAGGTGATACTTCAAAAGCTAAAGAATTATTTGATAAGTTATCAAATATTAATTTTGATGAAAAGAAAGATAAGGATTTAATTTATCTAAGAAGTAAGAATGCAGCCTTTTTAGGTTTGGATAATTATGATATTGATGAAGTTTTAAAAGAAGATAACATAGTTTATAACGGACTTGATGTATTCTCAAAATTCACTGAAGATTATATTGAGGTTGAAAAAGATTCTAAATTCTTCCTTGAAAGCATGGAAGACAGAGAAGAAAGATTAAAAAGAAGAGAAGAAAGAAAAGCTTTAAGAGAAGAAAAAGAAGATAAGGAAGAAAAAGAAGAAAAGAAAAAACATCTTTTTGGTAAGAAAGATAAAAAGGATAAAAAAGACAAAAAAAACAAAGATGATGAAAGTTTTGTTAAAGAAGAAGTTTCTTTAGAAAATGAATTTGAATACGAAGAAGCAGAAGCTGAAACAAGCGAGATTATAGATGATGTAAAAGAAGAAATAAATGAGGATACAAAACTTAGTGAAGATATTTTAGATGAAAAAGATAATGACACAATAGTAAATATTGAAAATGAAGATTCCTATGAAGTCAGGGAAAGAGATACTAAATATGACACAAAAGCTTTCTGGGATGAAGCAGATGATATGTTAAAAAAGAATTTTTTATCTGATTAAAAAAGAGCTTATGCTCTTTTTTTATTGTTAATTAGTTCTATTGGTTTTTATATAAATTTTTTTGGTATATTTCTTTAGGATTAATTTATGTTTTGAATGTTTTATTGTTGTATTTTTTTTAGATTTTATTATTTAATATTCTATAATATTTTGAAAAGTAATTGTTTTGTTGTTATAATATGTAATTATCTTATAATAAAAGGAGGAAATATGGGAGGATATTTGGATATAATAAAAGAGTCTATTTTTGCATTTCCTTTGATTGCTCTTTTATTTACTCTTCCTTACATAATATATAATTACAACAAATATGGTTCTCTTTGGTCTGTCAGGATAGTTATAATATATTCTTTTATATTATATTTAATGACGGCTTATTTTCTTGTTATTCTGCCTTTACCGTCGTTTTCCGAGGTGGCATCTCTCACAACAAGATCGGCTCAGTTAGTTCCTTTTAATTTTATAAAGGATATTATAAGTCAGTACCATAAAATGTCTTTAAGTTATAGTAGTCCCATTACCTGTATTGTAAATAATAAAGCTTTTTTACAGGTTTTATTTAATCTGCTTATGACAGTGCCTTTTGGAATGTATTTAAGATATTATTTTAAATTCAGCTTAAAAAAGACAATTTTATTTTCATTTTTATTATCATTGTTTTTTGAGCTTACACAGTTAAGCGGGCTTTATTTCTTTTATCCAAGAAGTTACAGGCTTTTTGATGTTGATGATTTATTCATAAATACCCTTGGGGGTGTTATTGGTTACTTCGTTATAAAACCATTTTATAAGGTTCTGCCGGATAGGGAAGAGATGGATGATGAAAGTTACAAAAGAGGAATTAAGGTTTCTTTTTTAAGAAAACTTATAGCTTTTATTATTGATATGCCTTTTATATGGGGATTATATTATATTGTAAGGCATATAAACATTGATTATGGCATAGATGATTATTATATATTCTCTCTTTCCGTGTTTATGTATTTCTTTGTTTTATGCGTATTCTTAAAGGGCAGAAGCATTGGAAAAGCCTTAATGAAACTTAGGATTGTGGCAGTGGGAAAAGATGATATAAGAATTTATCAATATTTTATAAGGTATTTTTCTTTGTTTTTCGTATTGTTACTGCTTCCTTATGAAATAAATGAAATTTTAAATAATTGGTTTATAAATACAGATGCTTTTGTATTTTTAAATGCCATTTTAAGCGGAGTATATTTCTTTTATTTCTTCTTTGCCTGCATAATGATAATAATAAGAAGACCTTTGTTTTATGAAAAGCTATCAAAAAGCGAAATAATAAGCACAATAAAAAGGGAAGAACAAGAGGAATAATAAATAATTTTATTAGTTTAAATTGTTATTTATTTAATATTTGATAGTTATGAAAATGTTAAAAGTGTATTTATATTTTACTAAATTTGAATAAATACATAGATAACATTTTCATGGAAAAAAATGAAAAAAGTAGTTGACATATTAAAAATTAAGTGTATAATAGATAAAGTATCAAGCGTTCCTCAGTAGCTCAATCGGTGGAGCAGTCGGCTGTTAACCGAAAGGTCGT
>NZ_SPHL01000017.1:0-12898 GCF_005844425.1 Anaerofustis stercorihominis | reverse complement strand
CAAGCGTTCCTCAGTAGCTCAATCGGTGGAGCAGTCGGCTGTTAACCGAAAGGTCGTAGGTTCAAGTCCTACCTGGGGAGCCATTTTTTTTTGCCAAAAATATTATTTTTATAAAGACTTTGTATAAGTCTTTTTTTTGTTTGTAGACTTATTGTTAATTTAAGTTTCTATTTGATTATTTTAAAGGACAGTTTATCAAGAAGAAATTTAATGTTACCTTTTATCTATTATTTTTATTCTAACATTAAAACTAATAAGTTATAGGATAGAGGTATTTTGTTTTACTTTATGTAGTAACATTTTATAGAACCTATATAAAAAATTTAAGAAAGAAGAATATAATTTTTTATATGTCATATAATAAATAAACACATGTTAACCTTTATTTAAAGGGGATACATCTTTATATAAAATTTTATTTGAAATATTTTTAATATAATGCTGGATTTTATAATCAAGTTAGAAAAATTTTTTCTAACTTGATTTTTTAGGCTGTTTTTCTTCATATTTCAATGATTTAATTGATTTAATGTTAGGAAATTGATGTAAGAATAGATGTTTATTATAAAAATAAAAGGATAAATGCCTAACCATATATTCTTATTCTTACTTTTACTCTTGTTATAAAAATAAAAAAAAATTAAAAATTTTTGTGGTATAATAAAATTAAAGAAACGGGTAAAATGTTCGTTCTAAGGAGATTTTGTTGTACATTATAAAATATCTACTAAATGCAAAAAAATCTTCACATAAGCGAAAATTTAAACAAATGTTCATATAACAGACCGTAGTAAAAAATATAAAATAGAGAAAAAAGGAAACTAATTTTATAAAAAACGTTAAAATTGTATTGACGATTATGATGCTATTAGTTCCTTGTTTATGACTTGCTTCTTTTGAATAGATCGTAAAAGAAGAAGCATTGCAGTAAGAAAGCATCAAGCAAGCTAAACTTCGGAGAAATTTCTTCTGGTACATCTTCTTTAAAATCATCACATTCGCATAACTGGACACCACATGATGACACAAAATATAGGACTAAGACTTACACAGTATGTTATTGTAGATTACATAATATGGAGTTTAGCTCTTTTATAGTTACCAATGCTCATTATTTGTGCTATGTATGATGTAGGTTATTCGTGCGGATACAAGGCAGTGAAAAGAATAGGTATCGTATGAAGATATAGATAGACTACTACTATTGCAGCTGTAGATATAAAAATATTATAAAGGAGTTGGAATGATTGGAATTTTTGAAAGTTTGGAAACAAAAATTTATAGAAGTTAATACTTCAATAAAGGAGCATTTAAGTGAAAATTATAGGAAACAATTTATAATAAAAAAGATCGTAGGTTGTGTGTTGTTATTTTTATTTATGCCACCGATGATATATTTTCTTGAAAAACACTTTTTTCCTATTGCTTTTTTAGGAGCATATATTCCATACTTTGAGATTGGGATTACTTTATTATGGATTGCTCTTTCGTGGAGATTTTGGCACTATGCTTATTGGAATTATCAAGGAAAGTTTTTAGATAGATTTTTTAGTAGTTTGATAATCTTTGGTGGGATAATAACGCTTCCATTGAAGCTGATATTATGTAATACAATAATTCTTCTTTGGATTGCATTAATTGCTCCAATTACAGGAATTATGACTTGGAGAAAAGCTGTTAAATATGAAAAAGTCTTATTTATAAATAATGAAAAAAACGATGTTTGGGCATAACCTATCTTAATATTGCAGCAAAAGGAGTATTTTCGTAATGCTCCTTTTTTAATATATATTTTATTTAATGACTGCGAAAACGATCTATGTTTATTTCAGAGCAAAGTTTAAAAGAGAAGATTTTTAATATAATTGCATTTTTTTGTTGACATTTTCTAAATAAAGTGTATAATATATAAAGTACTAAGCGTTCCTCAGTAGCTCAATCGGTGGAGCAGTCGGCTGTTAACCGAAAGGTCGTAGGTTCAAGTCCTACCTGGGGAGCCATTTTTTTTTTGCTAAAAATATTATTTTCATAAAGACTCTTTAGAGTCTTTTTTTATTTGTAAAAACTTTTGAAAGATTTATTGTTAATTTAGTTTTCTATTTGATTATTTTAAATGTAAGTTTATAAAGAATAAATTTAATGTTATCACTTATCTATTATTTAATTATATTGTTTTTCTTCTAAGCATTAAAACTAATAAATGATAGGATATGGGTATTTTATTTTTGTAAAATACAAGTATCAATGTTTTATAAAACCTATATAAAAAATTTTAAAATGATAACTTACATTTATTATGATGTTCTACTCCTACCATTAAGATTGATAAACGGCGGAGTAGAGGTAGCACTGCTTTGTAAAACTTGGTTAGCAATGTTGTATAAAATTTATATTAAAAGATAACTTATATTTATTATGATGTTCCACTCCAAACATTAAAGCTAATAAAGGGCTGGGTAGCTTTTCTGACAGTAAAACTCGGGTAGAGTTTTACGTAGGCATCGAAAAGCGTTATAAGCCATCACGGCGTTTGAGTGAAAGAATTTTGTCCGGTATTTTTTTCTTCGGAAAAATACTGGTCGCTCTTTAGAGCGAAACCCTAAAATGCCACGCCCAGTGGCGCCCTTTTATTCGACTTTTTTAGGCGAGTAAAAAAGTCGTTGGGTTTATAAGGGGCAAAGCCCCTTAATATCGGGTTGTTAAGGACGAAATACATTAAAAGATATTATATGTAAATCTACTTAATAAATTTATTTTTAACGGTAATTTTTTATATTTAAAATATCATATAGATGAGATTTTAAATGGTAATTTATATTTGTTATGCTGTTTTAATTTTAGCATTAAAACCTATAAACGATAGGGTGGCGGCAGCTTTTCTGTCCGTAAAATGCGGGCAGCATTTTGCGTGACATTGAAAAGCGTTATAAGGCACTTCGCCGAGAAGTGTCCTTTTTACCTCTTATTGTGACTGTTTACTGTTTCAAAGAAACAGATGAGTTTTATTTTTAATAAAACTCATTAAGCTGAAAGCTTTAAACAACATGAGCGATTTTTTAAGAAAAATTGCGAATGGACAAGCAAAAAAAGAGTGGGGTTTATAAGGGGCAAAGCCCCTTAAGATAGGGTTGTTAAGGGAGAATCCCTTAAAGGTGTTAGGGGTAACACCCTTAAATAATATTTTTGTTTAAAAAAAGAAAATTTTATGTTATACTTATTTTGTTATATAAGGTAGAAATTATGGTAAATTTGGATATAAGATTAAAAGCGGTATATGACATGGTTGGGAAAAGCGAATCGGTTCTTGATGTTGGTTCTGATCATGGATATTTACCCATACAATTATTTAAAAATAATATGATAAAAAGAGCCGTTATAAGCGACGTAAACGAAGGACCTCTTTTAAATGCAAAAGAAAACTTTTCTAAGATGTTTAAAGAAGAAAAAGATGTTACTTTTGTTTTAAGCGACGGCATGAAAAATATAGATACAAATAATATTGAAACCCTTTGTATATGCGGAATGGGCGGAGAACTTATTATCGATATACTAAATGATGATTTAGAAAAGACAAAAGGTTTTAAAAATATTATTCTTCAGCCTATGAACAGTGTTGATATGGTAAGGAAATATTTATATGATAATTCTTTTACCATTGTTGATGAAGATTTGATAAGAGACAGACATCATTTTTATAATGTTTTAAAGGTTATATCTAAAAAAGATGATGAAAAATATGAAGATGTGTTCTTTGATTTAGGTTATAAACTATATGAAAAAGGGAATGAAAATTTTCTTGATTTTCTAAATTACAAAATAAAGGTAAATAAGAAAATCGTTGAAAATTGTAAAAATAAAAATACTGAAAATGCAAAAGAAGCATTGAATAAAGCGAAAGATTATATAACTTTGCTGGAAAGGGTAAGAGAAAATTATGAAAGTAAAAGATATAATAAAGTACATTAACGTATTCGCAAATGAAAGTTTTCAGTACGAATGGGATAATTCCGGATTTCAACTTGGAAACAGACAAGCTCAGGTAAGGAGAATTTTGCTTGCTCTTGATATTACAAACGAAGTAATAGACGAAGCAATAAGAGAGCATTGTGATATGATAATATCTCATCATCCTTTATTCTTTAGTAAAACAATGAACATTGAACAATCAAGCATTAAAGGGGATATGATATTCAAACTTATTAAAAACAACATCAACGTATATTCTGCTCATACTCCTATGGATGTGTCTACAATCGGGCTAAATATGTTTATGGCTAAAAAGCTTGGTTTAAGCGATATTAAACCACTTGAAAGAGTTGTAAGCGATAAATGCGAAGACGATACAAACCTATTTGGTCTTGGTGCTGTTGGTCTTCTTGATTCAAGAACACCTATGAACATTGACGGTTTACTTAAAAAAGTAAAAAAAGCTTACAATACAAATGTTTTAAGAGTAACAAACAATTACAACACTCTTGGTATATTAAGTAAAGTTGCTTTATGTACCGGTGGTGGTAATGACTTAATAGATAAAGTTAAAGAAAAAAATGCCAAAGTATTTATTACATCTGATACAAAATATCATGAAATGCAAAACTACGTTGATAACGGCATTGTATTAATAGGTGTTGGACACTACAATGCAGAAATATGTTTCCTTGACATAATGTACGAACTTTTAAGACTTAAATTCCGTGAAATCGAAGTTATAAAATCAGAAGAAAAGAACGTGGAAAGTTTTGCATATTTCGTATAGAATATGTTAAAAAACAAGAAAGTAACGGCATACATAACAGGGGTATTATATTCCTTTGTTTTTGGCACAACATTTGCTTTTACAAGAGAGGCTTTAACCGTTTTAAAGCCTCTTGATTTACCCGGGGTAAGATTTTTGTTTGCAGCCTTATTTATGACTATACTTTATTTTCTAAAAGTATTTAAGCTTGACTATAAGGAAAAAAACATAAAACTTCTTATTCCTCTTTGCATATGTCAGCCTTTAATGTATTTTATATGTGAGACTTACGGTGTAAGCCTTACAAATTCGGCACTTTCGGGAACGATGATTGCCACTATTCCCGTTGTTATGTGTGTTCTTGCAATATTTATTTTAAAAGAAAAGCCTACTATTAAGCAGTGGGCTTTTGTAGTTCTTTCCGTTCTTGGAGCCATATCGGTTGTGTTTGGGTCTTATGTTTCTGATGTGGGATTTAATTTTGCGGGATTTTTATTTTTGTTTGGAGCGGTTTTTGCTTCAAGTATGTACGGTATTTTAGCAAGGAAATTATCAAAGGAATTTTCCGTTATGGAGATAACCTTTTTCATGATGTGGTTTGCGTGTATATCCTTTGGAATTATATCTTTGATTACAAATCAAGGTTTTAGCGGATATATGCTCGCTTTTTCAAATACTAAAGTTTTACTGTGTATGATGTATCTTGGATGTATTGCTTCTGTTATAGGATTTTTTGGCAATACTTATACAGTATCTCACCTTGATATAGCATCAGCTTCTGCCTTTTCAAATTTAACTACTGTTGTTTCGGTTCTTATAGGTATATTTGTTATGGCGGAACCTTTTAGCTTAATGCAGGTTATCGGTGCTATTGTAATTATAATTGGAGTATTTGGGGTTAATTATTATGGAAATGGGGATTAAGGGGATACCCCTTAAGAACCCCATATTTAAGGGCTGTCTGCCCTTAACAACCCGAAATCAAGGGGCTTTGCCCCTTATAAACCCCACGACTTTTTTACTCGCCTAAAAAAGTCGAATAAAAGGGCGCCACTGGGCGTGGGGTTTTAGGGTTTCGCTCTAAAGAGCGACCAGTATTTTTCCGAAGCAAAAAATACTGGATAAAATGCTTTCACTCATACGCCGTGAAGGCTTATAACGTGGTCGGATTTTCTAAAAATCTCTACCCGAGATTTTTGAAACGACCACTACCGCTACCCCGACAGATTTGTAAGTGTGGTGGTCATGGTGGTGAAATGTAGTGAGTGGGGTATATGTTTTTATATTGTGAATATAATAAAAAAGGGAGCATATAAGCTCCTTTTTTTATAGAATTTCCGTTTTATAAATTGCGTTCATTTGGTTTATGAAAGTTTCGCCGTTATCCGTAAATGTGGCACACAAGTTTTTATCTACTTTTGTTTTAAAGCCTTCTTTATATGCTCCGTAAACCGTATTAAATACGCAAATGTCGGTACATACACCACATACTAACACTTCATCTACTCCATTATTTTTTAGCATTTCGGCTAAGTCAGTTTTATAAAAGGCATCGTACTCGCTTTTATCAAGCCATATTACGTTATCTTTATTTTTATTTTCTTTATACCAGTCGTTTAAGCTACCATAAAGCTCTTGTCCCCATGTTCCTTTTACGTTATGTTTTGGCCATAGGTTGAAGTGCTTATCATTTTCTTCGTGTGCGTCCATTGCAAAAACGATTATTTTTCCTTCTTTATCGTATTCTTTTACTTTATCTAAAACTTTAGGTGTTATGTCCTGTGCGGGTTTTCCTGCTGTTAAGCTTCCTTTGTCGTCAATAAAGTCATTGCTCATATCTACTACAATTAGTGCGTCCATTGTTTTTCTCCTTTTTTTCTTATTATATCATAAAGTATTTTGAATTATTACAATATACTCATATTGCAAATATTAAAAATAGATTTTGTATTTTTGATGTTATGGAAAAAAATGGTCCTGGGATAAATATTATAAAACAAGTTGGGAATGATACTTATACTTTAGGACTTACACTTGATACAAACGAACAAAGAATTGTTGTTACTGATTATAGGAAATTTTTAAATAATAATGTTCAAAATAATATTTTACCTTTAAATAGGCAACAAAATAATCTTGAAACATTCAATAAAATTGCAAATAAAATAGGTGCAAAAGTTGAATATATAAATGATAATGTATCAGAGAATATAGATGGATATGTTAAAGACGGAGTGATATATTTAAGCAGAAATAATAAAAATGCTGAATTTACAACATTTAAACATGAATTAGTACACTATATTCGTTCAAAATCAGAAAAATTATATAATGAATTAGAAGTTTTTTCTTTAGAAGAAATAAATAAAAATTCAAAATATCAAGCAAGAAAAGCAGAGATTGAAAGTAGATATCTAAATGCAATAGAAAAAGGCGAAATAGGATTATACATCACAAGATATACAAGAAGAAGTTGTCGCAGATTTTATAGCAAGAAGAATATTTGAAAATGATGAAGCAATGCTAACAAGACTTGCGGGTAATAATAAAACTTTATTTGAAACAATAAGAGATTTTATAAAAAGAATAAAATCAATAATAACTAAAAATGATGTTTTATATTCTGATATTAACAATGCCGAAACATTGTTTGAGAAAGTGTACAGAGAACTTGCAAGGGAAGAAAACAGGAAATATAAAACGGGTGATGATGTAAAATTAAGTTTAAAGAACAAAAATATAAATTCTGCTGATAAAATACCGTATATTAACCATACTTCTTATATAAACGTAAGGAAAAATGACAATAGGAATTTAAAAAATTTACAAAACAGGGTCAAAAATATTCAAAGAGGAACGTATGAAAATAAAGCAACGGGATATAAAGCCGATATTAACAGTCAAACCATCGGAAAAATCTTACATCCTACATTTTCATCCAAGTTTCATCCATGGGATTTGCATTATATTGAAAATTTAAATGCAAGTTTATATTTACCGAAATTGTTTGAAAATGCGGTTTATATAGATAGTTTTAAAAATCAAAAGCAAAAAAATATAAATAAGGCATCAATGGAATTTCATCATTTTGTTGCTCCGATAAGAATGAATAATCAAGATTATCGTGTTAGAATTGTTGCAAGAGAAAAACCAAATTCTGATGTATTATATATTGTAGATAGTGAAGTTTTAAAAATAAAAGGTGTAACCACCTCACCAAACATTATGAAAAACACAATGAATAGTAATTCCTATGTGGTTACACCTGATATAAGTATATCAGATCTTGTTGATAATATCAACATATTTGATTACAATACAGGCAATAATCAATCTTATTCAGATAAGGACCTAAAATTTTCATTAAAAGAAGAAAATGTTATAGAAACAGACACAGAAAAACTTTTAAAGCAAATGCAAGATAAATTTGACAAACAACAAGAGAAGTTTGACAAACAAATAAAAGCATTAGAGGAAGAAGTAAGAGCTTTAAGGGGTGAAGATATTAATAAAAAAGAAGATGTAAATAGCCGACTTCTCAATACTCAAAAAAGCCCTGAGAACACGTCCGAAACGACTTTCGGTTTTAACTCTACATCTTCTAATCAAAATATATCACAAGATATAAAAGAAAGCAATGAAGAGATAGATGAACAAAATGAGATTGTAAGAGCAGACAGTGAAAGTATTAGTGATGATGATATAAAGGTTATAAAGAAAGATTATGAAAATGCTGTAGATGAAGGGCTTATACGATACATTGAAAACATAAATAAGGGGAAAAAAGTAAAACCCTATCATAATATAGGAAATGTATCGAATGAGCTTATAGAGGATGTGGAAAAGCTTACGGGGCTTGATATAACGGGGTATAAGAATAGTATTGACAGTATAGCAGTAGAACATATCTGGGACAGACACGGTGAGAATGGTGAAGCTAATGAAAGTATGTCAGATATAAATGATATTGCAAGAATAGGTTATGTTATAGATAATTATGACAGCATAAAACTTGGAGATAAGAAAAGTGTAAGGTATTTTAATAAAGATAAAAGCAGAGCTGATTCTATAATATTGACAAAAAGAATAAACGGATATTATGAAGTAGTTGAAGCCGTACCTGATACAAAAAATAAACTTCTTAGAGTTGATACTGCTTATAAATATAAAAATAAGAAGCAATTGACCAACTACTCTAATGCTGAAAACAACCCTCAGTACACGTCCGAAACGTCTTTTGGAAATCTTGCTTCTTATAATCAAAGTATACCACAAAACAGAGGTAAAAACAATGAAAACACTGTTTATAACGCAGGAAGTGAAAGATATATATTTGATGAAGATGGGAATGTTGTAAGGATTGAAGTAATGAGAAACCCTTATACAAATGCTTTAGATAGAGAAGTTTTAAAAGCTGATTTTATGGAGCAAAAAAAATTACCTACAAAAGAGAATTTAGAACAAACAGACAGGGGAGTTTATGATTTAATATTACATTATATTTTAAATATATTGTTTTATGTTCGATGGTTATTGATATTATTTTGTGGTAGAATTGTAAAAGATATTTAGTATTATAAATTTAATGTAATAAGGAGAAAAAATGCAAGGTAATTTTTTTGATGATATAAGGGAAGAACAGGTAAAAAGCAAGGCTCCTTTAGCGGTTAGAATGAGACCTGAGAGTTTAGAGGAGTTTTACGGTCAGGAGCATATTGTATCAAAGGGTAAGCTATTGAACAGAATGATTGAAGCTGACAGAATAAGTTCCATAATACTCTTTGGTCCTGCGGGGTGTGGTAAAACCACCCTTGCGAAGATAATCGCAAGCAAGACCAGTTCTTATTTTTATTCTCTTAATGCTGTAACCTGCGGAGTAAAGGATGTAAGGGAGATAATCGAAAAGGCAAAGAATAATCTTGGGCTGGAGAAGAGAAAGAGCATTCTTTTTATAGACGAGATACATCGTTTTAACAAATCACAACAAGATGCACTTCTTCCAAGCGTTGAGGACGGAACGATTATTCTAATTGGTGCTACAACGGAAAATCCTTTCTTTGAAATAAATTCTCCTTTGATTTCACGTTCTACTTTATTTAAGCTTAAGAAGATTGACAAGGACGATGTAAGAAAGATTATAGAAAACGCACTTTCAAACAAAGAAAGAGGACTTGGAAATTATGAAATAAACATAACGAATGAGGCTATGGACTATTTATGCACTATGTGCAGCGGAGATGCAAGGGTTTCTCTTAATGCTTTGGAGCTTGCTTATCTTACAACTCCAAAGGACGAAAAAGGGGTAATAAACATAGACCTTGATGTGATAATAGAATGTATGCAAAAGAAAAAAGTTACATACGACAAAGGGGACAACGAACACTACGACACAATAAGTGCATTCATAAAAAGCATGAGAGGTTCTGATCCGGACGCAGCGATTTATTACCTAGCTAAGATGATATATGCGGGAGAAGATCCAAAATTTATAGCAAGAAGAATGATTATTTTTGCCTCTGAAGATATAGGAAACGCAAATATAAAAGCTTTGGAACTTGCCGTAAGTACCTTTAAGGCTGTTGAAGTTATTGGGATGCCTGAGGCTAGGATAAACCTTGCTCACTGTGTAACTTATCTTGCCTCTTCACCAAAGAGCAATGCTTCATACCTTGCAATAAACAAGGCTTTAGCTGATATAGAAAACGAGCCTAACTATGAAGTCCCTCTTCATATAAGAAATGCAAATTATAAGGGGGAAAAGGAATTTGGTATTGGTGTTGGGTACAAATATCCTCACGATTTCCCAAACGATTATGTAAAGCAGGATTATCTGCCTGAAGAAATAAGGGGAAGAGTTTACTACGAGCCTAAGGAAAACGGAGCAGAGGGGAATTTGAAGAAATATCTTAAAAATTTAAAGGGGTAAATTTAAGGGATACTCCCTTAACAACCCTTATATAAGGGGCGTTGCCCCTTAAGAACCCCACTCTTTTTTTGCTTGTCCATTCGCAATTTTTCTTAAAAAATCGCTCATGTTGTTTAAAGCTTTCAGCTTAATGAGTTTTATTTTTAATAAAACTCATCTGTTTCTTTGAAACAGTAAACAGTCACAATAAGAGGTAAAAACGACACTTCTCGGCGAAGTGCCTTATAACGCTTTTCGATGACTGCGTAAAACTCTGCCCGAGTTTTACTGTCAGAAAAGCTACCCCGACCCGACTTAGTTTGTGGGTAGGTTGTGCAGTTTGTGTATTATTTGGGAAAAAATTTATGATGTGGTTGGATTTTCTAAAAAACTCTGTCCGAGATTTTTGAAACGACCACTACCGCCGACCCGACCTGATTGGGTTTTGGGGTGGTTGTTATATTATGGTTTAATGAGAATATTTAAGAGATACTCCCTTAACAACCCTTATATAAGGGGTGTTGCCCCTTAAGAACCCCACTCTTTTTTTGCTTGTCCATTCGCAATTTTTCTTAAAAAATCGCTCATGTTGTTTAAAGCTTTCAGCTTAATGAGTTTTATTTTTAATAAAACTCATCTGTTTCTTTGAAACAGTAAACAGTCACAATAAGAGGTAAAAACGACACTTCTCGGCGAAGTGCCTTATAACGCTTTTCGATGACTGCGTAAAACTCTGCCCGAGTTTTACTGTCAGAAAAGCTACCCCGACCCGACTTAGTTTGTGGGTAGGTTATAAGTTTGATTGGAAATAAAATGGAGTTATTGGGAAAAAGGTTTATAACGTGGTCGGATTTTCTAAAAATCTCTGTCCGAGATTTTGAAACGACCACTACCGCCGCCCCGTTTTATTTGTTTAAAAATGAATAAAAGGATGCTGTTGGGAGTGGATGCTTTGAGGATTTCAAAAGCCACGAAAAATGGTATTTATATTTTACAAACAAAAGCTATCTTGTAACTATTTTATTTCAAGGTTTCAGGATTGTATTATTTCCATTAATAAAGATTAATAAAAAAGACATCCGTTTATAAATATGGGTGTCTTTTTTAGTTGATTAATATTGGTTTATTTAATACTATTTATGGTTATTAAGAGAGTTATAAAATTTTAATGGATTTTATAAGTTAAGTTTATTATAAATTTCAGCATTTAATAATTGATAAATTTAATAATTCTAAACTTTTTGTTAAATTTAGGAATAGTTCTCAAATTCGTTGAAAAATAGTCTTTTTAATGATATAATCTACAAAATATTATTAAATTGAGAATGATTCTCATTTTATCAGAGGTTGGGGTATGAATTCACATTATAATACAAAACAAAGAAAGATACTTATTGATTGTTTTGAGAATATGGATAAAAAACATTTTAGGGCAAGTGATGTTTTAGAGTATTTGGAAAAAGAAAATTCCAATATTGGAAAATCCACCGTATACCGTCAGCTTGAAAGCATGGTAAATGAGGGGATACTGAATAAATATATTATAGATATAAACACTCCTGCCTGCTTTGAATATGAGGGGAAAAGCAGACATGAAGATATGCTGTTTCACTTAAAATGTGAAAAGTGCGGAAAACTTATACATCTTCACTGTCATGAAATAGATGATTTTCAAAAACATTTATATACTACCCATAATTTTAAATTAAATCCCAAGAGAACAGTTTTTTATGGGATTTGCGAAGAGTGTGAAAAAAAGAATAAATAAAATCTTATTTTTAGTTTTTTTATATTATCTGATTTAATAAAAATGTAATCATATGTAAGAAATATTTTAATATATGAATAGGGAATTTAATTAGGGTTTTAATATGATTTGTTATATATTAAGCTTTTTGTTTTAGGTTTACTGTGTTTAGGTGTTGTAAATTAACTTATAAGAAAGGCTAAGTAATTAAAAATTTTAAAAAAATAAAAAGTTGCTTAGTTCTAAAGGTATATTTGAAGTTTAAGATAAAAAATTGCTTAGGTTTTAAGGTATAAGTGTTTAAAAGTACACATTAAAACTATTGTGTTTAAGGGGTTACTATGTTTAGGTTGTAAGTTAGCTTATAAGAAAGGTTAAGCCACTAAAGAATAAAAAAAGGATAAAATTTGCTTAGGTTTTAAAGTATAAATGTTTATAGTGAAACATTAAAACTATTGTGTTTAAAGATTATATTATGTTTATGTTGTAAATTAGTTTACAAATAAAGGTT
>NZ_SPHL01000016.1 GCF_005844425.1 Anaerofustis stercorihominis | reverse complement strand
AATATACATATCGCTTTTACTTAGATATTTTTTAATTAAATCGTAATTTTCATCTCCTAAATATAAAAGATCAAGATATTGTTCTTTCTTTAAATTTACTTTTTGTATTTTCATATTTTCCCTCTTTTTAAACTATTTTTATTCCAAGAAGTTTTGCAAGCTCTATAGCTTGTATTTCATTTACTTTAATTCCTTTTAATTCTTTAAAATTATCAGATAAAACTATACCATCAATATTGCTTGTTGAAAAATCAATTCCTGCAAGTTTTGTATTAAAAAAGTTTGTTAAAATGAATTTACATTCTTTTATTTTAATTTTTTTCATAGTGCTATCACTTATAGTTGCGTTTGTAAAATCAGAAAAATTAAAATTTACATGATTAAAAGAAGTCTGCATGAATACTGTATATTGCAAATTTGAGTGTATAATTTCTGCATCTTTTATAATTGCTTTGTTAAAATCACCACCGAGAAATTTTGAACTTTCAAAATGTATTTTTGAAAAATAACCTTCACTAAAATTGCTATTTGAAAAATCGCAGTTTTTGAAAATCACGTTTACAAAAGCGCTTTTTTCAAAATCACAATTTAAAAATCTGCAATGTTCAAATATAGTATCACTAAAATTTATGTTAGAAAAATCATAATTATCAAGGTTTTGATTTTTTATGATTTTTTCTTCAATATCAGTATCATTTTCTCTTGCTTCATTGACTATATTTTGTATATCGTTTATTTGAATAAAGTCATGTAAATTTAAATCTATATTGCTCATTTATGTTTCCTTTATTTTTAGAATAGACTCATTTGTGTTTTATTATAGCCTTTTTTAATTATTTCATCTATTTTTTTATGGTCATATTCAATATTGTTTTTTATGCATTCATTTACAAATATATCCCAAAGCTTTTCTCTGTTTGTGGAACAGCACCAGTATTTATCTTGAAAGGTGTTAATATATTTGTCTTTTACTTTTGGAAAAAGCTCATCAAGTTTTGAATAATAATACATTCTTTGATTATCTCTTAATGAAACACAAAAATCTTTATATGCGTAAATATAGCTTGCATTATATATTTTTGCAAGTTTTACCATATTGATTATATTTTCTTTTGTGTCATTTATAAATGGTAATGTTGGGGTCATTAACACTCCGGTTGTAATATTATTGCTCCTAAGCTTTTTTACTGCTTTAAAGCGTTTTGTGCTTGATGGCGCATTTGGTTCTATTTTTTTTGCTAAGTTATCTGATGCAGTTGTTATGGTAATATTCACACAGACTATTGAGTGTTTCGCTATGTCTTTTAGTATTTGGATATCTCTTGTGATTAAATCTGATTTTGTTATTATACTTACACCAAAACCATATCTGTTAATAAGCTCTAATGATTTTCTTGTTAAATTTAATTCTTTTTCAAAAGGGTTATAGGGGTCGCTCATTGCTCCTGTCATTATAACGCCTTTTTTCTTTTTACTTCGTAGCTCATTTTGCAGTATATTTATAGCATTTTCTTTATATGATACTTCATCAAAATTTTCGATATTGTAGCAGTTGCTTCTACTGTCACAGTATATACAGCCATGCACACATCCTCTATATAAATTCATATTATAATTTGAACAAAACCAACCTGATTGATTATATCCAGAAAGAATTGTTTTAGCTAAAATTGATTTTATCATTTTATTTACCTGTTTTAATTAATAAAAAACCCACAAATATAGTTTTGTATACTTGCAGGGTATTATTTATATATTAAATTATAAGATTATTTTAAATATTTGTTTCTTATAAATTCAAGATCGTCATATAATAAATCTTGTTTTGTCATAAAAAATTCATCTTGTTTTCCGCCATTGGCAAAATAATCCATATAAATAGCTGCTTTAGTTAAAACCCTGTCTTCCATTATATCATTTCTGGCTTCTAGGTTTGCTATTGCAATTGTCATGAATAATTTATACATTCCCATAACGGGTTTTTTGGGATCATGAAGTAATATGTCTGTAATTTCTTCCATAGAAAGTCCGTCTTTTAATACTTCGTATGTGTTGTTAACTTCTTCTTTAACTAGTTTATAGCTGTTGTTTGCGTTAATTTTCATATTAAATCACTCCTTTTACTATATTATACTTTAAATTTTTTAAATTACTACTATTTAAAAAAAATTTTTGATATAATCATGATATTAAATGGTGTGGGAGGAGAAGATATGTCAAAAAATATGGTTGCGGATCATGCGATAAGACCCGTAGAGAATGATACTATTTTTACAATTTCAGCAAAGGCAAGCGAAGCCGTTGAAAAATACGGTCCTGACAAGGTGATAAATTCATCAATGGGCGTACTTTTGGAAGATAACGGAGATTTTGTGGCATTTAAAAGTGTTTATGATTATTTAGAAAGTTTAGAAGCACCTAAAATAGCTGCTTATGCAAGTATTGAAGGTGATAAAGATTTTTTAAAGGCCGTAAAAAAAGCATGTTTTAAAGATCATATGCCAAACGCTTATATAGAAGCTGTTGCGACACCGGGAGGTTCAGGAGCAATACATCACAGCGTATTTAATTATACAAATATTGGAGATACGGTCATAACATCAAGTTTATACTGGGATCCATATAACACAATTTGTCTTGAAAGCGGAAGAAAACTCGATACATATAATATGTTTAACGAAAATGGCGGACTTGATATTGATGCTTTTAAAGAAAAGTTTAATTATTATTTAACTAAACAAAAAAGACTTTTAACAATATTTAATACACCTGCGCATAATCCAACAGGATATTCTGTTTCAGATGAAGAGTGGGATGAAATTTTAGTAGTATTAAAAGAAGCTGCAAAGGATAAAGACAATAAAATAATTGTTCTTGTTGATATTGCATATATTGATTTTTGCGATGAAAAATTTAATAGACGTAAATTTATGGAAAAATTTGCGGGTCTTGATGAAAATATTCTTATTTTATTTGCGTTCTCTGCTTCAAAAGGTTATACAATGTATGGACTTAGAAATGGAGCTTTATTATGTGTAACATCAAAAGAAGAAATTGCAAAAGAATTTTTCTATACAAATTTACATTCAAACAGAGGAACTTGGTCAAACGGAACAAAAGGTGCCATGAGAGTTCTTACTGATATTATAAATGATGAAAATCTTGGCAATAATTTTATTAAGGAAAGAGACCACTATGTAAAAATGCTTAGAAGAAGAGCTGATGTGTTTTTACAAAAAAGCGAGGAAGTAGGCCTTAAGTTATATCCTTACAAAGATGGTTTCTTTGTTTGTATTCCGTGTAAAGATCCGGTAAAAGCGGCAGATTTATTAATGGAGGAAAATGTTTTTGTAATTCCTCTTCAAACAGGGCTTAGATTTGCTCTTTGCGCTGTTGGAGAAGAAAAGTGTGCTTTAGCACCAAAAATAATAAAAGAAGTTTTAAGCAAATGGGATGAGTAAAAAGAAAAGAAAAGCATTAAAAGATATTTTTAATGGAAAAAAGAGAGATACTTTAAGAAATAAAAGTAGCTCTTTAAGCTCTGATTCTTTTCGATATGAACAAAATCATTCTAATAAAAGGAAAAAAGTTCGTATTCGAAAAAGAAATGATGGGCTTAGCAGACAATTGAAAAGAATAAAAAAACAAGTTAAATATAATATAGGTACTTTTTTACAAAGGATAGCAGGAAGGGAGAATGTATCCAATAAAAGAGATACAAGACATATTAGGAAAAATCCTAATGCTGTAAGAAGACCGGTTAAAAGGGTTGAGCCTTACGAAAGAAGATCTTCTTATGGTAGTTATCGTACTTCGACGGTTTATACAAGAAGAAGGATTGCAAGAAGACGAAGACGTACAATTGTAAAAATAAAGCGTATATTTTTTATAGCTTTTGTTTTTGTTACTGTTTTTCTTTTTAGTTTCATTGCATATTACAAGCCTTTTAAAACTACGGTAGTAGGAGATGTAACATTAAGAGGTGATGTAACATATAAGACTCAAATTATAGGTGTCGATACAAAGACTATAAAAACCGGTACCAATTATGCATTTAATGTTCAAAATGTCATAGAAGACCACTTTAATAATAAAGTAATTGATAATGTAGATAAAAGTTTAATTACAATTAATGTGACAAGTGAAAATTTAAAAAATAATGTTAGTGTAAATAAAAATGTAATTAATATTGATGATAGTGTTACAAGTGGCAGTGTCTTAAATATGGTTGTTAGTTATAAAAAATTAAGTAAATCATATACTTATACTATAAAAGATAATTTAAGTGAGGAAATTGATAACAATATGATTATAACTAACCCTAATGAATATGATGCCGTTGTTAATAAAGAAAGACATTTGTCTTCAAGTTACAAGCCTTCAGACCTTGTAAAGCCAAATATTGATTTTATGCAGTCCAATGAATCTGTAATGTATCTTAGAAAAGATGCTGCAAAAGCACTTGAAGAACTTTGTAAAGCTGCTCAAAGCTCTGGTTATAAATTTTATGGTGTAAGCGGATTTAGGTCATATAGTTTACAAGTTGATGTTTATAAAGATAATATTGCCCAGTATGGTAATGAAGAAGATGCCAATTTTTACTCTGCCAAACCGGGAGAGAGTGAACATCAATTGGGGCTTTCTATGGATTTAAGTACAAAAGAAGTAAATTACCAGCTTGTGGAAAGTTTGGGAGATACTCCTGCGGGAAAATGGCTTGAAGAAAATTGTTATAAATATGGTTTTATAATAAGATTCCCTGAAAATAAGGAAAAAATAACAGGATATAGCTATGAACCTTGGCATATAAGATACGTCGGAAAAGATTTAGCAAAAATAATTCATGATAATAATTTAACTTTAGAGGAATATTTTGAAAGTGATAAATACTAATAAATTCAGTACGGTATACGAATATACAGTAGGTAAAGAATATGAAGGGGAGAATATCTATTCTTTTTTGGAAAAAGAATATGATTATTCTTCCAGGACCTTTAGATATATAATAAGAGAGGGAAAGCTTCTTGTTAATGACAAAGAAGCTTTGTTTGTTGATGTTTTAAAAGAAAATGATAATATAAAAATATTTTTCCCTATTGAAAAAGCTGATGCACCATCAAGTAAAATTGATATAAATATCATATACGAAGATGATGATATAGTGGTTATAAACAAAGAAAGCGGTATGGTTGTTCATGTTACCCGTTCACATCCTCTCGATACTCTTCAAAATGCCATTTATTATAAGTGGGATAAAGAAGGCAAACATTTTAAAACAAGGTTTGTTAACAGACTTGATATGGATACTTCTGGACTTGTTGTTATTGCAAAAAATAAGTATGTTCATCATTTTATACAAAATCAAAGTATAAGAAATGAAATAGATAAAAGATATCTTCTTATAGCTGAAGGAATACTTGATAAAAAAGAAGGCTATATATCAGCTCCTATAAAAAGAGAAGAGGGGCATGTTTTAAAAAGAATAGTTAGTGAAGATGGAAAAGAATCCATAACCAAGTATAAAGTAATTGAGGAATTTAATGGACACTCTTTAGTTGAGGCAAAACTTATAACCGGAAGAACTCATCAATTAAGAGTTCATTTCGCTTATATAGGACATCCTATTTTGGGAGATACATTATATAACGAAAACAAAAGTGAACTGATTTCACATCAAGCTCTACATGCAAAATCAATATCTTTTGTTCATCCAAGAAGTAAAAAGATGGTGGAATTTAAAGCAGAGCTTCCCGAAGATGTTGTTTTTGTTATGGGAAAATTAAAAAAGAGTTAAAATTGTTGAATTTTAGTAATTCGGGTTTATAATAGAAGAAGTACTATTTTCAGGAGGAAATTAATTTGAGCGCTAGTAAAAAGAAAAATTATTTAACAGGTGCTGCTGTTCTTGCTTTTGGTGGAATAGTTGCAAAGTTCCTTGGGATGTTTTTAAAACTTCCTTTAGTAAGAATTCTTGGCGATTTTGGTATGGGGTTATACGGAAACGCATACCCTGTATATACATTTTTACTTGCTATTTCTGTTATAGGACTTCCGGTTGCTATTTCAAAAATGGTTTCTGAAAGAATAAGTTTAGGAAAATACGATGGAGCTTACAGAGTATTCAAAGTTGCTGTTACTACTCTTGCTTTAATTGGTGCAGTATGTTCAGCTATTATGTTATTCGGAGCTCATTTCTTTATTTCAATATTTAAGTGGCATCCAGATACGTATTATTCAATCCTTGGTTTGGCTTTTGCGCCTCTTTGTGTTTGTATTTTGTCATCATTTAAAGGTTTCTTCCAAGGTATGCAAAATATGACACCTCCAAGCATTTCACAAATAGTTGAATCAATAACAAGGGTTGTTGTAGGACTTGGGCTTGCCGTATTTTTATATAAACAATTTGGTGTTGCTTTTGGTGCTGCCGGTGCGACTTTTGGAGCTACTGCCGGTGCTTTGGTTGCCAGTTTATTCTTATTCTTATGTTTTTTAAAGATAAGACCGAGAATAAAAAGACAAATAAAAAATCAAAAAACAAAGTCTACCGAAGATGTAAAAACCATACTTAAAATTTTAGCAGCAATTGCAATTCCAATTACGATTGCTTCTCTTGTTACTTCTTCAATGAATTTGATTAACTCATTTACTGTTTCTGCATTTTTACAAAAGGCAGGATTTAGTGTTGAAGAAGCAACGATTTTATGGGGGCAATTATCACAAAGAGCACAGACTATTATAAGTATACCTCTTATATTGTCTTCATCTCTTGCTGCCAGCTTGGTTCCGACAATTTCTGAATCATTTGTAAGAAAAAACACAGAGCAGATAAGACAAAAAACATTTTTAACTTTTAAAGTTGTTTTAATGCTTGCTCTTCCTTGTATTGCCGGTCTTATTGTTATGGCAAGTGAGGTAACAACATTATTGTTTGGCGATGCTAACGGAGCAAATATGCTTAGATTGTTATCCATTGGCATAGTGTTTACTATGATATCAACTACAATGCAGGGGATATTGCAAGGTGTTGGACTTTTAAAAGTTCCTGTAAAAAATTTAGCTGTGGGTTGTGTTATAAAACTTGTTTTAAATGTAATATTAATACAGATTCCTTTCTTGAATATTTACGGTGCAATTCTTGGAACTTTAGGCGCTGACTTTGTTGTGGCAAGTCTTGATTACAGAGCAATAAAGAAATTCCTTGGTTCTACTTATAGAGGTCTTGGTATGGCTTTTATAAAAAATCTTTTTTGTGCAGCCGTAATGGGAATTATATGTTTTATATTAAAAACATTCCTTGCGGGTTTTGTAGGCAACAGTATTTTAACTGTAATTGTAATAATTGTTGCTGCTGTTGTTTACTTTGCATTAATATATATTACTAAAGTTCTTAATATAAATGAAGTAAGAAGTGTTATAGGAAAATAAAATATGAAAGCAACAAATAAAAATACAATAAACGAAATAACATCAAAATATGATTTTAGATTTAAAAAGGATTTAGGACAAAATTTTTTAACAGATGAAAATATAGTGTTAAAAATTGTTGATGCCTTAGAATTAAAAGATGACGAAGCTGTTCTTGAAGTCGGTCCCGGTATGGGCAGTCTTACTCAAAAGTTAGCAGATAGAGCATATAAAGTGTATGCTGTTGAAATAGATTCAAGAGCTGTTGAGATGCTTGAAGAAACTTTAAGTGAATATGAAAATATACAAATTATTAATAAAGATATACTTAAAACCAATTTAAAAGATATTTTAGCTGAAGAAATAAAAGAAGGAAGAAAAATAAAATTTATTTCAAATCTTCCTTATTACATCACATCTCCAATTCTTATGAAAGTATTGGAAGATGAAGTTGAGTTTAATAATATTGTTGTAATGCTTCAAAAAGAAGTTGCAACAAGGCTTAACGCAAAAGTAAATTCAAAGGATTATTCATCTTTTACGGTTGTTGTTGATTATTATGCAGATGTTGAAAGATTGTTTAATGTTCCTAAAACTGTATTTGTTCCAATGCCGAAGGTTGATTCTACGGTGCTTAGAATTACACCGAGAAAAAAAGAAGGAATTGAAGTTGATGATGAAAAAGTATTTTTTAAAGTCGTTAAAGCTGCCTTTTTAAACAGAAGAAAAATGGTTTTTAATTCTCTTGCTAACGGATTATCTTTAAATAAAGATTTGTTAAAACAAGCTTTGATAAATTCAGGATTAGATGAAAAAGTAAGAGCTGAAAACATAACAATAGAGCAATTTGCGAAACTTTCAAATGAAATAAATTCTTTTATAAATAAATAAAAAACATTTTGTGGAAACACAAAATGTTTTTTATTTATATCTTCTCTTTCTGCTGTTTGGTTTTCCTTTGCCGCTTTTGTTTGTTAATTTTTTAGAAGATGTTTTTCTTTTATTGTTTTTATTATTTTTAAATTCTCTCTTTTCAAATACCAAACAGTTTTCATAAGGACCTATTAAATCTGTTCTGCCTATTTTTATAAGAGCTTTTCTTATTCTTTCTTTGTTTTCAGGTTTGTAATATTGCATAAAAGCTCTCTGCGTTTGTTTTTCTTCATATGTTTTTGGAACGAATACTTTTTCATTTGTCAGAGGATTTTTTCCTGTATAAAACATACAAGTTGATAAAGTTCCCGGTGTTGGATAAAAATCCTGTACCTGTCTTGGTCGTATATTATGTTTTTTCATATACAGTGCAAGCTCCAATGCTCCTTGTATGGTACATCCCGGATGTGATGAAATAAAGTATGGAACCAAATATTGTTTCATGCCAAGTTCTTTGTTTACTTTGTTGTATTTATCTACAAATTTTTCGTAAACTTCTCTTCCCGGTTTCCCCATTTGTTTTAATGTTTTATTGTTTATATGTTCCGGAGCTATTTTAAGTTGTCCGCTTATATGATGTTTTACAAGTTCCTTTAAAACCGTAGGGTCTTTTTCTAAAAGAAGATAATCATATCTTATGCCGCTTCTAACAAAAACCTTTTTTACGTTTTTTACATTTCTTGCTGCTCTTAACACATCTAAAAATTCGCTGTGATCAACTTCCAAATTTTTGCAAGGAGAAGGAGATAGGCAAGTTTTGTTTATCCCAACACATGTTCCGTATTTCATTTGTTTTTGACATGAAGGATTTTTAAAGTTTGCTGTTGGTCCTCCTATATCATGAATATATCCTTTAAAACCGTCTATTTTTGTAAGCAATTTTACTTCGTCGATTATGCTTTTTTTACTTCTTGACTGTACCATTCTTCCTTGATGAAATGTTAGAGCGCAAAAAGAGCAGTTACCAAAGCATCCTCTGTTTGAAGTAACGGAAAACTCAATTTCTTTTATTGCCGGAATTTCTTTTTTGTACATAGGGTGAGGTTTTCTTGCATAAGACAGTCCGTATACTTTATCCAGTTCTTCTCTGTTTAGGGGCATCATTGGAGGGTTTTGGACAAGATAAGTTTTATCCATAAATTGAATTATTGTTTTTCCTGTTATCGGGTCTTGGTTTTGATATTGAACTTTAAAAGCCTTATTATATTTTTCTTTATCTAAGCATACTTCTTTATAGGAAGGGATAATAATTGCATCTTCAATATTGCTTATATCGCTTGTCATATAACAAGAACCTTTAACATCGGTTATATCTTTTAAGTTTTCACCGTTTTTTAGTCTTGTTGCAATTTCTCCAAGTATTTTTTCTCCGCTTCCGTATGTCAGCATATCGGCTGTGGAGTCTGTAAGTATGGAGTGTCTCACTTTGTTGTCCCAATAATCATAATGTGCAAATCTTCTAAGGCTTGCTTCTATTCCTCCGATTATTATATTAACTTTTTTGTATGCCATTCTTATCATATTGCAATATACTATTACGGCTCTGTCAGGACGTTTTCCTGCGACTCCGCCTTCTGTATATGCATCATCGTTTCTTTTTTTCTTTGATGCAGTATAATGATTTACCATGCTGTCTATATTTCCGCTGTTTACAAGGAAAGCATATTTAGGTCTGCCAAGTACCATAAAGGATTCTTTTTCTTTCCAGTTTGGTTGAGGGATAACACCTATGGAAAATCCAAGGCTTTCAAGATGTCTGCCTATTATTGCAGTTCCAAAAGAGGGATGGTCTATATAGGCATCTCCTGTTACTATAATAAAATCGAGCTGGGATATTCCTCTTTCTTCCATTTCTTTTTTTGTTGTTATTAAAAATTCATTGTTTATTTTCATTTTTTATTTCCTCAATTTATATAATAAAAAATTATCCTTAAAAGTTATATCTATTTTCTTTTTATCTATCAAATAAGATAACATAGCTTTTATTGTTCCCTCAACAAGATTATATTCAACAAAGTTGATTTCAATATTATAATAATCAAACATCTTTTTTGTTATCATATTAAGGCTTAAAGGAACTTTTAAAAACTTACATATTAAGTCAAGTTCTTCTTTTATTTTATTTTCATTAATTTGTATAAGCTCAGTTATGTCTGTTAATGCTTGTTCATGGGTTGGAATGAAAAGTTTTCCTTTTAGTGTTTTTAAATATTCAAGAGTATATAGAAATTCTTCTATGTTATATATTGTTGGGATATGGTAAGTATTTAAAGCTTCTATAGGGAAGAGACTGTCTGCAATAAAATAAATATCATCATCGGTTTTTATTCCTATCATGTCATAACTATGTCCGGGAAGATTAATTATTTCCATTCCCTTTGGGATTTCCTTTAGGTTATATGATAAATTTTCAGTAGGGGTTGCCATTAAAAACTTTTTTTGTATTCTCTTTGGTGGATATGCTCCGTAAATAAAAGCCGGTTCAAGTACTGTATATTTTATAAAATGGCTTTCAAATTCACTTGAATATATTTTACAACCTGTTTTATCTTGTAAAATTTTATTATTTCCTATATGGTCTGCATGAGCATGAGTATTTATTATACCCTTTAATACCCAGTTATTTTTATTTATTATTTCAAGGATTTTATTTGCCTGGATATTTGTCATCGCACAGTCTATTAAAAATATTTCATTATCATTTATTTTATAAATTCCTACGTTGTTTTCGCTTTTTATATAGTAAGTGTTTTTCCCAACCTTTATTAATTCGTACATAATTAACCTCTATACTTTTATTATAGATATTTTAACATAAAATTTTAAATAATAAAAAAAGAAAGGCAAAAGCCTTTCTTTTAATTCAAAATTAATTATTTTTTATTTGCAATGTGGTGAGGACCCATTGAATCTGGAGCTGAATATTTTTCTCTTCTTAATTGATATAATTCATCAATAACATCTTGAGGAATTGTAGCTTTTTCAACGATTCCCATAGCTCTTGCTGCAAATTCTTGTTGAGCGATGAATTCTAAGCTTTCCATTCTGTAGTATGCTGTAAGTACATCAGGACCGTATGTAACAGCACCATGGTATCTCATAAGTACTGCATCATGGTATTCGATATAATCTTCAATATCTCCGCATATATCGAATGTTCCTGGTAAACCATATTTGATTACAGGAATTTCACCTAAGTTAAGTGCAGCTTCTGTACAGATTGGTTTATCTAAAGGCATGTTTGCAGCTGCAAATACTGTACCATATAATGGATGAGCATGAACTACTGCGTTTACGTCTGGTCTTAATTGATAGATTTTGTAGTGAAGTTTGAATTCGCTTGTTCCTTTCCATGGACCATTTTCTTCTACTAGGTTACCGTCTTTGTCAACGATGCACATCATGTCAGGTGTCATGAAACCTTTTGATACACCTGTTGGTGTGATTAGGAAGTTACCATCTTCTAATCTAATTGAGATGTTTCCATCATTTGTAGAACAAAGTTGTCTGTCGTACATTTTACGTCCTACATCACAAATCGCTTCTCTTAATTGTTGAATATCTTGACTCATTTTTTCCTCCTGGATATGTTTCTTATTAATTTAATGTTATTATATAACATTTGTTTTTAATTGTAAAGTACTTTTGTTCAAAATTTTTTTTACCATTACATTTGTTACACTAAATTTATCGACTTTAATATAAAAATGTTATTTTTTTGTATTTTTAAACCTTTAAAACCGTTTATATAGGCACTTTAAAAGATGATGTTCAAAAGGGTATACTGTTTACTTATTGACATTTAAAAATTTTTTTTTTATAATTAATTAAAATAATTATATGAAGAGCTATTTATATTTAGATAGTTTAAGGAGGAGATACCAATGGCAGATTTAGAATTTAACAAAGATCTAATTTTTTTCGATGTGGAGGCTGATAGTAATTTAGATGCATTAGATCAAGTTGCTCATAAATTATTTGATCTTGGTTATGTAAAAGAAAGCTATATCGAAGCTGTAAAAGAAAGAGAAAAAGTATTCGCAACAGGTTTACCTGTAGAAGATTTTGCAGTAGCTGTTCCTCATACAGATGTTGAACATGTAAACAAACAAAGCATTTGTGTTGCTACACTTAAAAAACCTGTTACTTTTGAAGTAATGGCAGGTGCTGGTGAAAAATGCGAAGTTTCAATTTTATTTATGCTTGCATTAAAAGAACCACATCAACAATTAGCTATGTTACAAACAGTTATTTCTCTAATTCAACAAGAAGATAAATTAAAATCAATTTATGAATCTAAAGATAAAGAGTTAATAATGAAAATCGTTCAAGACGAATTAGCTAAACAAGTAGAAGAAGCATAATAAGTTATAAGAGAATATTCTCTTTAAGAAGGAGTTAGACGTATAATGTATTTAATAATAGTAGAATTTCTGATGCGAATGTCTTTTGGCGAACATCTATATTTTATTTATGAATGGATAGTTGAGCATACATATATTATTGGATGTATAGGCTTTTTATATGGTTGTGTTCTGTTTTATGGTGCGGTTTGTGCGAAAAAATGGATACCAAGAGATTTTAATGATTTTGTATTTATTGAAAGTTCAAAGATACTTAAAAACAATTCATCTATAAGTATTGATGATTTATCAAAACAAATTTATGATAAATGGGTGGAACACGTTCCTAATTTACCAAGTAAATACAGAATACCTTCTAAAAAAGGCTGGTGGATTGTAAAACCAACAGTGCAAGCTTTAGAAGAAGATTTAAAAATAAACAGACAATCCATAGTAACTATGTTTAAGAATAATAAAAAAGAAGAGATGGCATCTGAGAAAAATTAAATATATAAAAGCAGATACTTCTGATATACACTATTATATAAATGTGTCTAAGCTGCTTTGTTTAAATGAAGTAAATAAAGGGGAAATATAAAAAATATTTCCCCTTTAATATTTTCATTATCAATTTTTATTTAGATTTATGAAAATTTAGATAAATACTTTTAAGTTCAAACAAAAATATTTTTGACAGTTTATAACTTTTTTCATAATATTTCTTTTTCACAATTTTATATCATCATGGGGAAAAAAATATTTTTTGTTTTACATTTTTATGTTCTATAATAATTTAACTTAAAAATGAAATATTATCAAATAATATGTTCATAGTACATTTTATAAAAAAAACGTACTATGGTTAAACGTTTAAAGTTGTGATAAAATATATATACAAATTGTAACAAATAAATAATAATACATTTAAAATTTACAAAGTATTATTATTTATTTTTTTTGTCTTTTTTATTTAAAAAAATTTCTTTTATGTAATATATTTTATTTGTTCCATTATATATACATTTTCTGACAAAGTTTATAAATTTCATTTGTAATAATATATGTTGCTTAAATTCTGGAAATGCATACATATTGTAAATGTATTTTTATACATAAAATTTTAATGTTTTTACTTTTATCTTTATTTTGTTCATGTTGATATATTTTAGTTCGTTTATTTATTTAAAAGACAGGAAATGGAGGAAGGTTATGAAAAAGAAAACATTGAAAGACAGGTTGTTTTGTGTTTTTTTGTCTTTATTAATTATTTTTACATCATTGCCCTCGAGTATTTTTGCGAAAGTTCAAGATGATGTTTTTGATACAAATGGACAAAAAGATTCTAACGTAATTGAAGAAGTTGACACTAATGACGTATATGTAGATTGGGAATTTGAAAACAGTGAAATTACTTCTTCGCAAGAAGGGATACTTAACATTGAAGCTAAGCTTAATACTGATAATGTCAAAGATATTAATGCTGTAAGTGTTGAGATTGTTTTGACAAATGATGAAGCAATTGCTTTAGGTATATTATCAGAAGATGGATTGAAATTAAATGAAGATGCTTTTAAAAGTGAAGTAGAAAATAGCGAAAATGGACTTGACTCTTTAGGAAATAATATACTTCCTAAAATGGAAGAAGATAAAAGTGTTCATTTGGTGATTGGACTTGATAAGGAAAATTCTTCTTTATCTTATCAATATAAATTTAATGTGCCAAGTAGTTTAACGCTTCCTTTTACAATTAACGTTGATGAAAATGATATTGTAGTAAATGCAATGGGACAAAGCAGTGAGGCAATTGATGGCGTTAATGTAGAAAAAAATACGAATAAAATTACAATAACCAAAGAAGAACAAAAAGAAGATTTAAATAATGATATTAAAGAAAATAAAGCTTTAAAAGAAACAGAAAGTTTAGAAAACAAAGCTATAGAAGACAGTGTTACAATAAATAGCTATTTAACAAATTTTTCTAAAGAAATTTTTTGGGTGGATAACAACAACGAATCTTCAATCAGACCTAATATTTCTTCCTATTCTCAGCCTATATTACAATTCTCTTTTGATGGAAAAACGTATAAAACTTTAACCAAAGACAATATGGAAGAAGTGGGGCTACAGTCTTATCCTAAGTTTTCTGTAGATAACACAGGTGTTGGAGTATATACTATATCGGCAGGAAACCGTGTATTACCATCGAATGTTACCTATGAAGATATTTATGGAAATAAGACTTCATATGATGTAAGCTGGGAAATCATACCGACTGATGTAAGCGGATATGCGATGGTTGAAGTAACAGATGAAAATAAAAATGAATATCCTTCTGTAGATAATACAGGCTGGTATTACATTTTACTTAGAGACCTTCGCTTTACTTGTGTTGCCAGAATGGGGGATAATGATCATTGGGAAGAAGTAAGTGATGCCCTTTTAAATGATTTCCGTCTTGTAATAGAAATAAAAAATAGAAGATATGAAGAGCATATTCTATCAGAATTTGAAAACACATATTTAACAGATCATCCTGATGATGACAGTATGACATTAGCTATTGATAATACATGGAAATATAATATTGATGGCTCTTTAATTACTTATTATATAGAAGAGATTCCTGATAGTTCAGGTAATGCTGACAACAAGGTTTATGTTGAAAATGCTTTTGATGAGGATGATTATTTGTCTGTAAGTTATGACAATTCTTCTTCTCTTAACTATGGCTCTAGGATAGATAATTTATATAGTGAAGGAACTGTAATACTAACATTAACAGGTGAGAAAACCTACGAAGCAAAAAAAGTTTGGCTTGATGATGGAACGACTGAAACAAAACAAAATAGACCAAGCGGTATTTTCCAATTATGGAGATATCGTGAAGGTACATCTTTTTCAACTGCTTCTGTTGTAAGAAATGATGACGGGCAAATAGTACAAAAAGATTTAGAAGATGGAGTGGATTTTCAATATATAGAATTTGAATTAAATGGAAGTCCTAATTTACCAAAATATGACGCTGAGGGATATGAATACTTTTATGTTTTAAGAGAGTATCTTGAAGGTGAAAATGCAGAAAATTATGAGCAGGTTTTTGGAAGTGTTGATCAAAACGGAAATATTACAGACAGAGTTGATATAAACGGAGAAATTAAAGATACTACAAACACTTCAGATAGAGCAAATAATAATGATTTTATATATAACGGCGGAGTTATAACAAACAGAATAAAAGGAACCATTTCAACCGAAGTTACAAAAATTTGGGAAGCTTCATCTTTCCAATCAGGATTTGATGATGTCAGTGTAGAATTCTCATTACAACAAAGAGTAAAAGGCACACAAACGTGGATTAATACGACCCAGACTTTGGTAATGGATGATTTCTATGCAGAAAATTTGACTGACACAAAAACAAAATCTATGCCTAAATACGACAATCTAGGCAGGGAACTTGAATACAGATGGGTTGAAAGCGGTGTATATAAAGCAGGCGGAAGCAACCTGTTTAAAGCAAATGCTGACGGAAGCGGAACTTTTGCCCTTACATTGGATAACAGGGAAATAGAATTTCTTTCAACTCCGACAATAGATGAGGATAATCCTCAGCATACTATTGTTACCAATACCATAGAAAACACAATAAAATATGATGTGATAAAAAAATGGCATGATGCCGATGGGCATGAGATTAATGCTCCGGCAGGGGCAAAGATTAAGTTTAATATTTATCAAATGTTAAATAATGAATATACATATGATGATCCCGTTGCCGTATTTGAAATGGACGGTGTTGTCGATACTGATAAAACTTTGGTAAATGCTAATCTTGGAATATATGCACAGGAAATTTCTCCTTGGATGGTAAGGGTAACGCCTTTGGATGAATTTAATGAAGAAGGAATGCAGTATGAATATTTCTTAACAGAAGCAAATCAGGATTATTTACCTGATATGGAAACCACAAGGACAGTAGAAGGATATGAATCAACTATTGTCAATGCACCGGGACCTGGAAATAGAATACTTGTTGCAAAAGGCTGGATAGACGACAGCGATATTGCACATAGAGAAAATGTAACAATTTCTGTATACAATAGAGAAACCAATGAAAAAATAAATGAAGTTACATTGGGTGATGGTGTTTGGTATGATTATGTCGGTATAGGCAATTTAAATGAAGAGAACGTCTATATTTTGGAAACAAAAGTAGGGGATACAAATATTCCTTTGGATACATATTATTTGGATCAGGGACAGACTCCGAACTATGATAATCCTAAAGCTCCGGATGAATATGATGACGAAGGTGATACCAACTATACGTCAATTCAATATGAGACACAATATCATAGATATGACGTAAAATATACTAGCGAAGAAATAGGCGGTGAAAAAGTATATAAAGCCGTTAACAGAAGACTTGGAAATATAAATTTAACAGTAGAAAAAACATGGGTTGACGGAGACGGTTCTCTTAGAAGTGAGATTCAAAAAGAATTACAAAATATTGAAGAAAACCAAAATGTTTCTCTTTCTTTAGTTGCTCAGCTTGATTTTGCAACCGACAATAATCCTTCTTATTATAAGATAACAAGAAACGGTGTTGATAATGCGGACAGTGTTGTTATAGGCAATTCTGATAACTATGTTGCCATAAAAGATAATAATGGAAATAATGTTTCATCAACACAAAAAATTCTATGGGCAGACGGTGAAAATAGTAAATGTTATTTCTTTAATCTTCCTAAATATAACAGATCCGGTTCTGTTGCAAGTTATAAAATAAGCGAAGTCTGGGTAGATTCGAACGGAACATATGTTGCACTTTCTACGATAAAGAATAAATATCCAAAATTATATGAATTATACAGTCAGTATTCTTCATCTATTACATCAGGTGAGTATACTGTCGGAGATCATTTTGCAAATGATACACAGGATATTAGCATTAGGAATGCATTAACGGGTTCAAAAACTTTATCATGGGAAAAAGTATGGAAAGATGATTATATGTTCGAAAACGGACATAGAATGGACTTGTATCTTGATATTTATCAAGTAACTCATGAAAAAGATGAAAATGGAAATGTTGAGGAAAAAACTTCATTGTATGTTTCTAATTATAGATGGGTTTATAGTGATATAGAGGGTAGTGATCCTGTTGATCAATGGAAAGTACTCTTTAATAATGTTCCAAAATATGATGATTTGGGATATGAAATTATGTATTATGCCGTTGAAAGAACTAATGTAGATTTTAAAAAGTTTGATTATCAGGTAGGGAATTATTATGTAATTGATGAAAACGCTCAGAATAATCCTATATATTTGGGAACGAGAGATGAGGTAGATAGCAAGTATGAAGATTATGTGCTTGATTTATCAAATGTTCAAGATAAGCCAAACGTATCTGATTATGCAAACTATGCTTTAATTGAAGGCGGTATATTTGAAAATACAATATATTCTGATTTAACAATTCAAGGTCAGAAAATATGGTCTGCAGTACCTTCTTCTTATCCAAATGAAGACTTGCCTGGCGTTACATTTACTTTGTATCAAAAACTGGCATCAGAAAGCGGGGATGGAAGTCCTGTAGCAACAATAACGGTTGATAAATGGTCAGATATATATAAAAACGGTTCATATTTATTCCAAGTATTATATTTGGGTGAAAATGCTTTAGATTCAAATAATGATACTATATATGCCGGTCAAGGAGAGGCAAAGAAAATACCTAAATACAATGAAGACGGTAAGCTATATTCTTATGAATTAAAAGAAAGCGAAATTTATTGGGCGGACGGTGCAAATCCTGCAATAGAAGATGTATTTGACAATAAAGATAACCATACTTATTTAGTTGAAAATGCATATAACAGTAAAAAAGGCGAGCTTTCAATAAAGAAATTTATGGAACTTTCATTTGATGAAAACGGAGATCCTAAAGCTTTCCCTGGAGTAACATTTACACTATACCGTACTTATACGAAAAATGACGGAACTACCTCGCAGAAAGAAGCTGTTATGTATAAGACATGGACGGCAAATGAAGTTCAAAATGCGTATGAAACTAAGCATTTGCTTGGTTTGAATCCTGATGCGGGAACAGAGGCAGACCCTCTTGAAAAAGAAATTTTATTTGAAGATTTGGACATATATGCACCAAACGGCTCCAAATATGTTTATTCAGTGGAAGAAAATAAGAATTATCTTGGAGGTATTGATAACTGGGTTGTTAATACAGATTTGGAAAAAGAAAATATTCCTAATATAAAAACCGATACATATGCCGGAATAGAAACCGGAGATTTATATCCTTCAAGTGAATCATTGTTTGGTCCTGCCCCAAGTGCAACATTTGTAAATGCACCTGATGATGTGAGAGATACTGTTAATATAAGAGGGACGAAAGTATGGAATGATTATAAAGATACTTTTGGATTTAGACCTGGTGATATTGAGCTTACCCTTTATAAATATGCAAATGAACAACCAGGGCAGGGTAACTCTATTTCGGAAGAAAAGGTTGATGAAAGTCTATATGAAATAACTTGGACTCAAAAAGGTGAAAATAATTGGACATATGAAATTACAGGTGATGCTATGGGTGAGCTTGAAAAATATGCTCCAAATGGTATGGTTTGGAAATATGTTGTGAAAGAAACTCTTTCTGCTGATTCAAATTATATCGTTTCTCCTTCAGGTGGTAATAGTTACTTAGGAAAAGTAACTGAAAATAGGAGAGAAAATGATAACAGTAATATTATTATGAATAATTTATCAAATAATATTACAACAAATATTCCATATAGTAAAAACTGGGTAGATAATGACGGAAATATAATAGACAATGATTATTTAGGATATGACCTTACGGTAGATTTTGAACTTCAAGTAAGCGAAATGGATAGTTCGGATAAAAGTTATAAAAATGCTTATGAATATTTTAAAGATAATTTAACCGAAGCGAATTATAATGCAATATTTAACGGTTATCAATTTGATAGAAGTTTAACCGGAAGAATAAACGACAGTACAATATGGGGCGTAAATAAAAGTTATGCGAATTTACCAAGAATTATTGTAAAAAAAGATGCTCGAAACAATGAAGTTACAAGGCTTCAGTACAGAGTTTTAGAAAAAACAATTCATTATGGTAGTGATGACAGTGTAGCAAGTCCTACAACAGTAACAGTCGTTGAAACTAATAATGGCTCTGGTTATATTTATAACTTTAACGGAGGAATGTTTACTCCGGCATACTGGGCAAATGGAAAAGATCAACCGGAAACAACATATAACAATAATGCTACAAGGGTTATGTATAATCGTTTGGAAACAACGAGCTTTGAATTTACGAAGAATTGGGTAGGAGATAATAACAATATTTATTCTCAAAGACCAAAAACATCTCAAAGCGGATATACATGGCAGGCAAGCTTTATTGTACAAAGGAAATCTGCTGCGGGTGACTGGGAAAATGTTGAAATATATGCAAGCAATCAAACAAGTAAAGATATGATTGTAACCATATATGGAACTAATAGCGATGAAGACAACAGTGTTACAACAACCGTAAGCGGACTTCCAAAGTCTGATGTAAACGGAAATGAATATGAATACAGGGCAAGAGAACTGGACAGCAATTACACTTTAACAGACGGGCATGTTAAAGATGAAGATATTGTTGGAAACAATGGAGATAATACTTATAACTCTACTTATACAACAACTTATAATAGCAATACAGTAACAAATACCCTTGATTCAACAAAAGTTTATGCTTTGAAGAAATGGAATCCATCCTCAAATAAAACAAATGTAACTTTAGAAATAAAATACCTTGCTTCAAACGGGACTTGGAAATCTTTTAAAACACCTGCAAGAGTAACTCTTAATGGAGAGGCGGATTCAAATCCAAGCAAACCTTATTACGAATATGAGGAATGGAAAGCGGTTTGGAATGACTTGCCTCTTGTTGTGAGCGGAAGCAAGCTTGATATAAAGGGACATACGCAGTATAAAGTCTTTGAAACCGTGCCAAGCGGATATTTGCAGGAAAGTATGGGCGAAAGTAGCATAGGTAACTATATACAATTTGAATTTACAAATGTAGAATCTACTTCCTATAATGTTGAAAAGGTATGGTATGGTGTTGAATCAGCAAATCAAGGAATCGTCCGAGTGGGACTTTACAGAACAACGGGAGAAATCGGAGATGACAGCAGTGAACCTGTAATGCAAAACGGTACTTCAAATCAAATGACATTGCTTCTTACGAAAAATAATTTGAAAGGGACATTCCGAAATCTTCCTAAGTATGACAAAGCAGGCAACGAATATACTTATTATGCAAGAGAAATTTCTATAGACGGAATAGGTATAGAAAATTACGATTATCGCATATTAAATAATGATGAGAATGGTAAAACAACAATAACCAATATAGGTAAAAAAGAAATATCCGGTAAAAAAACATGGCTTGACAGTTCAAATGCTTACAATACAAGACCTGAAGATATACAAATTAATATATTTAGAAGTATAGACGGAAAAGATAAAGTTAAGCTTGATTTTGAACCTATATGGATAAGCAAAGATGGCGATGAATGGGAATATAAATTTGAAGGGCTTCTTGTGACTGATGATAGTGGAAAAGAGTACACTTATGAAGTTGAAGAAGTTGTTCCTGATGAATATGCCGTAACTTATGATGGATATAATATTACAAATACATTAAATGATACCATAAACATTCCTATTAAAAAGGTTTGGGATGATATGGATAATTATGATAAAGTACGTCCTAAAAATATTAAGGTTGAACTTTATGCAGATAATGTAAAAGTTGACGAAGCAACCTTAAAAGGAAAAACAAACACATGGGAATATGTATTTGAAAATCTGCCTGAATACAATTCATTAAATAAAAGAATTGTTTATACCGTAAAAGAAGTTGAGGTCCCTGATGGATATAAGGTAACATATGATGGCTATACTATAACTAATTACAGAGATGTTGTTATAGATGACAAAACACGTAAATCTTCCGATGATACCGACAGTGCAGCAACTTCGGACATGAATAATATTAATTTATACATAATCTTGGTATTATGCTCATTTATGGTAATTGGAATTGTAAGCAGCAAGTTAATCAGAGATAAACGTTTTAGAAAATAGCATAAAAAGAAAAAAGAGAGGATAGTCTCTCTTTTTTCTTTTTATTTTAAATAAAAATAGAATATATATAAAAAGGTTGTTGATTAAAATAGTTATTGTGCTGTTTTGTTATTGGAGAGCATCATGATATAGTTTAAATACTTTGAAATATTTTCATTTTGAAACTAATCGAAACATATTGAAAAAAACATCAAAATTGATATAATGTATTTATATAAATACAGATACAGAAAAGGAATGATTTAGCATGGAAAAAAACGAAATAATATCAAAAGGCAAAAAAGTTATTGAAATGGAGAGATATGAACTTGGAAGATTAATGGATTCTCTTGATGATAACTTTGTTAAAGCCGTAGAAATGATAACTGACTGTAAAGGTAAAATTATTTTAACAGGAACGGGAAAATCAGGTTTAATCAGCAGAAAAATTGCCGCAACACTTTGTTGTACAGGTAAGCCTGCATTTTTCTTAAGTGCTTACAACTGCGAAAACGGGGATATCGGAGCTATTCAGCCAAATGATTTAATTATTGCTATTTCAAACAGCGGAGAGACAAATATTTTAAAGGAATTGGTTATTCCTTCAGCAAAAACAATTGGAGCAAAAGCAATTTGTTTAACAGGAAATACAGAGTCTACACTTGCAAAGCAATGTGACGTTGCATTATATATAGGAGTAGAAAAAGAAGCTTGTCCAACAGGTGTAAATGCTACAACTTCAACAACAAATACTCTTGCGATGGGTGATGCTTTAGCTATGGTAAGCGAAGAAATCAGAGGTGTTACAAGAGAGCAGGTTCTCTTCTATCATCAAGGCGGCGCATGGGGTGAAAAATTAAAAGAAGAATTTGAAAAATAATTAATGTATATAATAAAAACACACTGCAAAAAGCAGTGTGTTTTTTATTGTTTATTATTTTATATTTATGACTATATTTATAAAAATAAAACAAGAAAATTTCAATATGTATTTTTAATATTTTTAATACCTAATTTTTATTGTATTTTTTACCTTGATATGCTTCTCTTATTTTAAATTCATGATGAAGAGTGTTTAATACTTTCTTTTTGTTTCCACTCCAAAGAGGAGCAATAAGAATTTTCTTTGGTCCGTCTCCGGTTATTCTATGAATTACTATATCTTTTCTTAAATGTTCAATACAGTCAATTACCATATCAATATATTCATCCATGGTATAAACTTTAAACTTGTTTTCTATATAATCTTTTGCAAGATCTGTATTTTTTAGAACATGAAGAAGCTGAAGTTTTATGCCTTGTATATCTTTTTTGTTTAAGTATTCTATTGTATCTATTATATCTTTTCTATTTTCTCCGGGAAGTCCTAAAATAGTATGGACAATAACATCTATGTTTTCTTTTCGTAACTTGTTTACAGCTTTCTCAAAACATTTAAGATCATATCCTCTTCTTATATATTCTGCGGTTTTTTCGTGTATTGTTTGAAGTCCCAGTTCTATCCAAACGGGTTTTATTTTATTTAGTGAGCTTATTAGTTCAATAATATTATCATCTAAACAATCCGGTCTTGTTGCTATGGAAAGAGCAACAATATTGGGATGATTTATTGCCTCGTAAAAGACTTGTTTTAGATACTCAAGTGGTGCATAGGTATTTGTATAAGCTTGAAAATAAGCAATAAAATCAGAAACATTGGATTTGTTTTGCATTATTTTTATTTGTTTGTCGATTTGGGTTTGTATGCTTTCTTTACTTTTACCCGCAAAATCTCCGCTTCCTCCTCTGCTGCAAAATATACATCCTCTTGTATCTATTTTTCCGTCTCTGTTTGGACAAGTCATTCCTGCGTTAATTGAAACTTTGTAAACTTTTCTGTTAAACCTTTCTTTTAACATGCAATTAAAAGCGTAATAAGGTTTATCTTCCCACTTTATTTTTATGTTTTCTTTCATATAAATATGATATCATTTAAAAGTTTTTTTTACAATATCATGATTTTTTTATGATTGTTTTTTATAAAATTATCATAAAAATTTATAAATTAAATAAAAAAAACGCGAAATAAAAAGGATGAAATCGTATAAAATATTATTATTTCTTTCTTTTGGAAAATAATGCAAAATGCTTGAAAATTTTTACATAAATGCTTATAATAATTGGTAATAAGAAATAAATATAATTAAAGGAGAAAAGAAAAATGGTAAAATTATCACCTTCAATTTTCGGAGCTGATTTCGGTAGATTAAACGAACAAATTAAAGCTGTTGAAGACTGTAAAGTAGAAATGTTACATATTGATGTAATGGATGGGAACTATGTTCCAAATATCGCATTTGGTCCTGATCAAATCGCTATGCTTAGACCAAATACAGACTTATTCTTTGATGTGCATATGATGGTTAGAGAACCAGACAGATACATTGAAAGAATTGTTAAAGCCGGAGCTCAAATGATTACTGTTCATGCGGAAGCTACAACTCATTTACACAGAAGTTTAATGCTTATTAAATCTTTTGGAGTAAAATGCGGTGTTGTTTTAAATCCTGCAACTCCACTTGATGTACTTAAATACGTTTTAGATGATATTGATATGGTTCTATTAATGACTGTTAACCCAGGTGGCGGTGGCGGAAAATGTATCATGGGTATGGTAGAAAAAGTTAGAGAACTTAAAGAAATGATTGGCGACAGAGATATTGATATTGAAATTGACGGTGGTATCAATACTGAAAATGTTAAAGAATTTGTTGATGCTGGTGCGAACGTAATTGTTGCCGGTTCTTTTGCATTCACAGGAGATGTTGAAAAGAACTTAAAAGCTCTAAGAGAAGCTGCTGATAAATAATTTGTTTAATAAATAAGGAGATGAAATAAAATGAAAGCTGCAAGACTATATGGAGTTCAAGATTTAAGATTAGAAGATGTTCCAAAACCTGAAGCAAAACCTGGTGAAGTTTTAATTAAAGTTAAAGCTGTTGGTATTTGTGGTTCTGACTTATCTAGATATCGTAGCCATGGACCTAAATTCCCTGAAAAAGGAATTTTTACTTTTGGTCATGAATTCAGCGGACAAATTGAAGCTGTTGGTGAAGGCGTTACTAAATTTAAAGCTGGTGACAGAGTAACTGCTTGTCCTGCTCTTCCTTGCTTTGAATGTGAATATTGTAAAAAAGGTGAATATGCAAGATGTATGACACTTGAAGTTATCGGAGCCGTAAGAGACGGTGCTTATGCTGAATATATTACAATGCCGGAAGTTAACGTTGTTCCAATTCCTGACAATGTAACATATGAACAAGCTGCTGTTATTGAACCTACAGCTGTTGTATATCATGGTTTATATAAAACAAA
Organism: Anaerofustis stercorihominis; assembly: GCF_005844425.1. Classification (GTDB taxonomy): domain Bacteria; phylum Bacillota; class Clostridia; order Eubacteriales; family Anaerofustaceae; genus Anaerofustis; species Anaerofustis butyriciformans. The sequence continues at coordinate 14,898 of NZ_SPHL01000016.1, read as the reverse complement.
GATGCAACCTGGGGATGATGTAGCTGTTATGGGTTGCGGTCCTATTGGATTACTTTCAATTTTAGTTGCAAAAGTATTCGGTGCTAAAAGAATTATTGCAATTGATATTATGGAAGAAAAACTTGAATGGGCTAAACAATGCGGTGCTACAGATGTAGTATTATCTAAAATAGATGATTACAATTCAGCAAGAAACGGTGTGCTTGAAGTAACAAACGGAAGAGGCGCTGATATCGTTATCGAATCAGGCGGAACTCCAATCACATCTGCTCAAGTACTTGGTCTTGGATGTAAAGGTGCTAAAGTATTATACTTAGGCATTCCTTACGGAGATGTTAATATTCCAAGAGAATACTTTGAAAAAATCGGAAGAAGCGAACTTACTGTATATGGTTCTTGGAATGCTATTCAACAAGGATTCCCTGGAAAACCTTGGACTTCTACCGTAGCAGCACTTGAAAAAGGATTAATCGATTATAGTCCAATAATTACACATAGATATGCACTTGATGATATCGAAGAAGTATTTAAAGCTAATTTTGAAAGAAAAACATTATTTGGTAAGATTATGTTCTTCCCAGAAGGAGTAGAAAAATAATGGAAGGTCAATTTAAAACTATTGCAATCGGTTCTGATCATGCAGCAATCGAAGAAAGAAAATTACTTATAAAAGAATTAGAATCTTGGGGAATCAAGGTTATCGATATGGGGCCTGATGCTCCAAAACCTCCTGTTCAATTCTCTTTAATAGCAGAAAAAGTTGCTCTTGAAGTTGTAAATGACAAAACAGGTGAAACAGGTGGTATTTTAATGTGTGGTAACGGTGTCGGTATGTCTGTTGCCGCAAATAAAGTTCCAGGTGCAAGAGCTGCTGTATGTAACGAATTATTTACAGCTAAATTTGCTAAAAGCGATACAAAACTAAATATTTTAACTATGGGCGCTAGAGTTATTGCTCCAAGAATGATGGCTGAAATAGCTAAAGTTTGGATTGAAACAGAATATTCAAAAGAACCAAGATTTACTGAAAGACTTGGTGTAATGGCTGAAATGGAAGCAAAATATCGTACAAAATAAATTTAGTTTAAGACAATAATCCTAAGGAAGACATATTGCCTTTTCTTTAGGATTTTGTTTTTATTATTGACCCTATTATTAAAAAAAGGTATAATAATGTAAGAATAATAGGGTATAAATTTTATGAAAGGATATAACATTTATGGATAAGATTGCAGCTTCGATTATGTGCGGAAATGCTTTAGAATACGGTGAAGAATTAGATGCGCTTAAAGAAGCAGGCGTGGATATGATTCACTTTGATGTAATGGATGGTGAATTCGTAAATAATTTAGGCATGGGGCTATATATGCTTGAAGCAATGAAAGAATATACAGATATGATATTTGATGTTCATTTAATGGTTGTTGAGCCTGATGCTTATTATGAAAGAATCGCAAAAACAGGAGCGGAATATATTTGTATTCATGCTGAAGCGGTAAAGCATTTACACAGAAGTATAATGGCTATTAAAGCAGCCGGCTCTAAAGCAGGTGTTGTTTTAAATCCATCTACTAACTTAAATGTTTTAAAAGAAGTTATAAAAGATATTGATTTGGTTTGTCTTATGACTGTTAATCCTGGTGGCTCAGGAGAAAAATTCATTCCAAACCAATACAAAAAAATTGCTGATTTAAAAGCAATGAAAGAAAAATATAATCCTGACTTGTTGATTGAAGTAGACGGTAATATTGGACCTGAAACAATCCCTGGATGTGCAAAAGCAGGTGCAGATGTTTATGTTTGCGGAACAAGTGCTATTTTTAAAGGGGATAGAAATTTATATAAACCTTTAACAAAAGAAATGAAAGATATAATACATAAAGCAGTAGGGGAGGACAAATAAGATGAATGATTTAAAAGTATCAGCGTCAATTATGTGTGGTAACCCTATGAAGTTCGGATGGGAACTTGAAAAGCTTGAAAAAGCCGGTGCAGACATGATTCATTTTGACATGATGGACGGGCATTATGTTGAAAATATAGCTATGGGTATATATATGCTTGAACATATGAAAAAGAAAACAAAAATTCCTTTCGATGTTCACCTTGCAATGTTCCATCCTGAAAAACATATTGAAAAATTATGTAGTATTTTAGATGAAAATGACTTTATTCACGTTCATCCTGAAAGTACTATACATATACACAGAGTATTAAGAGATATTAAAAGAATGGGTGTAAAAACAGGTGTTGCATTAAATCCTGCAACAAATGAAGATGCACTTGAATATTTAATCGACGATATCGACATTGTTCTTGCAATGACGGTTTCTCCTGGATTTGCCGGTCAAAAATTTATCAAACAAACTCTTGGTAAAATTGAAAATATAAGAAAAATGGCAAATGACAGAAATCCGGATTTAATGATAGCCGTTGATGGAAATATTAATGAAAACACAATTCCAAACTGCGTAAAAGCAGGCGCAGATGTTTTAGTGGCAGGAACATCATCTATCTTTAAAGGTGATGATGCTGATTATAAAGAGCTTATTCAAAAAATGAAAGACTCAGTAAAATAAAAGAAAGAGGTACAATTCAAATGAGTGAAATGATGAGAGGCTTATGCCTAAATGAAGACAGACAACTTGAACTTAGAGAGTTCCCTGTTCCAGAACCTAAAAGAGGTTATGTAAGAGTTAAAGTAAAAAGAGGCGGTATCTGCGCTACAGACTTAGCTTACTGGAAATTTGGTTCTGATAGATTAGGTGAACTTCCTGTAATTATCGGACATGAAGGTTGTGGTGTTGTTGATAAACTAGGTGAAGATGTTACTGATGTTAAAGTTGGTGACAGAGTTGTTGTTATGACTACATATAAAGTATGTGGAAAATGTAAAAACTGTGCAGTAGGTAACACAAACGTATGTATCGAAAGATTAGGTATCGGTTCTAAAAAGAACGGATGTTTTGCTGAATACGTAGAAGTTCCTTCAACAAGCTGTATCCCAATGCCAGATAACATGAGCTTTGAAGAAGGTGCTTTAATCGAAGTATTAGCTTGTGGTATCCATGCTGTTAGAGAAACAACTACTACTCACTGTGATGAAGTTGTTGTAGTTTGTGGTCCTGGACCAATCGGTACACTTGCTGCTTTAGCTGCTAAAGCAAACAACTCAACAGTTGTATTAACAGGTATCAACCAAGATAAACACAGATTAGAAATCGCTAAAACATTAGGTATTGATTACTGTGTAAACCAACAAGAAGAAGACTTAAAAGCTCTTGTTATGGATTTAACAGATGGCTATGGTGCTGATGTTGTTGTTGAAGCTTCAGGTGCTTATCCATCATTAAATACATGTCTTGACATCGTTAAGAAAACTGGTACAATTTCTCAAATGGGCGTATTCCATGGTCCATCTCCAGATTACTTAGATTTAGGTAGAATTCAAGAAAAAGAAATCAGAATTCAAGGTACACTTTCTCAAAAACCAACAGCTTGGAGAAGAGCTATTGATTTAGTTGCTGCAGGCAAAATCAATATTAAACCTTTAGTATCTGATGTTATGAAACTTGAAGATTGGGAAGAAGCTTTCAATAAAGCTGCTAACGTAACAGGTTTCAAAGTATTATTTGACCCAGAAATGAAATAGTAAAATAAATACTTAAAAAAGGTGCTTTAAGCACCTTTTTTATTTGCTCAAAATAATAAAAAAGGTTTTAATCGTTACAATTGTCATCATGTAAATATAAAAATTACAATAGTAATTGACAATGATGTTCATATGTTATATAATAATGACAACAAAATACAATGTTTAGGAGAGTGAAATAATAATGGCTAAGAAAAATGTAGTTATTACAGGCGGAGCCAAAGGTATTGGTAAAGCTATTTGTGAAAAATTTATTAAAGAAGGTTACGAAGTTATCATCGTAGATTATGATGAAGCTGGTATGATTGAAACTCAAAAAGAATTACAAGAAAAAGGCGCTACAGTTTATGCTGTAAAATGCGATATCTCTAATTTAGATGATTGCAAAAAAGTTGCTGAATTAGTTGAAAAAGAATACGGTTATTTAACAACATTAGTTAACAATGCTGCGATCGGTCCTGGTGGAGATCCAAAAGAAATCAGCTTAGACCCAGTTTTATTCCAAAGAACAATGGGAATTAACGTAAATGGTCCTTTCCATATGATTATTTCTTTACTTGACTTATTACTTAAAGCTAAAGAACAAGATCAAGTTCCTTCAGTAGTTAACGTTGCTTCAACAGCTGCATTTACTGGTGGTGGCGGAAGCGTTGTATACGCTGCAAGTAAAGGTGCTGTAGTTTCTATGACAAGAAGTTTTGCAAGATTCTTTGGTGATACAGGTTTAAGAATCAATGCAGTTGCTCCAACATTAATTATGACACCACTTATGGCTGAAAGATTCAAAGATGATCCAGAAGCTTTACAAAAGAGAAAAGATTCAGTTCCTCTAGGAAGATTTATGGATGTTACAGAAGTTGCTGATATAGTTTACTTCTTAAATACACCTTCATTCATCCATGGTGAAGTTATTATTGCTGACGGCGGAAGAAGCTTAAGTGTATAATATGGATACAAACAAAGATATAGATATTAAAGAAAAAGATAATTTGAACGAAGAGAATAAAAACGAAGATAAAGAGTTTCATTTAGATTCGACAAGTGGAGAAGATAGAAGAAAAATACTTGCCAGCTATAAGAAAAGTTTAAGAAAAAGAGCTTTTGCTCCTTTAATAGGCGGTAATGTTGGTATTAATCCCATAGACCTTTTAAAAGAAGAAGAAGCTGAAAAATCTAAAAATCAAACATTGGATATTTATGATTTAATGGAAAGAAGAATAGCCATGTTAGAAAAAAAGGTCGATCAGGCTCTATCTATGGCACGATTTTCATTTTATGTAAGTGTAGTTGCTATTTTATTGATGTTTTTATTGCTTTATATAAAATAGGGAGAACATTCTCCCTATTTTTATGTGAATAGTAATATTATTGATTTTAGATAATATATATTAACGTAATTTAATTTGTTGTTTTACTTTTATATTTTATTGACAAATTAAAGTTAAAGTATTATACTATTATTGTAACAAAGTTTCATTGATGTTTTATTGTAACAATAATGAAAACCTTTCGATAGATTATCGAGATGCTTGACAATTTAATATTAAATAATTAATTAGGTTAGAATATTTTTCGCTTACAGATTTAATCGGGGGTGATTAGATATGAAAACAATATTGGTGGCTTGTGGAACAGCAATTGCTACTTCTACAGTCGTTGCCAAAAAAGTAAAAAGACTTTGCGAACAAAATAATATTGAAGTAAAAACGGTTCAGTGTAAAGCTGCCGATGCTGCTTCTAAAGCAAATGAAATATTACCTGATTTGGTAATAGGAACTTGTGATTTGCCTGGAACATTCCCTTGCAAAACAATTAATGGAAGGGCATTCTTAACAGGTATTAAGTTACAAGAATGTATTGATGAATTATTGGAAACATTAAAAAGTTAAATTCATTAGGTATTATAAGAAGATTTACGTAGGCGGGAATATTTAACATAGAAAACAAACAATTTTAATTTTAAAGGAGAAAAACAATGCAAGTCGTAACAACTATATTTAGTTATATAATTGACATGGGTGCATCAGTTATGATGCCTATTATCTTTACAATTTTAGGACTTATCTTAGGTGCTAAATTTGGTGAAGCTTTAAGAGCTGGTATGACTTTCGGTGTTGGTTTCATTGGACTTAACGCTGTTATAGCTATTATGTCTAATGCAATTTCAGTTATCGGTGCAAAACTAGTTGAAAACTTAAACTTCCCATTAACAGCATTTGACGTTGGTTGGGCTGCTGGTTCAGCTATCGCTTGGTCAACAGAAGTTGTTCCATTCGTATTTATTGCTGTAATCATTACAAACATTGTAATGATAGCTTTAGGCTGGACAAAAACAATGGACGTTGATATCTGGAATTACTGGCATGTATTATTTACAGCATCAGCTATTATCTTAGTTTGCGGAGAAGCTAACCCTGTATTAGCATGGGTATTTGCTATCGGTCAAGCAGTATTAATGATGGGTATTATATTCATCGTTGCTGACTGGGTACAAGCAGACTGTGCTGAAGTATTCGGACTTGAAGGTATTTCATTACCTCATATCCAATCTATGTGTAACTGTATCGTTACATATCCTGTTGATAAAATAATCGGAATGATTCCTGGTCTTAAAGACATTCACTGGACAAGTGAAGGTATTGCTGAAAAACTTGGTCTTCTTGGTGAACCAATGATTATGGGATTTGTTATCGGTTGTATTCTTTCAGGTTTGGCTCAATTTACAACTGCTGGTACAACTATCGCTTCAGGTATTCAACAAATGTTAATCGATGGTATGAACATCGCTGCCGTTATGGTTCTTATCCCAAGAATGGTTGCATTATTGATGGAAGGTTTAATGCCTATCTCTGAAATGACTCAAGCATTCCTTGAAAAGAGATTCCCAGGTAAAGAATTATACATCGGTCTTGATGCTGCCGTAGCAACAGGTCACCCATTCGTTATTTCATTAGCATTACTTGCTATTCCAATTATTTACATTGAAGCTATAATCTTACCATGGAACACAGTTCTTCCATTAACAGACTTAGCTGCATTAGTATTCTATGTACAATGTGCTGTATTACCAAACAAAGGTAACTTATTCAGAGGTATTATTGAAACAATCATTATGTGTGCAATTTACCTAACATTCTCTACAATCGCAGCAGATGTTATGACAGGTCTTGCAAGCTACACAGGTCTTGCTGTTCCTGAAGGCGCTACACAAATTACAAGTATCGCTTTAGGTGCTCAATGGATTACATGGATTCCATTCCTAATTGCTAAATGGATTATGCTTTAATTTAAACTGGTAAATAAGTAAAGTACATTATTAAATAATTAATCTGGTCACACCCAAAGGGTTCTCGTTTGAGGACCCTTTTTAATTTGAAAATTAATATTGCAAAAACAAAATCTTATGGTATAATAGATTGGTAATACATATGTATTGTTTTTTCATTTTTATATAATATATGCGCCCTTAGCTCAGCTGGATAGAGCGTTTGACTACGGATCAAAAGGCCGGGGGTTCGAATCTTCCAGGGCGCGCCATTCGACATTAAACACCATTGAGGTGTTTTTTTTATTAAAAGTTGTTATTTATAGAAGTAAATAAATTATAAAATAATTTAAAGAAATATGAAAAATATAGTAAATATTTGACAAAATATGAAAAATATTATAACATTATAATGACTAAAACTATAAGTAAACTTTGGAGAAACTATGAAGAAAAAATTTATTGCGATTATTTTACTGCTTTTTTGTGTTACTGCTTTTATGGATTTTCCATTTGTAACTGTTAGTGCAAAAAAGTCTACAGAGCAGCAGTTAGAAGAGAAAAAACAACAAATAGAAAATAAAGAATCTGATTTAAAAGATGCATCAAGTGAAGCTGATCAACTTCAAAGCGAAATAGATGATTATGAAAGTAAGATTTCTGAATTAAACAAAAAAATAAAAACTCAGGAGTCTAAGAGAGATAAAGTTGAAAAAGAACTTGAAGAAGCTCAAAAGAAATTAGATAAAGCAAAAGAGAAGAAGGAAAAATATGAAAAAATATTTGCTCAAAGAATGGAAGTTATGTATATGTATGGTGGTAGCGGGTATTTAGATGTAATCTTTTCTTCTTCCGGATTATCTGATTTAATAAGCAATATATCTAATTATAAAGAGTTAGTTTCATATGATCAAAGTATAATAAGTAACTTACAACAGGCAGAAGCAGAAATTGCAACGCAAACAAAAAAAATAGAAGACGATAAGAAAGAGTTAGATACTATAATTGCAGGTTTAGAATCTGATAAAGAAGATCTTAATGTGTTGACAGAGGCTAAAAAGTATCAATTAACTGACGCAAATGAAAGTATCGAAGCGATTGAAGAACAACTTGACATGCTTGAAAAAGAAGCGATTGAGTTAAGTGATAAACTATATGAAGAAAATATAAAAAATGGTAATTACTCAAGTGGTAATGCATATTACGGTAGAGGCCGTACAGCTGTTGTAAATGCTGCAAAAGCTCAAATAGGTAATTATAATGGAGAAAAATTCTGGAGTTGGTATGGATTTAATTATAGAGTTTCATGGTGTGCATGCTTTGTTTCATGGTGTGCAAATGAGGCAGGTTATATTAAAGCCGGCGTAATTCCAAAATTCTCATATGTTGATAATGGAGCTAATTGGTTTAAGGCAAGAGGAAGATGGAAAGGCAGAAGTTATAAACCATCTCCGGGAGATATTATATTCTTTGATTGGGATGGTAATGGAGTAGGAAATCATGTAGGTATAGTTGAATATGTAAGTGGAGGAACTGTACATACAATTGAAGGTAATACGTCTAATATGTGTGCAAGAAGAAGCTATTCTATAGGTTCTTGGAATATAATGGGATATGGTGTTCCTAATTATTAAAAAACGGTGCAAAAAAAGCACCGTTTTTTTTGTGACTAAGTCACAGAAAATAATTATATATAATGTTATATTATAAAAAAAGGGGTAAATAAAATGCAGTATATTTGTAAGATATGTGGTTATGTTTATGATGAAGAAAAAGGGATTCCGGATAAAGGAATTAAGGCTGGAACAAAATGGGAAGAATTTCCTTCTAATTGGAAATGTCCTCTTTGTGGTGCAAGTAAAACAGATTTTAAACCAGTAGTAGAAGAAATAAATAATGAAATTGAGTATGAACCTCATGTTTCAAAAGAAATGTCTGCTATGGAAATGAGCATTTTATGCTCAAATTTGGCAAAGGGATGTGAAAAACAATACATGGAAAAACAGGCAGATGGATTTAGAAAATTATCAGAAGTGTTTTTACAAAAGGGTGAAGGTGTTAAAGACTGTAATATAGATGATATGCTTGATATTTTACAAAAAGATTTAGATGTGCTTTATCCATATGCAAATCAAATAGCAAGAAAAAATTCTGATAGAGGTGCACAACGTGTTATGGTATGGGGAGAAAAAGTTACAAGAATGTTGGATTCCTTGCTTAGAAGATATAAAGAAGAAGGTGAAAGCATGATTGAAAAAACAAATGTATGGATTTGCAGTGTATGTGGATTTATATATTTGGGGGAAGACGCACCGGCACTTTGTCCTGTATGTAAGGTTCCGGATTGGAAGTTTGAAAAAGTTGAAGGGAGAATGTAAAATGTCAGAAAAATATGCAGTTCGTAATTTAAGATTATGTACAAAAGATTGCTTGTGTTTATATGTTTGTCCTACAGGAGCAACAGATACAGAAAATAGTATTATTGATGTAGAGAAATGTATAGGGTGTGGCACATGCAGTGAAGTATGTCCTTCAGCGGCTATTTCAATGGTTCCAAAAAAATTACCTGTACAACAAAAGAAAAAAGATGATACAATAAAAGCATTAAGAGCTATTATTTCAAATAAAATAGAATTGGAAAACATTGCAAGAAGTTGTAACAGTGCATTAATGGTTGCTGCCGAAAAATCGTCAAGACTTGTTGCAGAGGATCTAAGCAGAGAAGCGGGATTTATGATTCCTCAAAGTGGAAATTCAAAAGCTTTCTTAGAATCTTTGATAGGCGATGAGACGATTCCTCAGGATATTATAAAAGATTTATTAAATACAATTAATTTTAATGAAGAAAGTTCATATGAAAAAAATGAAATCGTGAAATGGAAATGCAGTGTATGTGGTTATATTCATGAAGGAAAGAATCCGCCGGCACTTTGTCCTATTTGTAAACAGCCTGCAGAAAAATTTTTCAGAGTAGAATAAAAAAAGAGAAGATTATCTTCTCTTTTTTTATTATTTTAATTTGTTGATTGCATCATAAAGTTTTTTAGCACCCATTTGAGGATAGTTAAGTGCTAATCCATCAATTACAGGAATATCTGTATCAGGAACTTTTACACCAACTTTAACGATAGCATCAGGAGTTTCTGAAGCTATTAATTCTTCAATATTATCTGTAATAACGTTACATTTTACAACTTCAACATCTTTTCCACAGTTAGTGTGAATTAAATCTTCAAATTTAGCAAATTTAGCATCTTTCATGCTTGCTGCGATAATAATTTTCATGTTCATTCTCCTTTTCTTATTACTTACAATATTATAATTTATATTACAAATGATTGCAAGTGTTCTTATACAAATTAGTACAAGTTAAGTTTTGAAGAGGAAGGGTTTAAAGTTTTTAATCCACCGTCAATATATATTGTTTGACCTGTTAGGTAATCTGATAAATCAGTTGCCAAAAATTCGATAACTTTTGCACAGTCTTCTGTATTACCAAGTCTTCCCATAGGAACTTTTTCTGTAAGTTCACTAAATTGCTCTTCAAAATGAGCATCCCATTTTACTGTATGTATATATCCCGGTGCAACTGCATTTACGTTTACTCCATATGGAGCAAGTTCTAATGCAAAAGTACGTGTTAAAGAGTCCACACCTGCTTTGCCTGCAGAATAATGAGCTTGAGTAATAAATAAAGGTACTGAACCACCAACGGAAGAAATATTAATTATTTTACCGCTTTGTTGTTTTTTCATTTGTTTCCCAACATATTTACAGAAAATAAAAGTTGAAAGTAAATTAATATTTAGAGCATGAACAAATTTATCTGTATCCATCTCAGTAGCAAGAGCAGGTCCTGCTCCTCCTGTTCCTCCAACATTATTAATTAAAATATCAATATGTCCAAATTCTTTTATTACTTCATCTACAACCATTTTGCCAAATTTATCATCGGTTGCATCTCCTTCAAATGCCATTGATTTTCTTCCCAAAACTTCAATTTCTTCTTTTACGGTTGGAGCAAGAACATCTTTTTCTTTAAATTTTGTTGCTTTTACATCTAAATCTGTAATAACAACATCTGCTCCAAGTTTGGCAAGTCTAAGAGCATATTCTCTTCCTATGCCTCTTGCAGCTCCTGTAATTAAAGCAACTTTTCCTAAAAGTTTTTCTTCCATTTTATTGTTCTCCTTAATTTTGTAAATTTATCTTATAGTTCTCCCTCCATCGACGTGGATTTTTTGACCTGTTACATAACTTGACATATCACTTGCGAAAAATAATACAGCTTGAGCTGTTTCTTTTGGGTCTCCAAAACGTCTTAAAGGAATTTCTTTCGTTACTCTGTTTCTCTTTTCTTCATCAAAGAATTCTTTTACCATGTTTGTTTCTGTAGGTCCTGGAGCAACTATATTACATCTTATACCGTTTACTCCATGATTTTGTGCGATTGAGCGCATTAAAAGTTCTACCGCAGCTTTACTCATTGCATATGGACCGTTTCCGCTGCTTGGTTGTGCAACCGCAGAAGATGATATGCTTACAATGCTTCCTCCTGTTCCTTGTTCTTCCATTTGTTTTAAAGTAAGTGTTGTCATATAATATGTTCCATCTATGTTTGTTTTTATTACTTTATGATATTCTTCATCCGTTATATCAAGGATATTACCTTTTGAAAGTCCCATTCCTGAGTTATTAACTAAAATGTCAATATGTCCAAAAGCATCAAGAGCTTCTTTTATGATTTTTTTGCAATCATCATAATTGGATATATCACCTTTTACTGTTATTGCTTTTGAACCCATTTGTTCAATTTCTTTTTTTACTTCATTGGCTTCTTTTTCGCTTGATCTGTAATTTATCACAACAGATGCATGGTTTTTTCCGAACAGCTTCGCAACTTCCTTACCTATGCCTGTTCCTGCACCTGTTACAATTGCGACTTTGTTTGTTAACATTTTAATTCTCCTTTTTTATTTGCATTTATTTTTGTTTTAAATTCTATTAAAACAATGTTATCTTTATTATATGATATCACATTATAAATAAAAGTGTCAATAAACATAATTATCTTTTGTAAAAAATTACAAATGGTAATTCTCTTTAAACAAAAAAAGAACAGATAAAAATCTGTTCTTTATGTAAAGTACTATTTCATTCGGTCTAATAGAATTGTGTTTCGTTCTTTAAGATAAATCTTTTAACAATAAATACTTAAAAATAAAATGTAATTAAATTAATTATTTAACAGCGTTAATTAAATCTTCTTTGAATTGATTTAAACCAACACCTGTAAGTAGGCATCTACCATTTAAAAGAACTGTATCACCGATATCTCCAGGAATATCTGTTGTACCAACGATTACGTCTGGTTTAATAACTTTTACTTTTGAAGCAGTTTCAGCAGCTTTACATTGAACTGTTTTTACTTGAATACCAGCTTCTTTACAAATTCCTTCACATTTTTTTGCAGCTACTGTAGATGTAGCAATACCTGTTCCACATGCAACTAAAATAGTTTTCATATAATAAAATCCTCCATTAATTAAATAAATAATAAAATCCTATTATTTACCAAAATATGTACTTTTAAAAAGATTTATTTAAAGCAACTTTTATTACAAACGGTTATTCCGTTTTGTACTTAATTTGAATTTGAACTTAACAGCTTGACAATAACGGAAAACAATTCTTTTTTAAATTCTGAGATCCCATTTTCTGTAATTAATGATTTTCCGTTTATGACAGGTATATTAAATTCTTGGTTTAATTCAGCGGTTGTAACGATTATATCTGGATCAATCATTTTTGCTCTTGCTTTGGCATCGCTGACTTTGCATTGATAAGTTTCAATATCAATATTTTCTTCTTTGCAAATTGATTTAAGCTTTTCTGCTGCTAAAGTTGATGTTGCGACACCACTTCCGCATATAACAAGTATAGTAATCATAATTATCCTTTCACGTTACTTTTGCACAACACTATTATAACATAAATATAAATAATTTAAACAATAAAATTATGTTTTTTTTAAAAAAGTTCGATACTGTTACATTTGTCATGCATTAGAATTAATAACAAATTTTTTTATAAAACTTTATATTTCTAAATAGCATTTTAATGTTTTATTTGTATTTTTTCAATATATTTATACAATAAATTTATAAAAAATATATATTTTTTTAAATGTTAAATTTTTATTAATAATTGTGTATAATATTGATGAAGAAAGTCATAAATGATAGAATTATAAATTATATTATCGTGCGCCTGTAGCTTAATGGATAGAGCAGGCGGCTTCGGCCCGCTTAGTGGGGGTTCGACTCCTCTCAGGCGTACCATTTGGAGATTGTTAATATGGAGAGGGAAAAAAAGAGAAGAATATTATTTTTAATTCTATTTTATATTTTCATGATGTTTGTTTTTGTTCTTTTGCTTGGCGGTAATATAAAATATAATCCGACAATACGATACTCCGTTAAATCTTTATTTGCCGGACTTGATTATGAAAAATTGGTTTTACATAATAATTATGATGCACATATAAAATCACCTTTTTTAAAAAAAGATGATTTGGATAAAATGGATTTATCAAATGTGGAAAATTTAATGATAATAGCTCATCCTGACGATGAAGCTTTGTGGTCAGCAATGGAACTTATTAATGAAGATTATTTGGTATTATGCATTACAAATGGTAAAGAAACAGGGAATATCAGATATAATGAACTAAATGATGTAATGAAAAAAACAAATGATAAATGTATAGTACTTTCTTATCCTGACGCATATAAATTTAGGAGAGTTGATTGGAAAGAAGCCGGAGTAATGGATTATATAACAAAGGATATTGAAACTGTTTTGTTATATAAAAATTGGAATAAGGTTGTAACGCATAATCCTGAAGGTGAATATGGACATATTCATCATATATACGTTAATAATATTACTACCGGATTATATAATAAATATATAAATAAAGATACATTGTTTTATTTTACAAAATATTATGATAAGGGAGAACTTTTTAAGGTTGACAATTATCTTTCTCCATTAACTCAACAACAGGTTGAAGAAAAGATGGGTCTTTTAGATTTATATAAATCTCAACCCGGAGCTTTTGTAAAATATGGACAGATGATTAAGTACGAAAAGATAGTAAATGCTAAGGATTTTGAAAGCAGTATATAACTTGTAATTAGATAGTTTTATGTTATAATTATATCAAATTATTTTTGTTTTGGAGGATTATTATGAACGCAAAAAAAGCTTTGGTTATTGTTGAGGGATTGGTTGTTGCAGCTCTAGCAGTTTGGGTTTTATTTTTTAAATAATATTATTTATTAAAGGGGATATATATGGATAATTTTATTAATCGTGCAGTAATTAGAGATAGAGCCAAGGAATTACTTAAAGGAAAATTCTGGTATATTATAGGTTCATTTTTCCTTGTTTATTTGGTTCAATTAGCATTTTCTGTCATAGGTGGGTTCATTGCAGACGAGTCTTTTATTTTAAGTATTGTAATTTCTATTATAAATTTATATGTTTCTGCAGCATTTACAATAGGTTTATTTAGGCTTATTTTTGAATTGGATGATGGAAAAGAATTTAACATTACAAATCTTTTCTTATATTTTACAAGGTTTAAAGAATGTTTAATTCCTGCATTAATAGAGCTTATTTTTGTATTAGCTTGTGTTATATTATATGTTATTTTTGCTATGCTATTTCTAGCAGGGGATATTTATTCATTAATGTATGCTTATCCATATGTATCTGATAACATGTTATACAATGTTCTTGCATCAATGATACCTAAAATGTTCCTTTTTATTTTTATATTAGGCATTATTTTTTCATTTTTAAATATAATTCCTTTAAGTAGTTATGCAATTTCAGCGAAAGATGATAACCGTCTTTTAAATAATTTGTTTTCAAATTCATTTAAAATTGGTTTAAATAATATAAAAGATTATAT
>NZ_SPHL01000015.1 GCF_005844425.1 Anaerofustis stercorihominis | reverse complement strand
TTAATAACAATCTTAAAATTGATAATAAATAAAATAGGAAAAGAAGAAATTTATAATATAAAAAGTGATGTTATATTAAAAATATTTAATGATAATCTGTTTATTCATTCAAAGCATTTAGAAACATTAAATACCCTAGAAAACAATTTCCTTTTATCATAAATTATGGTATAATATATATGAGTTATTGTAAAAGGAGGGTGCTTTTATGAATATGAGAATTTATAAATTTATGAAAATTTTTATAAATTCTGCAATTTGACATTTTAGTACCTGAACAAATTGAGTTATTGTAAAACATAAGATATCTTCATTATTGTTCTCCTTTAATTTTAGTACCTGAACAAATTGAGTTATTGTAAAACTTTTTTATTTTCAATAAGGTGATTATGCCTATTTTAGTACCTGAACAAATTGAGTTATTGTAAAACTTTCCAAAAACTCGTTTACCGGAATTGTAGATTTTAGTACCTGAACAAATTGAGTTATTGTAAAACTGAAGCTATAATTAAAAATTTATTAGCACTATTTTAGTACCTGAACAAATTGAGTTATTGTAAAACAAATGTAGGTTTGTTTAACAGAGGAAGCTAATTTTAGTACCTGAACAAATTGAGTTATTGTAAAACCTATAATAGTTCCGTCTTTATCTATTATTATTTTAGTACCTGAACAAATTGAGTTATTGTAAAACTAAAGATTTAATAAAAATACAAAGTTTCCCATTTTAGTACCTGAACAAATTGAGTTATTGTAAAACAATATGAGAAAAATAACGAGGTTGAGTAATATTTTAGTACCTGAACAAATTGAGTTATTGTAAAACCCCTTTCAACCGCTTTTTCTTGTGAGCCTAATTTTAGTACCTGAACAAATTGAGTTATTGTAAAACAATATATTGTTCATCTTTATCCTCGGTTAAATTTTAGTACCTGAACAAATTGAGTTATTGTAAAACAAAAGATGAAAAGTAAATTGAAAATTATATATTTTAGTACCTGAACAAATTGAGTTATTGTAAAACAAAAAGAAGAAAGAGACCCAATATTTGATTATTTTAGTACCTGAACAAATTGAGTTATTGTAAAACGCCATACCTAGAACTAAATACGCTTCAACGATTTTAGTACCTGAACAAATTGAGTTATTGTAAAACTTATTTTCCTTGCACATTTTTTTTACTATGTATTTTAGTACCTGAACAAATTGAGTTATTGTAAAACAATTCTAAACCTAACTTATTCCCGATATTTATTTTAGTACCTGAACAAATTGAGTTATTGTAAAACTCTGCTATATTAAAATAATTCTCATCAAGTATTTTAGTACCTGAACAAATTGAGTTATTGTAAAACCAAAATAATATAGATAATTCATTAGAACAAATTTTAGTACCTGAACAAATTGAGTTATTGTAAAACTAAATACATTATAAATGCAAATCATTTATCATTTTAGTACCTGAACAAATTGAGTTATTGTAAAACAAGTTCCGTCTATTGCTTGCTCAACAGTTTATTTTAGTACCTGAACAAATTGAGTTATTGTAAAACAAAAGTTTTGCTTCGGACATTCCTGATAAAATTTTAGTACCTGAACAAATTGAGTTATTGTAAAACTCATCATCATAATTCTCAAATGCACAATTTATTTTAGTACCTGAACAAATTGAGTTATTGTAAAACTGAAGTAGCTAAATTAATAATGCCAAATAAATTTTAGTACCTGAACAAATTGAGTTATTGTAAAACAAAATTAAGGATTGAGGCAACAGGAACGGTATTTTAGTACCTGAACAAATTGAGTTATTGTAAAACACATTATTACTCCTCCTTGTTATACATATCATTTTAGTACCTGAACAAATTGAGTTATTGTAAAACAATGCACATTTGATACAAATATGAACAGATATTTTAGTACCTGAACAAATTGAGTTATTGTAAAACACTAAACGAGTTACCAATGTTTGCATTTGATTTTAGTACCTGAACAAATTGAGTAAAAAAATAACACACCCCAAAGTGTGTTATTTATTTTGTTTCAAACAAGCTACAATTCCTCCGCATTCTCTGTGATGAGCAACACAATCGCAACATCTTCCGTGGTTATCACAAGGGTATGTACAAGGGCATTCGTCCTTATATTGGTTACTGCAAGGTCTTTCGTCTTTCATGATATTTATCTCCTTTTATTTCTTTATATCATTATAATACTTTTCTATAAAATTCCAAAACTTTTCGCTTTTATTTAGATAACTTAATTCTTCAGAGGTTTTAACTTCTTGAATAAGACCTCTTAATAATTGTTTGGATATATCCATATTATTTTTATAGTTAATTTTTGAAAATAAAATACTGTCATGTTTTAATTCAAATTTCATAGCGGATATAAGCTTTTCCATAAACTCAATAGTTTTATCTACATTTTGTTCATGCACAAAAATCTGCCATTTGCCTATGTATTTATTATATTCCCACATACTAAAAACATCTGCAACTTCTTCCATCTTCCCAGCTATATATTCACTATCTTCAACATTATTTGTTTCAAGCATATTATTTATCATATAAAGTAATAAATTTTGTATTTCGGTAATTTTTATAAACAGTTCTTCTTGAAGCAGTTTTAAAGATTTATCAAACTCTCCTTTTTTAAGATAAAAAGAATTTTTTAACATTTTATTATCAAAACTTTTATCATCTAACTTCAAAATAATTTCTTCAGCTTTATTAAACTCATTATTTTGTATATATTTTGAGCAAACTATTTTTAATGCTTGTTCTCTTATTTCGTCATTATCCCCATCTATTACCCTTTTAAAAAGATTATCAAGCTCTTCTTTATAATAATCCTTATTTGAAGTATAATAAAGCTCTATACCACCTGATAAAACCAACGCAGAATAAAATATCAATTCCTCACTGTTTGGATATTCTTTTATTCTTTCCATTGCAGTATTATAAGCATCAACAAAAGACTCATTCTCCATTTTTGATGTTATGTCATTTAAGATAAAAGCTATTTCATTTTTACTTAAATCGTCCTTAAAAGAAAGCAGAGTATTTGCATCTGTACCTAAAAGTCTGGCAAGAGGTGGTATAAGGGTTATATCAGGGTAAGTGTATCCTTTCTCCCATTTGTTTACGGCAGGAGCACTAACATTTAAATACTTTGCAACTTTTTCCTGAGTAAGTCCTTTTTCAATTCTTTTTTCTTTGATAATATTTCCTATTTTCATTTAATTAATACCTCTAAAACATTTTCTTAATAATATTTTACATAAAATATTAAAGAAATACTATTGAATGAAATTTAACCAAATCAAATTTTTATTAACCACATGTTAATAACATCTTTCAACTTTAACGACTTTACCAAATATCATAATTTTTTCCATATCTTTTCCTACAAAGACTCTTGTTTCATACATTGGATTAAAAGAAATAAGAGAAATAGAGTTTTCCGTCTTTTGCACTTTTTTTATTACGCCTTCTTCACCGTCGATTATTACAACAGCAAGGTCTCCACTGTCCACATCAGATTGAAGCCTTACAAGAGCCAAATCTCCTTCCATAATTTGAGGAGACATACTCTCCCCTCTTACCTTAAGATATTTATATTCTTCTTTGTCATTTATGTTTATAGCCTGAGAAACACCAAGAAATTCATAAGTTGCTATACCGTCTCTTCCTGCAACAACAGTTCCTATTATCTCAACATTCACTATATTGTTTATATCATATAGCTGTGCATTTAATAGATAATCTATGGAAACTTTAAACAAAGAAGCAATTTTTTGTAAAGTGTCAACTGAAGGTATTATCCCCGCACTCTCATACTTTGCAATGGAAGATTTATCAAGGTCAAGTGCCTTTGCCAAATCAACCTGAGTCATATTATTTTTTTTCCTTAACGCTCTAAGTTTTTCACCAAACATTTTTATTTCTCCGTTTATTGTCATTTTTGTTATTAATATTTAAAATATATTTATATTATATTGAATTTCATTCATATTGTAAAGATATTTTTGATTAATATTGAATATTATTCATAAAAATATTGACATTCATTGTTATACATATTAAAATATGAATATAATTCATATTAAACAAAGAAAAAACTGAAAATAAAGAAGAATTGAAAATTAAGGAGTAAAAAAATGAAGAGCAAAAATTATAAAAAGACAGAACATCTTTTAAAAGAATATATTATCTATAATAAAATTTTAGAACTTAGAGAAGAAAAAGAAATTGAAGACAAAGTAGAAAAAATTAATAAAGCAATGGACTGCTTAACAAATCTTGAAAGAAAAATTATAACCGAGTTTTTTATAAATAATAAAAATATGCTTCAAATATCAAGAGAAATACAACTTACAAGAGAATATACTTCAAGAATAAAAACCGCAGCAATAAGAAAAATGGAGCAGGTACTTTTCGGAAGCGGTGCAGCATAAAAAAAGAGCCTAAAGGCTCTTTTTATTTTTTAGGTGGTCTCCAGCTTGATTTTAGAGATACTATTCTGTTAAACACTAATTCATCTTTAGATAATTTAGGATCTACACTAAAATATCCATTTCTCACGAATTGGAATCTATCCCCTGCTTTTGCATTTTTAAGGAATGGTTCAACATAAATTTCTTTTTCGTTTAGCGAATCTTTATTTACCATATCGAGGAAATTATCACTTGAAACTTCTGTATTGAATAAAGGTTCAAGTAACCTTGCTTTTGCTTTAATCGCTGTGCTTCTTTCTACCCAGTGAATCGTACCTTTTACTTTCCTTCCTGTAAATCCACTTCCTGATTTTGTTTCAGGGTCATAAGTACATTTTATTTCAACAACTTCTCCATTTTCGTCTTTAACAACTTCATTGCATTTTACAAAATATGCTCCTCTAAGTCTTACTTCATTACCTGGGAATAATCTAAAATATTTTTTAGGAGGATTTTCCATAAAGTCTTCTCTTTCAATATAAAGCTCTCTGCCAAAAGGAACTTCTCTTTTTTCTCCATTTTCTATATCTTGATTATTTTCCATTTCAAGCATTTCAATTTCGCCTTCAGGATAATTTGTAATTGTAAGTTTTAAAGGATTTAAAACAGCATTTACTCTGTCAGCTTTAAGTTTTAAATCATCTCTTATAAAATGTTCTAACATTCCGCTGTCTACAGTTGAGTTAGACTTGCTGACACCAATTTCCTCACAGAAATTAACTATAGCTTCAGGTGTTACCCCTCTTCTTCTAAAACCTGAAATCGTAGGCATTCTTGGATCATCCCATCCATCAACATATCCTTCATCAACAAGCTGTCTAAGATATCTTTTACTCATAACTTGATTTGTTAAATTAAGTCTTGCAAATTCAATCTGTCTTGGTCTTTTTTCTTTGTAATCATCAAGATTATCAAGTACCCAGTCATATAGCGGTCTATGGTCTTCAAATTCAAGAGAACATAAAGAATGTGTTATTCCTTCAATTGCATCTTCAATAGGATGGGCAAAGTCATACATAGGATAAACGCACCACTTACCTTTAGTATTATGATGCTCTTCATGAACAACTCTATATAAAGCAGGATCCCTCATGTTCATATTTGGACTTGCCATATCTATTTTTGCTCTTAAAACTTTTGAACCTGTTTCATATTTTCCTTCTTTCATTTCCTCAAAAAGCTTTAAGTTTTCGTCTATACTTCTGTTTCTATATGGTGAATCAACTCCGGGAGTATTTAAATTTCCCCTGTTCTTTTTCATTTCTTCATAACTTTGATCATCAACATAAGCAAGCCCTTTTTTAATAAGTTCAACGGCGTAATCATACATCTTATCAAAATAATTAGATGCATGAAGTTCTTTTGCCCACTCAAAACCAAGCCAGCTTATATCTTCCTTTATTGCATTAACATATAAAGTATCTTCCTTTGCAGGATTTGTATCATCAAAACGAAGATTTGTCTTACCGTTGTATTTCTTTGCTGTTAGGAAATTTATACATATTGCTTTTGCATGACCAATATGCAAAAATCCGTTAGGCTCAGGCGGAAAACGTGTATAAATTTCGTCTTTTGCATAAACTCCGTTTTCTATATCTTTATCTATTTCATTGGTTATAAAATTTGTTTTTACATCCCCCACGTTACTTACTCCTTAAACAAAATATCTTAATAATTATAATACAATTTAACAAAAATTTGAAGTTTTTTTTATTTCTTTAAACAAAATGACAAATATATAGTCATATTACACAAATATTTCACATAATTTTTAAAATGTAATAAAATTCTTATTAAAACATTTTCTTTTAAAATTATATGTTTTATTGTGGAAAACTGTGGATAACTTGTTTGTATGTGGATAACTTTTAGTAAAATTCACGTTTTTCCCTTAATTATGCAGTGTTTATTTGTTGATAATTGACTAATCTTCTATAACTAAATCAAAATTTAGTCTGTTCATAACAATAAAAGATGTAATAAATGATATCAATATTTTAGGTGAAATTTTATATATGATTTTTTCCAAAGTTTGATTTTTATAGCTTAAAAAGATAAGTAATGCCAAGATAGTTTTCTTATCAAAATAATCTTTTAAATCATTTTTAGAATTAAAAGGTCCATTTTTAATTAAATCAGTTATTACTTCTTCTTTAGAAATCAATTTATATATTTCTCTTACAACACAGACTCTAAACTCTTCATATGAATAAAGCATTATTGGTTCAACATCTAAAACCTCTGCTGTTATTTCCATTGCAGCCATAAAGAACCTTTCATCTCTAATGGATAAATCTCCATCGTCATAACCATTCTTTGACTTATAATAATCATTAATGTATATTATGCAGTTTCTAACTATTTTATTATTTAAAAATATACCGATAAATCTATCATCTAAAATAAGCCTTGCTATATCCTTTGGTTTCAAAGATATGTCATAATTATTTGTTGGTTTTTTAACATAAAAATGTGAAGATAAAAACTCATCGTTATATAGTTTTACATCAAGATAGCCTTTACTTAAATTATCATTTAATTGTTTTTGGTTAAATATAAATTGTCCGTGAAGACTATGCTTACTGGTAATATTATAAATATTTACATCATCACATACATTTTTCTTTGTTATATCACTTAAAGGAGGATTAATATCAACTTCTATAATATCTTTATATCCTTTATCCGCAAGAGGTTTTCTAGGAAGATTATCATATATTCCTCCGTCAACGTAAATTTCTTCATCAATTTCTTTACGATAAAAAACAGGATAATTTGCACTTGCCAAAATATAATCCGCCATTTTACCTTCTGGTATTTCATCTTTAAAAATTATAACCGGTTCTTTTGTTGTTAAATTAAAAGTTACAAGTCCAAAATCAATATCACTGTTTCTAATTTTCTCTTCATCAAGATTATCTTTTAAAAGAGTTTCAAGCTTTGAAATATCCCTGATTCTGTCTATTACATTACTTTCTTTGTTATAAACAATATCAGGAGTAAGTTCACTCCAAAGTTTCAAAGCCATATCAAAATCATCTTGTGCAATCAATGCTCCGTTTATAGCACCAATACTGGTTCCGCAAACGGCTTTTATTTTTATTCCTTCTTCAATTAAAGCACGCCATACTCCTATTTGGTATGCACCCCTTACTCCACCTCCGCTTAAAGCAAGAGCATATTCTTTATTTATATCAAATTTCATGTCTACACTCCATAAAAGTTTTATTTTATATTTTATCACATTATTTTTTTATTTTTAACAAATATACTTTAATTTAATCTTAATTTAATAATAAAAAACTTACAATTAGTCGTTAATTTTTCTTCTTTAAAACATGGTATATTTATCTTAAAGGAGACAGAAAATGAACATAAAAGAAATAAAGATAAACGCACAACTTCTTTGTAATAAATCAATAGAAAAAGAATTTTTTTTTAATTATCTAAACAATGGAATAAGGGAAATAACAAATAAAAAAAATCTAGACAAATATAATACAAACATTTTTAAACACTTTAAATATAACATTACAAACCATATAAGAAATTATTATGATTTACAAAGAAAAAACCATCATTGTCATTTTAATGAAAAAATAACATCTATGCACCAAGTGTTAAAGATCAACGAAAAATATTACGAAAGCTTAAGCATTTATATAGCTTTAAAAGAAAGAGAAAAATATTATGGGAAAAAAGATAATATCACAAAAGAATTAAAATATATGTATAAAAAAGCATTAAAAAAATAACCGGATTATCCGGTTATTTTATAAATTCATAATTTGAAGTGCAACGTTAAAATAAATTAAAATAGAACAAGTGTCAACAAGAGTCGTAATTAATGGTGAAGCCATAATAGCAGGGTCAAGTTTTAATTTCTTTGCACATATAGGAAGAACACACCCCATTAATTTTGCCATAATAATGGTTGCAACAAGTGTTATTCCAAGCACTAAAGCCAATACGGAATCATGATAAAAAATCATTATTCTTATTCCGTTTACTACAGCAAGAGCAACACCTACCAAAAGACCTATTTCTCCTTCTTTTAACATAGCTTTAAATATATCTTTAGGTTCTATTTCATCCAAAGCAAGCCCACGGATTATCATTGTAGAACTTTGAGAACCGCAGTTTCCTCCTGTTCCTGTAATCATTGGAATAAAAGCTACAAGTAAAGGAACAGTTGCAAAAGCAGCCTCATAGTGAGTTATAACAGCTTGAGTCATTGTTGCTGATAACATCAAAAATAAAAGCCACATTATCCTGTTTTTTGCATGTTTAAATGCAGAAGTCTTAAAATAACTTTCTTCACTTGGCATCATAGCTGCCATTTTTTCAAAGTCTTCGGTATTTTCTTCTCTGATTACGTCGATAGCATCATCAACCGTGATAATACCGATAAGCCTGTCTTCTTTATCAACAACAGGAATTGCAAGTAAGTCATACTTATCAAACATTTTAACTACATCTTCTTGGTCTGCAAGAGTATGAGTATAGATTATGTTCGTTTCCATTATATCTTCAATATATTTATCCATATCGGATAATAAAATATCTTTTGTGGAAACCAAACCAATTAGTTTTTTTGTATTATCTGTTACATAACAGGTATATATCGTTTCCTTATCTACCCCTGTTGCTTTTATTTTATTTAAAGCATCTAAAACAGTCATATCTTTTTTTAAAGACACAAACTCAGTTGTCATAATGCTTCCGGCACTATCTTCAGGATATTTAAGTATCTCATTAATCATTTTTCTTGTAGCAATATCTGTATGTTTAAGTACTCTCTTTGCTACGTTTGCAGGCATTTCTTCAACCAAATCCGCAGTATCGTCCACAAATAATAAGTCTAATACTTCTTTAAGTTCTTCGTCACTAAATGCTTTTATAAGATATTCTTGATTATCATTATCCAATTCAACAAAAGTATCCGCAGCTGTTTCTTTTGGTAATAATCTAAAAACAAGCAATACATCTTCTGTGGATATTTCATCAAAAAGAGAAGCTATATCGGCTGGATTCAATGTTTCCAATAATTTTTTTAACTCAAAAAAATTTCTTTGTTTAAGTAATTCTAATATTTTCTCTTCCATATAACTCTCCTTTAAATTTTTAGTATATGCATTGCTATATTAAAATATATTATCAAAGAACATGCATCAACTATGGTTGTAATAAGCGGAGATGCCATAACAGCAGGGTCTAAATGAACCTGTTTTGCTATCATTGGCAGAATACCGCCTAAAAGTTTCGACATAAATACAGTACACATTAAAGTTAGTCCAAGAACCAATGCCAAAACAAAACTATGATATGTAATAATTATTCTTATTCCATTTACAACACTTAAGACAATACCGACCATTAAAGATATTTCACTTTCCTTTAATATTACTTTTAAAATATCTCTTGGTCTTATTTCATCTAAAGACATACCTCTTATTATCATTGTAGCGCTTTGAGAACCACAATTTCCGCCTGTATCACTTATCATAGGAATAAACGCAGCAAGAAGAGGTATAGTTGCAAAAGCGGCTTCATAATGGGTTATTATAGTTTGAGTAAAAGTTGCAGATAGCATCAAAAATAATAGCCATCCAAATCTCTTTTTTGCATGTGTAAAGACAGAAGTTTTAAAATAAGTATCTTCATTTGGAGCCATAGCAGCCATTTTTTGAAAGTCTTCTGTATCTTCCTGTACGATTACATCAATAGCATCATCAACTGTTACAATACCTATAAGTCTTCTTTCATTATCAACTACCGGAACTGCCAAAAAGTCATATTTATCGAATACTTTTACAACTTCTTCTCTATCATCCACGGTATTTACATATATTATATTTGTTTCCATTATATCTTCTATTTTTTCTTCCATGTCGGATAGAAGTAAATCTTTAGTGGAAACAATACCTATAAGCTTTTTTGTATTATCTGTTACATAACAAGTATATATAGTCTCCTTATCAACACCGGTCGCCTTAATCTTTAAAAAAGCTTCATAAACATCCATATCTTTTCTAAGAGAAACAAACTCAGTTGTCATAATGCTTCCGGCACTATCTTCAGGATATTTTAAAATCTCATTAACTAATTTTCTTGTATCGGATTTAGTATGTTTTAAAATTCTTTTTGCAACATTTGCCGGCATTTCTTCTATAATATCTACAGTATCGTCAACAAACATTAAATCTAAAACTTCTTTTAATTCTTCATCCGTAAAACTTCTTATTAAATATTCTTTTTTTTCATTATCAAGTTCAACAAAAACATCACTTGCCGTATCTTTTGGTAAAACACGAAAAATAAGCGGTATATCCTCTAAAGATATTTCATCAAAAAGAAGAGCAATATCCGCAAAATTCATGTCTTTTATCGTATTTTTTATACTTCTAAAATCACGATTTTCTAAATACGCTAAAATTAATTCTCCTTTGTTCATTTTGTAAAAATTGGATACAAAACATCAAACGAGAGCTTATAATGTTGGTAGAAAATGAACGCACAAAAAAAGCAGTACATTTAATACCGATTTCATACGCCCCCCGGATTCAATGCCAATACTACTTCCTGCATCCATTTTCTTCACCACCTTTTCGTTTTCTTAATTATTTCATTATATTCTTTAAAAATTTTTTTGTCAATAAATATTCTCTTACATATTTTTATATCTTTAAAATTTAATATTAATTTTATAAAAAATTTAATTTAAAATTACATAAAATTTATTTTTATACAAAATTAAAAAGGACCTTTAAAGGTCCTTTAAAGTTTAAATAGATGATATATCATTTATAATTAAATAATTTAATTAATAGATACCTTGAGCAATCATAGCTTCTACAACTTTTTCAAATCCTGCAATGTTTGCACCTGCTACTAAATCATAGCCAAGTCCATATTTTTCACTTGCATTTTTACTGTTTTCATGAATGCTTTGCATAATAGATTTTAATTTTGCATCTACTTCTTCTGCACTCCATGAATATCTCATTGAGTTTTGAGCCATTTCTAAAGCTGATACTGCAACACCACCGGCATTTGCTGCTTTTGCAGGTCCTAAAATTACGTCATTTTCTTTAAAATATTCCATTGCTTCTGGAGTAGTTGGCATGTTTGCACCTTCAACAACAAGTTTTACTCCGTTTGCTTTTAATTGTTTAGCTTCTTCAATACCGATTTCATTTTGAGTTGCACATGGGATAGCTATATCACCTTTAAGTCCCCATGGTTTTTCTTTTGCATGGAATTCAGCACCAAATTTTTCAGCATAATCTTTTAATTTAACATCGTTACGTTCTCTGATTTGAAGTAAGAAATCAATTTTTTCATCTGTATTGATTCCGTCTTTATCATATACATATCCATCTCTACCTGAAATAGAAACAACTTTTGCTCCTAATTCTTTAGCTTTTTTACATACACCCCAAGCAACGTTACCATAACCACTTACGATTAAAGTTTTTCCTTCAAAAGAATCATTTAAAACTTTTAATACTTCTTCAGCATAGTACATTGCACCATAACCTGTTGCTTCAGGTCTGATTAAACTTCCGCCATAAGGAATTCCTTTACCTGTAAGCACTCCGTTTTCAAAAGCGCCTCTGATTCTTCTGTATTGTCCGTATAAGTATCCGATTTCTCTTCCGCCTACACCAATATCCCCTGCAGGAACGTCAACATCTGGTCCGATATGACGATATAATTCACTCATGAAACTTTGACAAAATCTCATAATTTCAGCATCTGATTTTCCTTGAGGATCAAAATCAGAACCACCTTTACCACCACCTATAGGAAGTGTTGTAAGTGAGTTTTTGAATACTTGTTCAAAACCTAAGAATTTAATTACACTTAAGTTAACACTTGGATGGAATCTTAAACCACCTTTGTAAGGTCCGATAGCACCATTAAATTGTACTCTAAAACCTCTATTTACTTGTACTTTACCATTATCATCAACCCATGGAACCTTAAACATAATTGCTCTTTCAGGTTCTGTCATTCTTTCAAGAATACCCATATCTTCATATTCAGGATGAGCTTCAATAACAGGTCTTAAACTTTCAAGTACCTCCATAACAGCTTGATTAAATTCCGGTTCGTTTGGATTTTTAGCTTTTACTTGTTCTAAAACTTTATTAATATAATCCATTTTGTTCCTCCAAATTAAATATTTTATATATTAAGGCAAATTAAGACATAAAATATTTAATTATTATTAGATATTTTATGTTTTAACACCTTTAGCTTTAAAATGTCTGAAATTTCAAAACTTTCACATATTATAATACAATTTTTTTATATATACAAGTATTATTTTATCTATATTAAAATTTTTTCAATTATTTTTTTGTAAAATTTTCAAAGAAAAACAGAAGCCTTAAAACTTCTGTTTTCTTATTTAAATATTAAAATAATCTTTGGAAAAATCCTTTTATATTATCAAAGAATTTATCTACTTTAGCAGAGAATGAATCAGGATCGAAAGATAATGTATCTGTACTGTTCATATCAAATAAAGTATTTAAGCCTTGTTCACTTCTTGAATAAGCAACTAACGCATATAAACTTTGATCAGTCGTTTGAATATCCGCCTTACCTGTATATCCTATAAAACCATTTGTATTGCTATCTTGCATAGAAAGAAGGCCGTCTACTAATGTTTTACCGTCTTTTTGATAACTGTTAACATCTTCTCCCATTTGTGTTAATGCAACAATTGCTTGAGCTGTTGTACAAGCATTATCCATTCCATAAGAACTAATTGCTCCGCTTGCGCTTTGTGAAGATTTTATTGTTTCAATACAAGCTGTTTTTGCATTTTGAATTTGTGTTTTTAAATTATCATCACTTACATTACATAAACTTAAAGCTTGATTTGCCATAAATGTTGTATCTAAATCCGTTCCATATGTTTTATCTGTACTAAAATAGAAAAGATTTGTTTTTTCATCTTTATAAGAAAGTAAAGCAGATACCAAATCATCTTGTGTAATATCGCATGTGCTTGGAATATCATAGTCATTACAATTTAGGGCAATAAGAGCATATATTGCATTTGAAGCAAATGTACCTTCAAAACTTGCTTTATCTGCAAGCATTTTTTCAAGTAAATTTACCCCTTCAAATTCTTTGCTGCAATCAACACCAAGAGATGTAAGAGTTATTATCACTCTTGCGTAATCTGACGGATATTGAAGAGATGAAATATTGCTTTTTACATTAGAAATATACTTATTTGTATATTCTTCTTTGTTTGCCATTTCTACATCACCTCTTTGAAGTGCAAAGATAAACCAATCTCCTTCGTTATTGTTTCCTGTTGATGGATTTTCAAGAGTTGAAAGTCTAAAAGTTGCTGCAGAATTTATGGCATTTAATGCTTTTTGTGAAGTTGTTAAAGTTTCTTGTGCATTAGATGCAAAAGCAGGCATACTAAAAGATAGAACCATCAATAAAGAAAGTAGTGCAAAAATAATTCTTTTTCTTAATTGTTTCATATTTTTCCTCCTCTAATTTTAAATAAAAATAAGCCTTTTTTCAGGCTTAGAGCAGTAAAAAATACCATATAATTTTTTACCATACTCTATTTCCTGTGTAGAGTTTATAGGTCTTATTAAATAGGTCTTCTGACTTAAGTTTCAACGTAAATACCGCCTTCCCTTTAAGTGGCATATTGATATTTACTACACTAATACAGCAGCACAGACTGTGCAGGATTCCAACCTGCTTCCCTTAACATTTAATAAGTTATATAAACAAAAAACTTTATTCTATCTATGATATATGATACCATATTTTTCTTTTATTCTATCAATTTTTTCAAAAAAAGGTCTTTGTATAAACCATAAAAACACACTTGTTGATAAAGCATGAATAAAGTCAAAAGGAAGTGATAATAGGTATACCGCCTTAAAACTTTCAAAGTTAATTTTAGAAGTATATAAAACAAGTGAATGAAAATTCACAACACCTCCATAAACTAAAAATGTTAAAATAAAACCTATTATACAAACTAAAATTCTATTGTTTTTTATCCTTTCAGACTTAAAAATTATTCCGCTTAAAAAACCAACCATACCAAAAGCAAACATCTGCCATATTGTATAACTTCCTTGTCCAAAAAAGAAATTTGAAACAAAGGCAGAAACAACGCCAATAAAAAATCCTGCTTCACTCCCAAGAGTAGCCGCTGAAACAATTATAATTGCTGAAGTGACTTTTATTTGAGGAACAAAGAAAAATACAAT
Source organism: Anaerofustis stercorihominis (assembly GCF_005844425.1). GTDB lineage: Bacteria > Bacillota > Clostridia > Eubacteriales > Anaerofustaceae > Anaerofustis > Anaerofustis butyriciformans. The sequence continues at coordinate 28,706 of NZ_SPHL01000015.1, read as the reverse complement.
TCTCCCAAGTACTGCAATTGCAGACATGCTTGATATTAATACAATTTCCCTCACTCTTATCTTTTTATTTTCAAAAATATACACAAAAGGTAAAAAGGAAACAAAAATTATCATAAAACTTGGTAAAAGGTAATTTGAATTGTTACTTTGAGATATAAAAATAATTATAGGAACCAATATAAAAAGTACAACAAAGGAAATTATAAAAGATTTATACTGTTTTGTTTTCATCTATAAAAACCTCATGTAAATTTATTATATTTTTTAAATTATCCTTTGTAATTCTATTTATATCGGTAGTATAAAAATAACTTTCCCCAAAAACCTCTCTGGTTTCTTTAAAAGGCATAATATCCATATCAAACATAATAGAGCAGTACGGAATATATTTTCCAATAAACTCTAAATCATGGCTTATTATAACTATCGTAATACCTTTTTCATTAAGCTTATTAAGAAACCCACCAAGCTTTTGTTTATATATTACATCCATTCCCTTTGTTGGTTCATCTAAAATGATTATATCCGGATTAACCAAAAGCACCTTAATAAGAGCCATTAGTTCAATCTCTCCTCCGGATAAATCATAAGGATGAGATTCGATTAATGAAGAAACATCAAACTCATCTACAAGCTCCATATAATTTTCATCAATATCATATAAATCATCTTTTACTTTTGATTTAATAAAAAGACTTACGGGATTTTGCGGAAGCATCGCTATTTTTCCATTTTTAATAATTTTCCCTTTATTTGGCTTCAAAGAACCAATAAGCAAATTTAAAAATGTACTTTTACCAACACCATTTGGACCTATAATAGATAAAAAATCCCCTTTATATATTTTTAAAGATACATCTTTTAAAATATTTCTTTCAAGTTTACTATATTTAAAAGAAACGTTTTTAACTTCAATTATGCTTTCTTTGCTTCTATGTTTTATTTTTCCAATCTTTTCTTTTAAATTAATATTTGATTTTATTAAATTCTTCTTTGCTTCATTTACCGTTAAAATATTATTTTTATTTAAAATCTCATGTCCAAATTTTGTAACAGCTGGAAGAAATTCATAATATTGCTTTTTATTTTCTATTATTTCATCAGTTAAGGATAGCTTATCTGAGTTAAATACGAATCTTCCATTATCAATAAGTACACATTTATCCACATTTTCAATAATACCTTCAAAGGAGTGTTCCGTTATAATAATTGTCGTACCGTAGTCTTCATTTATTCTCTTCAAAAGCCTTATAAACTCATCTCTCATTACAGGGTCAAGTTGAGAAGTAGGTTCATCTAAAAGAAGAACATCTGGAAAAGTAAGCATACTAACAGCTAAATTTAATTTTTGTTTTTCTCCTCCGGAAAGAGACGAAGTATCTTTATCAAGCCAAGATGACATAGAAAAGAAACTTGTTATCTCTGCCATTCTGCTGTGCATTTTTGCATTATCATATCCTAAGTTTTCAAGTGTAAAAGCCAGTTCATGCCATACTTTATCGGTTACAATTTGTGCATCAATATTCTGCATTACATACCCTATTTTTTCACATCTTTCCTTTAAAGAAATATTCTCACTTTCAATTCCCTTATAATATATTTTTCCTTTTTTCTCTCCGTAAGGAGCAAGGCTTATGCTTAAATGTTTTAATAAAGTAGACTTTCCGCTTCCTGATTTACCAAACAGCAAAACAAAATCCCCCTTATCAATGTTAAAAGAGATATTTTTTAAAACATTCTTTTTATGTGGATAAGAAAAACTAAGATTATCTATTTTGATAAATTCCAAACCAAAGCCTCCTTTATTTCAATTATCATAGGAACCATTGCAAAAATAAAATAACTTACAAAATATAAAGCATTATGTATAGATAATTCCGTAAAAATAAAATCAGGGAAAAAGTTAATATAAAACTGTCCTCTAATAATTCCAATTGTTACAATCAAAAAAAGTATTATCATCAATGTAAAAAATACTTTATCATCACTTGTAAATTTTTCCCTTTTATAATTACTTTTATTTTTTAGTCCATATCCCCTTGCAATCATCGTATCTGCAGTATCAATTCCATCCTCAAGGGCAAAAGTAACAAGAGAAGACATCATATTTGAACCATGTCTTATTCTGTCAAAGAAATTACCATCATTAAGCCCTTCATTTAAACACTGTTGAGACACCTTAATTTTATTAAATTCGTTTTTGTATCTTGGAACAAATCTTAAAGTCATTACAAAAATTAAAGATAACTTTCTTGAAACAAACTTTAAGACAGACATTATTTTATCCCCTGTCATAATTTTGTTAAAAGATGAAAAATACAAAAACATATTTATTATCATCATTCCGGCAAATATTCCATATAAAATTGATTCTTTTGTTATCATTTGATTATTTATATAAAAAAGTATCGTAGTGCCTTGATGATTAACCAAAGGATTTACAAGAATGATAAATAATAAAAGAGGAAATAAAACAAACAAATCAAATTTTAAGCTTTTCATTCCGTTTAAATAAAGGCTATAGGTTAATGAAGAAACAAAAGAAATAAATAAAATAACAGGGTGCATAAAAAACATATTTATAACCATTACACCTATAAAATATAGAATATTTACATATGAGCTATAACTTACAAACATCCCCCTGTTATTCATATTTTACCTTCCTTTAATATATTTCCAAACGACCTCATCACCACTTTTTAGAATATAATCAGAACAACCATAATTAGGCTGCTTTCCATTTACATAATAAACCCAACCTGAAGATGCCCCAAGGTCAAATTCATATAGATTATTTATTCCCTTTACATATGCCGTAGAATACTCACTATACCCACTCGCATCAAAAGGAATTCCTGCTTTTTTTAACTCTCTGAAAAGAACTTCATAGAGATTTTCTCCTTCATAAAAAACAACCTTTTTAGGTCCAAATATATATCCGTTTGATGGAATATACTTTCTTTTTTCTTCTTTTATTAAATCAATATTTTCTACTGCTTCCTTACATTCAATAGTTAAATTAAAGTAATATTCTTTCTTATTTTGATTATTTTCTTCTTCGCCTTTTTTTTCTGTTGCAGCAATAAGTTTTGTCTTTTCTTCATCTGAAGAAGTTTTTATTTCAAGTTTATCATTTTTTAATTTTGAAATAGTATCATCATCTACTCCACTTGCCAAAACATAAACGTAAGAAGTATTGGATACATCAAAAGATACTTCATTTTTATTTGTAACTGTATCGCTCAAATAATAAATATTACCTTCTCTTATTTCAAATAAAGAATAATTGCCTTCTTTTAAATTATAAAATACTAACTTAGGAGTTCCGTTTAATTTTATATTTTCACTGTATTCAAATGATACAATATTTTCACATCCCAAAGTTTCTTTTAAATTATTATTGTATTCATCAAAACTTTTTAAATTTAAGTCACTGTTTTCATATCCTGTAATATCACTGCTTTCATATTCATAACAGTAAGAAGTATCCCCTATTGCTCCATTTATTTGAAGCGTTTTTTCTTTGCTTTTTGCTTCCTTTAATAAACTTACAATATTCGGATTATCACTTAAATTACATTTTATTTCTCCAAAGGAAATATCCATTGTAAAAAGCTTAAATACAACAAATAATACTAAAATACATATGGGTATAATGTATGGTAAATTCTTTTTAAAATTTCTTTTTTTCATATTTTCTCCGTCACTTTAAATTAATTTAATTATACCTGTGTTTTTATACCTTGTAAAGTTTTAATATATCTTAGACAAATCCATCTTTTATGATAAAATATAAAAGATAAGGAGTGAATTATATGCAAATAAAAAATGTATTTATAATAGGTGCAGGTGCTTTAGGGTTAATGTATGCATCATATTTACAAGATTATCTTAAAGATGAAGTATATTTTATCGCTGATGAAGACAGGGTAAAAAAATATAAGAATATGGATTATATTATTAATGGAGAAAAATATAATTTTAACTTTGTATGTGATAAAGAAAATGAGCAAAAAGCGGATCTTATAATATTCGCAGTTAAATTTACCGGAATGGATGAAGCTATAAAATCCGTTAAAAATTTTGTTAAAGATGATACCATTTTCTTATCTGTAATGAATGGAATAGAAAGTGAAAATATTATAAAAGAACATTACGGAGAAAAACATCTTTTATACTGCGAAGTACACGGAATGGATGCTCAAAAAGAAAATAACAATGTTTCTTTTTCAAAAGTTGGAACAATATGCTATGGAAACAAAGACAATATAATAACAGAAGATGTAAAAAAAGTAGAGGAACTGTTTATAAATTCAAATCTTCCATACGAAATACCTGATAACATTTTACATAACCTTTGGAGCAAACTTATGTTAAACGATGCTGTAAACCAAGTAGTTGCAGTATATGAAACAACATACGGAGGAATTCAAAAACAAGGCAAACCAAGAGAAATGGTTATAAATGTTATGAAAGAAGTTCAAAAGGTCGCAAAAGCGGAAGGAATAGAACTTACAGATATAGAAATAAATGATTGGATGGCTTTAATGGATACATTAAGCCCAGACAATGCACCATCCCTTCGTCAAGATACAAAAGCAAAAAGAAAAACAGAAGTCGAGCTTTTTGCTGGAACTATAAAAAAATTAGGTAAAAAACATAATATAGAAACACCTCTTAACGACTATCTATATGACAAAATAAAAGAAATAGAAAATAGCTATTAAAATATAAGCCCTTACACCAGGGCTTTTTTTATTTAATTATTCACATATTTTTAAATCCTTTAATACTATATAGTATAAACAAAGGAGGAGTAAAAATGAATTGCCACAACGACAGATTAATTATCGATTGTCTTCTTGCCTGTATCATATTTATTTTACTTATTTTAGTTTTCCCTAAATGGATTTGGTATGCATTAATAATTGCAGGTGTAATTTATTGTTTTTTCCATATGTTCAAAGATAATTTTCATAATATAGGAAGGTAATAAAAAAAGATAGTTAAAAACTATCTTTATTTATCGTATATTAAATTAAACTTACGCTCTTTCTACTTTACCTGAACGTAAACATCTTGTACAAACTTGTACATTTTTTGTTGTATTATCTTCTACGATTCTTACTTTTTTTAAGTTAGGTTTCCAAGTTCTTTTTGTATGAATGTTTGAGTGACTTACTTGGTTACCGCTTGTAATCTTTTTACCGCATACATAACATTCTTTAGGCATAATATATTCCTCCTATATCTAAAACATAATTTCTTACTTATTCACAGTACATAGTATTATAACAAAGATTTTAACTAAATGCAAACCTATTTGTATATTTTTTAAACATTTTTATATATTTTTTTATTTTTTCCCTTATTTATCCCTTGCAATAATACTAAGAAGCTCTCCTTCTTCAAATATAACTTCTGCATTATTACTTGTTACTTTATTGCTTACTCCTAAAGGATCATATTTTTTCATAAGATATTTATCTAAAGGATAATAAAATCCATTTAAAGTTAAAGTAACAGGTTTGTCAAATGCAAAAAATGATGCTGTACTTCCAACCATTTCTTTTATACTAAAACTTTTATTATGTAAACTAATCTTATTTTGTTCGTTTATTAAAGTACATTTTATATTTTTATCAAGGGCTCTTTTTAATAATAAGACATTAGCATATGTATGATCAAATCTAGAACCAACCGATGCATATATTTTAATTTCTTTTGCTCCATTATCCATAGCATAATCAAGAGCAACAGCCGTATCGGTATCATCTTTTTCAACAGGTAGTTTTAAAATTTTATCTTTATATTTTTCTTTTAAATTAATATCTATGCTGTCGAGATCCCCTATTAAGACATCTGCTTTTATTCCTATTTTACTAAGATGATTTGCACCTTTATCTATTGCAACTATATAATCAGGTGCAAACTTATCTATTTCATTTTTCAAAAAATTATAATCGCTGACTTCTCCGCCGCTGACCATTAAAAATTTCATTAATATTTATTTTCCTTTGATTTAATTTCTTCAAAAATTTGTTTATATGTATTATATCTTGTAATATTGATTTTTCCATCTTTAACTGCATCCTTAACGCCACACACAGGTTCGTTTATATGAACACAATTAGGAAATTTACAATCTATATATTCAATAAACTCATTATAATAATGATATAAATCTTCCTTTTTTACATCAAAAACTTCAAGAGATGAAAATCCGGGAGTATCCGCAACAAATGTATTTTCATTTTCCATGAAAAGTTCACTATGTCTTGTTGTATGTCTCCCTCTTTTTATTTTCCTGCTGACATGTGATGTTTCAAGTTTATAATTATCATATAAGGAATTAATCATAGAAGATTTACCTGCTCCCGATACTCCCATAAAAACAGTAGTTTTATTTTTAAGTATCGGTTTAATTTCCTCTATGCCTTCCTTTGTAATATTACTTGTAAATATTAAATTAAAACCTGAATTTTTATATATATTTTTTATTTCTTCTATTTCTTCTTTTGTACAAAGATCACATTTATTAAAACAAATATATATTTCAACATTTTCGTTATAAGCATTAATAAGCATTTTATCCAATAAAAAAAAACTTATGTCAGGCTGCTTTAATGCACACACAATAACAATATTATCTACATTTGAAATACTTGGTCTAATAAGTTCGTTTCTTCTTTTTTCTATTTTTTCAATGCTTCCGTCCTCGGTATTCATGGCAGAAAATAAAACTTCATCTCCAACAACCGGAGTTATTTTTTGTTTTCTAAATACCCCTCTGGCTTTAAGTGTATATTCCTTATTATCGTTATAAGAGTAGACAGTATAAAAACTGCCTACTCCTTTTAAAATTTTTCCTTTTAGCATATTAGAAAGTAACTATTCCTCCATTACCTTTTTCGCTTCCGTTAATATATACTTTAAAATATCCAACTCCATATCCTTTAAAAGTTACCCTTATAATATCAGTATCTTTTACTGTTCCGCTGTAAGCTGTTGATGTATTTCCATCTGGATCTACATAAACAATATCAACCTTAACTTTTTTACCTGTACTATTACAGAATTCACCGATATCTATTGCCATTGTTTTAGTTTGAATTAAACCTTTACTTACAACAAGATCAACACTTGAACCTTTTGTTACTTCTTCATATTGACTTGGTGAAGAACTGATTACTACATCTTTTCCATATTTTTCACTTGTATCATATTCTATATCCCCAACAACTAAACCAAGAGATGTGATTTTACTTTTAGCTTCACTTAAAGATAAACCACTTAAATCTTCCATTGTAACTTTACTTACACCTTTACTAACATAAATAGTAACGGTTTCGCCTTGCTTTATGCTTTCTTTTGCAGCTGGTTCTTGTTTATAAACTTCACCTTTTTCAACATCATCATTATATTTACTTACAACTTTGACTTCAAGTTCAAGGGCCGTAATGGCAGCTTCGGCTTCTTCTTGCTGCATACCTACAACATTAGGAATTTCAACATCTTTTGGTCCACTTGAAACTACAATAGTAACTTTTTGATAAGATTTTATTACAGTATTTGCGGTAGGAGACTGAGAAATAACCATACCTGCTTCAACTTCCGTAGAACTTTGCATCTTTGGAGTATCTACTTTTAACCCTGCCTTTTCAAGAGTTGCAATAGCTTCAGCCTGTGTCATATTTACAACACTCGGAACTGTAATTTCCTTTGCAAAAATTCTTGTTCCTGCAAATACTATACCAGCAATAAGCATAACAGCTAAAACTCCTGTAAGAATTTTCATTTTTAAAGGAAGTTTTTTAAACCAATTTGCTTTTCCTTCTTTATCCTTTTTCTTTTTCTTATCTTTTTTATCTTTTTCTACTTCATCTTCTCTTAATTTATCATAGTCATCAGTATTTTCAAGAGGAACCCTTTTAGGAACTTGCTCTATTTCTTCATCTCTGATAATAGGAATTCTCTCTGTAGGTGATGTATCATCCATTCCTATTCTGTTTATATGAGCATTAAAATCACTTCTTACTTTTTTCAAATCTTCTATTAAACTTGCAGCATCTTGATATCTGTCATTTGGAGATTTGGCAGTAAGATTTTGAATAATAACTTCAAGACCTTTTGGAGCTTCGGGATCTATATCTCTAAGAGGTACTATATCTTCTTGTATTTGCATTAAAGCAACAGCAACAGGAGAATCAGAATCGAAAGGCAATTTACCTGTTACCATTTCATATAATAAAATTCCAAGAGAATACAAATCTGATCTTGCATCAAGATATCCTCCCCTTGCCTGTTCAGGAGAAAGATAATGAACACTTCCCATTGTTTCATCTACCATTGTCATTGTTGATGATGTTATGGCACGTGCTATACCAAAATCAGCAACTTTTGGAAGTCTTTTTGCTCTGGTTAGTAATATATTTTGAGGTTTTACATCTCTGTGAATAATGTTATTTTTATGTGCCTGACTAAGTGCAGATGCAATAGCCAATGCATAATTGATACTTTCTCTATAGCTAAGTTTTCCTTTTGCGTTAATATAATCTTTTAAAGTTCCGCCATCAACATATTCCATAACAATATAATAAATATTGTTATCAATACCCGTATCGTAAATATTTACGATATGAGGATGAGATAATTTTCCTGCAGCTTGGGCTTCTCTTTTAAATTTATTAAGGAATTGTTCATTATCCGTAAACTCCTCTTGAAGAACCTTTATGGCTACATCTCTGTTTAAAACTTTATCAAAACCTAAGTAAACCTTAGCCATTCCCCCTTGTCCGACAAATTGAACTATTTCATATCTGTCGTTTAAAACTCTTCCTATCATCATTATTCTAATCCTCCGTCAAACAATACTACAGTTATATTGTCACTTCCGCCGTTTTCATTTGCTTTATCCACAAGTAAATGTTTTGCTGTATCCAAATCATTACTATTTACTATTTCTTTTATTTCTTCATTTTCAACATGTTCGCTTAGACCATCGGAACAAATAAGAATAATATCACCTTTTTTTAACTTTTCAACATAAGTATCAATAAAGAACTCTTCTTGTGTACCAAGAGCATTTGTAATTATGTTCCTGTTTGGATGATGCTCTGCTTCTTCTTTTGTAATTTCTCCGCTTGCAACCATATGTGAAACCAAAGAATGATCAACCGTAATTTGTTTTATTTCATCTTTATTTATTTTATAGCATCTTGAATCGCCAATATGAACTATAAAACATTCTCCCTCATGATATATACACAAAGTAAGAGTAGTCCCCATACCTGCTGCTTCTTTGTTTTCATTAGCAAAATCCAAGATTCTTTTATTTGCATATTCAATAATGCCTTTTACTTCCTTTTTCATTTCTTCATAAAATTTATTAGAAATATTAAAATACTCTCTTAAAATATCCATACAAAGAGCACTTGCAAGTTCTCCGGCATTATGTCCTCCAAGACCATCAGCAACGCCAAATGCAATAATTTCTTTTTCTTTATTTTCAAGCATTAAAAAACTGTCTTGATTAATTTCTCTAAGCATACCAACATCACTGGTTCCAACTAATTTCATCTTTATACCTCTTTATTTAAATATCTGCTTCTAAGCTGTCCACAAGCAGCATTTATACTGCTTCCTAGTCTTCTTCTAAGCGTAACGTTTATTCCCTTTTTTCTAAGTTTATTTACAAATATATGAATATATTTGTCATTTACCGTTTCTTTGGAATTATCATTTACCCCTATTACATTTATAAGTCCATCAGTATCTTTAAATAATTCATAAAGTCTATTGATACACTCTATTGTATCATTTTTTCCCTCTATTAAGCAATATTCATATGTTATTCTTCTTCCGGTTTTAAATCTATAATAAAAAGTTGCCTGTAAAACATCATCGATATTATTTGCTTTTTCCACAGGCATCATACTTTCTCTCATTTCATGAAAAGGAGCATGAAGAGATAAAGCAAGATTAATATCTAATCCGCTATCTGCCAAAAGATAAATCTTATCTTTTAAACCACAAGTAGATAAAGTAATACTTCTTTTTGACATATTTAGTGTATCTTTATCCATTACAAGTTTTAAAAAACCAATAACCTCATCATAATTATCGAGAGGTTCTCCGCTTCCCATCAAAACAATATTTGATACCTTTATATCTTCAATCTCGTTTACAAGATAAATTTCATTTAAAATCTCACCTTTTGTAAGATTCCTAAGTAATCCGCATTTACCTGACTCACAAAAAACACATCCCATCCTGCAACCTGCCTGAGTAGAAACACAAAGAGTCGAGCCTGCCTCATAAGTTAAAAGTACACTTTCAATTAAAATATCATCTTCGGTTTTTAATAAAAATTTTGTTGTATTACTTCCCTTTTCAACAAATTTCTTTTCAAGTTGTAAATGAGAAATATAATATTTACTTTTTAACTTATCTCTTAAACTTAAGGATAAATTTGTCATTTCATCGATATTTTTCACATAAGAAGAATAAAGCCATTTAAAAATTTGCTTTGCTCTAAATTTAGGTTCCTTAAATTCATCTATGACTATTTTTTCCAAATCTTCTAACGTTAGTCCAAATAAATTCTTCATCATATCCCCATTAAATTCTTTTTATTTTTGAAATAAAGAAACTATCTGTATTATTTTTATCTCCTTGTACGTTTAATATTCCTTTTTTTGCCATTTCTTTATCATATTCAAATTCAAAAGGCAGATTTATGGAATCTAAAACCAAGTTTTCATTTTCAGATAAAACTTTGTTTAATATATCTTCATTTTCTTCTTTATTTATAGTACAAGTCGAATAAACCAAAATTCCGTCTTTTTTTAAATATTTTACCGCATTTGATAAAATTGAATATTGTATATTTTTTAATTCATCTATTTTTTCATTTGAATAATATTTTAGAATTTCCGGCTTTCTTCTAATTACTCCAAGCCCAGAACAAGGCACGTCACAAATTATTCTATCAAAGCTATCAACATACTCTTCACAGAAATTTGTTCCGTCTTGTTTTCTTACTTTTATTATATCTATACCAAGCTGTTTTGCTCTAAAATCCATTATTTCAAGTTTCTTTTTATATATGTCACAAGATATAATACTTCCTTTATTGTTCATTTTTTCTGCTGTATGCATACTTTTACCGCCAGGAGCAGAACACATATCAAGAACACTCATACCTTCTTTTGCATCTAATGCATATGAAACAAGCATTCCTGCACTATCTTGAATAGAAAAAAGTCCTTTTCTATACTCTTCTGTTAACGTAACATTAAGAGAAGATGTAATTTCAACCCCTTCAGGAACAAAAGTTTTTCTTGTTTCAAAACCTTTTATATTAAATCTTTCAATAAGTTCATCTCTTGTTGTTTTTAAATTATTTACTCTAAGAGATAGACTTGGAGGTAACATAGAAAATTTTGCATACGAAAGAAGTTCTTCTTTACTATATGACAATAAGAGCTTCTCAACCAAAGCTCTTTTAAATCCATATTCATAATTCATTATATCATAATAATCACTAAAAGTTATTTCTTTTAATTCATATTTTTTTCTTAAAGCATTTCTTAAAATCCCGTTTACAAAGCCGGAAGCTTTTTTACCTACGAACATTTTAACTAAATTAACACTATCATTTACAAGGGCATATTCTGGAATTTTATCAAGGTATACTATTTGATATAAACCTATATAAATACTTATCTTAACTCTTTCATCAAGTTCATTTACGGGCATTTTTGAAAACTTTGACAAAATATATTCAAGTTTATTAAATTTTTTTATTACACCATGAACTATATTTGTGCAAAGTCTTCTGTCAGCTTCAATATTTATTGCTCTTAAATGTTTTGTTAGAGAAATATTGCTAAATGCACCGGTTAAAAATACTTCATTTAATACTTTATACGCACTCACTCTTGAAGGTGAGATTTTAATGTTCTTCGCCATAAATTTATTTCCTTTATTTTATTTTTATCTGTTGTCACCAAAAATTAAAACTAATCTAAGAAGTTGTAAAACTGCAGATAAAGCAGCAGCAACATAAGTAAGAGCAGCAGCACTTAAAACTTTTTTTGCAGCCTTAGCTTCTCCACCAAATACCATTCCGGTTTGAGATAATATTTTTACAGCTCTGTTACTTGCATCAAATTCAACCGGTAATGTAATTAGTTGGAATACAACAGTTGCTGCAAATAAAACTATACCCAATGGAACAAGGAATGAGAATGAACTAAGCACTATTCCAAGTAAAATAAATACCCATGAAGCATATGAAGCTATATTAACAACAGGGAATATAGCATTTCTCATGCTTAAAGGCGCATACTCTTGTTGATGTTGAATTGCATGACCACATTCGTGAGCAGCAACACTTATTGCCGATATTGTAGCCACATCATAAACACTTTCAGACAGTCTTAAAACCTTCTTACCAGGATCATAATGGTCAGTTAAATTTCCTGAAACTCTTTCAATTGGAATATAACTTAAACCATTCATATCAAGGATTCTTCTTGCACAGTCATATCCTGTAAGCCCACTGCTATTACGAACTTTTGAATACTTGCTAAAAGTTGAATTTACTTTTATACTTGCATAAAGTGAAAGAATAATAGCAGGAATTAAAATTATAAAATATCCTCCATAATAATAACTAAAAAACATATATTTATCTCCTTTTTATTTTATTCAAAAATTTTGCCTATGATATCCCTGTTGCCGTTATAAAAGCTTGCCGCGTCCATTTTCTTTTTACCTTGCATTTTAAGCTCTTTTATACCGACAATACCATCTTTGGCAGCAACCAAAATCGCTTTATCTTTTTTACTATATGAAAGAATTGTACCACATTTTTCGTTTATTTCCTCTTTTTTAATGATACTTTCATATATTTTAATGTTTTTCTCATCTAAGTTTACATATGAAAGAGGGAAAGGATTCAATCCTCTTATCATATTATATATATCTTCTACATTATTATCAAAATTTATGTGACAATCTTCTTTTAAAATTTTATTTGCATAACTAGATTTACTGTCATCTTGTTTTTCAGGATTAATTTCGCCTTTTTCTATTTTATCTAAAGCTTCAACTATAAGTTCACTTCCGAGCAAAGCAACTTTATCATGTAAAATTCCTACATTCATTTTATTATCAATTTCTATTTCACCTTTTAAAAGCATATCTCCTGTATCAAGACCTTCATCCATTTGCATAATTGTAACACCTGTTACTTTATCCCCTTGCATAATTGCTCTATGGAGAGGAGCAGCTCCTCTCAAATGAGGAAGCAATGATGCATGAATATTTATTGCTCCATATTTTGCTAGTGTAAGTATATTTTTCTTTACAATTTGTCCATAAGCACAAACAACAATAACATCAGGATTAAATGATTTTATATATTCATAATTTTCTTCATCACTTACTCTTTGAGGTTGAAATACTTCTATATTGTTATCAATAGCACATTGTTTAACAGGAGAAAATATAACCTTGTTTCCTCTTCTTGAATTTTTCTTATCAGGCTGTGTAACTGTAAGTAAAACTTCATGATTACTTTCAATAAGTTTTTCCAAAGGTTTAACAGCAACCTCTGGAGTTCCCATATATACTACTCTCATTATTCTTCGTCCTCTTGCTCAATTTTTCTTTGTCTTATAATTTCTTTCATTTGTTCTTCACTTGGTTCAACAAGATGATCTGTATATAATATTCCATCTAAATGCTCAAGTTCATGACAAATTGCTTTAGAGAAAAATCTTTCTTTGCTTTCAATAATTTGTTCTTTTCCATCTCTATCTAAAGCTTTAACGGTAACTTCTTCTGGTCTAAATACAAAACCTTGTTCTCCCGGAACACTTAGACATCCTTCAATTTCAAGGTATTCTTTTTCGCTTTTATCTATAATTTCAGGATTTATAAGTACAACAGGACCTTCTCCAATATCTATAACTACAACTCTTCTAAGAACTCCCACTTGAACGGCAGCAAGACCAACACCTTCTGCATCATACATTGTTTCAAGCATATCATCTATAAGTTCAAGAGTTCTTGGAGTAATTTTTTTTACTTCTTTACTTTTCTTTCTTAAAATTTCATCTTCTTTTGTTCTTATTGTTCTAAGTGCCATATATTCCTCCTATAACAAAGCAACAGGATTTATCTCAGCAAATATTGTTGAAGATATTTCCTTATTTACTTCACTAAAAATTTTTCTAATATCTTTTTTTATTTCATCATCTACATTATACCTTAAAAGTATATGCATAATATATTTATTTTTTAATTTATGTATAAAAGCTTCCATAGGCTGATAAAGCTTTACGTCTTCTCTTTGTTTTTCTTTTAAAAGTTCTTTTATTTTATTATATACGAAATTTATATCTTCATTACTTTTTGCTTCCGACTCATTTGCAATAAATATTCCCAGAATTTCAGAAAAAGGAGGGTAATTCATCTTTTTTCTATAATCAATATCATATGCATAGAATTTTTTATAATCGTGCATTGAAGAATATACCAATGTTTTATTCTTAGGAGAATAAGTCTGCATTACTACGCTTCCCTCTTTACTTGCTCTTCCTGCTCTTCCTGAGGCTTGAGTGCAAAGCTGAAATGTCCTTTGAGGTGAATTTATATCAGGGAAATTAAGTGCAGTATCTGCAAGAAGTATACCAACCAAAGTCACATTTGCAAAATCATGACCTTTAACAACCATTTGCGTTCCTATCAATATATCTGCCTTATTATTTCTAAAATCAGAAAGTATTTTTTCCATGCTTCCTGCTTTTCTGGTTGTATCAAAATCCATTCTTAAAATTTTTACATCCGGGAACATAGTTCTTACATGAGACTCTATTTTCTGCGTTCCTGTCCCCGCTCTTTTTATTTTATCACTTCCACATTCAGGGCAAATATTTGGAGAACTTTTTTCATATCCACAATAATGACATTTTAAAGAATTTGTATTTGCATGATAGGTAAGTGACACATCACAGTTTGGACACTGTTCTATGTATCCGCATTTTCTACAAAATACATATGTAGAAAATCCACGTCTATTCATAAAAAGAATACTTTGTTCTCCTTTTTTCAATCTTAATTCTATTTCTTTTTTCAACAAACGGCTGATTGGAGATCTATTTCCGTTTCTCATTTCATCAGTCATATCTACAATATGAACTTTAGGAAAATCTTTTCCGTTAGCTCTTTTCTTCATCTCAAGAAGTCTATATTCTCCTCTAAAAGCCTTATAGTAACTTTCTATGCTTGGAGTAGCACTTCCAAGAACAAGTTTTGCACCTGTTTTATCAGAAATAAAATTTGCAAGATCTATTGTATCGTATCTTGGAGTGTGAGATGACTTATAAGTATTTTCATGTTCTTCATCGATAACCATAAGTCCAAGATCTTTAAAAGGCATAAACAACGCACTTCTTGCCCCTAAAACAATTTTTGCTTTCCCGCTTCGTACCCTGTCCCACTCTTTAATTCTTTTTGACATGGAAAGTTTTGAATGCATAATTGCAACTTCACCATTAAATCTATAATATATATTTCTCATCATTTGAGGAGTAAGAGCAATTTCAGGAACAAGAAATAAACACTGTTTCCCTTTATTTATCTGATCTTTAAACATTTTTATATATACTTCAGTCTTACCGCTTCCAGTAACTCCATGAAGAAGAAATTTATTTGTATTTTTTTCATTAAAATATGAATCTAATACTCCTTGTTGTTCTTCATTTAAAATAACATCTTTATGTTCTTCTTTTAGACTTAAATCAAATTCATCATCTTTATCTATAAAATAAGTCCTAACTAATTCCATTTCAGATAATTTTGTTATAATGCTTCTGTTTGCACCTGTAAGCTTAGTTAACTTCTCATAATAAAGCTCTCCTTTTTCAAGAGCTTTTATTACACTAATTTGCTTTATGGCGTTTGCTCTTATTTTTTTCAAATAATCTTCAATATTTTCATATTTTCCGCTTAAAGAAACAACTTCTTGTCTCTTTTCTTCTTGAATATAATATGATACTTGTTTTGAAATAATATCCTTTTTAACCAAATATGATATTTCTTCTTTTAATTCACTTTTGGATAAATTAAGTTTTGACTTTAAATAATCGAAACTTGCAAGGGAGTTTCTCTTTTTTATTAGCTCTATAATTAACCCATATTTTTCATCTATTTGTTTATCATTTTCAATTAAGGAATAAGTTTCTTTTCTTTTAACTTGTTCCAAAGACGGAAGAACACATCTTAATGCATCAATATAGGTACAAAAATAATTGTCCCTCATATATTTAATCAAATCAATTAAATACTGATGAACAATTACTTCTTCATCCAAAACTTCTACTATGTCTTTTATTTTGTTTTCTTCATATTCACTATTTTCATTTATACCTATAACCAAAGCAGGAATTAAATTCTTACCTCTACCAAAATAGACAAGAACCCTCTTGCCTATTTCAATATCTTTTATTAAATTATCTGGTATTTTATAATCGTATATTTTATCTCCTACCACACCTAAGGTATCAATCAAAACATTTGCTATCATAAGTTAGTCCTGTATTAATTATAAAGAATTGTTTAACATTTCATTTAAATCAACACTCTTGTGTACTCTATATTTTCTATCTCCTTCTTCAATTAAATAGTATCCAATCTTATCTTCATATACTTCTTCAACTGCTGTTGTAATAAGATTTACAAAATGTTCGTCGACAAGTTGTTCGTCTCCTTCATAAAGTTCTCTTGCTCTTTTTGCAACAAGCATTGCAAGAACATATTTATTATCTACTTTATCTAAAAGTTCATTTATAGGGGGATTTATCATTGTAAACATATCGTGCATCTCCTTTATCTTTTCTAAAATATTATTTTATATCTTTTAGCCTGTATTTGTCAAGGTTTACTATACTTTTGTAATATTCTTTTTCTTTAAATTTTTATACGCCTTTTCTTTAACCAATGTATATATTACAGCAAATGTAGGAACCCCTAAAATCATTCCAACAAGCCCAAACAAACCTCCACCTACAATAATTGAAAAAGTTACAAATAACGCTCCGAGACCAACAGAACTTCCTACAACATTAGGATATATAATATTTGCATCAACTTGCTGCAATATAACAACAAATATTATAAATATAATCGCATACATAGGTTTTACCATAAACAAAATAAACACACTTGGAATCGAACCTATCCAAGGTCCAAAATATGGAATTATATTGGTAAACCCAACTATAGTACCAATTAACAATGCATAAGGAATATTTAATATCGCAAGACCTATTGAGCATAAAACTCCTATTATAATTGCATCTATAATTTGTCCTCCTATAAAATCGGAAAAAGTTTTAGATGTAAGTTCTGTAATGCGTAATACTCTATTTGCATTTTTTTCACTTAAAAAGGCTCTTACAATAACTCTATATTGATATTTCAAATGATCTTTATCAAATAATAAATATATAGATACTATAACAGCAATAACAATATTTATAACGTTAGATGCAAAATTTGAAATAAAAGAAACAATTGCAGGTACCGCATTAGAAAGAACAGTTTTCATAGTTGAAGCAATCGAAGTACTTGTTTTCTCAATAGTCTTTAGCATCGTTTCATTTATTATTACTTTATCTACCATATTATCAATTGTATTAAATAACTCTTTTGAATACTGAGGGATATAATTTATAAGCCCTGAAATACTTTTTACAAACTGTGGAAGAACAAAAGAAAATATTAATACTAAAAATATGATAACCAATAAATATACCAATAATATTGCAATTCCGGCTCTAAGCCCCAGTCTTTCTTTTTTCTTATTTTTATCTGCTAGTTTCCCAAGAACTTTATCCCTAAAAAACACAAAAGGTTTATTTAGTATAAATGCTAAAGCAAAACCTATTATAAAAGGCGATAAAATTCCTAAAGTTGTACTTAACACACCTAACACACTGCTAAAATTTGTTACAAAATAATAAAACAGTATTGCATAAGTTATTAACAATATAATTTTCTTACATTCGTTTTTTCCTAAATTATACATTTAAAACCTCTTTTTCTTTATTAACTAATACTAATATATATGTATTTAAAAGTCAACAAAGCTATAAATACTATTATTGCAAAATATATTTAATTTAAAACATAATATAATACATGTTTTTATTTTGAACGAATCAAAAAGACGCCTTTGGGCGTCTTAAAATTTTAAAGGAGAATATTATATTAAATTAATATAAACAATTTAATAAAACTTTTTTTACTTCATTTCGATTAAATTCATATGTTTCTTTGCTGGTCATAACTTTATCCACAATTTCATCAATCATTTCTTCTTTTACTCCAAGTTCCGATAAATTCGAAGGTAATCCCCAGGAAACAAAACGCTCTTTTAAAAGCTCAATACCTTTTTTACCATACTCTTCATCTGAAATTGTTCCCTGTTCAATGTTAAAAACTCTTTTTGTAAATTGAACAAACTTTTCAGGATTTTTCTCATTTTGCATAAACAACCATGAAGGATTAATAACAGCAAGCCCCTCACCGTGCGAAGAATCAGTCATTGCTCCGACGGCATGTTGAATCCAATGAGCCGGAAATCCCTCATTATAGCGACCGCAATCCTGAAGTCCACTCATTGCCAAAGTAGATGCCCAAGCAATATTTGCTCTTGCATCTAAATCTGACAAGTTATCCAAAACATTGTCATTTTCCAAAACCGTACATACAATACCTTCTCCTATCCTGTCTGATATAGGATTGTTCGGAGCACCGTCAAAATACCCTTCAATAATATGAGATATTGTATCTGCCATACCTGCAGCAGTCAATCTTTTGGGAACCGAAGATAACAGAATAGGATCTATGATGGCTGTTTTGGGAAACAAATGCACATCATGCAAAGCCCATTTTAACCAATTTTTATTGTCTGAATCTCTATCGTTTGTAACCACACAATGCATAGAGGTTTCTGCTCCCGTTGCAGAAATTGTAGAAACCGCAATCACAGGAAGAGTATCGATTATGGTCTTTTTCAAACTAAAATAATCCCATATATCACCATCACTTTTTACCCCAAAACCTATGGCTTTTGCGGTATCAATCGTACTTCCGCCTCCTACTGCAACAATAACGTCTATTTGCTTGTCCTTTGCAATTTTTATTCCCTCTTCTATCTTAGAAAGTTTTGGATTGCTTTCAATACCCTTTAATTCAAATACTGCAATATTAGAATCTTTCATTATTTTAATTGCTTTTTTAAATACACCCATATCATCCAAAGGTCCGTTTTGCTCCACAAGCAAAGCTTTTTTACCATATATGGCAACTTCTTTTCCTAAATTTTCAAATTCATTTTTACCGAAAACGACTTTTGTAGGGGCATAATATTCAAAATTATTCATAGTATATAAATGCTATACAGCATTTCCTCCTTTTGCAATATTTCTTATATACAAAGCATCTTCTTCACTGATAAAATCATCAAATCCGACAATAGATGCCAAATATGAAATTTCTGCACATTCTTCAGTATAAATTGCACAAGTCATTGCCGAATCAATATCACATCCAGTTGCCAAAAGTCCGTGATTTTTTAAGAGAGTAACATCATTATCCATACCTATTGCGTCAACTGCTGTTTGGGCCAACCTTTCACTTCCAGGAGGAAAAAATTCGGTAGTGCAAACTATTGGATAATACATATTTGAAGGAACAGTTGCTCTAGGAAGTTGCTTGCATCTCATAGACATAACAGTTGCATATTTTGAATGTGTATGAACTACTGCATTTATATCATCTCTACGTCTTAAAACTGCAGTATGCATAGGCGTTTCACTTGAAGGTTTAAAATTTCCGTCTATCCACTTGCCATTTATATCCACAATCGCAATGTCTTCAACTTTCATTGTTTCATATGCGATATTACTCGGTGTAATTGCCACAACATTATCTTCCTTATCACGAACGGAAATATTTCCGGATGTACCGTGAATCAAACCAAGCTCATTAGACCTCAATGCTGCATTTAAAACTTGTTCTCTTATTTCTTTATATTTAATCATATTTAAAAACTCCTAATCTATTTTAATTTCATTCTTTATGACTTCTCCGTTTGCGTGGGACAATAATGCCTCCAAAGCATTATCTAGTTTAAAGCTTTTGTTTATCATTAAATCTTCAGGAAATTCTCCTCTTTTAATAAGTTCAAAAGCCATTCCTACATGTTTAGGTGTAGTATGATAAACCCCCTTAATTGTAAGCTGAGAATAATGAAGTAATTTAGTATCTACTGTTATGGTTGTACCAGGTTTGCATCCGCCAAACTCCATAACCATACCGCCTTTTCTTGCCATTAACATATTTTTCTCCCATACTTCGGGAACTCCGGTTGCTTCTATTGCAACATCAACGCCTCTTGAATAAGGAGTGAGGTCTCTTACCGCTTCGACTTGATCATCAACTTTTTTCAAATCTACAATCATATCGGCTCCGAGTTTTTTAGCGGTTTCAAGTCTTAAATCCGTAAAATCACAGGCTATAACTGTAGCTCCTTTCAACTTCGCACATTTTAACATCATTAAACCTATCGGACCACATCCGTTTACTACTACTGTATCTCCGAGTTTAATATCTGATAAATCAACACCATAAACAGCACATGAAAGAGGTTCTAACAGTGCTGCCTGCTTATGTGACATATCATCTGGAATTTTAAAAACATTTTCTTTAACAATTTCGGCAGGTATTCTTACATATTCCGCCCATGTTCCTCGTATTTGTTTTAAATCATCACACATACTATAATCTCCTACCCTGCATGAATAACAAGAATGACAAGGAGCTGTGTTATGTGCAGCTATTCTATCTCCTACCTTAAAATTTGACACCCCACTTCCTACTTCATATACAATCCCGCTTCCTTCATGCCCAAACGCCACTTTATTTCCTCCAAAAGGAATTGTAGGATGCCCTCTTCTGAATGTTTTAACATCCGTACCGCAAGTTAAGGCACTTTTTACTTTCATAATAATTTCACCGTCTCTTGCTTTTGGCATTTCCAAATCAATAATTTTCAAATCTTCAGCTTTATTAAGTACTGCTGCTTTCATAAAAATTCACCTCCGTATTATTAAATCTGCAGAAAGTATAAAACAACATAAAAGTAAAATACAAACCAAATATTTCCGTATACATACGGCAATTAACAAAAATATTTCACAATATCTTTATATAATTTTTATTAATGCACATTAATAAATTAAAAATATAAATTTAAACAAAGGTTTTTCCCAATTTAAAAATAAAATAATAAAAAATCTATTTTCTTCCGCAAGTAAACGGAAATTATAAGTTTGATAATAAAAAGGAGCATTCTGTATAATGAATTTACAACAAAAGAAATTAACAAAACTTTTCAAATTAAAGATAAGAGAAAGGAGGTATTTCTAATGAATCTTTTCTACTGTTCGCCAAGACAAAGAAAAATGCTTAAATACCTTTTAATAACAGAAGAATATGTATCGGGAACAAAGTTATCGACATTCTTGGGAATTTCCGACAGAACCGTAAGAAATGATATAGGCATTTTAAATTACATTTTAGAACAATATAATTGTCAGATTATTTCCAAACGAGGAAAAGGATATAAACTTGAATCTAAAAATAAAGAATTATTAAATAACATCCTTTCACAATATGAAGGATATAAAAAACAAAAAGATGAAAGAGTTTATGAAATAATTACAATACTTTTATGCTCAAAAAACAGTGTCGATTTATTTGAACTTGAAGAAAAATTGTATATAAGCAGAACAACTCTTGAAACAGAAATTCAAAACATGAAAAAAATGATAAAAAGCATTTATCCTTCAATCGATATCAGAAGAAAAAAAAGCAGAATAGAACTTATCGGAAATGAAACAACTCTGAGATTTCTTTTAAATGAAATAATAATGCTAAAATACGATGCAAAAAAACAAAACTTATTTATTACAAACGATTTTTTCACAAACAACGATTTTGAAGAAACAAAAAAAATAATAGAATCCATTGCAATAAAGTATTCTTTAAATTTAGATGACAGCGCAATAGCAGATATATCAGTATACATCATTATTGCACAGATACGCCTTAATTTAAACAAAAAAATAATTTCAATAAATGATAAGCAAAAACAGGAAAACGACAAACTTTATGAAGCATCAAATGACATTTATGAAAAAACTATAGGAAAAGAAATCGAAACAAACGAATACAAACAAAATGAAATATGTCAGATAGCAATAAAATTATCATTTGTCAATTTACTTAATCCGACGGAAAAAAGTACAGGTGAAACAAAAAAAGAATGCTCAAAACAAATAATAGAAATAGTGGAATCTTTAATACTAAACATAAAAAATGACTATAATTTGGATTTAAGTACCGATGATGAATTGTTTACGGGACTTGCTTTTCATATTCAAGCTTTAATTAACAGAGTAAAATATCAGCAATTAGCGGAAAGTCCTATATTGGAAATAATAAAAAAACAATATACATTCATATTCGAACTCTCTTTACACATATATGAAATATTTAAAAAAGTTTTAAACATAACATTAAATGAAAGTGAATTAAGTTATATAGCCGCTCATATAGCGGCTGCAATCGAAAGAATGAAACTTCATTACGGTGAAAGCGGAGTAAAAACAATAATAATATCGCATTTAAAAACAAGTTATACAAATTTATTAATATCAAATCTAAAAAATATATTTTCATCAAACATAGAAATTATAGGACATTATCCCGTTTATAAAATACAAGAAGCCTTACAGGAAGAATCTGATTTGATTTTATCAACATGTAAGGTCGAAAAAGAGTTAATTGACAAAAAAAATATAAAGTATATGCAAATAGGCTTGGTTTTATCAAATGAAGAACAACAAAAACTTGCGGAATTAATTGAAGAAACGGCAAATGAAAAAATTTATTTAAAATCTCAAAATTCAAACGACAACAGCAATATTTTAAACAAATTTGAAAAAGATTTGTTCTTCCCAAATTTAAATATAAAAACTAAAAATGACGCTTTATCTTTAATTTCAAATGCAATGTATCTTAAGGGATATGTACAAAATGATTTTTTAAACAAACTTATCGAAAGAGAAAAACTATCCAATACCGTGATAGACGGAATTATAGCAATCCCCCATCCCATAAGAGCATGTTCCAACGAAACAAAAATTGGAGTTATAACTACCCCGCAATCGATTATATGGGGAGATTTTAAAGTAAAAATGATATTTGTTTTAGCTATAAAAAAAGATGAAAAAACATTTATACGAAACTTTTTCAAATTTATAAATAATTTAACAAAAGATAAAAACAATATTGATATTCTTATAAATTCAAAAACGTATAAAGAATTTATATGTAGTACACAAAAATTCATTTAAGAAAGGAACAAAAAATGATTGACGAAAAAAATATTTATCTTAATGTAAAAGGAAAAAATTACCAAGATATTTTAACTCAAATAGGTAATATACTTTATAAAAAAGGATATGTAAAAAAAAGTTATGTAGAAGCCCTTTTAGAAAGAGAAGAATTGAGTCCTACAGGTCTTCCTATAAAACCGTGGTCAATTGCAATACCACATACAGATCCCAAGCATGTAATAAAACCGTGTATAATCGTTTTTCAATTAAAAGAATCCGTCCCTTTTAAAGAAATGGCTAATCCAAAAGAAACCGTACAGGTAAAGTACGTTTTCGGACTTGTTTTTACGGACGGGAAAAAGCAATTACCTTTGCTTTCAAACGTAATTTCTATAACACAGGACAAAGAATCAATGAATATGCTTTCAACGGCAGCAACAAAAGATGAAATTCTTGCAGCCATAAAAAAATATTTATAAGAAAGGAGTAAAGAAATGTACAATATTCTATCTATCTGCGGCAGCGGAATCGCAACATCAACACTAGTAGCGCAGCGTTTAAAAGACGGTCTTGAAGAGCTCGGAATAAATGACGTAAACATACAGGAAGCCAACGTTTCGGAAGCCGGCGGACTTATACAAAACAATCCTCCGGATATAATCATTCATACAACTCCGATTGACAGTGTAGAAACAAAAGAAATTCCGACTTTTGATGCAGTACCGATTTTAATGAACCTAAACACAGAACAACTTTATGAAAAAATTGCAGAAACTTTAAAACAAAGAAAATAAAAAGGAGAAAAAACATGGAAATAATTCAAACAATATTAGATTTAGGCGCATCTGTAATGATGCCTATAATAATATTTATAATAGGAATTATAGTAAAAATGAAACCAATTAAAGCTTTAAGAGCCGGGCTTACGGTTGGTGTAGGATTTATAGGTATAAATTTGGTTACGGGGACAATGGGAACGTATTTAACACCTATAATTGAAGGCTTACAAAAAAATTGGCATTTAGCACTTGATACATATGATATGGGATGGCCTGTATCTTCAGGCATAGCATTCAGCAACGGAAGTTTAGTTGTTGCTCTTTTCGTAATTTTAATTGCAATAAATATATTAATGATGATTTTTAAATTAACAGATACATTAAATGTTGACCTTTGGAATTTCTGGCATTTTATTATGGGAGGAGCTTTAGTATATGCTCTTACAGGTAATTTCGTAATGGGATGTATTGCCGGAGGCTTATATGGAGGAATAGTACTTTTACTCGCAGACAAACATGCAGAAAGGATAAAAGATTTTTTGGGATATCCTGGTGTAACCATAACAACTCAATCTTTCCCCGTAGTGTTATATATATGCATGGGTATTGATAAATTAATAGAAAAAATACCAGGAATAAATAAAGTCCATTTCAGTTTGACTAAACTAAACCCTAAAATTTCTTTCCTAGGCGAACCGATATTCTTAGGTTTTATACTCGGATTTATATTGACTCTGATTTCCGGTCAAGGATGGGAAGCTGCTTTAATGTCAGGAGTAGGCATGGGAGCTGTAATGTTCTTATTACCTAGAATGGTAAAAATTTTAATGGAAGGACTAAGCCCTCTTTCAAATGCTGCACAGTCATTCATGAGCAAAAAATTCCCAGGCAGAAAAGTTAATATAGGTATGGATATGGCAATACTTTTAGGAGACAAAGAAATAATCACAATTGCAATGGTAATGGTTCCGATAACGCTAATATTGGCGGTAATTTTACCGGGAAACAAATTGCTTCCTTTTACTGATTTACCTTCTCTTACATATTTTATGGCACCTGCTGTATTGGCGGCAAGAAGAAATTCTTTTAGATCTTTGGTTATAGGCATAATTGTCATTATAGGAATGCTATATATAGCTACAGACTTAGCTCCTTTATTTACTTCTGTCGGACAAGCAAGTGGTTTGGTAGAAACAGGTTCACAGTCAGTATCGGCATTAAGCGGAGGTGGAGAATTCATAGCATGGGTTATAGTAAAAATAACATCATTATTTGTATAAAATAAGACACTCGAAGGAGTGTCTTATTGATTTAATTGAGCTCTTAATTCTTGATTAACTATTTTTATAAACGTTCCTTTCATACCAAGAGATCTTGTTTCTATGATACCTGCACTTTCAAGCTTTCTAAGTGCATTTGAAACAACAGATCTTGTAATTTGAGCTTCTGTGGCAATTTTGCTTGCAACAACGAGTCCTTCGTTTTCAACTTCTTTAAAAATCATTTTTACGGCTTCAACTTCAGAGTATGATAAAGTTGAAAGGGCCATTTTCGCAGCCGCTATATCAGCACTGCTTTTCTTCCTTTGATCTTGAATATATCTTAAAAGTTCCATAACAACTATGGCAGCAGAATATTCACATAATATAATCTCATCATCATCAAACTTTCCGCCATATTTGCTGAATAATAACGTTCCGATTCTTTCTCCTAAACCGTTTATTGGTACTATAGTCATATATCTATCTTTATAAACACAAGGTCCTTGGCTTCCAAAAGTACAAATAGGACTTTCTTCATATATATTTTCTACTGTGTCTGTATAAGAAAGTAATTTCTCTGTAAAATTTTGAGGAAAATGAGCTTCTTCATTAGGATAGTAAGTCAAGTCACATTTAAACCTGTCACTTGTTGAATAAGCAAGAATTGTTCCGTCATTTTCGGATATGTATACATTTACCTTCAAAATTTTACTCAACTCATTTGTTAACTCTTCAAAAGATACTACTTCAACGGCTGTAAGTTTTAATATCTCATTTAACTTTCTTATTCTATCGAGCAAAATCGATTCCATAAAAATGTCCTCCTAAATTATATACTATTACCATATTACACTAAAAAAAAATACTTTTCAATAATATTCTAAATATTTTGAAAAGTATTAAGTTTTCAGACAATAATATACTATTTATTTTCTCTAAATGCATCTTCTATAACTTTAACATCAAAAGTTCCTCTTGATTTATCAGTTATTTCTACTACATCAAAACGAATTTTAAACTTATCATTTAAACTCTTTTCTTTTAAATATTGTTTTGCACTGTCTATTATTCTTTTTCTTTTTTCTTCATCCACATAACTTTTAGGTGCTATAATATTTTTATGACGTCCTTTTACTTCTACAAAAGCAATTAAATTATCTTTTCTAACTATTATATCAATTTCACCATATTTACATTTATAATTTTTATTTAAAATACTGTATCCATGTTTAACCAAATAATTCATAACAACTTTTTCATAATTTCTGCCTTGTTTTACCCTGCTGTCTATTATATTTTCGGTAAAAGTTTTTCTATGAATAGGACAAAGACCAATATTTCTTATGGCTTCAACATGGTCAAAAGTTCCATAACCTTTATTCTTTTCAAAGCCATATTCCGGATATTCCTTTGCATATTCATCCATCATATGATCCCTATGAACTTTTGCAATAATGCTTGCAGCTGATATCGAATAAATATTTGCATCCCCTTTTATAAAAGACTTCTGTTTTATATTAGTATCTAAATGAACAGCATCTATTAAAATCATATCCGGTTTTTCACTTAATTTATTTACAGCTTCAAGCATAGCTTTTTTAGTTGCATTTAAAATATTAATTCTATCTATTTCATTATTATCAACTATTCCATAAGCATAACTTATTGCTTCTTCTTTTATCTTTAAAGCTATTTCTTCTCTCTTTTGCGAGCTTAAGGCTTTTGAATCATTCATATACATTATTTTGCTGTCTTTTGGAAGAATAACGGCAGCAGTAACAACAGGTCCAGCTAAAGGGCCTCTACCAACTTCGTCTATACCGGCAATAAGCTTATAACCTTTATCATAAAGACTATTTTCGTACTCTTTAATATTTTCAAGTCTTTGTAACTCTTTATTATATTGATCTAATTTTTTTTGAAGCCTTAAAGCAAACTTTTCAACTTCTCTTCTTCCATCAGATTTGAATAATTCAATATATTCTTCATATTCTTCAACATTTATCTCATTTATGATTTTTCTTAATTCACTGACTTTTGTATTTTTAACATCTATCATTTTTTACTCCTATAAATCACAAACCCTGTCAAAAGAAATTTTACCAATAAGACCGTTTTTAAATTCATCTAAAACCGTAACGGCAGTTCTTAAATAATCAATTTCCCCGCCTTTTAATAAGAAGCCTCTTTTTTTACCTATATCTTCATAAACTTCTATAGGCATTTTTTCAACACTTTCAAGTTTGTATCTTTCTTTTAATTTATCTGGATATCTTTCAACTAAAAATTCAATAAGTTTAAGACATAATTCTTCTCTATCCAAAATTGTATCTTTTACAGAACCAATAGAAGCAAGACACACCCCATCTTCCAAATTTTCAAATTTTGGAGGAAGAACTCCCGGTGTATCCAATAGATAAACTTCTCCTTTTACCTTTATCCATTGTTTTGAAAGTGTCACCCCAGGTCTATTCCCTGTCTTTGCGTTGGATTTTTTTGTTATTGAATTAATAAACATCGACTTACCCACATTTGGAATCCCCACTACCATGGCTCTTACTTCTCTATTTGCTCTAAATGTTGATTTAATATTATTTAAGTAAGATAAAACTTCATTTATTCCTTTTCTACTCATAGAATCTATAAAGAAAACATCCTCACCCTTTTCTTTAAAATAATTTTGCCACTCTATAGTTTCCTTTTCATCAGCCAAGTCACATTTGTTATATACTCTTATAAATTTTTTCTGATTTAATATTTTATTAAAATCATTATTTTCACTTCTTATAACAGCTCTTGAATCCAGTAATTTTACAACAATATCTACATTCTTTAAATCTTCCTTTATTAGTCTTGTAGCTTTTGCCATATGCCCCGGATACCATTGAATATTCATAAATAACCTCTCATGTTAAATTTTACATATATTTTTATTGAATTATTTTATTATAAAGGAAAAATAAAAACAAAAACAAGCTTTTTATTGATTTTATTCTTGAAAGATAATCATTTGTCAAAAATATATCAATTATTCGACAAAAAAAATCTCAAGTTTTTGTATATAATAAAGAAAACAATATGTTCATGGAAACAAAGGGGGCAGGGAAATGATTACAAAAAGAAAAGAAAATCAAAAGCATATTTATACATTCAATTTACAAAGCTCAAAAAATGATATTATA
>NZ_SPHL01000014.1:40033-44589 GCF_005844425.1 Anaerofustis stercorihominis | reverse complement strand
GGACCAAAGAAGTGCTGTAAATACAAAGAATAATAGTTTATATCAAGCTTATCCAGGTTACGGAAGTAGGGGTACAAGTGTTGGATATTTTAGAAAAAATGTAGAGCACAAAGAAAAGAATATGGATAATTATGTCTATGAGCATAACAGTATACCAGGACAACCAACTAGTAAAGACTTCACCAAAAAGTATTTAAAAATAGAGCCAACAACAAAAAATACAACAAAAGTTCAAAAGACAGCTAATGTAGGTGATTTTAGACAGAATGTGGACAATAAACCAAATAAAGAAAAAGCATATGGTTATGAGCATATAAGTATACCAGGACAACCAACAAGTAAAGACTTTACCAAAAAGTATTTGAAAGTAGAGCCGACAACAAAAAATACAACAAAAGTTCAAAAGACAGCTAATGTAGGTGATTTTAGACAGAACGTGGACAGTAAATCAAATAAAGAAAAAGCATATGGCTATGAGCATATAAGTATACCAGGACAACCAACAAGTAGGAATTTTACACAAGAGCATTTAAAAGCTAAATCGAAATCAAAAAATACAAAGTTGCAAAATCCAGTTAACACAAGTGATATTATGAACTATTATTATGTTCCAAATGGTAAGTTTAATAAAGATGAATTTAATCAAAAGATGAATGAGTATAATAAGAACTTGTCAATTAAAAAGAAAGATGATGTAGGAACGTTTAGACAAGATATAGATAGTAGTAGTGATAAGCGTGTAAATTATGTAAATGAATACCCTGTTTACGGAAGTAAGATGTCTATAAATGATGTAAATGCATTAAATAAAAAATATGATGGTTTTGTAAAGGTTACAGAAGATGAAGCAAATCAATTTAAAAAAGTAAGAGCTCAAAGTTATAAATCAAAAAGTTTTTTTGATAAACTTAAAAGATTTAAATATGAAGTTTCTCATAACGGCACACCTTGGGATGTTGCTTTTAATGATGTATTTAACAATAAAGATATGAATGATAATAAAAATGATGTTGATTCTGCTTCTGATGATGAAAAAATAAAGCAAGTCAATGATATGATCAAAATGTATGGAGGTACTAACCTTGAGGATAATGTAAGGAAGAACGGAGGGGAAAATTTAGATTTTGAAAATGCATTGGCTATAAGCACAAATCCTGCTTTTAAAAATCAAGATTTGACAAAGATTGAAAATATGGATGAAAAAGAGAGAAAACTGACATTTGTTATTGCAAGAGAGCTTGGGCAAGAAGAAGCTGATAAGTTTATGGATAATTTGTCTCCAAAAATATTAAAGAGAGAATCAGATTTAATTAAAGATTTATCAAGTGATAGTCTTGGAACTTTATATGGGTTGGCTACACTAAGTGATAAAAATGATCGTATAGATGGTCTAATACAACTTTCAAGTCTTCTACATAGAGATACAAGTTATAAGGAAGAAACGCCTTTACATTATGCAATAACAGATATCGCAGAAAATGGTACACCTAAGCAACAAAATACTATAACAGCAGCAAATATACAAAATGACTTAATAGCGTTGGCACTCTTAAAAGGTGATAAATTTTATATTGATATTGCTAATGATTTGGGAAATGGATATAAACAACAGATGTATAATGACGAACATAGTGGAAAATAAAAAGCTGTTTGGAAAGGAGGTTTAAATGGGATATATGAAGCAGGAAGTAATGCTATTTTAGGAAAAGTAATTGGAAACGGACTTGATAAAGCAGGTGAATTTGCAGAAAAATATGGAATAAATATTCCAGAAAACAGATATATAGATGAGATAATTGAAAATTTAGGTACAGATTATATTAAAAATAATCTAGAAAACTTGTATAAAAAACCTAAAAAATGATAAAATGAAATTAAATTATAATAAAGGGGAAAAGAAATGGAAAAAGAAAAAAGAAAACTTACAAAAAAGCAAAAACAGATAATATTTTTGCTTATCGTTATTGTAGCGATAGCATATTATATTGATAATGGTTTCCATTTTTACGGTTTGGGGTTGAGGGGATGTAGAAAAGATTGTTTATCATATACGGAAGATTTGGAAAACTATGAAGATTATCCTCAGTTTAACTATGAAAGAGAAATAATAGACAGGATGTTAAATAAAGACAATTCCGTAAAAAAGGCAATGAACAAAGCAGATGTTGAAATAGAAAAAGTAACAAATTATACAGATGATTACAGAGTAAAACTAACAGTTACTCAGTGTAACTATGGATTAATATATAAAAATGCTTTAGAAAAAGCAAATGAAGAAATAGAGAAAAATAAAGTAACCAACAAAAAAGAGAAAAATGATATATTAAATAAATATTTAGTAGAAGAATATGAAAAAAACAAAGACAAAAAAGTAACAAAAACTTTTATAAAGGAATATAATGTACATTTGAGTGAAAGCCGAAATTATACAAGAGCAAGCTCTTATATAATAAATTTTATCATTGGTAGAAATTATTATTTACTTCCTTTAGAAAATGAAAACAATAATTACATAATCTATTCTTCATTCCTTGGCGGGTTAAGAGAAGCAATGGTAGAAAATCCATGCGATTATCTTATATTAAAAAGAGAATATAAGTTCCAGGAAGATATGGAAAAGATATTTGACGGCTACATAGACGAAATAAAAGAAAGTGACAGAGAAGATTTAGTTCAGTGCAAAGATATAATAAATACTATTAATTACAAAGGTCAGAATTTTAACAGTGACAGTATATATGAAATAATTCATCCAAAATTTGAAATAACCGATGATGAAAAGGGTGAAATGTATGTAGATTTTAACAGTAATATATACAGCAAAGACTATAATGAATTTTATGAAGATATGATTGAAAATGAAAAGTCATGTAATGAAGTTGGTATTGATACATATGGTAAACTTGAAGAAAAATATAGTTTGGAAGAATGTAGACAATCATATTTTTATTATAAACTTAAAGAATATGGAAAAGGTGAGCTCAACAGAGATTATTCAAACTTTAAGATAAATTATGAATGGTCAAATGAAGAATATCAAGAAGATATGAATATGACTTTGACATTTAAAGAAGAGGTAGATAAAAACGGAGAAAGTCACTTTACTGTTATGTTAACCGATAACCAAAAGGATTTGGTTTATGATAATATAACAGGAAACCTTCTTACTCAGATAAAAAAGTCATCTTATAATTATTATGATAAAGAAAAATATAAAATGTATGCACAGTTTGACAAGCAATTAAACCAATATGTAAATGACTTAAAAAAAGAAAATGTGCATGAAGAAAGTAAAGACATAATAATACATATGCTGGAGGTTGAAGATTTTAATGAAATAGATGACTTGATACTTCCTTCATATATAGTGAATGAAAAAGAACACAAAGTTGTTGTCGATTTTCACCCTTACGTGTATTCTATAGAGTACTATAATGTTTTAAGTATGATGGAAGGAGATGAGTATAACTATGGTGTTGATATGATGACAGAAGATATAACGGGAAAAACACCAAGAGAATATGCTTATGATAAGTTTGAAACTATGGTAACTGATATTTTGAGAGACGATGGAGATAATGTTATGACATTTGATTATATCGAAAAAACGGATGAAAAAGGCAATGTTTATTATGAACTTGTTACAAATGATGAAGACAGGGAAAAAATCTATAAAGAAATAATTGACAATTTGGATAGCACAATTAAAGATAAGCCTTGTAAATATTTGGAATAAGAATAAAAAAGACACCGATGGGTGTCTTTTTTGTATTAAAAAAAGGAAACCTATATTATGATTATGTGTATAAATTTTGTGATATAATTATAATAAATTTAGTGATAAAATTGAGGAACATTATTATGTCTAAAAAAGAGAAGAAGAGTATTTTTTTACAACTAGCTGCATTTACACCACTTTTATTAATCTTTGCATTAGTTTTTTTTGTTGATATTTATGATGATTCAGTACCAGGAGATTTAAGTAATAAATGTTATGAATATTTAACGGCAGAGGACGGAAGCGGAGAAGATTATAAAAGTATATTGCAGATGATGTATCCAAAACCAACATATGGAATAAAATATGTAAATAAGAAAGTCGATTATGATATAGTTGAAAAGACAAAAGCAAAAGAAAAAAAGAAGATTGAAGATTTATATTTAGGTACAAAAGAGATTGAAAAAGAATATGACAAAGTAAAAATAAAAGTGACTTCATATAATTATGCTCTTGCCTATAAAAATGCAGTAAAAGCAACAAATAAATATATAGAAGAGAATAAAAACGCAAGTAAAAAAGAAATTGAAAAATACTTTGCAACCCGCCTTGAATATGAGGGAGGGAAAATAATAGACAATAAAGAAAAAACCGTTATGTACGTTTATAAGAAAGAAGATTCTGTTATTTATAAAGGGCACAGAGGTGGAGATGTTGTTCATGAAATAGTTGAACTTCCGGGGCAAAAAGATAACTTAGATTTTTTAAACGCAATGCTTGGAGGACTTGTTGAAGAAATGGACAGGACGAAGCTGCCTGAGGGGGTTGATCTTGAAGA
>NZ_SPHL01000014.1:464-39938 GCF_005844425.1 Anaerofustis stercorihominis | reverse complement strand
TGGAGGACTTGTTGAAGAAATGGACAGGACGAAGCTGCCTGAGGGGGTTGATCTTGAAGAAACAATGGAAATAATGGGGATAGAATAGATTAAGAATAGAAAAGACACCGAGGGGTGTCTTTTTTTGTTTGTGAAAATGAATATTAAGAATTTTTATTGTGTAACTAATAAATATTATATTATATAATTTGAATATATAAAATATTATTATATTGTGTTATATTTAGATATAAAGTAGGTTAAATTGATATATAAAATATTTATTAAAATTAATTTATAAATTTAAAGGGAAAATTGATGAGTTACAAAAGCAATAAAAAATTAAAAAAAGCAATAAAAATTATACTTCTTTTTATTGTTGTCATAGTATTATTTTTTATTTTAAATCCAAGCGAAGAAGATTATCTTATAAAAGATTTGAATAAAAAAAGCAGTATCTATTTAGAAGAATGTAATAATGTTAATGATAATTATTTAAAAATATTAAAGATAATGTATCCAAATGAAGAGGATATAGAAAAGTTCATTAAGAATAATATTACATATACAATTACAGATAGAGAAGTTATTGATAGTAATTCTATGAATATATCTTATATGTCATTTTATGTAAAAGTTAGTATAAATGTAAAAAGCTATAATTATGCAAACGCATATAAGAATGCAGTTTTAAAAACAAATGAATTTATAAATAAAAATAATTCTTTAAACCGTGAAGCAATACAAAAATATTTTTATGAACAGTTAGAAAAAGAAGGACAGCTAATTATACAAAACAACCAGATGACTACAAATATTG
Source organism: Anaerofustis stercorihominis (assembly GCF_005844425.1). Taxonomy (GTDB): domain Bacteria; phylum Bacillota; class Clostridia; order Eubacteriales; family Anaerofustaceae; genus Anaerofustis; species Anaerofustis butyriciformans. The sequence continues at coordinate 39,139 of NZ_SPHL01000014.1, read as the reverse complement.
TATATAGATGTAGTAAGGAACATGAGATTGGCGGTTCAAAAATGGAAATAAAAACTTATATTATTTACCCTCTTCCTAATCAAAAGAATAATATGGACTTAGTAAACGCAATGCTTGGCGGTCTAGTTGAAGAAATGGACAGGACGAAGCTGCCTGAGGGGGTTGATCTTGAAGAGATAATTATACATAAAGAATGATAATATTATAATAAAATATATAATGATAAAGAAAGGAATATGTTATGTATAATAAAAGTCAACGTAATTTTAATAAAATAAAAACAATAATTTTTAATATATGTTTTTTTATTATATTAATCTTATTATTATTTTTTTTCTATATGTATGATAAAATTCCTACAAATGATTTAAAAAATAAGTGCTATGAGTATTTAACTTCAAAAGATGAAGATGTAGTTGAATATAAAAATATGATTATGTTGATGTATCCAAAAGAGGTATATGTAATAAAAAAAGTAAATAAAAACATTGAATATAATATTATTGAGGAAGAAGAATGTTTTGAATTAATAAATCAAGGAAGTATATTAGAGCAAAAAAATAGATATTTTAAAGTAAAAATAAAGGTTACTTCTTATAATTATGCTGAAGCTTATAAAAATGCGGTTATGGCAACAAATAAGTATATAGAACAAAATAAAAACATAAGTAAAGAAGAAATACAAAAATACTTTGCAAAGCAACTTGAACATGAAGGTAGCAAAATAATAGATAATAAAGAAAAAACTGTAATGTATGTATACAAAAAGCAGGATGATGTTGATATTGGCAGAGGTGACTATAGTGTTGTTATTAGCAAACTACCAGAACAAAAAGATAACCTTGATTTCTTAAACGCAATGCTTGGCGGACTTGTTGAAGAAATGGACAGGACGAAGCTGCCTGAGGGGGTTGATCTTGAAGAAACTTTGGAATTAATGGGGATAGAATAGATTAAGAATAGAAAAGACACCGAGGGGTGTCTTTTTTATATAAATTAATAATAAAGGAGGAGATGTTTATTTTGAAAGATAAAAAAAGAAAGGACAGTATAGAAAAATTAAAAGAGGAAATCAGAAACAGTGAACTTGAAAATATGGAAGGTCCATTTAAAGAAAAAGTAAATGATGAGTGTTACAGTATTGAAATATCTAAAAAGGTATTTAACGAGGTTTATATACCATATTTGGATAATGATGACAGGTTACTTATATTTTATGGAGGAGCGGGGAGCGGAAAGAGCGTTTTTGTAGTCCAAAGATATATTTATAAGATACTAAAAAACAATCTTTGCAATATACTTGTTGTAAGAAAGACGGGAAATACAAACAGAACTTCCACCTTTGCACTTTTTAAACAGATAATAAACAAGTGGAACCTTAGGGATTTATTTTTGATAAACAAAAGCGATTTTACCATTACCTGTAAGGTGAATTTAAACCAGATTATATTTAAAGGACTTGATGATGTAGAAAAGATAAAATCAACAACCTTTGAAAGTGGTGAATTAACGGATGTATGGATAGAAGAAGCCAGTGAGGCAGAGGAAGACGACTACAAACAGCTTAACGTTCGTTTAAGGGGTGGTAAAACAAAGAAGCAGATAGTAATGAGTTTAAATCCCATAGACATAAACCACTGGATTAAGACTTCCCTTATTGATACCGGAAGAGCAACCTATCTTCATACTACCTATAAAGACAATCATTTTATAGATGATGAATACAAAAAGGAACTCGAAAGCTACAAGGATACGGATATATACTATTACAATGTGTACTGTCTTGGAATGTGGGGTGTTTTGGGTGATAGTGTGTTTGATGTATCCACAGTAACAAGGCAGTTAAAGAAGAATATAAAACCCATAAAGACAGGATATTTTAAATATGATTATGACGGAAAGGAAATAAAAAACATAGAATTTATAGAAGATGAAAAGGGCTTTATAAACATTTACGAAGATGTGGATAAAAGCTCTTTTTATGTTCTTGGAGGAGATACGGCAGGAGAAGGCAGCGATAATTTTACGGCACACGTAATAGATAATATTACCGGAAATCAAGTTGCTGTTTTAAAAAACAAGTTTGATGAAGATTTATATGCAAGGCAGGTTTACTGTCTTGGAAAGTATTATAATGATGCGCTTATAGGAATTGAAACAAACTTTTCAACCTATCCAAACAAGGAACTTGAAAGGCTTGATTATCCTAAACTTTATGTAAGGAAAAGGGAAGATACATATACCGGAAGAATGATAAGTTCCTTTGGTTTTGTAACAACAAGGATAACAAGACCGATAATAATAGCAAATCTAATAAAGATAGTGCGTGAAGAGGGAGAAAAAATAGTTGATAAGGCTACTTTAGAAGAGATGTTAAGTTTTGTAAGAAACGAAAAGGGAAGACCTGAGGCGGCAGCTGGGGCTCATGATGATTTGGTTATGGGGCTTGCTATTACTTATCACATAAGAGAACAACAGGAAATGGTTAAAAAGAAAATAGTTAAACCGAGAACTTTCCACTTTAAAGCCGAAATGCCCGGTAAAAGCGGCGGTGATTTTGGTGGGGAAATCAAAATTATTTAGGGTTTCGCTCTAAAGAGCGACCAGTATTTTTCCAAAGCAAAAAATACTGGACAAAATGCTTTCACTCAAGCGCCGTGAGGGCTTATAACGTGGTCGGATTTTCTAAAAATCTCTACCCGAGATTTTTGAAACGACCACTACCGCCATCCCATTTATTTATTAGTTTAATAATACTTAATTTTAGTTAATGTACCTGAATAAAAAAGTATGTCACTATGCGTGGAGGCTTTAACGCATCGGGATTTCATGGAAAATCTACCCGATTTTCTCATGAACCGATGCTACCGCTACCCCGCCTATTTGGCTTACAAAAGTTAATTTAATCGAATAGAAAAGTGTGCCACTGGGTGAATTTCCTTATAATGTTTTTAACGTCTAGTAAAACTCTGCCCGGGTTTTACTGGGCAAAAGCTACCGCCATCCCGACTATTTATTGGTTTTACAAAAGTTAATTTAATTGAATAAAAAATGTGCCACTGGGTGAATTTCCTTATAATGTTTTTAACGTCTAGTAAAACTCTGCTCGGGTTTTACTGGGCAAAAGCTACCGCTACCCCGTCTATTTATTGGTCTTACAAAAGTTAATTTAATTGAATAAAAAAGTGTGCCACTGGGCTTGGGGTTTGTAACGCATCGGGATTTCATGGAAAATCTACCCGATTTTCTCATGAACCGATGCTACTGCTACCCCTTATGTTTATTGGTTTTATGTTATGAAAAAGAACATGGTAATAAAATGAAATGTTTCGCTTTTTATGGTTTGATATTTATAGTTTGGGATAATGTAGTAGGATTAATATTATGTATCTTAATATTAAATAATACGTAATAAATTTTATTATATTGTAATTTATGTTAGAAACAATAGTATTAAAGTAAAAATATAATATAAATTAAGAAAAATATTAAATATTTTGTAATAAATTTTAAACAAGAATATCCTAACAAAATAATTATAAATATAGTTTAAAAATATGGGAATATGTTGGGATTAAAACTTTGAAAAGTTATGTTATTATATATTATGGAAAAATAAATAAAATGTTTTGAGGGTAATTTCATTTTATCTTAAAACTTTAAAGGCACTTAAAAAAGTGTCTTTTTTTATGGGTGGTTTTGGGTGGGAATGCTTAAAGTGTCAAGTCTTCATAAGACTATAAATTATGCGCCTTACCTACGTTAAAGGTAAAAGTCCGGACAAAAGAAAAGGAGGAAATGATATGGAAGAAAATTACGAAGGACAATCATTTTCACAAGATGATTTAAATCAAGAAGATTACTATGATAGTTATGACGATTCATATGGTTACGATTCATCTGAGTATGATGAGGGCTTAAGTACCGAAAAAGAATATTATGACGACGAGCGGGAACAAGAGGAAGATACTTATTTTGATGAAGAGCCTAATGAAGATTACGAAGAAGATTATGAACAAAAAGCTGATGAGTTTTCTGATATGGAAAACTTCATGGATGAAGAGATCACACATTCTGACAACGACACTTTAAGCCAGACAAAGCTTGGAAATTATTATGCTGATGAAATCATATCTTTAGGAGATGAAGATATGAACGAAGTATTAAATGAACTTCTACATTCAAATAATTTGGATACAACATCGGAAGTTCTTTTAAACAGGCTTTCAAGTGAGTTATCCCTTAGAACAAATGAAAATGAACTTAGAAATATTGGTAAAGATCCAAGCGTACTTAGAAGTGATGATTTTATAAACTTTGCCAAATATTTCAGAGATGATGTTCCATTAATGGATGTCTACAATGTTTATGAAAGTCGTGTGCTTAATAAGGAGCAAAACACTTATTCTCCTGCGGGAAGTCTTAAAGATAATAAAAAGCCCGGAGGTATTAAGGATTATTACACTGCCGATGAAGTGGACGATTTTACGGTTGAGGACTTTAAGAGAAATCCGAAGTTACTTGATATTGTGAATAGGTCTATTGAAAGATGGTAGTGGATAAGGGGTTTCACCCCTTAAACCCCACGACTTTTTTACTCGCCTAAAAAAGTCGAATAAAAGGGCGCCACTAGGCGTGGAGCCTTATAACGCATCGGGATTTCATGGAAAATATACCCGATTTTCTCATGAACCGATGCTACCGCTACCCCATCTGCTTATTGGTTTTATGGTAGGGAGTGGAACATGGCGATGAAATGGGACGTTTCACTTTAAATGGGTTTTATGTTAGGGGTGTGGGACATCATGGTGAAATTTAAGTTTTACGTTAAATGATGTTTATGTTAAAGGGTGGGACAATGTAATAAAATCAAATTTATACTTTGAATAATTTTTAGGTGAGTGTGTTGGACATGGTGATGAAATGGGGAGTTTCACTTTGAATAGGTTTTATGTAGGGAGTGGGACATGGTGATGAAATGGAAAGTTTCATTTTGAATGGGATTTATATAGGGGGGGTTGGTGTGGGGATGAAATGCAGGTTTTGTGTTTCATGGTTTTTAGTTGAGGGTAAATTTTATTATATTAAAGTTACTTTTCTATAAACGAGGTTAGGCGTGGGATGAAGGTATGAGGTGTTAAGTTTAAGAAAAGCATATTTAAAAACATAAATTTATTATCAAAAGATATATTTGATAAATACAGGATAAAGAAAAGTAATGGGAGGGAAAGGGAAAATATTTATCAAAATATCGAAAAAATGAGGGAAGTAACATAAGTTACTTCTTTTTTTTATAAAAGAAAGAGAGGAAAATATGAGTTATAACAATTTTAAAGCGACAGTATGGAGTGCAAACATACTAAGAGATTTGGAAAAAATGGCAGTACTGGACAAGGACTGTTGTCATGATTTTGACGGAGACATTAAACAAGCAGGAAAGGTAAAAATTCTTGGAGTTGCAAGACCAACAATCGGAGATTATGACGGAAGCGACATTCACGATCCTGAAGATGTAAAAGATACAAGTATTTATCTAGACATCGACAAGGCAAAATATTTTAACTTTGGAGTTGATGATATTGACAAAGCACAATCAAGAAAGGGCTTAATGTCATCACTTAGAGCCGAAGCAACAGCAGGGCTAACTGAAGCATATGAATATGACATTGCCTTAGAAGCAAAAAATGCAGGTAAATTTTCAGCGTCAACAGCTGTATCAACAGAAGATGATATGAAAAAATTAGTAGACAAAGGTCTTGTATGGTTAAGAGATAACGGAGTTCCTATGACACAAAGAGTAGTAATTGAGCTAACTCCATGGGCTTACGACGTATTTGAAAACAAGATTATTGAATTAAAAACAAGAAACGACAAACTAATCGAAGAAGGTATTCTTGGTAAATACAAAAATGCTTACGTAAAAATGAGTAACAACTTATACAACGACGGAAAAGACGATTACTTAATGATAAGAACAAACAGAGCCATTGCAGCGGGAAAACAAATTGATAATGTTGAGCCATTCAGACCTGAAAAGAGATTTATGGACGCTGTAAAAGGGTTACTTGTTTATGGAACAAAAACAGTAAGACCAAAAGAATTATATACAATAAAAGCTCACGAAGCAGAGTAAGAAGGGAGAATAAAATATGTCAGTAACAAATATTGAAAGAGTAAAAATAAAAAGAAACACTCCTGGAGAATATCCTGAGTTAACAGCAATTGACACAACAGACGGAGCGTTAATTGATTTTGACGGATGCGACGATAAAACACTTATGATTTTTTCGGCTTCATCAGAAGGTGCAAAAGTAAAAGTACACAGTGGAAATGGTATTCAAGGAGTAGAAGCGGCAGAATTTGAGTTTGATATTCCAAACGGAGAAATGAGAACTCTTGTAATCGAAAGCGGTAAATACAAAGACGTAAAAGTAAACAAAGGAAAAGTTAAAGTTACCGTAACAGGAACTGTTTCTATTGGGGTAATAGAGTTACCTTAAGGGGAGTCCCCCCCCCTTAAAACCCCCAAACTTAAGGGTTTTCAACCCTTAACAACCCGACCATATTTTTGCCGAAGCCCAAAAATATGGAAAAAAGGCTTTCACTCAAACGCCGTGAGGGCTTAAACGCATTCCAAAGCTTACTAAAAATACTACCCGTATTTTTAGAGCTGGAATGCTACCCCTCCCATTTAACTATAACCCCAAACCAAAATTAATGGGAATATGGTTAAATATTACCCTGACCAATAATAAGGTAGGGTGGCGGTAGTGGTCGTTTCAAAAATCTCGGGCAGAGATTTTTAGAAAATCCGACCACGTTATAAGCCCCCACGGCGAGTGGCGCCCTTTTATTCGACTTTTTTAGGCGTGTAAAAAAGTCGTGGGGTTGTTAAGGGGCAAAGCCCCTTAGAGAAAAAGGAGGTAAATAATGAGTATAAGAAGTATAAAAGAGATAAAAAGATATATTCTTGCGATAATTGAAGAGTACTCTACAAATGATTTGTATACTTCCGATGATGAAGATATAAACAAAAGACTTATTCCTCTTATAAACATTCATTATCAAATGTTATTTAATCAAAGCGAAAATATAAAGGCAAAGAAAATCGAAGTTAAAATTGATAATGAAATGTCAAGAGATGAATACAAGCCTTATTCTCTTGGTTCACTTTGTGCCAAGTTTCTTGGAATAAGGGTAATAAAGTCAGATTATAAAGATATAGATTATTATTTCTTAAATAAAAAGTTATATATTAAAAATAATTACGAAGGACTTATTGAAGCACAGTATAAGCCTTACTGTGAAGATTTAAGCGATATACCAAATGATAAACTTGACGAAACGGAACTTGACCTTGATGTAAATTCGGTTATTGTTCTTTGTTATCATGTTGCAAGCGATGTTTTAAAAACAGATGTCGGAGCAGATTATACAGCCTTTGACCAAAAGGCAGCAAAGATAATTTCGGCACTTGATATAACGAAAAACGGTGTAATGGGAATAGTAAGACCCGTAAAAATCTACGGCGGAGGTTTATAATGGCTAAATCAGAAACCATAAAAAGAACCTATAAGAACATAAAAGGCGTGGATTTTTCAAGAGAGGCAAGAAATGTTAGTGATAACCGCTCTCCAATGATGGTCAATATGTGGAAAGATTATCTTGATGATTCTCAGTGTGTGGTTACAAGAGAAGGTTATAAGTTAATCGCTGATTTTTCTTCTTTAATAGATAACGAGTTAAACAAGAGAATCTACGGTATACATATTTATACCACTCTTTCGGATAATCTTGCATTAGTGCATATAGGAAAATTTTTATATTTATATAAAGAATTTCCTAGTCAAATAAATTTAGAAAACACTGTTTTACTTTCGGATAAAATGAACGAATGTAAGTCAATGAGTTTTATGTATAACGAAAAATTATACATAAATGACGGTTTAATTTATTACAGATTTGACGGAGAAAACCTTATTGAAGTAGGTAATAAAGAAAGGATAAACGAACAGGTTCTTAAAATTGACAGTGAAAATTCTGAAAGTAGTTTTGATATTCCTTTCATTCCTACAACTTCAATTTCAAGACTTCCGGACGGAGGGGGAGAAAGTTATCAAGGCGTAAATGTTCTAACGGGTTTTAGAAAAAATTCTTTTAGCGGAGATAATAAAACAAAGGTTTATGTTCTTGATACAACGGAATTTAAAAATAACGACATAAATTATGTTAAAGCATGGATAAATGACACTTATATTGACTTAAAAAACGGAACCAGTCTTACATATGACGTTAAGAATTCCGAGACCGGCGAAGTAACAACAAAGACCGATACGTTTAAATTAGCAGAAAATGGAATTGACATAAAAAAAGGAACAATAACTTTTAACGTAGCCCCTCCAATGGCTGATACGTTAGGTCAAGATAATGTAGTGATAATGTTTTATAAAGATGTTGATGGGTACGCTGACAGAATAAATAATTGTAAAATTAATGCGGTTTTTGATAATAGAGTATTTTTCAGCGGTAGTAAAACATATAAAAATGGTCTTTTTTACAGCGAATTAAACGACCCTGAATACATCTCTGACCTTAATTATTATCAGGATGGAAGTGATAATGAAGATATAACTTCCATTACGGTTGCGGGTAATGTTCTTTGGGTATTTAAGGACTCAAAAGAAGGCGGCAATAATTTATTTTATCATAAGCCAGACACTGAGCAGATTACAATAACAAATATTCAAGGTAAATCGGAAACAAAATACTATAAAACTTATCCCGTAAAGCAGGGTAAAAGCAGTTTTGGAAGTTTTGGATGCAGTATAAACTTTAAAGATGATGTATGTTTTTTAACGAAAGAAGGAATGTATGGGCTTAAATATTCCGACTTAAACAGCGATATTTATGCTTCGGACTTTGTATGCGAAAGGTCCAGCCTTGTTAATCCTAAAATGACAAATGAAGATAAATATCTTGATGCATCTATGGATATATACAAAGGGTATTTATGTATTCTTATAAACGGAAATATGTATCTTGCAGATAGCAGAAAGACTTTTGAAGTAAATAAAGGTTATGAGTATGAATGGTTTTATTTTGAAGGACTTAGAGTATTTGATGAACAAAGAAATGAATATAAGGGTATATATCTAAAATCTTTTGACAATAAACTTTATTTTGCAACAGACGGAGGGCATATATGCGTATTTGATGAAACCTTGTATAAGGATAATGAAGAAAATATGGAAAACTATATTTTATTAAAATCCGATAATTTTTCAGATATAAACCATTTAAAGACAACTTCCAAAAGAGGTGGAATAGCAAAGTTTAAAGTAATGGGAAATTCCAGTGTTGGAATATACATAAGAACCAACAAAAGCAAAGAATATAAGTATATAACAACATATAAAAATGCCGGTTTTTCATTTATAGATTTGGATTTTAGGACATTAAGTTTTTTAATAGATCAGGATAATAACTATGGTGTAATAAAAACGAAACAAAAGAAATTTAACGAACTTCAAATAAAACTAAAAGGCGAAACAATTGACAAAAAAGAATCGAGACCTTTCGGCTTTTTCTCTTTCACACTGGAAGGTTACAAAGGAAACTATATTAAAAGGTAGGTGAATGGTTGATGGATAAACTGATTGGATTTGATGAAGATGTAAGAAATATAGAGCCTCTTGGAGATACACCGATGATTTCAGGTGAAGAATTGAGACAGACTTTTGATAAAGCCGGTGTAGACATAAAAGAGTATTTAAACTCGGTTTTGCTTCCTAAAGTAAATGATGAAATTATAGAAAATATTGACACGAACACAACGAACATAGAAAAGATAAAAACCGATATGGAGAGTATAACAAATAGGGTGGATAATACTATTGCTAAAATATATGTAGGTGAAAGTACATCGGAAGCAGTTAATACATCACCTAAAATAGTATTTTCAAAAACAGTTCCCACAACTTCAAATTATGGAGCTAATCTTCCCATTGGCTCAATAGTATTTGTGTATTAGAGGTGAGATATGGCAAGCAGCGGAAAAGTAACGGGAAAATATTCAAACAACGATGATGTTTATATATCTTTGGAATGGGAAGTAAAAAGTCAAGATAAAGAAGCTAATAAAACAGTAATACACTGTGAATTATGGCTTAGAGGTAAAGACAGTTACAGACACTGGAACTTTTACGATCATATAAGCTATATAACAGTAGACGGAGTAAAGAAAACAAATTCTAAAACTAATTTTGATACTTATAAAAATCCGTGTTTATTAACACAGGCTGATTTTACCATAAAGCATAGTTCATCAGGTGCAGGAGATTTTAGTGTAAGTGCTAAACATTATAGTGGTGTTGCAATTGGAACAGCTACAATAAGTTCAAAAAACTTTACACTTCCTACAATAAAGAGAATATCAAAGTTAAACTCTTTAAGTATAGTAAATGAATATAAGGGAATAAAGGCAAGTTATACAAAATATAATTCAGCTTTTAATGATACTTTAGTTATAAAATGTAAGACTTTTTCAAAAACCGTAACTAATTATAAAAGCGGGAATACCGTATCTTTTACAAGCAGTGAACTAACTAAGTTAGAGGATATTTTAGGAGAGGATAAGACTATAACATTTACTTGTTATTTAAAAACTTACAGCGGTTCTACACTTCTTGGTAATAGTAATTCTTTATCTAAAAGCGGAACTCTTACTTTTAATGGGGGACCTAAAGTATATATAAAAGTAAGCTCTTCTAATATATCAAAGGTAAAAGGGGTATATATAAAACCTTCAAGCATATACAAAGTTAAGAGTTCGTATTTAAAAACTTCATCAAGCAGTATAGTAAAAAGTTAATATAAAAAGGAGGTAAATTATGGCAAGCAATCCATATAGTGGTTTAAGTTCGTATGCGAATAAGTATTATAAAAATACTAATGATGCTGTAAATAATTATTATAATTCGGCAAAAACAAACATAACGAATGATACTAATCAACAAGTAAAAGAATATCAGCAAAAGAAAGTACAAGCAGACAAAGATGCATTCCGTGATGCAAGAGCTGCAAATGCTGATTACTTAAAAAGCATTAATCCCTATGGATACAATGCAGAAAAACAGGCAAGCGCCGGTCTTGGCGGAAGCGGTTTTTCCGAAAGCAGTAAAAGTGCAAACTTTACAACCGCACAAAACAGAATATCACAGGCAAGAACAACGGCAGAACAGGCAAAAATGAATTTTGACAATCAAATTGCACAAGCCTACAACACCAAAAACTCTAAACTTGCAGAACTTGCATATAACACAATGAATACAAGAAACAAAGCTTTAGATACTCTGCTTAGTAAAAAACTAAGTATTGCTTCAGGGTTAAAGGATTGGTATTTAGGAAAAGGAAATTTGGATTTAAACAAAGAAGAATTTCAATTCAGAAAATCCCAAGCATAATAAGGAGGAATTATGCAGATAAAATATTCAAACAGCGGATATTTATTTTTTAAAGTAAGTGAAGAGAGCATTTTAGATTTAAGCATTATATCTAAGGTGCTTTTTTCTTTTGGAAGAGGTGTAAAACAGTTAATAAAAGAATATCCGGGTGAAGTAAGTTATTTTGAAAAGGAGCGAGGTTTTCTCGTTCCTTTTTCTCAGGAAGACATGACAAGATTTAGAGAAGGCGATGATGTGGAATATGATGTGAAGTTTATTTATAAAACAGGAGATAGTTATTCAACGGATATAGGAAATTTAGAAATAGGCGAAGTTGTAAACAAAAATACTTATAACATTTAGAAAGGAGAAAAAAATGGCAATTGAATTAATTGTTGATACTCCCGTATTAAAGGGAGAAAAAGGCGATAAAGGAGATACGGGAAGTTTTGATTATACTCATCTTGAAGAAATAGTAGACGAACATCTTGATAATAGATTTGAAGATGTAAATGCAAGTCTTGATTTAAAAGTTGACAAAGAATTAGGGAAAAGTCTTGTTGATGATGATTACATAGCAAAACTTGATAATCTTGAAACACTTGATAAAACCGTTGTAGAAAAGTTTAATGATAAAGTTGAACAAAGCGACCTTGAAGAAAACTTAATACAAATTGAAGGTCAGTTACAAAACTATATTGATGAACATCTTGTTACTGCAGGAAGTGGTGATATGCTAAAAAGTGTATATGATACAGATGGTGACGGTGTTGTTGATATTGCAGAGAATGCTAATAATGCTGATAAAGTAAATAATTTAACAGTAGAAACAGCAGTTCCACCTGATGCAGTGTTTATCGATACGACTTATGAAACTGTGACAACAGAAACAAACGGGCTTATGAGTTCTGTTGATAAAATTAAATTAAATGGAATTGAAAATGGAGCTAATAATACAGAAATTATTAATAATCTTACAAGTACGGAAATAGATAAAGCATTAAGTGCTGCACAAGGGAAAAATATCAATGATACTATTACAAGTGTAAAAGAAGAAGTTTTAAATATTCAAAATAATATCACAGAGCTAAAAAAAATTACAAGAACTTTACTATTTGAAGGAGCAGTAAAAACAGGTGTTATTACATTAAATGAAAGTATGAATAATTATAGATATTTAGTATTTAACATAAGTTCTGCTACTTCGGGAGATCCTTTCGGTGCTGGTATATATCCAGTTTTAGAACAAAACCAAATGTCGACACAAAGTGTATTGTGTTACGACTCGGTTCCAAAAACAACATATAACGCAAACGCAGTTACGATATATACAGGAAGATTTACTAAACAATCAGATACTCAACTTAATACAGATATTCCAATTCATAATAATATTATTAGAACAGAACAATCTATTGGCGGTGGAACAGAATATTACGTTAGAGAAATATGGGGGGTACGTTAAATGAAAATAAGTTTAGATGAAAATAAATATATTGTTGCTTTTGCAACTGTCGGAGACGTTGAAAACAGTATAGAAGTAGATTTAAGTGTTGAAGATTTTAATGATTTACCATGTTTTCTTTATAAGTATGAAAACGGAATTTTAACACTTGACGAAGAAAAGAAAAAGCAGTGGGAAGAGGAACAAAATAAGCCTGAGCCGGAGCCAAGCGGAAACGATTATGTAACTTATGATGAGCTGGCAAAAGCAATAAGAGAGGGGGTAAACAGCTATGGAGTCTAAGGAATATGTGTTAAATAAAATGAGAGAAGTTGGACTAAACTCTGCAACTTTATTCCAAGAAAAAGCTCCCGAGCTTGATGGAACAGCGATAATTGACAGGGAAGATGATATTCCCGATTTTAACCCCGAATTACATCAGTATTTAAACTGGACAAAGGGGCAGGTAGTAAAAGATAACGGACAAGTATGGCAGTTATTACAACCTTATGACAGCACAGTTTACAAAGATCACCCCGAAAATTTAAGGGCACAGTGGAGCTTATGCCACACAAAAAATCCTCTTAAAGCAAAACCATATGTTGCACCTATGGGGCAAAGTGGTATGTATATGATTGATGAGTGTTGTATTGCTTCAAACGGAAAAGTTTATAAATCAAAAGTTGATAATAATGTTTGGGAACCGAGTGGTTATCCTGCTGGTTGGGAGGAGGTAACGCTTTAAGGGATTCTCCCTTAACAACCCATATTTAAGGGTTTTCCACCCTTAACAACCCGACCATATTTTTGCCGAAGCCCAAAAATATGGGAAAAAGGCTTTCACTCAAACGCCGTGAAGGCTTATAACGTGGTCGGATTTTCTAATAATCTCTACCCGAGATTTTTGAAACGACCACTACCCACGCCCCAACTTAATGAGAGTGTGATAAAATCCTGCTTTAGTTAATAATAAGTTAGGGGGGGCGGTAGCACTCGTTTATAGAAAAATCGGGTAGATTTTTCATGAAATCCGAGTGCGTTTACGGCTCCACGCCCAGTGGCGCCCTTTTATCCAAATATTTGGGCGAGCAAATATTTGGTGGGGTATAAGGGGTGAAACCCCTTAGAGAAATTTTTTTTAGTGGTTTTAATAAAAAATAAAGGAGTGATTTTATGAGATGACAGAGGGACAAATAACAATAATTATTGCTCTTATAGGACTGATTATAACCGTGATAATCAATATAAGCAGATTTGCAGGAGCGGTTACAAAAATAGAAACTTCTTTAAATCACTTAAATGATGTTTTAAAAGATTTAAAAAATGAATTTAAAGAAAGTAGAGAAGAAATGGCAATGAAGAGAAAAAGACTTTGGGATCATAACGAAAAGCAAGACAAGATACTTGATGAACATGAATTAAGAATAATAAAACTTGAAAATAAGGAGGGACATTAGTGTTAAGCATAAAAAATTATCAATCTAATTTAAAATACTATTATGGATTTTATACCGGAAGTGTTGACGGAAAAGTCGGAAGTAAAACGACTTCTGCAGTAAAGAGTTATCAAAAGTTTAAAGGGCTGACACAAGACGGAATTTATGGAAGTAAGACAGATTCGGCATTAATTTCAGACATAAAGAATTTACAAACTTTACTTAATAAAAATAGAGCAAAACTTACAGTAGATGGAATAATTGGAAATGCGACCGTTTCGGCAATTAAGTCATTTCAAAAGAAGAAAGGTTTATCTCAGGACGGTATTGCAGGAAGTAATACTATTAAGGCTTTGAAGAATACATCTTCTTCAAGTTCTTCATCTTCAAAAGTGAATTGGGATAAGGTTAAGTATTTTAAAAAATCAGAGTTTAAATGTCAGTGCGGGGGTAAGTATTGTAATGGATACCCCGCTGAGATGAGTTCAAAGCTTATTGATATTTTAGAAGAATTAAGAGAATATTTTGGTAAGCCTATAACAATTACATCAGGGCTTAGATGTAAAAAACACAATGCAGAAGTAAGCGGTTCTTCTTCAACTTCAAAACATATGGAAGGTAAGGCAGCGGATATTTATATTTCTGGTATTGATAAGGCAAAAATAAAATCAAAAGCATATTCTTTGGGGGCAGCATATAGTTACTATGGAACAGCTAATATGGGTAATGCTGTTCATATTAATGTGTAATTTATAAGGGGATTTGCCCCTAACCCTGTCTGCCCTTAACAACCCGATATTAAGGGGTGTTACCCCTTAAGAACCCCACCAAATATTTGCTCGCCCAAATATTTACATAAAAGGACGCTACTGGGCGTGGCGTTTTAGGGTTTCGCTCTAAAGAGCGACCAGTATTTTTCCAAAGCAAAAAATACTGGACAAAATGCTTTCACTCAATCGCCGTGAAGGCTTAGACGCATCGGGATTTCATGGAAAATCTACCCGATTTTCTTATGAACCGATGCTACCGCCACCCCAACTTAATTATTGGTTTTATTTAGTGGGGTGGGACATTGTTGTGAAATGATAATAATTATTTTGAATGGGTTTTATTTAGTAGGGTGGAACATTATAATGAAATTTAGGTTTTGTTTTTAATGGTTTTACATAAGGAGTGGGACATGACAACAAAATTAAATTTATACTTTTAATGCTTTTTATTTTAGGGTGTTGGACAGAATAGTGAAATTAAAATAATTACTTTGAATGGGTTTTATGTTAGGGAGTGGGGCATGGTGAAGAGATAAAGATATATAACTAAGATTTACTAAACTTCACCTATTATCATCATGACAGCGTATGGAGAGGTTTAAAGATAGTTTTAAAGTTTAATATGAATTATAAAATATAACAGGAGGTAATAATGAAAAATATTGATTTAAAAAATGTTTCAAGCGGTACTATTGCAAGGACTCTTTTTTTATTTGTAAGTTTAGTAAACAGTGCTTTAGGTATGTTTGGTTTTACATCTTTGGATATTGACGAAAACACAATTTACACAGTTGTAACGGGTTTAACTACTGTTGTTTCGGCGGTTCTTGCATTTTGGAAAAACAACTCTTTTACAAAAGAGGCTATTGAAGCTGATAAGTATAGAGAGAATTTACTTACTGATGAGAAGATAGGGGAATAATAAAAGGGGCTTAAAGCCCCTTATTTTTTTTGTTCTAATAAGTCAATCGCTTTTGTTAAAAATTGTGACCTTGATAAGTTGTTTTCTTTGCAGTAACTGTCGATACGGTTGAATAATTCTGGTTTGATTTGGGTGCTGAAAGATGTGTACGCCTTTTTGTTATATTTTGCTTTTACTTGCCATGATGTTTCCGCCATTTTTTTCTCCTTTTATTTGTTTTTCGATATTCTAATTAAATTGTAAATGCTTATTACTAATGCAATTATGGATATAATTAAAGTAATATTTTCCATTGATATTTAAAAAAGAAAGATGTATAATTTAGAAAGGGAAGGGGATTTAATCCCCTTTTGTGTGTTTATAAATTTTGATGACAGCTACTAGGTTAACTATGGCTGTCATTAAATTTATAATGTCTGATATTTCATCTTTCATTTCTTTCCTAATTTCTATAATTATTATATCATACTTAATTAAGTATGTCAATTGTTTATTTAAAAAATTAATAAAATTTGTTAGAAATTGAGAAGATTTTTAACAATTTTAAAAGCTTTAAAACCCTTTTAAATATGGGGAATGCACTATTTAAAAGGGTATATATTATAATATAATTTAGTAAATAATTTAATTATTATATAGTAGCTTTAGAATATATAAAAAAATGGAGGATAATAAAAAATATGTTAAAATAAAAATATAAATAATAAAAAGGGAGAAAAGGGAAATGGCAAAGAAAATATTATCTGCACCGGCGTTTATTGTTGGTTTATTGTTAGTTTTAGCTCAATTTATGGGGAAATATTTTGTTGAATTAATTTATATAGATATATATTATAAAAAAGGCCCTATTTTTTTTGTTAATATAATGGAGTTTTTTGACTTTTATATTCTTTTATGGATTGGAGCATTACTTATGGTTGTAAGTGCAATTTTTACTGTAAAGAATAATAAAAGTAGTAAAATTAATAAATTAAGTAAAGAGAATGAAGAACAAAATATTGTTGAAAAAAGCACTGATTTAAAAGCTCAAAGTGGGGAACTTGACTTAAATAAAGTAAGACAAGAGAGAAATATAGAAAAAGAAGCTTTAAGTAAGTTGGTTAATTTAAGCAGCGAAAGCGGAGAAGTTGATTTAAACAAATTAAGAGAAAATCAATTTATTAATGAAAGTAATGTTAAAAAGGAAACTCAAAAAATCAAAAATAAAAGTGATAAAAGATTTATGGCATTAATAGCCGGTCTTGTTATTATAGTTTTTGCATGTGGAATGTTTATGAATAGCTATTACAAAAATTCAATTTCTTACTATCAAAAACATGGAGTTCCTATTGAAGATGGAAAAATTCAAATAGATAAAGATGATTTTATTGCAATTATTAATCATAACATTACAATGATTGATAATAAATGGGGAGATTATGAAATTCCTAATCTTGAAGGTTTTACGGTAGAAGATGCAAGCACTGCGGGAGAGGGGTATCATTTTTATCACTGCACAGTAAAAATGGATAAAGAACCTGATATTAATATTGTATTTCTTTTAGATGAAGAAAATAAAATAGAATATATAAATATCGGTTATAACTGGATAGAAGTAAAACCAAAAAATGAAGATGATATTGCAAATCAGCTTTATGACAGGGATAGTATGATGGCTGCTTATTGTAATATAATTTACGGAAGCTTATCGGGTTTTTATAACCATGATGTAGAATATTATGACAATATAATGGCTGAATTATATGACCTTGAGTATGACAATAATTTTGTCGCTGAAAATGAATATAAAGGCGATAATGCTGTAATTACATGGAGCTATACGGAAGAAAGGCAATCTATGATCGAAATTGATAAGTTAGTCCAAAATATGTATTAAAAGAAGAGGTATTGCCTCTTTTTTTATTATGAAAGTTTTACATTTATTTAATGTAAATTATATTTAAAATACAAATTAAATTTGTATATTGACCCCTTATGGTAATTTGATTAAAATATACAAAAGGGGAAAGACAATGAAAGAAAAAAACAATAATAAACTAAATGACTCAGAAAAATTAAAAGAATATTTTTCATCTGAAGAAGATGATTTTTATGCTGAATATACTTTATTTAATAATAAACAAAATGATCCTCATAAAAATATAGAACAAAATAGTGGAAAAAATAAAGAAGTTGATGAGTTTTTTGATGAAGTAGAGAAAGAGGAAAGAGAAGAGGTTCTTGAAAAGACAAATAATTTATCTGATAAAAAGAATATATTTTCTAATATAAAGGTTAGTAAAAAAGCTACTATTTTTGCTGTTATTTTTATTGTTCTTGCTTCTTTTGTATGTTATTTTACTCAAAACTTAGGAAGTAGTGAAGATAAAATAAAAAATTATTTAGATGTTATATTTGTAAAAGATAGTGAAAACACTTATGAAAAATATCTTTCTTCAAATACAAATGAACATATAAGCGGATTTGACAGTGATTTAAGAGAAATAAAAAAAGACTTTACAGATATGGTTATAGGTTCTTCCGTGCAAAATAATCTTAGTGAATCAGAAATAAATACAATGTTATTAAATACACTTAAAAACGTAGATTATAAAGTTAATAGTGTTGATGTAATTGGAAGCAGTGCAAAAATAAATATAACCTTATATGTTCCTGACTATGAAGATATTTTTATTTTGGCTATTAACGAAACAATTAATCAAAATCAGTCGTCTAAGCTTAGTGATGAGGAATATCTTGTAAAACTCATAGAAAACTATAATAAATTAACTGAGAGTAATATCAATAAAACAAGTGATATTTCTTTTAACCTAACTTTTAATAAAAGCGAAGGAATTTGGCATTGCAGCGATACATATAATTTAACAAACAAACTTTTTACACGTGTAAATTCGGGGATGAACAGTGCTTATTTGAGCATTGTCGATGGTATGGGATTTTAAAATAAATTATTAATAGAATATAAAAAAGACACTTTAGGTGCCTTTTTTATATGATAAAGTTTTTATGTGTTTATATTACGTCCATTATAATAAATATTAAAGGAATTATCAATCAATTAAGTCATTGATTTCTCCCAAATTAGGAATCCAAATTTCCGATGCGTCTATAAAATTGTTTTTGTCTTTATTTTGTCCGTAATTGGTTGAAGGTATTTCGCCCTTAAGTTGTTTTTTTATACTTTGTGCTCTTAAATTACAAAAATCTTCAAATGTTTTAACTGCGATATTAAAATCATCATAGGAGCAAAAAGCAGTTGGGTCTTTTTTTACATAATCCTTTATTAAATTTTGAGTTTCTTTTATTTTTACTTTATAATAATTGTTTTCAAAATAAATGTCTATAAATTCCTTAAAGTATAAATGATATAAATTATAGTATTCTTCTTCCGTCATTAAATTGTAAAACATTGGACGATTTATGGCAATTTCATTTGAAACAGGAGTATCTATTGGATAATTTACATATAAAGTTGAATCGTTTATAGGGTTTGGCATACCGAGGGAATACGTACAATAAGCTAAATTATAGTCCCATGGTATCATGCTTAGCTTACCGTTTTTTTCATATAAAAAATAATTATGTCCTGTCTGTCCGAGATAACTGTCAAGATTAACCGTAAAATTATGTACGACAAAATATCTTAACACTTCGTTGGTATCTACATAGTTATCTATATTGTTTTTTTCAGATAAATTTTTTAAAGAGTTTATCAGTCGTGTTTTATCTCGATTTGAACATTGAAATTTTGCGTTTCTGAATATATTGTCATATTCATCAATTTCATCTGTTGTGTATTTTAATGCAACATCTAAATTGGGGTCATTTATGTCCTTATAATCAGGTTTATACAATTGACCGTGATTTTTACCGAAAACTCTTAAAGCAAAAGCCTCTTCCGGTTCTTCAACTGCAAGAAACAAACCATAATCTTCTCCGTTTACTTTTACCCATGTATAACTGCAAAGAGGGGTGGGGATATTCATTTTTTTCATCATGTCAAAGGTAATATATGTTTTCATATAGCTGTTATCTTGAAAAGAACAATCCAAGTTTAATTTATCCAATCCGTAGTAATTGGTAGAATCGTTGTAATGGTCAAATTCCAGCTTTAGACTATACCTTGTCAGCCCATATTTTTCTATTAACTGTTTTGAGTTGTTACCTTTTATTCTTATTCCGATATTATTGAAAATTTCTCCGTCTATTTTTACATTGCAAGGAACATATTCTTCAGAAACTTCTGTAATCATTTTATCCCAGTCTTTTATATGTAGTTCTATCATATGAACTTTTTCATCATTAAAAATTTTGTTTACGTATGGTTGTTGAATAGTGGAAGATTTTATTCCTAAATTTTTTATTGATATCAATATAAAAGAAAATATAACGCAAACAAAAATTATGATAATACATATTAAATCTATTTTTTTACTTTTAATCATTTTTTACCCCATATAATCTCCGTTATAAGAAACTAATGTGATTGCGTTTACTCCTTCTTTCTTTTCTATTTCATTAACAAATTTAGTGGATTCTTCTTTGATTCTGATTTCATAGTTTAATTCTATATTGTCGGGTGTAACGGTTTTGCTTTTTAACGATATTTTTTTTACTTTTGATTTTATAATTTTCATTGTTTCTTTTTCTGTTTCTTCATCACTGCAGTGAAGAATAAGAATGTATGGCTTGTCGAATGTATCTTTTTGAGCAAAAACAATTAATACAAAAGCAATAAAAATGCTTCCAAACACCGCCAAAAGAATAAGACCTGCTGCTATTACTATACCTATTGCTATGCTCCAAAACAAAAAAACTATATCCATAGGTTCTTTTATGGCAGTTCTGAAACGAACAATAGACAATGCTCCCACCATACCCAAAGACAATACGACATTGCTTGTTATGGATAACATAACCAAAGTGGTGATTAAAGATAATCCTATGAGGGAAATACCAAAACTTGAAGAATACATAACTCCGGAAAAAGTATTTTTATATACAAAAAAAATCAAAATCCCCAAACAAAAAGCAAAAAGAAACGATAGTATCATATCAAAGGCCGTAATTGATGCAATGTTGTTTAAAAAACTTGATTTGAATATATCTTGAAATGTCATTATAATTTCTCCTATTCATAAATTCTTGATGAAGCATATTTTGAAAAAGAAATCGGTAATTTATCCAAAGTACTTAACATTATTTTTACGATTTCCGGTAAAAAATTATCATATTTTACTTCCAAAATAAATTTATTGTTGAATGTTTTTATATAATTATACTTTTCGTAAAAACATTTACTTTCTGCAGAAATTTTTTTTGATTGAATTTCGCTGTCTAAAGTTATTCTTACATTTGACGGGGAATA
The DNA here is from genome assembly GCF_005844425.1 of Anaerofustis stercorihominis. Lineage (GTDB taxonomy): Bacteria > Bacillota > Clostridia > Eubacteriales > Anaerofustaceae > Anaerofustis > Anaerofustis butyriciformans. The sequence goes on along the minus strand of NZ_SPHL01000014.1, from coordinate 17,758 downwards.
TATAAAAGCTTCTCTTCTATAGGTTACAATATTTTTGGGCATAAGCCCCTGGCCTTTTATTTTACTGTACAATTCAATTAACAAAGGATTGTTTGAATATAACAAAAAGTCATTATCTTTTAATAAAATTTTTTTTGTTTCTTCATAAGACAGTAAGGAAGATTGTTTTGAAGTAAGACGATTTTCTTTTATTTTTCTTTCAAGTTTTATATAATCCATATTTTGATTATAAAATCTTATTCTGTATTTTTCTCTTTTGTCCGTTCCGTTTATTTTTTCATACAGAGCTTTGTCATAAGGAGTATCAAAATATATGCTGTTCACATGATAATAACCATGTGGAGCAGCATATATGTCTGTTTTAAATACTTTTTTTAAGCGTTCTTTTAGAATAAAATATTCTGCGAAATTAATTTGATATTTTATTTCATGTCTGTATTTTAAGTTCTTTTTTTCATAAAAATTTGTTTTAGTCATCATAATTGCTGTTTGAATAATTACTGTTATTATCGTAGTTAGAGTTGTTGTTATAATTTGAGTTATTATCATTATAATTAGAGTTGTTATTATAATTTGAATTGTTATCATTATAATTAGAGTTGTTATTATAATTTGAATTGTTCGAGCTTGAAGGCTTGCTGTAATTTGAACTGTTGTTGTTTGATTTATTACTGTAATTACTGTTGTTGTTATAGTTTGTATTATTGTTATAATTGGTATTGTTTGAATTGTAATTGTTTGTTGATTTTGTATTGTTATTTGTTTTTGTTGTTTTCTTTTTCGTTGTTTTTGTTTTTCCGTAATTTGAATTTTGATATTCGCTTAAACCGTAATTACTTTCACCTTCGATTATTATTTGTCCGTTTGTAGTGTTATTTTTTAGAGTATCTTTAACATCATAAATTATATAATCTAAAAATTTATCATTTGGCATTTTTGAACCTTTTTCAACTGTAACGGTTATGTCTTTAGCATTTGCCCCGTTTTTTAAATAGCCTTTATCGGACATCAATTTTATAATGTCTTTTATAACTGTTCTTGAATGTTTGTTTTCATATTCATTGTAATCTTTTAACAGTTCTTTTCCGTCATCGTTTATCGGTGTAACATCAATGATTTTTCCTTCGCTGTCATATGAAATGGCAATTTCGGGATTTACTTTTATTATTAAAGAACCGATTTGTTGTTCTTTTTTTAAAATATTGCCTTGTTTAAATAATGCAAACGCAGATATGAGAATCAAGCCGATTGCCAAAGTTAAAAATAATCTTTTCTTTTTCATATCTTTACTCCTTTTTTACTTGACTTATTTTATAAATAGATAATACAATAAAATCATTAAGTGAATATTAAAATGAAAAGAAAGTGATGATAAGTTGAAAATTTTAATAGTTGAAGATGAAGATGATTTAAGAGAAGTTATGACAAAAAAACTTCAAAAATATTATACTGTTGATTATTGTAAAGACGGCAGGGAAGCAATAGATTATATAAGTGTATATTCTTATGATATTATTTTACTGGATGTAATGATTCCCGAAATTGACGGATTTGAGGTTTTAAAATATATAAGAGCTTCGGATTTGGATACGTCCGTAATTATGATAACCGCAAAAGATAAAATAAAAGATAAGGTAAAAGGATTGGATTACGGAGCGGATGATTATCTTACAAAACCTTTTTCTTTTGATGAACTGCTTGCAAGATTAAGGGTTTTATTGAGAAGAAGTACAAATCAAAAGAATAATATAATACATGCGGGAGATTTAACTATTGACACACGAAACAGAATAGTAAAATGCTGTGGAATAATTATGGACTTGACAGCAAAAGAATATATGCTTTTGGAGTATTTTGTTTATCATAAAAACATTATTTTAACAAGAGAACAATTGGAGCAACAGGCATGGGACAACAGATTTGAAGGGGGTTCTAATATAGTAGACGTATATATTAGATATTTAAGAAAAAAAATATATGATATATGTGGGAATAAAATGATAAAAACTGTCAGAGGAATGGGGTATAAACTTGAAGTTGATGAACAAGACCAAAACGATAAAAAATAAAATAACATTTTGGTATACAGGAATTATCATAGTAGTATTTTTGGTTACTATATGCGGGTTTCTTTTTATTTCCGAATATTACAGTACCGATAATATCAGAACGGAGTTAATGGATGAAGTCGGAGATTTAAAAGAAGATATGAATAATTATTCAAGTTATTTTCCGGATAACGAACTTATGTCTTATTATGATGACGGTGTTATGCTGAGTTTATATACAAATGACGGAAAATATATAAACGGAATAGTCCCGGATGATTTTCCTCAGGATTATCCTTTTGATGAAAAGGAAATACATTCTCTTTCAAAAAACGAAGATTATTGGTATATATATGATGAGAAAATAAGAGCAGGAGAGAAGAATGAATATTTATGGATAAGAGGTATTCATTCATACAGTTCTGTTGCTAATATGATAAACAATATAACAAAATGGTTTTTTGTTTTTTCTCCAATATTAACCTTGTTTACGGCTTTGATAGGGTATAGAATGATTTCAGAGTATTTCAAGCCCATAAAAGAAATGGCGGATACTGCAAATGAAATTACAAATTCTCAGGATTTATCTTTAAGAATAAAAGAAATAAGAAAAGAAGATGAATTGTCATACTTATCTAAATCATTTAACGGGATGATAAGTAAACTTGAAGAACATTTTAATATAGAAAAACAATTTGTATCCGATGCTGCTCACGAGCTTAGAACACCCATAAGTGTCATTTTATCAAATTCGGAATATCTTTTGGAAGAATGTGAATTGGAAGACGAAGAGAAAAAATATGTAACGACAATTCATAAAAAGACAAGTCATATGGCAAATCTTGTAGATGCATTATTGGTTATTTCCAGATTGGAAAAAAGTAATTATGAAATAAATTATGATAAAATAGATTTTTCCGTTTTAGTTCAGTCGGTTATGGAAGAAATGGAAGAAGATGCAAAGGAAAAAGAAATTACATTAAATTTAATGGATCATTTGGGAAAAATCGAATATATAGGCGATATGACATTATTGATACAGCTTTTTACTAATTTAATTTCAAATGCAATCAAATACGGAAGGGAAGGCGGAAATGTAAATATATCTTTAAGCTGTGACAATTCACTAATTAAAATTTATATTGAAGATGACGGTATTGGAATTTCGAAAGAACATTTAAATAAAATATGGAACAGATTTTATCAGGTAAATTCAAGCCATAATAACGATGGTTTTGGGTTGGGGCTTTTTATAGTAAAACTTATTGTTCAATTACATAAAGGAACAATTGAGGTATCCAGTATGGAAAATAAAGGAACTGTATTTATAGTTACTCTTCCGAGAACATTGTAAAGTAATAAAAAAGATGAAACATTTGCATAAATATGTTTTGTCTTTTTTATTATGGTTATATAATATGTTTAAATGTTAGATATTTTTATTTGGATAAATTATATTTAAAAAAATACATTTATTATATTAATAGATAAAATTTTAATAATAAAACAAATTTACTATAATCAATTTAACATAAAAAAGCCCAAATTTTTTTGGGCTAAAGTATGTATAATTATTTATATAAGTATTCCTTAAATTCACCGTCGCTTTCATTTTCGCAAACAGCGGCAATGACTCCCGGACCTGTATGAGCCCCTATTGCACAACCTACATAACTTATTACAACGTCTTTAACGTTGTATTTTTCTTTCAAAATATTTGCAAGCTCTTTTGCTTCTTCTTCTCTGTCTCCATGAACAACTCCGATAATTTGATTTTCAAGGTCTTTGCCTCTTTTTCCGACTTCTTCTATAATTTTATTTATTGCTTTTTTTCTTCCTCTTACTTTTGCATAAGCAACAAGAGAACCGTTTTCGTCAATTTCAATCATAGGTTTTATGTTAAGTCCTCCGCCAACAACGTAAGATAATTTTGAAAGTCTACCACCTTTGTATAAATAATCAAGTGTTTCAACAGTTACGATGTGTTCCATGTGTTTACAGAAATGTTTAGCTGCTTTTATAATTGTTTCTTTGTCTGCACCGTTTCTTTGCATTAATAAAAGTTTATAAACGGGAATACCAAATCCTAAAGATGCACATTTCGTATCTATAATTGTAATTTTAAAGTCAGGATAAGTTTCAAGCAGTTCTTCTTTTGCAAGGTTTGCTGCATTGAATGTTCCTGCTATACCTGTTGAAAAGCACATATATAAAACTTCAACGCCGTTTTTTGCATAAGGTTCAAAGTTTCTTTTAAACATTTCAACATTAATATGATACGTTTTAATATCTTTTGTTTTATCTTCTAAAATGCTGTAAAAGTCTTTGGGAAAAATTGTTTCGCCATCAAAATAGTCTTTTTCATTTATAACAACGGGAGTTGGAATTACATGTAAATTAAATTCATCTATTATATATTGTGGAATATCACTTGCCGAATCTGTAATAATTTTAAAAGCCATATTATCCTCCAATTTCTTATTTATATATAATAACTATACTATATATTACATTTTTTTTCAAAATATTAATGAAATTTTAATGTAGGGAAATGTTTTATATAATATATATTTATTGTTTTCATTATATATATAAAAATTGTAATATAATAGGGAAAAATTTCCTTTTTATCAATATTTTATATATTTTAATTTATTTTTTTATTTCAGTCAATTTTCTGTATGGTATAATTAAGAAAATATTTACGATTAAATGGGAGGTATGTTTTGAATAAGGATTTAATAATAGGGTCCGTATTGCATGATTTGGGGAAATTCATTATGAGGAGTACAAACGAAAAAACAAATCATTCTCTTTTAGGTTATAATTATTTAAAAGAAAAAGGAATTACAAATGATAAGATTTTAAATTCTGTTTTGTATCATCATAAGAATAAAATTACAAATGCAAATTTAACAAATGATGATTTTTCATATATAACATATGTTTGTGATAACATTTCATCTGCCATAGACAGAAGAAAAAAAGATGATGGAAATATTGAGTTTGGATATGATAAAAAAGCTCCACTTATGAATATTTTTAATCTGTTAAATACAAATAAGAATAATATTATAAGTGCTTTTAATGTTTCTGATATTGATATAAAAAAAGATATTCTTTTGCCTAAAGATACCAATACGGCTAGAAATTTAACCGACAAATATGATTATTCGAAAGCCTTTGAATATTTTGATAAAAATTTTGAATATATTACAAACAATGATATTAACGTAAATTCTTTATTACAACTTATTGAAAGTACATTTTCATTTATCCCTGCTTCCACTGACAAAAACGGAATAAATGATGTCTCTCTTTATTCACATTCAAAACTTACTGCCGCAATAGCCAGTTGTTTTTTTGATTACTTTAACTTTAAAGGAATAACAGATTATAAAAAATGTTGTTTTAGTGAAGAAGAAAATATATACAGTGAAAAAACAATGATTCTTTTAAGCGGTGACTTATCTGGTATACAAGATTTTATTTTTAATATTTCTTCAAAAGGGGCTTTAAGGTCAATTAAAGGTCGTTCTTTCTATCTTGAAATTGAAATGGAAAACATAATAGATGAAATGTTAAATTATCTTGATTTGTCAAGAGCAAATCTCCTTTATAACGGGGGAGGTCATTTTTATATGCTTCTTGCAAACACAAAGGAAACAAAAGATAAAATAAAATATCTTCAAAACAAAATTAATTCTTATTTTTTAAGAAAATATTACATAGATTTATATATTGCCTTTGGATATAGTGAATGTTCTGCTAATGAATTAATTAATATAAACAGTAATGATACCTTATCTAAAATATATAAAAATGCAGGTCATGAAATTTCAAAAGATAAAATAAATAGATACAAAAATACTTTAGATGAATTGTTTAATGATAACAGTAAGTATACTAATAACGATGTAGATTTAAGAGAATGTAGTGTGTGTAAAAGGTCTTATAAAGATTTACACGAAAATGAAGATCTTGGAAATATGGTATGCGAAAGCTGTGAGAGTATGTATAAACTCGGAGAGGGAATATTCAGAGTTGATACAATGAAAGATGAAATGCTTTTTAGTATATCAAACAAAAAAGATAAAGATTCTTTGATTAGTTTATTTTCTCTTGATGGTGAAAATTATTTATACTTAAAGAATAAAAATGAATTTATTAATGATATCAATAATAACCAGATTATAAGAGGATATTCAATAAATAACCCAATGATAGGACTTAAATACTGCGTAAATATTTGGATGGGTAATTATACCAGATTCAAAGGTAAGAGCTTATATTCATTCTCTGATTTATCTAAAAGAAGTATTGGTATAAATAGGCTTGGAGTTCTAAGAATGGACGTTGACGACCTTGGAAGTGCATTTATAAAAGGATTTGATAAAGAAGGTGAAGATAAATATAAATACGCTACAATATCACGTTTTCAAAGTTTGTCTTCAATGCTTTCAATGTTTTTTAAGTTCTATCTAAATAAAATAGCAGGTTATAAAGACACAAAGTTATATTTTACAAATAAAGATTTTCTTAAAAATATTTCAATAATATATGCAGGAGGAGATGATCTTTTTATTGTTGGAGCATGGAATGAAGTATTGGATCTTTCAATAAATATAAGACAGTATTTCAAAATATTCTCTAATGAAAGGTTAAGCATAAGTGCAGGTTTTGGAATGTACGATGCAAATCTTCCTATAAATAATATGGCAAGTTTAAGCGCAAATTTGCTTGAAATATCTAAGGAAAACACAAAAGACAGCATTACATTATTTGATGAAAACAATGTATATAAGTGGGATGAATTTATTAACGATATTTATGGAAATTTGTATTTAAAATTTAACGAATACTGTTTCTTTGATGAAGAGGAAAAATGTGAAGATAAAATATATTTGGGAAACGGATTTTTATATAAACTATTAAACTTACTTAGAAATAGTAAGGAAAGCATAAATCTTGCGAGAATTTCTTATGCTCTTGCAATGATTGAACCTAAAAATTTAGCACAAAGAGAAAACTATAATAAATTTACTAATTTAATTATAGATAATATTAACAGCAAAGAAAACATTAAAAAACTTATTACAACAATAATTTTAATTATTTACTTAAACAGAGAAAGAGAGGAATAAAAATGAGCAGAGAGGATATAAAAAGAGCAGAGAATCTTATTAAAGTTGCCGAGAAAAACGCAATGTTACCTACAACTACTCAGCTTAGAAAGATTTTTTCACAAATAAACAATTTGAAAAATACATATGAAATGGAAAAGTTGAACGGTAATATTGTTGATGGAAAATTAAGCGATAAAATTCTTGATGATTTAGAATATTTAAAAATGCAGGTTGCTTACCAGTGCGGAAGAGTTAAACCAAATGATTTTGAAATAAAAAATAAAAAAATAAACAATAAATCTGCTTTATGGTGGTTTATCAATAAACTACCACATTATGAGTATAAAGATAAAAAAATATCTTTCATTTTATATTTAAGTACAATAAAAACAGTAAAAGACATGGATAACTTTTTTGATTATACTGAAGCTTTGATTGCTTATCAAAAATTCTATGGAAGAGACAAGTAGGAGGGGAAAATGAATAAGTTATATGCAAAAATAATGTTTAAAGGAAGTTTGGATATATTAACAGGGCTTCACATAGGAGGAAGTGATGACTTTGCAGCAATAGGTGCCATTGACAATTCTGTAATAAAAGATTCAATAACAAATTTACCTATCATTCCCGGAAGCTCATTAAAAGGAAAACTAAGATATCTTCTTTCAAGAATAAAAAGTGAAAATTCTGTTTTAAATAAAATTGACGATGAAGATATTACCATAAAAAGACTTTTTGGAAGCGGTAATTCAAATAATCAAATAGTGTCATCAAGACTTCAATTTTTTGATTTAAAGTTAAATGAAGAAAATGCCGAAATGCTTAAAAATGCCGATACGGATTTATATGTAACAGAAGCAAAATTTGAAAATACAATTGATAGAATTACAGCAGTAGCAAACCCAAGACAAATTGAACGTGTTCCTGCCGGTGCAAAATTTGATTTTAAGCTTATTTATAATGTTGAAAGTATTGATGAATTTGAAGAGGATATTAAAAACTTAAAGGATAGTTTTGATATTCTTGAAATGGATTATCTTGGAGGAAACGGTACAAGAGGATACGGAAGAGTAAAAATAAACATTGAAAATGAAGATATAATGTTTGCAACAAAGGAAAACGAAGAAAAAATAAAATCTATTATTGAAAATGTATTTTAAGGTGAACTATGAACTATTATATTTATAAACTTAAGTTTGTAACGCCTGTTCGTTTTGGTGTTACAAAGGGAAATATAACAAATGACAATTCTTCCGATTTTACTTCGGACCAGATTTTTGCAAGTATTTTTAATGAATATGTAAATCTATACGGTATAGATAAAGCGAAAAAACTCCTTAATGATTTTTATATAAGTGATTTATTTCCTTTTATGGAAGATAATCTTTATCTTCCAAAGCCAATTATGATATTTGATAGTTTGGTGGAAAACAAGAACAAAGACAGAAAAATAGGTAAGAAGATAAAATATATTCAAATGAATGAATTTAATGAATATATTAATGATTTAAAAAACGGTAATGATCTTTTAAAATATAAACTTTCTAAACCATTTTTTAAAGAGGTTTATCAAACAAAGTATAATTTTTCAAAAGAGCAGACTCCTTACACTGTTTCTGGAATACAGTTTTATAAAAACTGCGGTTTATATTTTATTGTTTCTTTTAAGGATGAAATAAAAGAAGAGTTTGATAATGTTATGAAAAGCCTTTCTTTTAGTGGTATAGGGGGTAAAAAATCAAGCGGATACGGTAAATTTGAAATAGATGAAATAATGAAACCAAATGAATATATAATAAACAGTTTAAATTCAAATTGTAAATATAAAATGCTTTTATCTAGTGTTATTCCAACTGATGAAGAAGTCATGATGCTTAAAACTTCAAATAGTTTTTATTCCGTTATTTCAAGAAGCGGATTTTCTGTCGTAAATGGAAATATGGTAAAAAAGAAAACAACACCAATGTTAAAAAGCGGTTCATGTATGGATTTTGATATTAAAGGGAAGATAAAGGAAGTAAATAAAGAAAATATAAGAAGCATTTACAGATATGCAAAAGCACTAAAATGGGGGATAGAATAATGAAGTCTGATTATGTAAATTTCACACTAAATTGTAAAGTTATGTCTCCTTTATTTATCGGAAGCGGTGAAAAAATAAATAAACTCGATTATTTGCTTAATAACAAAGATGTTATCTTTATAGATAAAAGAAAACTTATAAAGTATTTTAAAGAGATAGAATGTCTAAATGAATTTAATAAATTTTTACTACAAAATGATAAGGCTTCTTTAAAGGAATTTTTCGATATTTTAATAAAAGGAGGAACGGTAAATAAAATAGATTATTCATTAATTGAAAGTAGCAGGGCTAAATATTATAAAAACAAGATTTCAAAAACAAATCTAAATGAAATAGATTTATTTATTAAAGATATTGACAGTAACCCTTATATACCTGGAAGCAGTTTGAAAGGAGCTTTTAGAACAGTTCTTGAAAGCTACATACTAAATAATTCAAGTAAAGCATTAAATGATTTTAAAGTAAATCCAAAAGCTGTAAAGAAATATTTATTAAAAGAAGACGATTTGCAGATTATGAGCGGGGTTATGATTTCCGATTCTAATAAGATAAAAAAAGATTCTATACAGGTTTTACAAAGAGAAGATTATAATTATATAAATGGAAAATCTAAAACTATAAGCAATTTTAAGGAATTCATAAAAGAGGGAAGTGTGTTTTCTTTCAGTGTTACTTTGGATAAGGCAAAAACCAACCTTTTATATGAAAAATACGGTATAAACTTAAAATCAAAAGAAGACTTCTTAAATATTTTAAAAAAAGGTTTTGAACTTTATTTAAATACTTTAAAAATAGGAAATAAAGAAGAAAAGTTTTTACCTAATTATAATAATAAAAATGCTTTGTTTGTTATCGGAGGAATGGTTGGATATCATTCAAAAAGCATTTTAAAAGGTGCATATGAGGGGGATGAATTAATAGATAAAACAAAAGAAGCGATACATAAAGATGGGAAAAATCCTAGAATGAAAAAAATCAGCGAACACATAAACGATAAAAATTACAGTCCAAGAACACTTAAAGTCGTAACAAACGAAAAAGGCACAAGACTTTGCGGAATAGTAGAGGTTTTGGAATGATTTCAAGATTAACAGTAAAAATAAAAAAAGAAGAGGGCTTTCCTCTTTTTTATAACAATGCACCGTTGTTTCACGGGTATATTATGGAAACATGCAAAAAAGAATATGCAGACTTTCTACATCTTCAAGGTTTAAAACCTTATTCTCAAAGTGTTTTTATGCTAAATAATGATGAATATATATGGCAGATAAATACATTAAATGAAGAAGCAAGAGAAAATATTATCTTGCCATTAATCGAAAGATTAAACAAAGAGGGATTTATTAATATTACTTATAAAGACCATAAATACATTCCATATGAATATAATCTGAAAGAAATAAAAGACTTAAACGAATATATAAATTCCTTTTATAAAGAGGAAAAAAGCAAGGTAATAAAAGTAAAATTTGTAACCCCCACAAGTTTTAAATCCTTTGGAGAAAATGTTTTTGTTCCTGATATTAGGCTTATAGTAAAAAGTATGGTAAACAAGGCTGATTCATTTTTACCTGTTACTTTAAAAGATGAAGAAACAATGGAAACTATAATAAATAATATTTCACTAAAGGATTTTAACATTAAAAGCACTATGTTCAAATCCAGTGATGTTGGAATTAAATCCTTTATAGGTAACGTAAGTTTTTATGTAAAAGGTCCAAAACCTCTGTTAAGTCTAACTCATTTGCTTTTTGATTTTGCATCCTATGCAGGTATAGGTGTTAAGTCGCCTCAGGGGATGGGGTGTATAAAAATGTTGTTATAGGGGTTTTACCCCTAAGACCCCACGACTTTTTTACCCGCCTAAAAAAGTCGAATAAAAGGGCGCCACTCGCCGTGGGGCTTATAACGCACTCGGATTTCATGAAAAATCTACCCGATTTTTCTATGAACGAGTGCTACTGCCGCCCTATTTTATTATTTGTCAGGATAATGTTTAACGATACCCCTCATTAAGTTAGGCTTGGGGTAGCTTTTCTGCCAGTAAAACTCGGGAAGAGTTTTACGTAGGCATCGAAAAGCGTAATAAGGCACTTCGCCGAGAAGTGTCGTTTTTACCTCTTATTGTGACTGTTTACTGTTTCAAAGAAACAGCTGAGTTTTTATAAAAACTCAGGAAGCTGAAAGCTTTAAACAACATGAGCGATTTTTTAAGAAAAATTGCGAATGGACAAGCAAAAAAAGAGCAGGGTTATAGGGCCAGTCCCTAACTTTTCCCTATAATAGGGACGAAAACACGAAAATTGCTATTAACTACATAAAAATTAACTGTAAAAAAATAATCCCTATCATAGGGACGTAGATAGGGGTTTCACCCCTAAACCCCACGACTTTTTTACTCGCCTAAAAAAGTCGAATAAAAGGGCGCCACTCGCCGTGGGGGCTTATAACGCACTCGGATTTCATGAAAAATCTACCCGATTTTTCTATGAACGAGTGCTACCGCCGCCCTATTTTATTATTTGTTAGGGTAATGTTTAACGATATCCCCTCATTAAGTTAGGTTTGGGGTAGCTTTTCTGCCAGTAAAACTTGGGAGAGTTTTACGTAGGCATCGAAAAGCGTAATAAGGCACTTCGCCGAGAAGTGTCGTTTTTACCTCTTTTTTGGGACAAGCAAAAAAAGAGCAGGGTTATAGGGACAGAGTCCCTAACTTTTCCCTATAATAGGGACGAAAACCCGTTTTGTGCTGTGAACAACATTTCAAAAATGTCCATAAAAAAATAATCCCTATCATAGGGACGAAAACACTATTCTTTTAACTTATGTACTTCGATATTAATGAAAAATCCCTATTAAAGGGACTTTATAGTTATGTATTAAATATTTATATATTGTAAATTAATTAATATATTGATAAAATAAACGTATATTATTATATATGTTTTGTTTTAATCTCTAAAAAGAGACGAATATATCTATTATCCTTTTCTTTAAGGTGTATAATAGTAATAAAAAATCTCTACAAAAGGGACGAAATCGTGTCTTTTTGTGCAGTTTTAATTGCTGCGTAAGTCTAAAAATCCCTATAAAAGGGACGAGAACCACCAAAGATATATCTTTTATCCTTAAGTGTTTTCCAAAACAATCCCTATTGCAGGGACGTTATAATGGAGGAAATAATGAAAAAAATTTTATTCACGCCAATAGGAGGAACAGACCCTATAAGAGGGTCTTATGATGGTGCTTTTATACATATTTCAAGAGTGTTTAAACCTGATAAAGTTTATATGTATCTTTCAAAGGAAATGGTTGAAAAGGAAGAATCAGACCATAGATACACTAAAACTCTTGAACTTCTTTCAAAACATATAGAAAAGAACATAGAATACGAACTTATTAAAAGACCAAATCTTGTGGATGTTCATATTTTTGATGACTTTTTTGATGAATTTAAAGAAATAATAAAAAGAATAAGAAAAGAAAATCCTGAGAGTGAAATATATGTAAATGTTTCTTCAGGCTCTCCTGCAATGAAAAGCTCTGTTCAGATTCTATCTGTTCTTGGGGAAGAAAACCTCATTCCAATACAGGTTTCTACCCCAGTAAAAAGAATGAATGACGGAATGGAAAAAGATTATGATGTTGAACTTATGTGGGAATGTAATATAGATAACGAGGAAAACTTTGAAAATAGATGTAAGAAATCTAAAAAAAGAAACCTTGCTTTTCAAATTAAAGCCGATATTATAAAGGAACAAATTAGAAAATATAATTATTCTTCTGCCATAGATATCGCAAATGGTTCTAAAGAGTTTATAAGTGATAAATTTATGGACTTGTTAAATGGGGCATACAGAAGACTTCAACTTGATTTTGCAAATATGACAAGATATATTTCAAAATATAACGAACATTTTCTTCCTATAAATAGAAGAGAAGACAGAGATATTATAGAATATCTTTTATCATTAAAAATAAAAATAGAAAAGAAAGAATACGCCGATTTTATAAGGGCAATTTCTCCGTTATTTTTGGAAATCAGTATAAGAATATTTGAAAAGTATTCCGGATTAAATATTGATGATTTTACATTTATGGATAACAAAACAAAAAAATGGTCTGACGGAAAATTAAGAAACGGAGACAGCCGTGTTTTAGATACAATAAACGGTCCTAATGCTTTAAACGGTAAATTTAATACTACGGATACATTAAAAAGCGTTCATTTTAAATTTTTAATTGATGGATTTTGTACTAATGATGATGTGAAGGATAAAATAAACGAAGTAAGAGATGTGGAAAGTAAAGTCAGAAATACAGCAGCTCATCAAATTAAATCAGTAACAGATGAATATGTAAAACAAACTACAGGATATACGTCAAATGAAGTATTTAATATGATTGTAGACTTATTAAAGTATACTAATATTCCTTTTAGTAAAGAATATTTAAACAGTTATGATGAAATGAACAAAAAAATAATAGATGAACTTTAAAAAAAAGCAGGCTGACCTGCTTTTTTTATTTTAAAATATTTTTGACTTCTTTATAAATATCTTTTTGTTTTAAAATAAATTCTTCATCTTCTGTGGAATAATATTCTTCTAAATTTATATAATCTTTTAAATATGGATACTTTAATTTTTGAGCATTATAATTTACGTTAAACATTGGAATTTTTCCTTGAATATTAAGTATATTTTCACCTTCCTTTTGATATAAATACTCCATAAAATTTTTTATTACCCTTTCTTTTGATTCATCTTTTGTATTTAACAGATAATAACTTTTTACATTTTGCATAAAGTTTACTTTTTTTGTTTCATAAGGATAGGGATATACTTCAAACTCAAAAGCATTTTCCTTGTCTTTTGTTCTTATTAAATAATTCACATCATCCATATTTCCTGCATATATAATTGTTTTAGAATTATATAAGTCATAATGAACATCTTCTTCGCTTTTCTTAGTTTTTAAACAATTATATCCCTTAAGTTCTTTTTTTAATGTTTCAAGTTTTTTATATCCTATATTTTCGTATCCGTTATCAAGAATAAAATTCATATATGAAAAGTTATCTTCATCTACGAACATGTCAAAGGGTATTTTTTCTTTTTTTGTATCCTTTTCTTTTATTTCTCTGATTAGGTTTATAAAAGTATTGTAACTCCAATCTTTACTTGGAAGGTTTATTCCCATTTCTTCAAAGGCGGTTTTGTTTATTATTATAACGTTAAAAGAACCATATAACGGGAATATACACCTTTCTTCCTCTTCTTTTATTTTTTTTATGCCGTAGGTTTCTTTCATATAATTTACAAATTCTTTATCGTACATAATATTGTCTGTTTTTGTTATGGTATTTTCTATGTATTTGCTTATTATATCAGGATGATTTTCACTTTGTGCTTTTTCGTTTGCAAGTGTCTTTGCTCCTTCAAAAGAAAGCTCTCTAAGCTCTATTTGTAATAGTTCACTTTCCTCTTCAAAGTTATATATGGCGTTGTTTATAAAACCATAGCTGCTTCCTATAACGCTTCTTGTGGGGCTGTCCCATAGATTAATAAGTCCTTGATATGTTTTTGTCTGTTCTTTATTTATAAACTTATCTATATAAATATCTCTAATATAAAATTTATACGTAAATATTAATATTATAAGTAAAACAGCACTTACAAGCCTAAAGCTTGGTTTCTTTCTTTTGTTTCTTTTCATTTCTTATTTCCCTATATTTTTCTTTTGTTGCAATTCCGCCTCGTATATGTCTTTGTTCTTTGTTTATTTCTATAATATCTCTTACTTTTTTATATAATGATATATCGATTTTATTTAGCCTTTTTGATAAATCATTATGTACAGTGCTTTTACTTACTTTAAAAATATCTGCACACTTTCTTATTGTGGATTTATTATCTACAATATAATTTGCTTCTTTAATGACTCTTGTTTTTATATTATCTAACATATCTTTTTCCTCACTTAATTAAAAGTTATGTTTTTTTTATAAAGATATGATTAAAATAAAAAAAATTTTGTGTAATAAAGAACGGTTTATTATGCTTTATCCTTAACATTAAATTATTTTAGATACATATAAATAAACATAGAATAAAAGGGAAGAGATGGTTTTATGAAAAATAAAGTTATATCAATTATTTTATGTGTATTTGTTTTACTTGTATCTTTTTTTAGTCTGCCTAAACAAAAAAATGTAGAGGCCTTTAGTATAAATTCAAAGGCATATGCGGTTTTGGAGTGCAGCACAAATAGGCTTTTATATTCCAAAAATAAAGACGAAAAACTCCCTATGGCTTCAACAACAAAGGTTATGACCGCCGTTTTAGCTTTGGAAAAAGGAAGCTTAAATGACATTGTTGAAATAAAAAAGGAATATACAGGAATTGAGGGAACAAGTATATATTTAAAGGAAGGGGAAAAATTAACCCTTGAAGATTTACTACACGGAATGATGCTTGTATCCGGTAATGATGCAGCAGTTGCGGTGGCTTATCATATTGGAGGTTCAATAGAAGGATTTGCCAAAATGATGAATGAAAAAGCAAAGGAACTTGGAATGAAAAATACAAACTTTAAAAATCCAAACGGACTTCCTGACGATGAACATTATACTACCGCTTATGATTTTGCACTTCTTGCATCATATGCCATGAAAAATGAAAATTTCGTAAAAATAATAAATGATAAAAAGTGGAGTATGTCATATGAGGGAAAAGAGAAAGGTAGAGTAATATATAACAGAAATAAACTTTTAAATAGTTTTGATGGTTCAAATGGTGTAAAGACAGGATATACAAAAAAGGCAGGGAAGTGTTTTGTTTTTGCTGCCAAGAGAAATGATATGCAGGTTGTGGGGGTAGTATTAAAAAGTGCAGACCATTACACAGACAGTAAAAATTTGCTTAATATGTGTTTTAGTAATTATAAAATGGAAAAAATTATCGAAAAAGGTGAATACATAAAAACTCTGCCTCTTAAAAACAGCAAAAAAGGTATTACAAAACTTACTGCAGAAAATGATATATATTTTCCCTTAAAAGATGGAGAAGAGTACAAAGTTGATTATAAGAAAGTGTATAACTCAGGAAGTGATAATTACATATTAAATTACAGCGTTAATGTTAATAATGAAACTTATTCTTACAGTGAACATTTAGCACATAAAAATGCTAATAAAGGTATATTTTACAAATTTACAAATATTTTTAAGAATTTTGTTGGGCTTTAATATATTAATTTGCATTATTTTGTCTTAAAATATATAATATACGAAATAAAACTTATAAATAAAGAGGGAATAAAATGTATAACGAAAATTATATAGATTTTGCAAAAGGTAAAAATTTTTTACGTGCATCTTCTGCTATATTTATATTTGCATGTATTCAAAATGTGCTTACAGGGCTTTTTATGTTATTTGGATATATAACAATGATTTTTGATATTGTATATCAAAATGAAGCTATAATATACTGCCTTGCCGGTATATTCTTTTTAGTAATAGGTATAATAGAAGGATACTGTGCATATTTGGGTTTTAAAAATGCAAAAGTAACTGATGAAGAGGTTATGTCAAAATGTAAATTTTGGGCTATAATAAGCCTTATCTGCATAATTTTAGATACATTTGTTTCTCTTTTAATTTTGGAAAGAATATATACTACTGCAATACTCATTGCAGCCCCTATTATTTTTATAAAAGGTGCAAATAAAAACATACATACAAAAAAAATGTATCAAGAAAATATTTTTGTAAACCCTTATTCTAATGAAAATCAAGTTAATATAAACGAAACAAATCAATCTGAAAATAACGAAAATAATAAAATTTTATAAAGGTATTGTTTATATTGTATTTATGAAGTATACTGTCTTAAAGAAAGAGAGGTAACAAAATGGAAAATAATGCAAAAGGTGCTACACTTATAAAAGTATCAAGTATAATAATGATAATTCTTTCAGCATTTTCTTTTATATTTGCTTTACTAGGGCTTTTTGGGATAATTGCTCTTGATT
>NZ_SPHL01000014.1:0-426 GCF_005844425.1 Anaerofustis stercorihominis | reverse complement strand
CTGCTGTTATGATGGCAACGGCAGTTACAGGACTTGTACATAATAAGAGTACTGATAAAAAAATTATGGATTCATGTTTTAAATGGGGAATCGCTTTAATAATAATTATGATTTTAGATTATATAATAGGATTTTTCTTAAATGGTCTATATGGCGTTTCTATTATATCTTTAATTAGATTTATATTTCCTATTTTATATTTAGTTGGTGTAAACCAAAATAAAAAATCAATAGATTCTAATGATTTTAATAACTAAAAATCAAACGGTCAATTGACCGTTTTTTTTATTTGATTTGTTTTATTAAATATTTTTAAAGTTTAGATTATTTTAATTTAAAAAATAAACATTATTGATATAAATTATTTTAAATGATAGTTTAGTTATTATGTATAAAAAGGAGGGTAAAAATATGAATATTAATGCT
>NZ_SPHL01000013.1:38970-46789 GCF_005844425.1 Anaerofustis stercorihominis | reverse complement strand
AGAAAAGGTATTAAAAAAAGTTGCTCCTTTAAAACAAAAAACAATAGAAGAGAATGAATTTGATATTCCTATGTATGATGAAAATGAACATAGTAAAGAAGATATGATGCATACAGGAGATTTGGAAAATATTATTGATGAAATAAATAGTTTTCAAGTTGATGATAATATCATAAATACTAAGAACAATGAAGATAGTTCTTCTAAAATAGATGAAGAAGATGATGAACTTCTTGATAGTGAAGAAATATCTTATATTGAAGAAAATAATGATATAAAATCAAATATACAAAAAGAAGAAAAAGAAGAATTAAATGAATATGTAAAAAAAGAAAAAACAGAAAGTTCAAGTAAAAATAGCGACCTACAAAAAATAATAAAGCAAGTTGAGCAAACTTACAGTAAAATTGAAGCATTGGAAAAGGCTGTTAATAAAGAGTTAAGTGATATTGAAAAAAGAAGCGGACATAAAGATATAAATAAAGAGATAGATGAATTAAAGCTTGAAATAGAAAAGCAAGAAAAAGATATAAAAACTTATAATGAACAATCTGTCAAAGAAGAAATTGCTTCAACATCTCTTGATGAAATGAGTGAAGAAGAAATAAAAAGAGAATTTGAGAATATTACAATATAAAACTACCATAAAAGGTAGTTTTATTTGTATTCTTTTGACTTAAATTCTTCTGTATTAAAAAAATCATATAAGCTTATATTGAGTGCATTACATATTTTTACAATGTTTATTATTGATGGTGATTTTGATTTCCCGTGGCCTATGCTGTATATTGTAGTTGCAGGTAGATTGTGCTTTTTTGCAAATTTATTTATTGTCATATTCTTATTTTTTAGTAATTGTACTATTCTGTTATATATTAGTTTTGAAATATCCATTTTGTATCCTCTTTTTTTATATTAGTTTTTGTTAATATAATAAAAACATACAAAAAAAAGCCATAAATTTTATGGCTTTATAGATATCTTTTCCCTCCAAGTCTGTTATAATCACGGTAAAATTCTTTATAATATCTCGGTTTTGAATTTGGAATAGTTACTTTAATAGGATTTTGGCATTGTCTTGAAATGGCACAAAGTGAAAAAACAATTTCGTGAACAACAGGTTCTTTTATTTCTCCACCCTTTAAAATTTCTCTTCCTCTTATTATAAGATCTCCTCCGAAAACAAAGCTATCACCGCCTATTTCATTTATTACTCGTGACATTTCTTCTGCTATTGGAGTATTATTGATATATATTTCATCTGCATGTCTTAATTTACTTGTTCCATCGGCAACGCTGGCAATAACTGAAAGGTACGGAAGTAAATCAGGCACTTTTGTTATATCTATATTAAAAGCATTTATTTTATTTGGTTTTGCTATAATATCTCCATGTTTATTTACGAGAATATTGAAACCTATTATCTTTAAAATATCTAAAATCTTTTTGTTTTTTTGTTCACTTTTTAAATTTAGATTTTTAACCATTATTTTATGTCCGAGAGCGCTTGCTGTTATCCAAACACTGGCAGACGTAAAGTCATTTTCTATTGTAACGTCACATGGTTGATATTTAGTATTTATAATATCAAATTCTTTAAAATTATGATTTTTAATTTTAATATTAAAGCTTTCAAGTATTTTTAATGTTTTTAAAATATATTCTTTGTCTTTTAATTCTCCCGAATGAATAATGATTTTTGCATTATTGTAAGCTTTTGGGATAATTGAAAGCATCGTTGAAAGATATTCTTTTTCAACATCTGCTCTTATAAAAAATACGGATTTATCTATGCTTGTTTTAATTTTTATAGGATATTCTCTTTTTTCCTTTTGTATCATAGTGAAGCCTTTTTTGAAGAATAAACTATAAAAAGAATTTATCGGGTTTGAAATTAAAATATTTTGATATTTAATATTAAATTTCTTTTTGGAAACAAGGAGTATCGGAGCTATGGTTTTTAATAAATTTATGTTATTTTCAACATCAATTTGATTTATATTTACATCAAAAGGATAAGAGCCTTTTATCTTAAGTGTTTTTCTTTTCCCTTCATATTCATCTACCATTATTGTTGCACCTAGTTTGCTTAATATATTAAGTAGATTTTTTGTTTTTTTGTCTAATAAAACATTTTTTATTATACTTATGTCATTTGAAAATAAAGAGCATATTAAATATCTTTTTAAATCCTCAAAGACAGGTTTTGCTGATACTTTGCCATTTAGAGTCTTATTATCAAAAGTTATTTCCATAAAAAGTATATCACCCCGATTGTTTTTACTCCATTCTACTATTTTTATATTTAAATATCAATTTATTTAATATATTTTTTATAAAATAGCAGAATATAAAGTTTTTTATGATATAATCGTTATGTAAAAATATATACAGAGTAGATAAGATGCGTTAAGTGTTAAAGGATGGGAAGTTGCCTTTAAACGAAAACCTTATTGGTTGCGGTGTCTTGTCGCGTCCGCTGTAAAAAAACATTAATTAAATATGTTTCATAGCGGAGCTTTGTCTAGTAATACTTAGGAGGTAAAAGTATGAATAGAGCAAGCTCTAGTTTGGTAAGTACAAGAAAATTGGCTTATGCAGGATTGTTTATTGCAATGGGGATGGTTCTTAAGATGTTTGAAATTTCTGTTACTCAAAATTTCAGAATCGGTTTTACGACTGTTCCCACTATTTTTTCCGGCATTGTTTTAGGTCCATTTTATGGATTTGCTATTGGGTTTTTATCAGATTTTATACAATTTGTTTTAAAGCCTGATGGTGGAGCTTTTCATTTGGGATTTACTCTTACAAGTGCAATGTATGGAGTTATTCCGGGACTTATTGCAATGTGGCTGAAAAAACGAAACATTGAAATGAATTATTTTCACTTTTTGCTTATCATGTTTTTTTGTGAAGTAATGTGTTCAATGATTTTAAACACTGTATTTCTTGTTCAGCTTTACGGTTATGCAACAATTGCAATGATTCCGCAAAGAATTTTAAAAGCTGTTATTATGATATTTCTTGATAGTACTATTTTGTATTTTTTATACAAAAACACCAAAAATAAAATTAAGATTTAAGGAGAATAAAAATGGGTTACAAAAGTGATATTGAAATTGCTCAAGAAGCAAAAATGGAAGACATAAGAGAAGTTGCCAAAAGAATAGGTCTTAGTGAAGACGATATAGAACTTTATGGGAAATATAAAGCTAAAGTTGATTATAATGTCTTAAAAAGAACTGAAGATAAAAACGGTAAACTTATTCTTACTACTGCCATAAATCCAACTCCAGCAGGGGAAGGTAAAACAACAACTACAATAGGTGTTGCGGATGCAATAAGAAGACTTGGTTATAGAACAATCATGGCTCTTAGAGAACCTTCATTGGGACCGGTATTTGGTATTAAAGGTGGAGCAGCAGGCGGCGGATATGCACAAGTTGTTCCAATGGAAGATATTAATCTTCACTTTACAGGAGATATTCATGCCCTAACAGCTGCTAACAACTTACTTGCTGCTATGATTGATAATCATATACATCAAGGCAATGAATGTAATATTGATGTTAGAAGAATAGTATGGAGAAGAGCAGTTGATATAAACGACAGACAACTTAGAAATATTGTTTGCGGTCTTGGAGGAAAAGTTAACGGTACTCCAAGAGAAGATGGTTTTGATATTACCGTTGCAAGTGAAGTTATGGCAATCTTCTGTCTTGCGAATAATATCACTGACTTAAAGGAAAGACTTGGTAATATAGTTGTAGCTTATAACATGGACGGAGATCCTGTTACAGCAAGAGATTTGAAAGCTAATGGTGCTATGGCAACACTTTTAAAAGATGCATTAAAGCCTAATTTAGTACAAACATTAGAAGGTACTCCTGCATTTATTCATGGTGGACCATTTGCAAATATTGCTCACGGATGTAACAGTGTTATTGCAACAAAAATGGCAAAACACTTCTGTGACTATGTTGTAACGGAAGCAGGTTTCGGTGCTGACCTTGGTGCTGAAAAATTCCTTGATATTAAATGTAGATTAGCAGATTTAAAACCTGATGCCGTAATTATTGTAGCAACAGTAAAAGCTTTAAAATACAATGGTGGGGTTAACAAAAATGACTTGGGCAGTGAAAATCTTGATGCCCTTAAAAAAGGACTTCCAAATTTAATTAAACATGTTGATAACATCAAAAATGTATTTGGTCTTCCATGTGTTGTTGCAATAAATAAATTCGTAAACGATACTGATGCTGAAATTGACTTAATTAAAGACGAATGTCAAAAATTAGGTGTAAATGTAGTATTAAGTGAAGTTTGGGAAAAAGGCGGAGAAGGCGGAGAAGAACTTGCCAAAGAAGTTATTAAGCTTTGTGAAGAAGAAAATAACTTTAAATTCTCTTATGATTTAGATTTATCTATTAAAGAAAAAATTAATGCAATCGCAACAAAGATTTACGGTGCTGACGGAGTTGATTATACAAAGAAAGCAGAAAAAGAAATTGAAAACTTTGAAAGACTTGGTTTTGATAAAATGCCTATTTGTATTGCAAAAACTCAATATTCTCTATCTGATGATCCAAGCAAGTTAGGCAGACCTGAAGGATTTAGAATTACAATTAAAGATTTAACAGTATCAGCCGGTGCCGGATTTATAGTTGCTCTTGCCGGTGATGTTATGAAAATGCCGGGTCTTGGTAAAAAACCTGCTGCATTTAATATCGATGTTGATGAAAATGGAAAGATTTCCGGATTATTCTAATAAAAAAGACCGCATAAGCGGTCTTTTCCTTAAAATAGAACCTGACATTTTGTCAGGTTTTTTATTTTATAAAATATTATATAAACATTCAATCATATATGTAAAAGATGTAGCTCCGGGATCTTGATGTCCGATGCTTCTTTCTCCAATATAGGCAGCTCTACCTTTTGTTGCAATTATTGTTTTTGTATATTCAATTCCTTCTTTTGCAGCCTCTAAGGCTTCTTTCATTGCTTCTTTTGTATCTTTATCTATGTTTTCTTTGAAAGCATCATAAGCAGGAATCATTGAATCAAGCATTGTTTTTTCACCTTTATCTGATTTTCCTCTTTGTTTTACGCCTTCAATTGCAGCTTCCATAGATTTTATAAAATCTTCGCCGTTTAATTCTTCTTTTCCTGCAAGAACCATTCCGGCTTTCATAAAAGCTGTTCCATATAATGGTCCGGCTGCTCCTCCAACAGTTGAAACTAAAGTCATTCCTACTGTTTTTAATATTGTTCCACAGTCTTTATCTTTAACGGTATCAAGCTTTGCTTCTACGGCTTCAAATCCTCTTGCCATGTTTATTCCATGGTCCCCGTCAGCGATTTCGCTGTCAAGATCTGTTAAAAATTGTTTTTCTTCTTCAATTTTTTTTGCTATATTTTTAATTAATTCTATTAAAGTTTCTTTTGTCAATTTCTTTCTCCTTATAGTGTTTTAAAAGCAGGTGTATCAGCTTTGCTGTCAAGAAGTGCTTTAAGTTCATCATCAAGTTTAAGTAAGCTTATTGAAAAACCTGCCATTTCGATTGATGTCATATAATGTCCTACGAAGCTCTTATAAACTTTTATTCCTTTTTGTGATAAAATGTCAGATAGTTTGTTTCCTACAATATAAAGTTCCATTAGAGGTGTTGCTCCTGAATCATTTATCATTACGGCAACTTCGCTTCCTTCAAAGTCTAAATCTTTAAGTATGCAATCAAGAAGATGAGCTGTTATTTCATCAGCTGATGTAAGTTTTTCTTTATGAGTTCCAGGTTCACCGTGAATACCGATACCTACTTCCATTTCGTCGTCGTTTATTTCGAATCCCGGTTTTCCTGCCGCCGGTACAGTACATGGAGAAATTGCAACTCCCATTGTTCTAACATTTGCAATTACTTTTTCTGCAACTTTTTTTACTTCATCAAGGCTTCTTCCTTCTTCTGCTGCTGCACCTGTAATTTTATGAACAAATACTGTTCCCGCAACGCCTCTTCTTCCTGTTGTGTATAGGCTGTCTTTTACAGCAACATCATCATTTACTATTACTTGTTCAACTTTAATATCTTCCATAGCAGCCATTTCAGCAGCCATATCGAAGTTCATAACGTCTCCTGTATAGTTTTTAATTATAAGAAGAGTTCCTTTTCCTGCATCTGTTGCTTTAATAGCTTCGTAAATTTGATCAGGAGTAGGAGATGTAAATACAGGTCCTGCAACTGCTGCATCAAGCATACCGTATCCAACATATCCTGCATGAGCAGGTTCGTGTCCGCTTCCTCCTCCGCTTATTAAAGCTACTTTTCCTTCTTTTTTGTCTTTTCTTACGATTACGTCAAGACCTTCAAGCCTTTTAACATATTCCGGATGCATTTTCGCGATTCCGTTTAACATTTCGTTTTCTACATTTTCAGGTTTATTGATAAATTTTTTCATATAAAAACCTCCTTTATGGAATTATATCATAGTAGTTAAAAGTTATGAAAAAAATTATATCTACTTTAATAAAAAAGACCTTTTGGTCTTTTTATTTTGCAATGATTACTTCTACGCCTCTTTCTTTGTAATCTTTTATGTCTTCATCACTCATTTCATCTGTGATGATATAATCAAAATCTTCTATTTCAGCAAATTTAATAAGCATTTTTTGATTTAATTTTGAATGGTCAATTACAGCAGCAACTTTTTCTGCATTTTTAATCATTGCTTGTTTTACAGGTGTTTCCGTAAATGATTTTACACTTGCTCCGTAGTTTATATCCATGCCGTCCAAACCTATAAAAGCAATGTCTGAATGTGTTGTTTTAAATAGATGTTCTGAGGTAGAGCCTAAAAGAGAAAATACGGATTTTTCTATGTAGCCTCCTGAAACCAGAACTTTAGCTTTTGAATCTAATGCCAGTTTGTAGGCTGCTTTTACATCATTTGTAATAACCATTACTTCTTTATCTAAAATATTAGGTACTACATGATAAGGTGTTGAACCTCCGTCAATTATAATTGTATTACCTTCTTCTACTAATTTTGCGGCAGCTTTTCCAATTCTTTCTTTTTCTTCTCTGAATGTTTTATCTTTTTGATAATGAGGAGTTTCCGTTGATAATATACTTTCTACGGATGTTGCTCCTCCATGGGTTTTTAAAATTTTTCCCATGTTTGCAAGCTCTATTAAGTCTTTTCTGATTGTTACGTTTGATACACCAAGCATTTTTGATAATTCTTTAACACTTGCTTCTTTTTTTTCATATATATATTGAAGAATTGTTTCCTGCCTTTGTTCTTTATACATTTTTTCCTCCAAATACAAATATAAACCTTTACATAACTAATGTAACAAAAATAAAATTATTTGTCAATTGTAAATTTTCATCTACTTATTTTTTTTATAAAAAAAAGAACAATTAAATTTCTTTAACTTTTAAAATGAAATTTAATTGCTGTTTTATCTTTTAAAAATATATTCTTTATGGTCAACATTTTGACTTTTACAGTGATTTATATTATTATATGGAATTTATATAATAGTTCATATATAAAAGGTTCTCTTATATATAAAATTATCTTTACATATGAGATATATATGTATATTTATTCAAATAATGCTTTTATTCCAATAATAATAAGTATAATTCCAGCCAAAGTTTCTCCTTTGTTTTTTAGTATTTTTCCTAAAAAACTTCCTGATAAAATTCCAATAATGGACATTAAAAAAGTTGTTTGTGCAATTAATATTATTGCGGGAATAATTTTTATATTCATAAACGCAAATGAAATTCCTATTCCCAAGGCATCGATACTTACG
>NZ_SPHL01000013.1:0-38961 GCF_005844425.1 Anaerofustis stercorihominis | reverse complement strand
TGAAAGAGAATTATATTTTTTATTTTCATTTTCCTTTAAAGATTCAATAATCATTTTTATTCCAATAAAAGAAAGTAAAAAGAAAACTATAATATTATCAATACAACTTATTTTTTCACTGAAATTTATTGCTAATATATATCCTAAAATCGGCATTAATCCTTGAAAAAAAGAAAAGAAAAAAGAAACCTTTAATATTTGTTTTACATTTATATTTTTACTCATTCCAATACATAAACAAACTGAAAATGCATCCATAGAAAGTCCAATAGCTATTAAAAACAAACTTATAAACCCCATAGAACCCCTCATGATTTTTTAATAAAAATTTATTATTATATATTTGCTAATAAAATAAAATTAATATATAATTTACTCTGTTAAACAAATAAAGGAGAAAATAAAAATGCCTTTTGATTCAATTACAACTTATGCTTTAATAAAAGAGCTTAAAAATAAACTTATAGGAAGTAAGATTAATAAAATATATATGCCTACAAAGTATGAAGTAGTACTTCATACTTTTGGAAATGAAAAAGAAATGTTACTTATAAATGCAGGCTCCTCTACACCAAGAGTTCATTTTATAAACACTTATAATGCTTCGATGAATGAGCCTTACGGTTTTTGTATGCTTCTAAGAAAATATCTTTCAGGAGCTGTTATAACGGGTGTTGACGGTTATGAGTTTGATAGAATAATTAAAATTCATTTTGAAAGTATAAACTTGCTTGGGGATTATCAAAATCTTACTTTAATAGCTGAAATTATGGGAAGAAATTCAAACTTAATTTTGGTTGATGATGAAAGTAAAAAGATAATAGATTCAATAAAACACATAAAACCTGATAATCCTTTACTTAGGGAAGTTGTTCCTAAGATTGATTATGAATATCCTACAAAAGACAGATTGAATCCCATAGATTTTAATGAATTTGTAGCGATAGACAATATAATGAGCAAGGGGGATACTACATTAAAAAAAGCTTTAATGGCAACATTTAATGGTATAAGTCCCGTTATTTTTGATGAAGTAACAGATGGTCTTAATATAGATAAAAACGTAGGTTTAAATGATCTGGAAAAAAATGATATAGAAAATGTAGTAAGTTCAATAAAAAAATATTTTGAAGGTCTTGATAATAAGCTTACTTATAATTTATATAAAAAAGATGGTAAAAATAAAGACTATGTTTGTATTGACATAAAAGCCTATGATAATCTTGACAAAGAGGAATTTTCATCTCCGTCTGAAATGATAGACGAATATTATCATGAAATTGATAGGATGAACAGATTAAAGGTTGTATATAAAGATGTATATAATCTTATAAACAGGACTTTATCAAGAGAAGAACATAAACTTGAACTTAGAAAAAAAGATTTGCAAAAAGCAGAAGACAGTGAAAAATATAACATCAAAGGTCAGTTGCTTCTTTCAAATCTTCATAATATTAAAAAAGGAGATAAAAGCGTAAAAGTTTTAAATTTCTTTAAAGAACCATATGAAGAAATGACTATTTCCCTAAATCCTGCCTTATCGCCAAGTGAAAATGCAAATAAATATTTTAAAAAGTATTCAAAACTTGAAAATTCAAAGAAATATTTGCAAAAACTTATTAAAGAAGGGGAAGAGAATGTTTATTTCCTTGAATCACAGTCCCTATATTTAGAAAGAGCTAAGACATATCCTGAAGTTGAAGAAATAAAAAGAGTTTTAGAACAGCTTGGATATATAAAGAAAAAGAAAAAAAGGTCAAATTTAAAAGAAGTAGAGAAGTTGGTATTTAAAAGCAGTGACGGGTATGAGATATATGTTGGAAGAAATTCTCTTGATAATGATTATTTAACAAGAAAATTTGCTTTTAAAACAGATTTATGGATTCACACTAAAGATATTCCTTCATCTCATGTTATAATAAGAACAAACAATGGTAAATATTCTAATGAAGCATTAGAGTTTGGTTGTAAACTTTGTGTTTATTATTCAAAAGCAAAAAATTCTTCAAATGTGCCAGTTGATTACACATATATAAAATATGTAAAGAAACCAAGCGGAATGAAAGAAGGTAAAGTAATCTATACGGATAACGAAACAGTACAGGTTACTTTAAGTGATGAAGACATTAAAATGATAGATAAATTAAGTAGTTAAAAGGAGGAGAAAAATGAGAGAACCTTTTGTTGCGTTAATAGGAAGACCAAACACCGGTAAATCAACTTTATTTAATAAGATTTCAGGAAAAAGAATTTCTATTGTTGAAGATACACCGGGTGTAACAAGAGATAGAATTATAACTGATACATCATGGGGCGGAAATAGTTTCTTCTTGATTGATACAGGCGGTATAGAGCCAAAAAGTGATGACATAATTCTAAAACAAATGAAAAGACAAGCTAATCTAGCAATTGATATGGCTGATGTTATTGTTCTTGTCGTTGATGGAAGAAGCGGAGTTACAGCATCTGACAGAGATGTTGCAAATATGATAAGAAAAAGCGGAAAACCATGTGTATTAGCAGTAAATAAAATTGATTCTTTTGATATAGATTATTTAAGATATGAATTTTATGATTTAGGATTAGGAGAGCCAATAGCTATAAGTGCTGAACATGCTCTTGGATTTGGTGATTTGCTTGATGAAGTTGTTGCTCATTTCCCTGAAAACAAAAAGGGAATAGAGGAAGAAGAAAGAACCAAGATTGCAGTTGTGGGTAAACCAAATGCAGGAAAATCAAGTCTTGTAAATACTCTTCTTGGAGAAAACAGAGTTATAGTAAGTAACATTTCCGGAACTACAAGAGACGCCATAGATACAGTATTTAATTATGAAGGTAAAAATTATACTTTAATTGATACAGCTGGTATAAGAAAGAAAGCAAAAATATATGATGATATAGAACATTATTCCACAATCAGAGCAATAGGGGCAATAGAAAGAAGTGATATATGTCTTCTTATGATTGATGCGATGGAAGGCGTAACAGAACAAGATGTAAAAATAGCCGGACTTATAAAAGATAGGTTTAAAGCTGTTATTATTGTAATAAACAAATGGGATTTAGTTGAAAAACAAACAAACACAATGAAGGAAATGGAAAAGAAAATAAGAAGTTCTTTATATTTCCTTGATTTTGCTCCTATACTTTTCATAAGTGCAACTGAGAAAAAGAGAACACATAAATTAATGCCGTTAATTGAACAGGTTCTTGAAGAATATTCAAAGCGAGTTACAACTGGCCTTTTAAACGAAATAATGGGGGATGCAGTAATGATGAACAATCCACCTGCAAAAGGTACAAAGAGAATGAAGATATTCTATTTTTCTCAAGTATCGGTTTCACCTCCAACATTTGTTATTTTCGTAAATGACCCGGATCTCGAACAAGAAGCTTATTCAAGATATTTAATAAACAAATTAAGAGAAGCTTTTACATTTTTAGGTTCTCCTATAAAATTAATATACAGAAGAAAACAAGAAAATTAAAAAAATAATTATATTTTAACCTCCAAATGAATATGTATAAGTAAGATACATGAGTTTGGAGGTTTTCTTATGAATTTGGGAATATACGAAGATATATCAAAAAGAACGGGTAAAGATATATATTTAGGTGTGGTAGGACCCGTTAGAACAGGTAAATCCACTTTTATAAAAAAATTTATGGATGAACTTGTTATACCAAATATAGATAATAAGTTTAAAAAGGAAAGAGCCATAGATGAACTTCCGCAAAGCGGTTCGGGAAAAACAATAATGACTTGTGAGCCTAAGTTCGTTCCAAATACCGCTGCAAACATTTCTCTTGGGGGAGGAATTGATTTAAATGTAAGGCTTGTTGATTGTGTAGGATATGTAATAGAGGGGGCTATAGGGGATATGGACGAAAATGAAGAAAGAATGATAAGAACCCCATGGGATGAAAATCCTATGCCTTTTAAAAAAGCAGCGGAAATAGGAACAAAAAAGGTTATAGAAAAACATTCTACAATAGGGATTGTTGTAACAACAGACGGTAGTATAAGCGGTATAGATAGAGAAAATTATGTTCAAGCAGAAGAAAAAGTAATAAATGAATTAAAAAACATAAATAAGCCTTTTGTTACAATTCTTAATACAAAAAATCCTTCAAGCAGTAAGTCTAAAGAACTTTGTAAGAGTATGGAAGAAAAGTATGGGTGTAAAGTTATTATTTTAGATGTTATGAATATGACTCTTGATGATATCGAAAATCTTCTTTTGGATGTTTTGTTTGAATTCCCTGTTAAAGAAATTAACTATTCTCTTCCTTTGTGGACAGACTTATTAGATAAAGAAGATGAAATAAACAAGGAAATATATAATTTTATTTTATCAAATTCAAATAAGAATGATACTTTAAATAAAGTTTTAAAGGGAATTAAAGAATCGAAATTTGATAATTTTGAAATGAATATATCAAATATAGATCTTAGTCTTGGTGTTATACATATTGATGTTAATATAAATAACAGCGTATTTTATGGAATGCTAAACGAAAAAAACGGAGTTACTATAGAAAACGAATCCGATTTATTTATGCTTATCTCATCCCTTACTAATATAAAAAGAGAATATGAAAAAATAGCATCTGCCTTGGATGTTGCAAGAAACAGCGGGTATGGAATAGTTACACCTGAGTTTGAAGATTATGTATTAGATGAGCCTGAAATGATAAATAAATCTTCAAGACACGGGGTGAAAATAAAAGCCTCTGCTCCTGCACTTCATATTATATGTACAAATGTAGAAACATCAATAAGTCCTACAATAGGTTCAGAGGAAGAATGTCAGGTGTTTTATGATAAAATAATGGATGAATATAAAAATGATCAAGAAAAAATTTGGGAAAGTGAATTCTTTGGAAGAAATTTAAAAAATATGATAAGCGATAATATGCAAAATAAACTTACATCTATTGAAGATGACAATAAAATAAAAGTTCAAAAAGCACTTACAAGAGTTGTAAATTCAGGCAGAGGTGGACTTATAATTTTATGGCTTTAAAATAAGAGGATTTCCTCTTATTTTTTTGTTTATATTAATAATTATGATATAATACTATAAATAAAATAATGGAGGATATTCTTATGTTAGGTATGGTTATTGTTTCTCACAGTGAAAAAGTTGCTCTTGGAGTAAAAGAACTTGCTGCACAAATGGCAAAAGATGTAAAAATTGTTGCTGCGGGAGGTTTAAGTGACGGAAGTATCGGTACTGATATGGAAAAAATCATGAACGGCATTGCTGAAGCTGACAGCGGAGATGGTGTTATTATAATGATGGATCTTGGAAGTGCCGTAATGACAACGGAAATGGCACTTGATATGTGTGAGAACGAGGCTTATATGATAGATGGACCAATTGTTGAAGGTGGTATTGCCGCAGCTGTTACAATTCAAAGCGGGGGAGATATTGAGGGAGTAAAAACTGCCGTTAACGAATGTAAAACAATAAATAAATTTTAATTTTTTATATTAGAATAAAGAATTAATTAAATATATTTTAGAAAAGCTGTATTTAATAACAGCTTTTTTTATATTTTATAATAAAATAAAATAAATTATTGCTTTTATATTATTTATATGGTAATATTCCAATTGTAAAATAATAGACCTTATTTAGAGTGGTGGAGTGAATAGGCACTATGAAACCCGGCAACCGACAGTTTGTACGGTGCCAATACCTACGGGATTTTTCCGAATGATGAGGAAGGCAGTTAATCTCATAGGTTCCTATGAGAATTTTTTTATTTAAGGTCACAAATGGGAGGAAATAATGAATAAACACTTTTTTACATCAGAATCTGTTACAAAAGGTCATCCGGATAAAATATGTGACCAAATAAGTGACAGCGTATTGGATGCTATTTTAGAACAAGATCCAAATGCCAGAGTTGCATGTGAATGTGCAATAAATACGGGACTTGTTCTTGTAATGGGAGAAATAACTACAAGCGGATATGTAGATATTCCCAAAACCGTAAGAAAAACAATTACAGATATTGGGTATACAAGAGCCAAATTTGGCTTTGATGGAAATACATGTGGCATTATCACATCAATAGATGAGCAATCAAGCGATATTGCAATGGGCGTTGATAAATCTCTTGATGCTAAAGAAGATGAAGAAGAAAACGGAGCAGGAGATCAAGGTATAATGTTTGGTTTTGCCTGCAGTGAAACAGAAGAATATATGCCTCTTCCTATCTCGCTTGCAAATAAACTTGCTTTAAAATTAACAGAAGTAAGAGAAAATAAAACTTTAGAATATTTAAGACCTGACGGAAAAACTCAAGTAACTGTTGAGTATGAAGGCGATAAGCCTGTAAGAGTTGATACAGTTGTTATATCAACACAACATGATGAAAAAGTATCTTTAGATACAATTAAACATGACATGATAGAGTATGTTATAAAAGAAGTTATAGATGAAAATCTTTTAGACGAAAATACAAAATACTTTATTAATCCTACAGGAAGATTCGTAATAGGCGGACCTCAAGGAGACAGTGGACTTACAGGAAGAAAAATAATCGTAGATACATATGGCGGATATGCAAGACATGGCGGCGGGGCCTTTTCAGGGAAAGATCCTACAAAGGTAGATAGAAGTGCTTCATATATGGCAAGATACATTGCAAAAAATATTGTTGCAAGCGGTATATGTGAAAAGATTGAAATTGAAGTTGCATATGCAATCGGGGTTGCAAAACCTGTAAGTATATATGTAAATACTTATGGTACATCAAAATTAAGTGATGATAAAATAGTTGAAATAATAAATGAAAACTTTGATTTAAGACCTACAAAAATTATTGAACATCTTGATTTAAGACGTCCTATTTATAAACAAACAGCAGCTTATGGACATTTTGGCAGAAGTGAATTCCCTTGGGAAAAATTAGATAAAGTAGAAGATTTAAAAAAATATTTATAAAATAAAGTAATTTAAAAAAAATTCTTTATTATTTTAATTAAATGTTGTAATATATTTTATAAGTAGCAAATTATTACCGGGGAGTAAGAAAAAAAATGGATGTAATTGATAGAAAAATACTAGAAAGATTAAATGTTGACGGAAGAATTACAATGAAGAATTTGGCAAACGAGCTTGGCTTATCTGCTCCTGCTGTTGCTGAAAGAGTAAAAAGATTAGAACAAAAAGGAATAATTACTGCTTATAAAGCTATAATAAACAGAGAAAAACTTGGTCAAGGGATAACCGTATTTATTACCATAGATATGCCCGCAAGTAAGTATGATGAATTTAAGGAGTTTGCAAATAATACAAGTGAAATAAGCGAATTTTATTATTTAACGGGGCAGTATTCTCTAATAATAAAAGCTTATGTAACAAGTACAACTCACCTTGCAGAGCTTCTTGAAGGAGCACAACAATTTGGAACAACAGAAACATTTGTTGTTATGTATGCTCATGTAAAAGATAATATTTTTTGATATAAAAATGAAATAAATATGAAAAATAGTCGAAAATTGCTTCTAATTTTCGGCTTTTTTATTGCTATTTAAAATTTAAAGAATTATAATAAATGATAATTATTTGGGAGGGGTGTAATGGAATCAATTAATAAATTAGGTGTAGATATTGGCTCGACTACTGTTAAAGTAGTCATTATGGACATTGATAATAATATTTTATATTCAAAATATGAAAGACATTTTGCAAATATTCAAGATACTCTTTTAAGTATGATAAAAGAGGCTTTAGATAAAATAGGGGATTGTAAAATTTACCCGGTTATAACAGGTTCAGGTGGGCTTAGCCTATCAAGTTACTTAAATATTCCTTTCGTTCAAGAAGTTGTTGCGGTTTCAACTGTTCTTAGAAAATTTCATCCAAATACCGATGTAGCAATAGAGATTGGTGGAGAAGATGCCAAAATTATCTATTTTGACGGTGGAATAGAACAGAGAATGAATGGTATATGTGCAGGAGGTACAGGTTCTTTTATTGATCAAATGGCTTCATTGTTAAAAACAGACGCCAACGGACTTAATGAACTTGCGAAGGATTATAAAAATATATATCCTATTGCCGCAAGATGCGGGGTATTTGCAAAAAGTGATATACAACCGCTTATTAATGAAGGCGCAACAAGAGAAAATCTTGCAGCTTCTATTTTCCAAGCTGTTGTTAATCAAACAATAAGCGGGCTTGCTTGTGGTAAACCAATAAGAGGTAATGTTGCTTTCTTAGGTGGTCCTCTTTATTTTATGAGTGAACTTAAAAAAGCTTTTATAAGAACTCTTAATTTAGAAGATGAAAATGTAATATCTCCAGAAAATCCGCACTTGTTTGCAGCCATAGGGGCAGCTTTAAGCAGTGAAGAAAAAGAAAATATTACATTAGAAGAATTAGAAACAAGATTAAATAGTGAGATAAAGCTAAATAGTGAAATAAAAAGAATGGAAAGTCTTTTTGAAAGTAAGGAAGATTATGAAGATTTTACAAAAAGACATGCTGTTCATACAGTAAAAAAAGGTAGTTTGGAAAACTATAAAGGAAATTGTTATCTTGGTATAGATGCGGGGTCTACAACAACAAAACTTGCACTTTGCAGTGAAGACGGAGATTTGTTATATTCTTTCTACAGCAGTAATAATGGTTCTGTTTTGGAAACTACCATGAAAGCAATGAGAGATATTTATTCAAAACTTCCAAAAGATGCAAAAATTGTTTATTCATGTTCAACAGGTTATGGGGAAGATTTGGTAAAATCAGCTCTTATGCTAGATGAAGGAGAAGTTGAAACAATAGCTCATTATTATGCTGCATCTTTCTTTGATCCAAAAGTTGATTGTATTTTGGATATTGGCGGTCAAGATATGAAGTGCATAAAGATAAAGAATGGTTCTGTTGATAATGTACTTCTTAACGAAGCTTGTTCTTCAGGATGTGGTTCATTTATTGAAACTTTTGCTAAATCTCTTGATTACAGCGTTGAAGATTTCGCAAAAGAAGCTTTGTTTGCAAAAAATCCTATAGACCTTGGAACAAGATGTACTGTATTTATGAATTCAAACGTTAAACAAGCTCAAAAAGAAGGTGCACCGGTAAGCGATATTTCTGCAGGACTTGCTTATTCAGTTATAAAAAATGCATTATATAAAATAATAAAATTAACAAATCCTGATGATCTTGGAAAACACGTTGTTGTTCAAGGTGGAACTTTCTATAATGATGCTGTTTTAAGAGCCTTTGAAAAAATTTCGGGACATGATGCCGTAAGACCTGATATTGCAGGAATTATGGGAGCCTTTGGTGCTGCTTTGATAGCAAAAGAAAGATATGAAGAAGGAAAAGAAACTTCCATGCTTGACTTGGAAGGAATAAATAAACTTACATATACTACTGTTACAACAAGATGTAAGGGATGTACAAATAACTGCTATCTTACAATAAATAGTTTTGACGGTGGTAAAAGAAAGTTTATAACAGGAAACAGATGCGAAAAAGGGGCTGGAATACATAAAGATAAGGCGACTGATATAAACTTGTTTGAATATAAAAATGAAATAACTTTTGATTATGAACCGTTGAGTGAGGAAGAAGCAATAAACGGAACTGTAGGTATTCCAAGAGTTCTTAATATGTATGAAAACTATCCTTTCTGGGCTACTTTATTTAAAGAGCTTAAGTTTAGAGTTGTTCTTTCTCCTGTATCAACGAGAAAACTTTATGAATATGGAATTGAATCAATTCCAAGTGAATCAGAATGTTATCCTGCAAAACTTTCTCATGGACATGTTACATATTTAATAAGACAAGGAATAAAAACTATATTCTATCCTTGTATTCCTTATGAAAGAGATGAAACACCTGAAGCAGGAAACCATTATAACTGTCCTATTGTTACATCTTATGCAGAAAACATCAAAAATAATGTCGAAGAAATCGAAAGTGAAAATGTTAAATTTTTAAATCCTTTCTTTGCATTTACAAATAAAAATACAATAAAAGAAGGAATAATTAGAGAATTTACAAAAGGTGGAGAAACAGGTTTTGACTTAGATAAAAATGATGTTTCAAAAGCCGTTGATAAAGCTTGGGATGAGCTTTTAAACGTAAGAGAAAAAATAGCGAAAAAAGGCGAAGAAGTAGTAAAATATCTTGATGAAACAGGAAAGAGAGGGATTGTTCTTGCCGGCAGACCATATCATGTAGACCCTGAGGTAAATCATGGTATTGATAAAATGATAAACTCTTATGGTATTGCAGTATTAACCGAAGACAGCGTTTCTCATCTTGGTGAAGTTGAAAGACCTCTTATTGTAATGGATCAATGGATGTATCATTCAAGATTATATAAAGCTGCAAGCTTTGTAAAGACAAAAGATAATATTGATCTTGTACAACTTAACTCATTTGGTTGTGGTCTTGATGCTGTTACTGTTGACGGGGTAAAAGATATCTTATCTTCTGCAGGAAAAATTCATACTGTACTTAAAATTGATGAAGTAAATAACTTAGGAGCTGCAAGAATCAGAATTCGTTCACTTCTTGCAACACTTAAAATAAGAGATAAGAAAAAAACAAAGAGAAAAATAAAAAAATCAAGCTATGAAAGAGTTGAATTTACAAAGGAAATGAAGAAAGATTATACAATTCTTTCTCCTCAAATGTCTCCTATACATTTCTCATTGTTTGAAGCTGCTCTTAATGCTTGTGGGTATAAGTATGAAGCATTACAAGATGATAGTAAAACAGCTGTTGATATAGGGCTAAAATATGTAAATAACGATGCTTGTTATCCTTCTTTGATTGTTGTTGGCCAAATTATGGAAGCATTGAATTCAGGTAAATACGATACTGACAAAGTTGCCATAATGATAACTCAAACAGGTGGAGGATGCAGAGCGACAAACTATATCGGATTTATTCGTAGAGCTCTTGAAAATGCCGGAATGGGACATATTCCTGTAATTTCCCTAAATGCAAACGGAATAGAAACAAACGAAGGATTTAAAATAACACCTAAACTTTTAAACAAAGGTTTGCAGGCTGTTGTTTACGGCGATTTGTTTATGAGAGTGTTATATAGAATGAGACCTTACGAAGTAGTAAAAGGTTCTGCAGATTTACTTCATAAAAAATGGGAAGAAAAATGTATAAAAGATTTATCAAAACCTCGTTCTTCTAAAAAAGTTTTCCATGAAAACATAAGAAATATTATAAGAGAGTTTGATGAACTTCCAATTACAAATGAAGTTAAACCAAAAGTTGGAATAGTAGGTGAAATTCTTGTTAAATTCCTTCCCGGAGCAAATAATCATTTGGTAGACTTACTTGAAAAAGAAGGAGCGGAAGCCGTTATGCCGGATCTTCTTGATTTCTTATTATACTGTTTCTATAACAATAACTTTAAATCAGATAAACTTGGTATGAAGAAAATCAGCGCAACAATATCCAATTTAGGAATAAACTTTATAGAAACATACAGGAAAGTTTATAAAGAAGAATGTGCAAAGAGCGTACACTTTAATGCGCCAAATCAAATAAATAAACTTGCTTATTATGCAAATGATGTTGTATCTGTTGGTAATCAGACAGGAGAAGGCTGGTTCTTAACAGGTGAAATTTTAGAACTTATTAAATCAGGCGTAAACAATGTTGTTTGTACACAACCTTTCGGTTGCCTTCCAAACCACGTCGTTGGTAAAGGGGTAATTAAGAAAATAAGAGAAATGTATCCTTTATCAAATATTGTTGCAATAGACTACGACCCTGGAGCAAGTGAAGTTAATCAGCTTAACAGAATCAAGCTTATGCTTTCTCAAGCAAATATGAATTTAAAAGAAGTTCTTGAAGCTGAAACTGTCGATGCATAAATATTTAAAGAGTTTTAGATATTTCTAAAACTCTTTTTTATATTTTATAAATTAAAATGAAGTTTTGATTTATAAAATATTTTTTATGAGATACAGTAATAAAATTTGTATTTAAAGTGTGTGTAGTCATTATACCCATTTTTTATGAAAAACGGGTGATATACAAATAAACAGCCGATATGGTAAAATAATCATAACATATAACATTAAAATTAAATGAGAAAAATAATGAAGAAAAAAATACTCAAATATATTTTAATGGCTGTGGTATGTTTTACGTTTATGTTCTGTTTTATGCCAAATATAAGTTTTGCGGCAACGGGAGATTGGACATATGATGTCAATGCTGAAACTTTAACGAACAGTGAAGATGATACATTGGTAATAAGAAACGTAACGGCATCGGGAAACGAACTTTCCATAGGAAAGAACGATGGTGCAACATTTACGAATTTGGATTTAACGGGAAAAATAGCAGATATTAATGGGAACGAGTATTTAATTACTTCCATTGAAAGTAAGGCGTTTTTTCAATGTGCTTCTTTAAAAACAATAACGTTTCCGGACACTCTTGTTTCAATAGGTGCTTCTGCATTTGAAGAGTGTATTGCTTTGGAGGAAATAACTATACCAGAAAGTGTTGTTTCAATGGATGGAGGGGTATTTAATCGTTGTCGATCTTTAGAGAAAGTAACTATTTTTGGAAAGATAACATCCATTGAAACAGGATTATTTGCAAATTGTTCTTCTTTAAAGGAAATAACATTACCCGATACTCTTCAGGCAATTGGTTTGAATTCTTTTTATCTTTGTTCTCCACTTGAAACTATTTATTTAAACAGTGAAATTCCTCCTACTGTTAATGTTACGGCATTTCAGTATTGTCATAATATTAATAGAATATACGTTCCTTACGGAAGCTTGGAAAGCTATAAGA
Organism: Anaerofustis stercorihominis; assembly: GCF_005844425.1. Classification (GTDB taxonomy): domain Bacteria; phylum Bacillota; class Clostridia; order Eubacteriales; family Anaerofustaceae; genus Anaerofustis; species Anaerofustis butyriciformans. The sequence goes on along the minus strand of NZ_SPHL01000013.1, from coordinate 26,152 downwards.
ACGCACAGGTTTGGATGGGGTATGCAGATTATATAACTTTTGAGAAGAAAAATCTTACGGTAGTGAAGGGAACGGGAAGCGGTTCTTATGGTATCGGACAAAGCGTAACGGTGAAAGCAGATGACAATGATGAAAACGGACACTTTTTAAAGTGGAGCTCGGATAGTTCTCAGATAAGCTTTAAGGATGAAAATGCGAAGGAAACATCGTTTACGATGCCTCAAAACGATGTTGTTGTAACGGCGGTTTTTGAAGAACACGAGTATGTAAACGGAAAATGCAGTGTATGCGGATATGATAACTCAAATTATAATATTCAAAACGATGATGATAAAAATAATGAAAGTGTAAAGAGTGAAGGTAAATCAGATAACATTTCAACGGATAAACCTTCTTCATCGGTTGATACATCAGACGAAAACAACATGGTTTATTATATTATAGGTGTATTGGTTTCCGTTGTGGGAATAGCAGGTTTAAGTATTTATAAATATAAAAAAGTTCGTTAAATTTTTAATATTCTTTTTGTATATTGAAAAATTATTTTTTAATTGCTTGATATTTATATAATTTTATTTTTGAATATGTTTAAAAAACTGATTCAAACTTTCATTTTAAATTAAACTAAAAACACATCTTTAAAGATGTGTTTTTATGTCTATTTGTTTTCTTCATTATTTTCTTTTTGGACATAGGCAATGCCTATTGCTCCGGGACCGGCATATGTTCCAACTGTCGGACCTATTGAAATTATTTCGCTTTCTTCTATTGGAAGGTGTTTATACATGAAATCTTTAAAGTTTTCAATGGCTTTATGTGCATGAGAATGTCCAAATGTTACAGGATAAGAATAATCAATGTTACCCTTTACTCTTTCAAGCATGAATTTGTAAGATAATTTTTTGCCTCTTACTTTTCCTTCCTGTACAAGTTCTCCGTCAACTGCCTTTAATACTGGATTAATATTTAACATCTCGCCTATTGCTGCTGTTGTTTTGGATATTCTTCCTCCATACATTAAATATTTTAAGGTATTCAAGCAAACGAATAGTCTCAAATTTTTTGTCAAATGCTCTATTTTTATTGCAATTTCACTGGCGCTTTTCCCTTCGTCTCTCATCTTTACGGCTTCATTTATAAGAAGATATGTTCCAAAGCTTGCAATTTTTGAATCTACAATATAAATTTTGTCTTCATCTACTTCATTTTTTGCTATTGTTGCGGACTGCATGGTACCGCTTAATTTTGAAGATACCATTATTGCAACTATTTCATCACCTTGTGCTATATATTTTTCAAATACTTCTTTAAACTTTATTGGGCTTGGTTGTGATGTGGTTGGAAGATTGTCGTGTGCTAAAAGTAATTTTTGATAAAAATCATCATTGGTGATATTTACACTGTCCAAAAATTCATCATCGCCAAATCTTACCGTTAAAGGTACTACCGTAATATCAAGTTTTTCTACAATTTCTTTGCTTAAATCGCATGTACTGTCTACAATTATTCTTACCATTTTATTCACCTGCCTTGCTTTTATTTGTAAAGAATTTTTCAAGTTCAACTACGCCTTGAATAAGAACTTCTCTTTTTTCTTCTGGGAAAAAATTAAGCATTTCTCTTACCATATTTTCGTGAAATTGTGCATGATTTTTTTCTACTTCGTGTCCAAGTTTTGTTGCATAAATTTTTATGACTCTTTTGTCTTCATCGTTTCTTTCTCTTTTTAAATAACCTTTTTTTTCAAGAGCATTAACGCTTATTGTTAATGTTCCGGGAGTAATATTTAATGATTTTGCAATGTTTGAAGATGTATTATTTCCGGCTTTTTCGTTTTTTACCACGGCTTCTATTACGTGCATTTCTCTTATTGAAAGGTTTTTGAATTTACCTTTTTTTAAAGCATTACCTTCAACTTTTAGTATCTCATTAAATATTTCAACCAAAAAGTCATTTAAAATTTGTTCTTGCTTATTCATAAAATCTCCATTCTTAAGGCTTAAAGTTAACTAAATTATATCATGGGGTTATATTAAAAGCAAAAACAATATGCTTTATAACATAAAATATTTTAATGGGTTTTTAATGTTAGATTAATTGCAAATTTAATAATATTTATATATTATATAAACATATAAATTTGCTTTGGAGGACATCTTTGATATGAATGAAAAAAAACTATATAAAAGCAGAGATGATAAATGGTTTGGGGGAGTATGTGGGGGAATAGGAGAGTATTTTGATGTAGATTCTATAATAATAAGAATAGTAGCAATAATTCTTGGACTTGTTACAAGTGGTATTCTAATTTTTATATATCTTTTACTTTGTTTTTTAATTCCTTATGAGCCTATAAGAGAATATACAATGCATAGTAAAAAGTTTTCTTCTTTTTACTCTAATAGTTCAGGTGTAAATGAGTATAATACGAATTTCAATTCAGGGGCTTATAATTTTGAGGGTGATAAAATTAACAAAAATAAAAATCAACAAAAGATAGGTTTGTTTTTAGTTGTAATAGGTGTTATTTTATTTCTTGGGAATGTACTTCCAAAATATATGTCAGATTTTATCGTTCCTGTTTGTTTGTTGATTGCAGGGCTTCTTTTAATAGTATCAAGTGTTCCATTTAAAGAAAAAAATAAAAATGTTAATTATGAAAATGTGAACAATATAAATTATGATGATGTTAATAATGCAAATAATGAAAAGAATAACGTTGAAAAAGAAGAAAATAATATTAAGGAAGATGATAGGGGCGAAAAAGAAAACATTATAAAAGAAGAGCAAGGTAAAGATTTAAATATAAAAGAAGAAATCAAAGAAACCGAAAATGACTCTGATAAAGGTGAATTTACAATTGAAGAAATAAAGAAAATGAGAGAAGAGGTTAATGAAAATCATGAATAGAAATCTAAAAATAATACTTGGAACTCTTTTAATAGTTATTGGTGCCGGATGCATCTTAAATTTGCTTGATATTTATATTCTCTCTTTTTCTGGATTTGTAAAAGCAATAGATTTAATGTGGCCTTTATTCTTGGTTGTTATTGGATTGTTTCTTTTATATCAGAGTAAGAAAATCAGAGCTGCCGTTTTAGCTGTTATGATTGTATTGATGTTTGCTGGAACAATTTACTTTACAACAACAAGTCATTATAATCTTTTTAATAATAACCATGATTTTAATTTTAACGAACATTATAATGATTCCGATAACTTTTTTAATAATTAATGTTATAATATATATAAGAAAAAGATATTATAAAGGAGTTTATTATGCTTTTTGAATTTGATCTTAGAACTGATAATGAAAATTTCCATAATATAACGGATATGGTTAAAAGTGCACTTAAGGAAAGCAAAGTGCAAAATGGTTTATGTACAGTATTTTCTCCTCATACAACCGCAGGAATAACAATAAATGAAGCTGCAGATCCTGACGTTGTTGGTGATATGTTATTTGCCTTTGATAAGTTTTTCCCTGATATGAGAGAATTTAGACACTATGAAGGAAACAGTACAGCGCATATAAAAACAAGTGTTGTTGGATGTAGTGAAACCATAATCGTTAAGGATAATGAATTGTTGCTTGGTACATGGCAGGGTATATACTTTGCTGAATTTGATGGTCCAAGACACAGAAGATTTTATGTAAAAATAATTGAAGATTAATTTTAAAGAAGCATTTTTATGCTTCTTTTTTTATGTTTTTACATGTTTTTTTACCTTAAAACACTGGTTTAATCATAAAAATGAGGCTTTTTTATTGCTTTTTTTGATTTTAGGGTGTATAATAATTCAGGCTAGATGAGTGGGCGTATGTCCACTCATTGTTTTATATTGTTTTATTTAGGAGGCTTTATATTGAAAATTACAGATAAAATTGAAGCTTTAAGTGAAGATATCTTAAGTGAAAATGGGCTTGAACTTGTTGATATAGAATTTAAAAAAGAAGGAAACAACAAAGTTTTAAGATTATATATTGAAAGAATTGAAGGGAGAGTCAACCTTGATGATATAAGTAATGTAACAAGACTTATATCAGATATGCTTGATGAAGAAGACATAATAGAAGAAGAATATATTTTGGAAGTATCTTCTCCCGGAGTAAACAGAGTTATAAAAAAAGAAAAAGATTTTATAAAGTTTACGGGTAAAAAGATAGATGTTGCACTTTTTAAGTCAGTGGACGGAAGAAAAAAATTCAGTGGTATTTTGGAAGGGTATGAAGACGGAAAAGTTTTAGTTTTGGTAGACGATGATCATATGGCTATTCCAAAAGAAGATATAAGCAAAGTTAATTTGAGTTTTGATTTTAAATTTTAAATAAGGAGTAAAAAAATGGCAAGAAAGAAAAAACAAGAAGCAGATCATTCTTTAAAAGATTTTATTGAAGCATTAGATGAGATTAACAAATCAAAAGGTATAGATAAAGAAGAAATTATAGTAGCAGTTGAGCAAGCTCTTGTTGCTGCTTACAAAAAAGACACAAGAAGCAATGTTGATTTGGTTGTAAACATAAACAGAACAACAGGGGCTATTGATGCTTTTTACTCAAAAGAAATTGTAGAAGAAGTTGAAGATGACGATAAGGAAATTTCACTTCATGAAGCATTGGTTCTTGATAAAAGCGCTGTTCTTGGGGGAAGTGTTATAACTCATATTGATCCAAAAGGTTTTGGTAGAATTGCAACACAAAACGCAAAACAACTTATTATTCAAAAACTTAAAGAATCAGAAAGAAATATCATCAGCAATACATTCATGAAGAAAAAAGATGAAATGGTAAGCGGTGTTATTCAAAGAGAAGAATATAAAGAAGTAAAGAAAATGATTCATGGAGAACCTGTAATTGAACAAAACAGAATTATCCATATTGATTTAGGTAAGGCTGAAGGTATAATGAACAGCCAAAACCAAGTAAAAAGTGAACATTATCATCCTGGAATGAGACTTAAAGTTTATGTTGCAGATGTAATAATAACAACAAGAGGACCTCAAATAATTCTTTCAAGAACACATCCGGGACTTGTTAAAAGATTATTTGAAGAAGAAGTTGCTGAAATTTCAGACGGAGTGGTTGAAATTAAATCAATTTCAAGAGAAGCCGGAAGTAGAAGCAAACTTGCTGTTTATTCTGAAGATGAACAAATTGATCCTGTTGGAACATGTATTGGACCTAAAGGAATCAGAATTCAAAATGTATTAAATGAAATTGGTGAAGAAAAAATTGATATTATTAAATGGAGTGAAGATCCTGTTGAATACATTAAAAATGCATTAGCTCCTGCCGAAGTTTTAAAAGTTGATATTTTACAAACAGAAGAAAACGACGGGAAAAATTCTGCTATGGTTGTTGTAGATGATTCTCAACTTTCTCTTGCAATAGGTAAAGACGGACAAAACGTAAGACTTGCTGCAAGACTTACAGGTTGGAAGATTGATATTAAAAGCAAAAGCAAATTTGAAAGTGAAAATGCCGATAGTGAAATAAATATTTTAGACAGCGTTGAAGAAGTTTTACTTTCAGAAGATGAAGAATAATTTAAGAGGTGGAAAATGAAAAAGACACCACTTAGAACATGCTTGATTTGCAGAGAAAAATTTAACAAAAGAGATTTATTAAGAATTGTAAGGGATAAAGAAAACAACAAAGTTGTTTTTGATAAAAGCGGTAAAATGAACGGGCGAGGAGCATATATTTGTAAAAATCCCGATTGCATAGAAAAAATGGTAAATGCAAAAATAATAAACAATTCTCTTAATATGAATCTTACTAATGATGATATTATTCCTCTAAAAGAAGAGGTTTTAAAGTATATAAAATAAAGTAAGGAGGGTTTTTTAGTATGAGAGTTTACGATATGGCTAAAGAATATGGCTTTCCAAGTAAAGAGTTTGCTGAAATAATGAAAAATATGGGTATTCCCGTAAAAAATCATATGAGTGCCGTAAGCGCACAACAAGAAAAATATTTTAGAAATAATTTTAATAAAGAGGATTATTTAAAAAATAAAGGAAATAAACCTGTTGATAAAACACAAGAACAAAACGAAGATGAAAAGACAAATAAAAAAGAAGAAAGAAAAAATCCTATTGATAAAAAACAAAAGGATAATAAGAAAAACAATAAAAATACTCGTTTTGTTAAATCTGACAATAAGGGAGAAAAAGAACCTGAAGTTGTTGTAATATATAATGAAGAAAAGAAGAATAATAAAAACAAGCCTAAGAAAAGTAACAAACATTATGATTATGACAGTAATGATGATAAAAATGATAATGTTGTAAAAGGTGAAAAATTTAAAAACAAAAAAAATGATAATAGAAATCAAAAGAATGAAAAAAGCTACGGTTCAAAGAAAAATAAGAAAAATAAAAAAGATAAAAAAGAAGTAGTTCCTAAATTTATTGATAATTCAAAGAAATCTAAGGTTTCTAAATCAAAATATAAAAAGAAAAACAAACAAGAAAGAGAAGAAAAACAATTAGAAAATTCTTTGGTTAGCGAAATCACAATTCCGGATGGAATTACTGTAAGTGAACTTGCTGCTAAAATAAACAAAGCTCCAACAGAAGTTATAAAAATCTTAATGGGCTATGGAGTAATGGCAAACTTGAATCAATCAATTGATTTTGATACTGCTTCTATTGTTTGTGAAGAGTTTGAAATAACATGTAATCTTGAAGATGAAAATAAAGCAATTGATGATTTATTTGATTCTCACTATGAAAATGAAGATGAACTTGTAAAAAGACCACCTATTATTACAGTAATGGGACATGTTGACCATGGTAAAACATCTTTACTTGACGCAATAAGACATACAAACGTAATTGCAGGTGAAGCCGGTGGTATTACACAACATATTGGTGCTTATACAATTACAATCAATAATGAAAAAATCACATTTATTGATACTCCTGGACATGAAGCTTTTACAGCTATGCGTTCAAGAGGTGCATCTGTTACAGATATAGCAGTACTTGTAGTAGCTGCTGATGACGGGGTTATGCCTCAAACAGTTGAAGCTATAAACCATGCCAAAGATGCAGGGGTACCTATTATTGTTGCAATAAATAAAATAGATAAACCTGGTGCAAACCCTGATAGAGTAATGCAAGAACTTACTGAGTATGGACTTGTAAGTGAAGATTGGGGTGGGGATACAATTTGCGTTAAAATTTCTGCAAAGAAAAGACAAGGTATCGAAGATTTACTTGAAATGATACTTCTTGTAGCAGAAGTGGAAGAACTAAAAGCTCATCCAAGCAAACCTGCCGTAGGTACTGTTATTGAAGCTAGACTTGATAAACAAAAAGGTACTGTTGCAACACTTCTTGTTAAGTCAGGTATCTTAAATGACGGTGATACAGTTGTATGTAACGATGTATACGGTAAAGTAAGAGCTATGATGGATGATAAAGGTAATAAAATAAAAGTTGCAGGACCATCTACAGCTATTGAAATTTTAGGATTTAATGAAGTTCCTAATGCCGGTGAAAAATTCTTTGTTGCTGAAAATGAAAGAGAAGGAAGAAAATTTGCCGAAAGAAGAAAAGCTATAATGAGAGAAAATGCGCTTAAGAAGAGCGGACCTGTAAGCTTAGATGATTTATTCAATCAAATAAGCGAAGGCGAACTTAAGGAATTAAAACTTATTGTTAAGGCCGATGTAAAAGGTTCATTAGAAGCATTAACACAATCTCTTGAAAAATTAAATGATAATGAAGATGGTGTTAAAGTAAGCGTAATTCACGGTGGTGTAGGTGCTATTACAGAAAGTGACGTTACATTAGCCGCTGCTTCAAATGCTCTTATTATCGCATTTAACGTAAGACCTGAAGCAAATGCAAAGACAGCAGCTGCAAAAGAAGAAGTAGAAATAAGAAGTTACAATGTAATTTATCATGTAATGGAAGAAATCGAAAAAGCGCTTAAAGGCTTACTTGATCCTGAATTTAAGGAAGTTATTGTTGGTATGGCTGAAGTAAGAGAAACCTTTAAGGTTCCAAATATTGGTTTGGTAGCCGGTTCTTATGTTACTGAAGGTGTTATTAACAGAAATGACAAGATAAGAATAATAAGAGACGGTGTAGTTATATTTGAAAGTGAAATAGCTTCTCTTAAGAGATTTAAAGATGATGTAAGAGAAGTACAATCAGGATATGAATGTGGTATTGGTGTTGAAAACTTTAATGATATTAAAGTTGGAGATGTTTTTGAAACATTCAAAATGGAAGAAATCGAAAGAGAGTAAAAAACCTTATGGGATATAGAATAGAAAGAGTAAACGAGCTGATTAAAAACGAATTATCGCTTTTAATCGAGCTTGAACTTCAAGACCCAAGATTAAAAGAAGCAATAATAAGTGTAACAAGAGTAAAAGCAACTCCCGATTTAAAATATGCAAAAGTATATGTAAGTATAATGGGAGAAAATAATAAGAAAGAAGAAATTATTGGAGTGCTTGATAAAGCTAAGGGCTTTTTAAGAAAGTCTATATCAAAAGTTTTACAAACAAAAAATACTCCTGAACTTATTTTTGAACTTGATGATTCTTTGGATTATGCGATGCATATAGACGAAGTTTTAGCAGGTTTAAATCTTGAAGAGGATGAATAAAATGATAGATAGATTTATAGAAATTCTTGAAAATAACAATACATTTTTAATACTTACTCACAAAAATCCTGACGGTGATGCTCTAGGATCATCACTTGCAATGAAAAAGACACTTAAACTTATAGGTAAAGATGTTGATTTATATGTTCAAACACCTATTCCTGTAAATTTAGAAGATATGATTTTGGAAGAGGAAGTTGCAAAATTAGATGATTTAAAAGCAAACTATGATGTTTGTCTTTCAATGGATTCAAGTAGTGAAGATTATTTATTCGGAAATGATTTAAGAAACTTATGCAATAAAACAATAGTAATAGATCATCATGTAACAAATGCAAAATATGGAGATATAAATGTTGTAAGTGAAAAAGCCGCTGCAACCGGAGAGCTTGTTTTTGCAATAAGCTCTAAAATACTTGGGACATTGCCTTTAGATATTGCAAGTCTTATATATGTAGCAATATCGACTGATACAGGTAATTTCTCTTATTCAAACACTACTCCTACAACTCATATTATTGGAAGTAAACTTTTAAAACTTGGTGTTGATCAAGGTAAGATTAATGAAATGGTTAAACTTAAAGATTTAAAAAGTTTGATTATAAGAAAAAAATCTTTAGAAAGTATTTATGCTTTTAACAATAATCAAATTTTGGTTATGGTGCTTGATGATGAAAGTATAAATGAAAATACTGATACTGATGGACTAATTGATGCTATTAGATATATTAAAGGATGTAAACTTGCTGCACTTGTAAAAAGAGCAGATGAAAACTCTTTTAAAGTTTCTTTAAGAAGCGGTGGTGGAAATGTTAATGCTGCTGAAATAGCAAAAGAATTTGGCGGTGGAGGACATGTTAAAGCTGCCGGATTTACTTTTGAAGGAGATAAAAACGAAATTTTAACAATACTTAAAGATATTGATTTAGAGGTTTAATTTGATAAACGGTGTAATTTGCATTAACAAAGAGCAAAATATGACAAGCCATGATGTTTGTTTTAAGGTAAGAAAGATTCTTGGTGAAAAAAAAATCGGACATAGCGGTACACTGGATCCTATGGCAACAGGAGTAATGGGAGTTCTTGTAGGTAGAAGCACAAAACTTTCCAGTTATATTACTGCGTTTGAAAAAGAATATATTGCAAATATAGAATTTGGAAAAGAAAGTGACAGTTATGATATATGGACGGCTACAAGAGAATTTTCTCTTCCTGATTTTTCATTGGATGAGTTTATTTTTGCAATTAATAAATTTAAAGGCAATATTACTCAGACTCCTCCAATATATTCTGCCATAAAAGTAAAAGGTAAACCGTTATATAAATATGCGTTGGAAGGAAAAGAAGTTGAAATTCCTTCAAGAGAAGTTTATATAAATGATATTGAAGTTATTGATAACGATTTGCCAAGATATGCTACCATAAAAGTTTCCTGTTCAAAAGGGACTTACATAAGAAGCTTAATAAGCGATATAGGCAAAGAACTTGGAACAAGAGCTGTTATGAGCGGTCTTATAAGAACAAAGAACGGAGCGCTAAATATAGAAAACAGTGTTACATTAAGTGAACTTGAAGAAAAAGTAGTTAGCGGTCGATTAAAAGATGTTTTGCAAGATGATGATTTGTTTTTAAAGGATTTAGAGAGAGTAGATATTAATCCAAAAAGCAGTAAAATCATATTAAACGGTAATGCTTTGATCAAAAAAAATATTTTAACAAATGTCAGTGAAATAAAAGAGAATTCATTGGTAAGGTTATATTTGGATGATAAGTTTATCGGTGTAGGCAAAAGAGTCGAAGAAGAAAATATATTAATAAGACCAATTAAGATTTTATACGGGGAACAAAAATAATGAAAATATTTCATTCGTTTGGTGAAGCTGATAAAAAAGAAAAATTATCTATGGCCTTTGGTTATTTTGATGGAATACACTTGGGACATGAGAAAATTATAGAAGAAGAAGACAAAAGTTTAAAAAACTGCGTTGTTACATTTGACAAACACCCAATGGATTTAATAAATAAACAACAATCTCCTAAAAGACTTATGACTATGGATGAAAAAATAGAGTATTTGGCTAATATGGGAATTGATTATTTATTTATTATATCTTTTGACTATGATTTTATGAATTTAAAAGATACAGAATTTGTAAATCTTGTTTTAGATAATGTTAATATGCAAAAAATGAAAGTTGGTTTTAATTATCACTTTGGAAAAAACGGAAGCGGAAATAGTGAATTACTTAAAAAGCTTTCAAAGGAAAAAGGATTTGAAATTAAAGTCGTAGATGAATTTAAGATTGACAATGAAAGAGTTTGTTCTACTGCAATAAGAAATTATATAAAAGACGGTAATATACAAAAAGCCAATAAATTTTTAGGCAGACCTTATATGGTGGAAGGTATAGTTTGTGAAGGTAAACATCTTGGAAGACAGATAGGAATACCGACTGCAAATATTTTTCCAGATGAATTAAAAGTTATGCCCAAAAGAGGTGTTTATGTAAGTAGAGTTACAATAGATAACGAAGTCTTTTATGGAATAAGTAATGTAGGTGTAAATCCTACATTTAGAGAAACCCCAAGAGTAGAAACAAACATATTTGATTTCGATAGAGATATTTATGGCAAAAAAATCAAAGTAGAATTTTTAGAATTTGAAAGAGAAGAAAGAGCTTTTGATTCAATTGAAGAATTAAAAACGACTATTCAAAAAAGTATACAGTTTGGTAAAAATTACGTAAAAAATAAACTTAATTATTAAATTTGTTTAATTAAATAAAGTAAATATAATTTATTTAATTTAAAAATTAAAAAAATTAGCTTTATTTTATAAAAGTATTTGGTATTTTTAACGTAATAAGTTATAATAGAACTAGTATTTTATCATTTTAGATTAAAGGAGGAAGAAAATGAAAAAAGGAAAAAAATTATTAGCATGTTTATTAGTTGTAGGAATGCTTATAGGATTTACAGCTTGTGGATCTAAAGATGATTCTGCAAACGGAGAAAAAACTTATATAATTGCTACAGATACAACATTTGCACCATTTGAATTTACAGATGAAAACAATAATTTCACTGGTATTGATGTTGAGTTACTTGATGCAATAGCAAAAGATCAAGGTTTTAATTATGAACTTCAATCTTTAGGTTTTGATGCAGCTGTTGCAGCTTTAGAATCAAATCAAGCTGACGCAGTAATTGCAGGTATGAGTATAACAGATGAAAGAAAAGAAAAATATGATTTCTCTGAACCATATTATGATTCTGGTGTAGTTATGGCTGTTAAAGCTGATAACACAACAATCAAAAGCTATGAAGATTTAAAAGGTGAAACAGTAGCTTGTAAAACAGGTACAGAAGGTGCTACTTTTGCTGAATCTATAAAAGATAAATATGGTTTCGAAATTTCTTACTTTAAAGATTCTCCAAAAATGTACGAAGATGTTAAAACTGGAAATACTGTAGCTTGTTTTGAAGATTATCCTGTAATGGGTTATGGTATCTCTCAAGGTAACGGATTAAAAATGGTAACAGACATGGAAAAAGGTTCTTCTTATGGTTTTGCTGTATTAAAAGGTAAAAATTCAGAACTAATTGAAATGTTCAATACAGGTTTAAAAAATATTAAAGATAGTGGAGAATATCAAAAAATATTAGATAAATATATTGCAGATAAATAGAAATAAAAAAATAGTTGGAGTGATTTAATGAATTTAATAGAGGTTTTTACTGAAGCAGCCCCATTACTTTTTGAAGGGTTTGCAATGACAATACAAATAACAATAATATCATTAATAATAGCGTTTTTCTTAGGGCTTATCTCTTGTATTATGGGGTTATCAAGTTTTAAACCTTTTAAAGCTATATCTAAATTTTATTTATGGATTATAAGAGGAACACCGCTTTTGGTACAATGTTTCTTTGTATACTTTAGTATTCCTCAGTTAATACAATCTTTTGGTATGGATTTTAGACTTACTGCTTATGCAGCCGGTTTAATAACTCTTTCTTTAAATGCCGGTGCATATATGTCTGAAATTTTTAGAGGAGGTATTCAAGCTGTTGATAAAGGTCAAATGGAAGCAGCTAGAAGTTTGGGCTTACCTAAAAGCAGAGCTATGATAAAGGTAATATTACCTCAAGCTATTAAAATATGTATTCCTTCTCTTGTAAATCAGTTTATTATTACTCTAAAGGATACATCTATTATTTCTGTTATTAGTTTAGGCGAGGTAGTATATCAAGCCAATATTTATATCGGAAGAACAATGAATTCATTTGCTACATGGACTATAGTAGGTATAATGTATTTGGTAGCGATTACTATACTTTCTATGATTTCTAATTACATTGAAAGGAGAGTAACCAATGAGTAAATTAAAAGTAACAGATCTACATAAATATTTTAAAAAGTTAGAAGTTTTAAAAGGAATAGATCTTGAAATAAAAGAAGGCGAAGTTGTTTGCATAATCGGTCCTTCCGGCTCAGGTAAAAGTACTTTTTTAAGATGTTTAAATCTTTTGGAAGTTCCAACTAAAGGTGAAATCGAAATTGACGGTAAGTTGATAACAGATAAGAAAAACGATATTAATAAAATGAGAGAAAATATTGGAATGGTATTCCAACAATTTAATCTTTTCCCTCATTTAACTGTTAAAAAAAATATTATGCTTGCTCCGGTAGATTTAAAATTAAAAACACCTGAAGAAGCAGAAAAAAAAGCTTTGGAACTTCTTGAAAGAGTAGGACTTGCTGAAAAAGCAGACGTATATCCTAAGAAACTTTCAGGTGGACAACAACAAAGAGTTGCTATAGCAAGAGCGCTTGCAATGGAGCCTGACATAATGATGTTTGATGAACCTACTTCTGCCCTTGACCCAGAAATGGTTGGGGAAGTTTTAAGTGTTATGAAAGAACTTGCTGCTCAAGGGATGACAATGGTGATTGTTACTCACGAAATAGGTTTTGCCAGAGAAGTAGCGGATAGGGTTATATTTATGGATGAAGGTATTATTATCGAACAAGGACCACCTTCAGAAGTAATCGGAAATCCTCAAAATCAAAGAACTAAAGACTTTTTAAACAAAGTTTTATAAAAAAAAGAAGGAGATATCCTTCTTCTTTTTTTAGTATTTTGAAAAAATATATTAATTATTAATTTGTAATAAAATTTATATAAAATAATAAAATATAAAATATTATAAAAAAAAAGCACCTTGTGGTGCTTTTTTTATAATGAATTGATTATTTCAACATATTTTTCTTTTGGATAAGCTCCTACTTCTCTTGCTACTTGTTCTCCGCCTTTAAAGAAAATAACTGTAGGAATGCTCATTACTCTAAACTGAATTGCAAGTTCTTGATTTGTATCAACATCAAGTTTACATACTTTAATTTTATTAGAATATTCTTCAGCAATTTCATCTATTGTTGGAGCAAGCCCTCTGCATGGACCGCACCAAGTTGCCCAAAAATCAACCATAACAGGTTTATCACTATTTAAAACTTCAGTTTCAAAATTTTCATTTGTTATTGTCACGATATTTTGATTAGCCATAATAGACCTCCTTTATATTCATTATTTACATTTTATGATATTATATCACCTTATTATTAATATTTATATATTTTATTGAAATAAAATATTAATAATTAAATTTATCATTTTATTTTATGATATAATAATTTAAAATATATCAAAAGAAAAGGCTTGTATGAAAAAAGAACTTAATGAAAGAATAAGAACATATATACATAAAAATCCCGTAAGACTTCATATGCCGGGACATAAAGGAAGAATAAATGATTTTTATTTAAAAGATTTAACAGAACTTTCATTTAATGATAATTTATTATCCCCCAATGATGTTATTCTAAATTTACAAAATAAAATATCTGATATTTTTAATACAAAATATTCTTTTATTTTAGTAAATGGAAGCACAGGAGGGATTATAAGTTCCATTTTATATTCCTTAAAAGAAAATGATAAAATATTGATTCCAAGAAATAGTCATATTTCATCATATTATGGTTTATATTTAAGTGATGCTAATCCTATTTATATTTATCCAAAGAATAATGATATTGGAATAAGTGAAGAAGAATATATATCTGCATTAAATAAAAATAAAGATATAAAAGCAGTATTTATAACATATCCAAGTTATTTTGGATATTCAATTGATATAAAAAGTTTATGTAGAAGAATAAAAGAAATAAATAGAGAAATTATAATAATTGTAGATGAGGCTCATGGAGCGCACTTTTCTTTTAGTAAGGAATATCCTGCTTCAGCACTTACCGCACAGAGTGATATTGTAATTACATCTATGCATAAGACACTATCTGGATTAACTCAAACTTCACTTTTACATATAAACAGTGATATAATTGATATTCAAAGGTTGAAATTATTTTTCAAGATGACAACTTCAACATCTCCTTCATTTTTGTTTTTGCAAAGTGTAGAAGAAGCGGTATCCTTTGCAGAAGAAAAAGGAGAAAGTATATTAAGTCAAATAAAAGAATGGTATACTGGTGCAAAAAAAGAGATAGAAGAAAATACAAATTTTTATTTGGAAGAATTTAATAGTGATATTCATGATTATACAAAATTATGTATAGGTGTTGATAATACTGGTTTTGATGGTTATTCATTATCAGAAATACTGGAGAATAATTATGATATATTTACAGAATGTTCAACAGAAAAATATGTTTTGGTATATCTTGGACTGCTTAGTAAAAAAAGTGATATTGATAGTTTAATTAGTGCATTAAAAGATATCAATAAAAAATATAAAACTAATGTAAGCAAAAAACGGGATATTATTTTTAAACATAGTGAACCTATAATAAAATATTCTATGAGAAAAACTTTATCTTTTGAAAAGAAAAGAGTAGAAATAGATGATAGTTTAGGAAGTGTAAGCTATGATTTTATAGTTCCTTATCCTCCAGGATATCCTATACTTACTCCAGGGGAAATAATTAATAAGGAAATAATAGATTATATAAAAGAAATAAAAGATAAACAAACGATTCTAGGAATAGAAAATGAATTTATAAATGTTATTAAGGAGAAATAATGGCTAAGGGAAAACTATTTGTAATAGAAGGGCTTGATGGAAGTGGAAAGCAAACACAAAGTGAACTTTTAGTTAAAAGACTAAAAGAAGAAGGATACAATGTTTTAAGGGCAAGTTATCCCAATTATGAAAGTGATTCTTCAGCTTTGGTGAAAATGTATTTGAACGGTGATTTTGGAAGTAATGCAGAAGATATAGACCCAAAGGTTGCTTCTACATTTTATGCCGTTGATAGATATGCAACATATAAAAAGGATTATGAAGAATTTTATAATAATGGTGGAATAATTATTGCAGACAGATATGTAACTTCAAATATGCTTCATCAAGGTTGTAAAATAAAAGATATAAAGAAAAGAGAAGAATTTTTAAATTGGCTGTTGGATTATGAATATAATATGTTTAAAATTCCTACTCCTGATAAAATATTTTTCTTGGATATTGACCCTAAAGTTTCTCAAAAACTTATAAAAGACAGAGATAATAAATTTACAAATGAGCATGAAAAAGATATTCACGAAAGTAATTTTGAATATTTAATGTCTGCTTATGAAAATGTAAATTTTCTTATAAAAAATTACGGTTTTGAAAGAATTGAATGTGTAGAGGATAATAAATTAAAAAGTATTGAAGAAATTAATAATGATTTATACAAAAGAATTAAAAATAATTTAGGAGGTAATACAATGAAATTAATAATAGCGATTGTTCAAAATGAAGATGCATTTATTTTATCGGATGCGCTTACAGATGAAGGTTACCAAGTAACTAAACTAAGTACAATGGGCGGATTTCTAAAACTAAAAAATGTTACATTGATGATAGGAACAGAAGATGAAAAGGTTGAAAGAGCTCTTGAAATAATGAAAAAAATATGTAAAAAAAGAGAACAGGTTGTTTCTACTCCTGTTGATGCTTCATTTATGGAAAGTCCTCTTACTACTTATTCTGCAAGCGTTGAAGTTGGAGGGGCAACTGTATTTATCTTAGATGTTGCCAGATTTGAAAAATATTAATTATGTTTGGTAATTTATTAAAAACCGAAAAAGATATTTTGTTAAATCATATAAATAATGATACTATGGCTCACGCCTATTTGTTTTATGGTGCAAAAGAAGAAATTTTAGATAATACTATATTAGAATTTTTAAAAACATTGTATTGTAAAAACAGTAGGTATTATTGTGATGAATGCGATGAGTGCTTAAAAATAAATACAAATAATAATATAGATATTACTCATATTTATAAAGACGGTGCAAGCATAAAAATAAAGCAGATAAGACAGATGCAGTATAAAGTTTCTCTTTCAAGCAGTGAATACAAATATAATATTTTTGTTGTTCATTGTGCTGATGCTATGACTGTTGAAGCCGCTAATGCATTTTTAAAAACATTGGAAGAGCCTGTAAAAGATACAATTATAATATTATCTTCTTCAAAAAAAGAAATGATTTTACCAACTATTCTTTCAAGGTGTATAGAAATAAAGGTAAATGACAGTAATGAAAATGCTACTCTTTCTGATGAAGAAAAAACATATTTGCTTGAAAATTTACTTTCTATATTTAAAGGAAATAACTTAAATAATGTAAATATTAGCAAAAAACTTGTAAAGGATAGAAATAAAGTTGAAAATTATGCAGTTTTTATAATGAAATTTTTATCAGATGTGTTAATATATAAGGAAAGCAACTTGGATATTACTTTTAATGAAGATAAAAATAATTATAAAAATTATGTTAAAGAAGTAAATAAACTTGTTACAAAACACAAATTAAAAAAAATCATTGATAAAATGTTAAACATAAACTTAATGATTAATTATAATGTTAATGCCTCATTGGCATTTTTAAGTTTATTTATGTATATTGAGGAGGATATTTAATGCAAAAAGTAGTGGGGGTAAGATTTAAACCCGCAGGTAAGATATATTATTTTGATCCTGAAAATATTTATTTAAAATTACAGGATAATGTTATTGTTGAAACAGCAAGAGGTCTCGAATATGGGACTGTTGCCGGTAAGGTTAAATATGTTGAAGATGAAGAAGTAACAAAACCTATAAAACCGGTAATAAGAAAAGCAACAGCAAAAGATACAAAAATTCACGAAGAAAATCTTGTTAAAGCTGAAAAAGCTTTGGAAATTTGTAAAAAAGAAATAGCTAAACAAGGTCTTGATATGAAGCTAATAAGAGCAGAATATACATTTAATGCTCAAAAGGTAATTTTTTATTTTACAGCAGACGGCAGAATTGATTTTAGAGAACTTGTAAAAAATTTAGCTGCTATATTTAGAATTAGAATTGAACTTAGACAAATAGGTGTAAGAGACGAATCCAAAATACTTGGAGGGCTTGGACCTTGTGGTTGTGAACTTTGTTGTAATAAATGGCTTGGAGAATTCCAACCTGTTTCAATAAAAATGGCAAAAGAACAAGGTTTATCTCTTAATCCTTCAAAAATTTCGGGAATATGCGGAAGACTTCTTTGTTGTCTTCAATATGAGCATAATTGCTATGAAGATGCTCTTTCAAGACTACCAAGAGTTTCTGATAAAGTTAAAACCGAAGATGGTGTTGGTACAATAGAAAGACTAAACGTATTAAAAGAAACTTTACTTGTTAAATTTGAAAATGATGGAGATATTGCTTTTAAAGAATATAAAAACGATGAAGTAAAAGTTTTAAAGAGAAAGAAAAAACATTGTAACAATAAAGAATGTGACAATAAAAATTGTCCTAACCATTCAAAACATGATGAAATAGAAGAACATTTGGATGAAGAATTAAAAGCACTTGAAAGAGAAGATTAGGAGAAAAGACCTTTGAAAGATTTTTTTAAAAAATATTTTATTGACACATTATCAAGTATGGCACTTGGACTGTTTTCTACTTTAATTATAGGAAGTATATTAAATCAAATAGGTGTTGTGTTTAATATAAGTTTTTTAACTGATACATTGTATCCGGCTTTAAAAACAATGACAGCACCTGTTATAGCAGTCAGTGTTTCATACGGACTTAAGGCTGATCCTCTTGTAATATTTGCATGTGGTGGTGCAGGGTTAATAGGAGGAGACCCTATAAGTGCTCTTCTTTGTGGGATAAGTGGTTCCGTGGTAGGTATGCTTATTTCAAAAAGGACAAGCATAGATATAATCGTAACTCCGATTGTTACAGTATTGGCGGCAGGTATAGTTGGATATTATGTAGGACCTATAATGCAGGATTTTATGGCATTCTTAGGTGATATAATAATGAAAGCCTGTGAACAAGAACCTTTTGTAATGGGAATTTTGGTAAGTGTAATTATGGGGATTATTTTAACACTTCCAATATCTTCCGCAGCTCTTGGTATAATGCTTAATTTATCCGGACTTGCTGCAGGTGCAGCGTGTGTGGGATGTGCTTGTCAAATGGTTGGTTTTGCGGTAATGAGTTTTAGAGAAAATAAAATTGAAGGTCTTATTTCACAAGGACTTGGGACAAGTATGCTCCAAATAGGCAACATCATGAAAAAGCCTGTGCTTTTCTTACCGCCTATAATTACAAGTGCAATTCTAGGGCCTGTGTCTACTGTTGTATTTAAAATGACAAATACAGCATATGGTGCGGGAATGGGAACAAGCGGACTTGTAGGTCAGTTTGGTATGATTGAAGCTATGGGAAGTTCAACCGGTGTTATTGCAATGATGATTTTAATGCATTTTGTTCTTCCGGCTTTTATAACCCTTGTAATAAGTGAAATATTTAGAAAGAAAAATATCATCAAACCAGGTGATTTAAAATTAGATTTAAAATAGGAGAATTGGTATGGAAAAATTATTTAACAGTACAAGAGACAAAAACAATAAGCTTACACCCTCAAAAGCTATAATAAAAGGTCTTAGTGATGATGGTGGTTTATTTGTTCCTGAATTTTTAGATGAAGTAAAATTTGATTATAAAGATTTTATAGGTAAATCTTACAATTACATAGCAAAAACAATTTTAGGTGCTTTTTTAGATTTTTCAAAGGAACAAATTGATTATTGTGTAGATAAGGCTTACAGTTTAGATAATTTTGAAAATGAAAATATTTTTAACGTTGTTGACGTTGAAGAAGGACTTTCTGTTCTTGAATTATTTACGGGAAATACAATTGCTTTTAAAGACTGCGCTCTTTCCATTTTACCTCTTTTATTAAATTGTGCAAAAGAAAATGTAAATGATAAAGATGATGTTCTTATTTTAACAGCTACAAGCGGGGACACAGGTAAAGCTGCTTTAGAAGGATTTCATGATATAGATGGTATTGATGTTATAGTTTACTATCCATATAAAGGGGTATCAAGACTTCAACTTCTTCAAATGCTTACTCAAAAAGGTAAGAATGTAAAAAGTTATGCAGTAAAAGGTAATTTTGATGATACTCAAAATGGTGTAAAAGAAATTTTTAATGATAGTGAATTTGCAAAGGAACTTGAAAAATACGGAGTAAAACTTTCTTCTGCAAACTCAATTAATATAGGAAGACTTCTTCCTCAAGTTGTTTATTATTATCATGCTTATGTAAGATTAATAGAACAAGGAAAAATTAAAGAAGGAGATAAAGTAAACTTTATAGTTCCAACAGGTAACTTTGGAAATATTTTAGCTGGATATTATGCTTATTTAACAGGTCTTCCTGTAAATAAATTGATATGTGCTTCAAATGACAATAATGTACTTTTCGATTTCTTCAAAACAGGTGTTTATGATAAAAACAGAGAATTTAAAAAGACAATTTCTCCTTCAATGGATATTTTAATTTCTTCAAACCTTGAAAGATTAATATATCATATGTATAACTCAGATGATAAAAAAGTAAAAGAACTTATGACTAAATTAAGTGAGGACGGAAAATATACAGTTGATAAAGAGTATATGGATAATGCTGACAATTTCATCGGAGGATACGCAAGTGAAGATGAAATAAGAGAAGCTATAAAATACGTTTATGAAAACGACGATTACTTAATGGATACTCATACTGCTGCAGGATATAAAGTATATAAAGATACAAAAGAAGATGATACATATTCTGTATTATTATCTACAGCGTCAGCTTATAAATTCTCTAAAGACGTATATCACTCAATTTTTGATGATGAAGTTAATGCAAGTGATGATGTTGAGTATATGTATAAATTAAACGAAAAAACAAATGTAAAAATCCCAAAAGCCGTTGATAATATCGAAAACTTCGAAAGAAGAGAAGAAGAAGTTATTACAAAAGAAGATATGAGAAATTCAATAATAAAATATATAGAAGGTAGAAAATAATGTTTGAAATAAAAGCTCCGGCTACAAGTGCCAATATATGTTGTGGATTTGATACATTTGGACTTGCAGTAACTTTATACAATACTTTTAAAGTAGAAAAAAGTGATAAATACATATTTGACGGAAGAGTAGAAGACATTAACAATACAAACAATCTTATTTTAACAAGTATGCTTACTGCTTGTAGATTTTTAGATAAAGAACCGGTTCCTGTAAAAGTTGATGTTTTTAGCGATGTTCCTTCAACTAGAGGACTAGGAAGCAGCGCAACTTGTGTTGTAGCAGGAATAATAATGGCATATAAAGTTCTTAATGTAGAGGTTGATATTGATGATGTGTTCAATATTGCCTCAAGTATAGAAGGACATCCCGATAATGTAGCTCCTTGTATTTTTGGTGGTACTACGCTTTCTTATAAACAAGATGATGAGTTTAAATATTATAAAATAAATGCAAATAAAAAATATAGGATATGTGCGTTTATTCCTCGTTTTAAGCTTTCAACAAAAAAAGCAAGAAATGTTCTTCCGGAAAAATATTCGAGAGAAGATGTTGTATTTAACATACAAAGAGCATCTTTACTTCCTCTTAGTTTAGAAAGAGGGGACAGTGAATTTGTTAAAGATGCACTTCAAGATAAAATTCATGAACCATATAGAAAAGACTTAATAAACGGATATGATGATGTGGTAAATTTAACTAAAAAATATGGTTTTGTGGGAACATATTTATCCGGTGCAGGGCCTACCATTATGGGTGTCTATGAAGGAAACATTGATCTTAAAAAATTAAGATTTGATTTAAGAAAATTAAAAGATAAATATGATTTATATCCTTTAAAGATTGATTTTAACGGTGTAAGATATTAAAAAAAGATGACTAAATGTCATCTTTTTTTATTCTTCCAACCAAGAAGAAAAATCTGCATCACTTGGCATTCTAAAATCTCCTCTTGGACTTAAACTTACCGAACCAACTTTGGGAGCGTCCGGTGTACATGAACGTTTAAATTGAGAAATGAAAAATCTTCTCATAAAGTTATTTAACCATTTTTCTATTACTTCATCTGAATATTTTTCTTTAAATGCTTGTTTTGCAAGGAAATGAAGTTTGTTTTTCTTTGCACCGCATCTTATGAAGTTATATAAGAAGAAATCATGAAGTTCATAAGGACCAATGTTATCTTCTGTTTTTTGTTCTATCTTTCCGTCTTTTGTTGGTGGTAAAAGTTCAGGGCTTATTGGTGTATCTAAAATATCAAGTAATATTTCTTTTGTTTTTTTATCGCTTATCATAGCAACTGTTCTTACCAAATGAGAAACCAATGTCTTTGGAACGCTTGCGTTTACTCCGTACATACTCATATGGTCACCGTTATATGTGCACCAGCCAAGTGCCATTTCGCTTAAATCTCCAGTACCAACTAATATTGCACCATTTTTGTTTGCCATGTCCATAAGAATTTGTGTTCTTTCTCTTGCTTGTGTATTTTCATATGTTATGTCATGTATGTTTATATCATGTTCAATATCTTTCATATGAAGAGTTGCAGCTTCTTTTATGCTTATTTCTTTTATAGTTACATTAAGGGATTTCATTAAATCAAGTGCATTAGTATAAGTTCTATCAGTTGTTCCAAATCCGGGCATTGTAATACCAATTATATTTTCACTTGGAAGTTTTAAAAGTTTCATTGTTTCACTTGCAACAAGTAAAGCCAATGTAGAATCAAGTCCCCCTGATATTCCAACGACTAATTTCTTAAGCCCTGTATGTTCAAGTCTTTTTGCAAGGGCAGAAGATTGAATACTGAATATTTCATTACATCTTTCAATTCTAAGTTCTTCATTGCTTGGAATGAATGGATGAGGATCAATATATCTATCAAAATCAGATATTTCATTATCAATAAAATGTCTTTCAATAACATCATATTCTAAATCATATTCTCTCTTATTATCATTAAAACTCATATTTTGACGTCTTTGGAAATTTAGTTTTCCCATATCTATATATGAATAAGTAAGTTCATTTTCTCTTTCAAATCTTTTGCCTTTATTTAATAAAATACCATTTTCCGCAATTACACTGCTGCCGCCAAATAGTAAATCTGTAGTTGATTCATGAACACCGGCGGAAACATATACATATCCGCATAAGCATTTCGCACTTTGAGATACTATTAAGCTTGTTCTGTATTCATCCTTTGAAACAACTTCATTGCTTGCAGATATATTTAAAATTAAATTTGCTCCGCTTAATGCAAGATTACTGCTTGGAGGGATAGGAACCCATAAGTCTTCACATACTTCTATTCCTACTGTTAAGTCTTTTCTTAGTTTAAATAGCATTTGACCAAAAGGAACTGTCTGATTTGCAATTTTTATTTCATCATAAACATCTCTTCCACTTGCAAACCATCTTTTTTCATAAAATTCATTATGAATTGGAATATATTGTTTAGGTATTACGCCTAAAATTTCACCTCTAAGCATCATAACAGCACAGTTATATAAAGCATTTTTATATCTAATAGGCATGCCAACAACAATTGCAATGTCAATTTGCTTTGTGTATTTTAATATATCTAATAAAGCTTTTTCGCATTGATCTAACAGCGTATCTTGAAAAAATAAGTCTGCACATGTATATGCACTTATAGATAACTCGGGTGTTATAAGTATCTTTACATTTTTTTCATTTGCTTTATTTATTAATTCAATTATTTGTTCTTTGTTGTATTCGGGATTTGCAACTTTTACCTTTGGAACTCCTGTTGCAACTTTTATAAAACCATAATTTTTCATTTCTTTTACCTTCTTAAATAATTAATAACAATTAATTATAACATAATATATTTAAAATGAAAATAAGATAGTTTTTTCATATTATATTTATTTGTAGAAAAAGCTCGAAGTTTGACAATTTATTGGGTTCGTAGTATACTTTATGTCAAAGTTTAATTATGTAAAATCAATCATTTTTTTATTATTTGGGGAGAAAAAAATTGACGAAGAAAAAAAGATTAATAATATTATTATTAATAGATATTTTAATAGTGTCATTCAGTATGATAATGTCACTTTTATTAAGGTTTGATTTATTTATAATACCTTCAAGATTTTTATATCCTGCACTAAGATTTTTACCACTTGATATTGTAATTGCAATAGCTGTTCTTGCTATTTTCAAAATGTATAACAGAGTATGGACTTATGCATCTATGGATGAAGTCGTTTCTGCTTTTAAATCTGCTGTTGTAATTGAAATTATTTACATTATTTATCATGTTTACTTAGATGTTGGGATGCCAAGAAGTTACTATTTCTTTGATTTTACTTTTCTTTTTGTATTAATTGCACTTTCTCGTTTATCTGTAAGAATTTATAAAGGAATCATTATAAGAAAAAATAAAAGCGAATTAAAAAGAAATGTTATGATTATAGGTGCCGGTTCTGCTGGTTCTTTGCTTATTAAAGAAATCAGAAACGGTATGAAACACTATGAAGTAGTATGTATAATAGACGATAATGAGGAAAAAAAAGGGAAATATATACATAATATCCCTATTGTTGGCGGAAGAGATGATATTTTATTTAATATTAACAAATATGACATAGATGAAATAATTATAGCAATGCCTTCTGCATCTGTTGACACAATAAGAGATATTATTACTATATGTAATCAAACTAGTGTAAAACTTAAAATATTACCAGCAATTTCAAAAAGCCTTACTACATCTTTAACTCAAAAGGTCAGAGAAGTTAATTATGAAGACTTACTTGGAAGAGCTGCTGTAGATATAAAAAATAAAGAACTTAGGACTTTTATTGACGGAAAAACCGTTATGGTTACAGGGGGTGGAGGAACTATCGGTTCTGAACTTTGCAGACAAATTGCTGCAAATAAACCTGATAAGTTGCTTGTTGTTGACATATATGAAAATACGGCATATGAACTTCAAATGGAACTTAAAAGAAAACATCCTGAGATTGATGTACGTGTGCTTATTGCTTCCATTAGAGATTATGATAGAATGGAGTGTATATTTAAAAAATATAATCCTCAAATTGTTTATCATGCAGCTGCACATAAGCACGTTCCTTTAATGGAATATTCTCCTAACGAAGCTGTAAAAAATAACTGTAAGGGAACTTTAAATCTTGTTAATCTTGCGGATAAATATGAAGTTAAAAGATTTGTATTAATTTCTACAGATAAAGCTGTAAGACCTACAAACGTTATGGGGGCTACCAAGAGAATATGTGAAAAAATTATACAAAGCTATAATAAAATTTCTAAGACAGAATTTGTTGCTGTAAGATTTGGTAATGTACTTGGAAGTAATGGCTCTGTTATTCCTTTATTCTTAAAACAAATAGAAGAAGGGGGACCTGTTACCGTAACTCATAAAGAAGTTACAAGATTTTTCATGACTGTAAGAGAAGCTGTTTCTCTTGTAATTCAAGCAGGACTTCTTGCAAAAGGCGGCGAAATCTTTGTTCTTGATATGGGAAAACCTGTTAAAATTTATGACTTGGCGGTTAACTTGATTAAATTAAAAGGTTATGTTCCAAATGAAGACATAAAAATAGAAGTTGTTGGGTTAAGACCCGGAGAAAAAATGTATGAAGAAATTCTTATGGAAGAAGAAGGTCTTACAGGAACAAAAAATCATATGATTTATATTGCAAAACCTATTGATATAGATATAGACAAGTTTTTTGTTGATTTAGATAATCTTATTGATACTGCATATAAAAATCCGGATAATATTAGGGAAGAAATAAAAAAACTTTGTCCTACATATAATGAAGCAAAAAATGATTAATATAAGTATCTTAAAGTGATTTTTATCATTTTAAGATACTTTTTATTAATAAACGATTAAAAATTTGTCAAAATATTATATTTAGGTGTATAATATGTATTTAGTAATAAGGAGAAAATCTGTGGATAGTATAAGTAAAAAAAGTAATTTATTTTTTAATATTATGCTAATCATTACAATGATTGTATTCGTATTTAGAAATACATTATTATCTGAGCTTGACAATGCTTTTAGTATAAGCTTTAATTTGTTATGCTTTTTTTGTGTATTGTTTTATTCT
>NZ_SPHL01000012.1 GCF_005844425.1 Anaerofustis stercorihominis | reverse complement strand
TGAAAATTTAATATCTCTTCTTAAATCTTATAATATAATTATAGGAGCAGCTCACCCTTACAGAAAAGGAAGCAATATACCATCTCTACCCCTTAAATTATTAAATCAACTTGATTTT
Organism: Anaerofustis stercorihominis; assembly: GCF_005844425.1. GTDB lineage: Bacteria > Bacillota > Clostridia > Eubacteriales > Anaerofustaceae > Anaerofustis > Anaerofustis butyriciformans. The sequence goes on along the minus strand of NZ_SPHL01000012.1, from coordinate 47,556 downwards.
ATAGACTTAAATGGAAAAGATATTGCTTTAAATAAAGACTACACAATAAATAAAACAAAAGAATTAAGTGAAAAACTAAATATCAATTATATAGCAGGAAGTGATACTCATCAAGCAACTCAATATGGTTGTATTTATAACAGTATATTTGATGATATTAATACTATTGAACAATTAAAATATTCAATAAAAAATAATAAATATTCAATTAATATTTCTGAAAGTATAGATATACAAGTTGAGAGTGCAACATTATTAAAAAAATGTTTAAAGAAAATCTATTCTATGGGTGGAAATTATGTTGATGTTTTAGTATCGCCAAGATAAGTATGAAATACTTATCTTGGTATTTTATCTATATAATAATCTTTTAAGCAATGAAGTTCTTCCAATTTATTTATAACATCTTCTCCCATTTTATATGCCGTTAAAATTACCAAGCTATCTAAAAGAATAACAGGAGCAGCCATTGAATGATATTCATTAGGTTGTCCTCTATACACATTTACAACAAAGTCAACGCAATCTAATAACTTATCATGTTTTCTTCTGGTAAAAATTGCAGTTTTAAAGTAAACCTTCTTTGCATAAGATAAAATAACTTCAACTTCTTTTGATAAATTTTCAAAGGAAAAAATTATAACTAAATCATCTTTTCTAATATTAATTAAATCTTCAAACATTTCCGAGCCGCTTGAATTCATTATAATTACATTTTTCCCAAATCGTTTTAATCTAAATTTTAATAAATCACATAAACTTTTTGCAGCACCTTTACCATATAAAAAGATATTTTTAGAATCAATAATACTTTGTGAAATATTATCAATTACATTTAAATCAAGCATATCAAAAGTTTTATTAATGCAATTCTGTTGATATAAATAAAAAGAAGATATCGGATCATCAATATTTTTGTCTATAGATACTCTAATTTTTTCCCCGGGTGTCTTTTTTCCCAGATTACTTAAAATTGCATTCTTTAAAGATTTAAAATTTGAATATCCAGCATGCCTAACAAATCTAGAAATCGTTGCTTGAGAAATGTTTAAATCTTTTGAAATTTCACCAATTGTCATAAAAAAAATAGAATCTATATTATCATAAAAATAATCAATAATTCTTTCTTCTAATTTTGTATAATTTTTGTTCTTATCAAAAAATTTATATATATCCATTTTATATTACCTTTAATCATATTATTTTATATTATATCATTAAAATAAATATCTTAATATTATATTTACAAACTATTTACATAAAATTATTATATTGCTAAACGTATACATAATGAAGTATAATAGTATATATAAACATAAAGAGGTGAGCCTATGAAAAAATATATATTGGCAATCGACCAAGGTACAACAAGCTGTAGAACGATTTTATTTGATGAAAACGCAGACATAGTCAGTGTTGAACAAAGAGAATTCAAACAAATTTATCCAAAGGCAGGATATGTTGAGCATGACGCAATGGAAATATGGATGACACAATTGTTTACCATAAAACAATGTGTTCAAAAAGCTAATATAAATATTGATGATATTAAAGGAGTCGGTATAACTAATCAAAGAGAAACCACTGTTTTATGGGATAAAGATACAGGATACCCAATATATAACGCAATAGTATGGCAGTGCAGAAGAACTGCAGATATATGCGAAGACCTAAGAGAAAAAGGTCTTGAACAACATATAATAAATACAACAGGACTTAAGATTGATGCTTATTTCTCTGCAACAAAAATTAAATGGATTTTAGATAATGTCGAGGGAGCAAGAAAGAAAGCCGAAGAAGGGAAAATTCTTTTTGGAACCATTGATACATGGCTTATATACAATCTAACAAAAGGAAAAGTACATGCAACAGACTACACAAATGCATCAAGAACAATGCTTTATGATATCCATAATCTAAAATGGGATGAAAAAATAATGGAAGCTTTAGATATTCCTAAAAATATCTTACCTGAAGTTGTTAATAGCAGTGGGATAATTGGATATATGGATAAAGAAATTTTAGGAAAAGAAATTCCTATTGCAGGCGTTGCAGGAGATCAACAATCTGCCCTATTCGGTCAAGGATGCTACAATATAGGAGAAGCAAAAAATACATACGGTACAGGACTATTCCTACTTATGAATACAGGAGAAGAACCAATAAAATCTCATAACGGACTTTTAACAACTATCGCTTATGGTATTGACGGAAAAATCACTTATGCCCTTGAAGGAAGCGTATTTATTGGAGGAGCTGTTGTTCAGTGGCTAAGAGATGAACTTGGTATGATTCAAACAGCAGCAGAAACATATCAAATCGCAACAAGTGTAAATGATACTAATGGTGTATATATAGTGCCTGCATTTACAGGTCTTGGAGCTCCTTATTGGGATATGTATGCAAAAGGAATTATAACCGGAATTACAAGAGGAGCAAAAAAAGCGCATATTGTAAGAGCAGCTCTTGAAAGCATCTGTTATCAAACAAAAGATCTCCTTGATGCAATAGAAGATGACAGTAAGATTCCTCTAAAAGAACTTATGGTTGACGGAGGTGCTTGTCAAAACGACTTTATAATGCAGTTCCAATCAGATATACTAAACTGCCCTGTAAACAAACCAAACTGCATAGAATCTACAGCAATGGGAGCAGCATTCCTTGCTGGACTTGCAACAGGAGTATGGAATAGTGAAAAAGAATTAAAAGAAGTAAGAAAAACAAGCAAACTTTTTAATAGTGAAATAACAGAAGAGAAAAGAAAAGAATTATATGCAGGCTGGAAACATTCTGTAAAAATGTGTTTAACAAAAAAAGATGAAATATAAAAAAAGACCTTATATAAGGTCTTTTTTTATATTGAATTTCCAAGTTCAATGCTTATTTCATTAAATTTAGAAAGAAGATCATCTATATCTATATTTTCTTTTTCTTCCCCTGCTTTATCAATAATCACATTACCTTTATGCATCATTAAAATTCTATTTCCATATTCAGTAGCAAAACGAAGATTATGAGTTACCATTATTGTAGTTATCTTCTTTTCTTTTACAATCTCATCTGTAAATTTCATTATAAGTTCAGCAGTTTTAGGATCAAGCGCAGCTGTATGCTCATCTAAAATTAAGAATTTTATATCTGACATTGTTGTCATTAAAAGAGCCATTGCCTGTCTTTGCCCTCCTGATAATGCACCAACTTTCGTATCTAGCATATTTTCAAGTCCAAGGTTTAATCTAGACAAAAGATCTTTATAATAATTTACTCTCTTCTTATTTGTCCCCATTCCAAGCCCATAAGATTTTCCTTTATTATCAGCTAAGGACATATTTTCAAGTATAGTCATGCTTGGACAAGTTCCCATTGACGGATCTTGATATACTCTTCCTATTTTTCTACTTCTTATATATTCTTTTTGTTTTGTTATATCTTCATTATCTAATATAATTTTACCATTTTCAGGTTCTAAACTTCCACATATTAAGTTTAATACCGTAGTTTTTCCTGAACCGTTACTTCCTATAACAGAAATAAAATCACCGTCATTAATATCTAAGTTAAAATCTTTAAATAAACATAATTCGTTTATAGTTCCTATATTAAAATATTTATCTATATGTTCAAGTTTTATCATGATTTCACCTTCTTCTTCCTATCCATGCTGAATACCAAAATAACAAAGAATAAAACAGCCGTTACAAGTTTCAAATCAGAAGCTTCAAGTCCACATTCAATAGCTATTGCAACACATGCCTTATAAATAACAGAACCTAAAACAACTGCGGTAGTTGCTTTTAACTTATTTGTTTTAAAAACATTCATACCTATTATTACGCTTGCAAGACCTATAACGATTGTTCCCGTTCCCATTGTAATTTCAAAAAATCTTTGTTGTTGACACATTACACTTCCCGCAAGAGCAACAAGCCCATTTGCAAGAGCAAGCCCAATTATCTTTGTTATTCCGCTGTCTTTTGCAAGAGAAGTAACTATTTTTTCATTATCCCCTACTGCTCTTAATAAATATCCTGATTTTGTTTTTAAATATAAATCAAGTAATAATTTAGCAATTAAAAGTATAATAAAAACTACTATAACTGTTTTAAACTGCGATATGGAATCAGGGAAAATACCATTTATAAAATCATTATCAAAAATAGTTTTATAATTAAAAATAGGAACATTTGCCACTCCACCGGCTATTCGTAAATTTATAGTATATAAAGCCGTCATCATAATAATCCCTGAAAGCAAGTCCCTTACTTTAAACTTTACGTGTATTATACCCGTAAGCACTCCGGCTAAAGCTCCCCCAAGTAGAGAAATTATTAAAGTTACATAAGGATTAACTCCCATTGTAATAAGTACTGCAGTAATTGCAGCCCCAAGGGGAAAAGTTCCGTCAACTGATAAATCCGGAAAATCCAAAATTTTATATGTAATATATACGCCAAGAGCCATTATTGCATATATAAAGCCCTGTTCAAAAATACTAAGTAATAAATCCAAAACACTCTCCTCTTTTCTTAAAATGTATAAATATGAAATTAAATATTAATCTTATATTTATAAACTTTTATAGTTTGCCATATATAAGAAAACTTATATATGGCAATTAAATTATTATTATTCTTCAGAAGCAACACTATCAAAAGTTTGTGAAGCACTTGATTGTACACTATCAGGAATTGTTATTCCAAGATCAGATGCAACTTTTGTATTTATAACAATTTCGCCAGCATTAAATGTTTCAAATTCCATATCTTTTGCCGTAGCTTCACCTTTTAATATTTTTGCAGCCATTTTTCCTGTTTGGTTTCCAAGTTTTACATAATCAATACCGACACAAGCAATACAACCATTTTTTATTTGTTCAACTTCAGAACCGAAAACTGGAATTTTCGCTTTGTTTGCTTTATCTAAAATTGTTGGAAGATTGCTTACAACAGTATTATCAGTTAAATTTGTTATACAATCAACTTTTTTAAGTAAACTGTCTGTTGCCATAGGAATATCAGCAGAAGAGCTTATACCTTGTGTAACAATAGTTATTCCATATTTTGAAGCTGCATTTTCATATGCTTCAATACCTGACTGTGAATTAACTTCACTTGTACTGTAAAGAATTCCTACATTTTTAACATCAGGCATCATATCTTTTATTAATTTTAATTGTTCGTCTGCCAAAATCAAATCAGATGTACCTGTTATATTTCCAACATTTTTATTATTATCGTCTACAAATCCAGCAAGTTTTGGAGATGTAACAGCTGTGTAAACAACGGGAGTATCCTTATCTTTAGTTGCGTTGTATGCGCTTTGTGCACTTGGAGTTGCTATTGCACAAATAAGATCATAATCTTTTGAAGCAAAACTTGATGCAATTTGATTATCAGTTGCCATATCTGAACCAGAATTTTTATATGTAACTGTTAAATTCTTTCCTTCTTCAATTCCTTCTTCCTTTAATCCTTGTAAAAAACCTTCTCTGCAGTTATCCAAAGAACCGTGATTTGCAAATTGTAAAATACCTATTTCATAATTTCCATCACTTGATCCTGATGAATTACCACATCCTGCAAGCACTCCTGCCATACACATTAAACTTAGTCCTACCATTAATACTTTTTTCATTTTCATTTGTCTTTCCTCTCTTTATTAAAAATTTTTATTTTTAATATAGAAAAAGCCTCAAGCAAAATTGCTTGAGGCGAAATATCCGCGTTGCCACTCAAATTGACATATATAATATGCCCACTCAAATTCGTATACCATCATATACGCCCTTTATGATAACGGGTCGGGTGCCCGATGGCCCATACTTTTTTCATTTCAAAGCCACCCTCAAAAGTCCATTCAACAAGGAAATCATGCTATAATCTCACCGTCTTATAACTCTCTGTAAATCATTCTTATCTTGTCTACTACTCTTTCTCTACGGTTTTCTATATTAATGTTGTTTTGATGATACTACCTTTTAAAAGAATTGTCAATAGTTTTTTGAAAATTTAGACAATATTAAAATTTATTCTTTTATAAATAAAGGCGGCGTAATTGGTGGAATTCGACCAAATGCAGACAAAATTTGAGAAATTAAAAGAGAAACTGTACAAATTGAACAGCTTAAAAAGAAATCCTCATTTTCGAGTATCACTTTTTTCAAATCCTCTTGTTTTATTTTAGATAGAAAAACAATTGTATTATCAAATTCTTTCTTAACCTTGAATGTAATCAAAACGCTTATTTCAAGGAACAATTCATCAAGATCCAATTCAATAAGACTTCTTGTAAATTCTATGGTTAACATTTTATCATTTACATCGATAATTTCTATATGGTCATTTATTTTAAAATCCACATCAAAACCAATTTCGGGATTTTCAAAATTAATGCTGCTTAATTCACTTATTTCATTTTCTTCAAAATAATCAACAAAATTATTCAACGTTATCTCCTTAAAATTTTATAGGTTTATTATATCAAAAAAAGACAAATCTTTAATAAAAAAAGGCATATAATTTTATAATAATAATAAAATCTCACAATATTAATTTTTAATTATCAGATAATATACAAATAAATGACAAAAAGAAATGATAACATATGTATATAAATATTAAAGGAGTGATAAAATGGATACATATATAAAAGCGACCATTGATGCAAGAAAAAATTTAATATTTAATCATTGCTATAATAGCAAAATAAAAAAATTTACTGATTTTTTATTTGAAAAAATAGAAAAAATGGCCGAAAATTGTAAAAATGTTGAAGAATTTGAAAACAAATTTTTAGAAAGTAAACTATGTGACAGATATAGATATATATATGAAAAAACCAATAATATAAAATAATTAAAAGTATATCCACTGGATATACTTTTTTTATTGACTTTTTTTATTTCTTGATATAATATATAATTATAATATATCCACTGGGTATATAAAGGAGGTAAAATGAGCAAAGAACCTTTATATAAAAAAATAAAAGAAGAATTAATAACAGACTTTAAAAACTTAGGATATTATTCAATATTACCAAGCGAAAGAGAACTTTGTGAAAAATATAACGTCAGCAGGCCTACAATAAAATCTGCATTAAAACTTATTGAAGAAGAAGGATTAATAGAAAAACGAGAGCGAAAAGGTACTTTCTATTTAGGCAATAGCCCTTATATAGACCATCAACTTACTTCAACATTAGGTTTTTACAGTGATGCAAAACTTCAAGGCAAGGAAATAAAAAGTAAAGTTTTATTTCAAAACATATGGAAAGCTGATGAATATATTGCAAAAAAATTAAATATAAATGAAGGTGATGAAGTTTTTAAACTGGAAAGACAAAGATATATAGATGATAAATTGTTTTCCCTTACAACATCTTACTTATTAAAAAAATATGCAAAATATTTAATGAAAGAAGATTTTACAAATGCATCTTTGTACAAAACATTATCAAATATAGGCATAATACCTTATAAAGGAAAACAAGAATTAGTAATAATTAAAGCTGATGAATACGATGCAATGCATTTAGACATTAAATTAAATGATCCAATAAGTTTATTAAAATCAACAACTTATACAATAACAAATGAACCAATTGAATATGTCGAAGCAAAATCAAACGCATACAAAACAAGATACGAAATGGAAGTATACCATAGAAAATAAAAAGGAGATTAAAATGAAATATATATTAGAAATGAGTATAAATGAAATGTCAAACCTGAGTTTTGATTGTGAATGCGGGAAAAAACATACTTTGAACATACACGATATATGTATAAAAGAAAATGCAATAGAAGAACTTGACAGAATAATATCACCTTTTAAAGATAATAAGATATTTGTTTTTAGTGATACAAATACATTTAACGCCGCAGGAAAAGAAACGTTAAATGAACTAGATAAAAACAATTATAATTATAAAAATTTTATAATTGAAACCGGAGAAGAAATATTAATCCCTGATGAAAAAGTTGTTGGCAGACTTTTTATGGAAATGGACAACGATACAAAACTTATTATAGCCATAGGAAGTGGAACCATAAACGATATTGGTAAATTCTTATCCATAAAAACAGGTATTCCATATATAATCATATGCACGGCTCCTTCAATGGACGGTTATGCATCAGACGGCGCTCCTCTTATATGTAACGGAATGAAAATATCTTTTAATGCAACTTTAGCTTATGCAATCATAGGAGATATAAACATAATGAAAAATGCTCCAATGAAACTTATAAGAGCCGGATATGGAGATATAATAGGTAAAATAACTGCTTTAATGGACTGGGAATTATCAAAAGAAATAAACGATGAATACTACTGCGAAACCTGTATTCAATTAACAAAAGAAGCTGTTCAAAAAACAATTAACAGCGCTGATAAATTAAAAGACAGAGATGAAAATGCAATAAAATACTTAATTGAAGCCCTTACACTTACAGGAGTTGCAATGGGACTTGTTGGTGTTTCTCGTCCTGCATCAGGAGCAGAACATATGCTTTCACATTATTGGGAAGTAGATTTTATAAAAAATAATAGATACCCTGAGCTACATGGAATAAAAGTAGGAATTGCCACTCCAATTGTTTCAAAAATGTTTTACCTATTAAGAGATATTATACCTAACAATATAATGGAAAATGTTTATACTCCAGAAGATATAGAAAATATGTTAAAAATAATGGGAAATCCGGTTTTACCAAAAGATATCGGAATAGATAAAAATCTATTTTATGAAAGCATGTTAAACTGTCATAAAATAAGAGAACGTTACAGTGTATTCAAATTTGCATTAGACAGAGGAAAACTTGAAGAATGTGCAAAAATAATCACTGATGAGATATATTAAAAAAGTGCCATAAGGCACTTTTTTAAACCCTTATAATATTAATTTCATTCTCAATATATTCTTTATATATATTTTCATCAAGCTCTTTTCCTGTTATTATTATATCAATGTCTTTTAATCCACAAACAGAAGCAAAAGCATTTTTTTCAAATTTTGAATGATCACATAACAAAATTTTCTGTCTTGCTTTTTTTATTCCCAGATTTTTTATGGAAACTTCTTCCATATTTGTTATCATGCATCCCCCATCCAAACTTATTGCATCAAAACTCATAAATGATATATCTACCCTAAGAGAATTTAAGTTTTGCTCTGTTAAAAAACCGGAAACAGTATAAAAACCATGTCGTAAAACGCCGCCTGCAATTATAACTTGCATATTTTTAGCACCTGATAAATTGGAAGCAATTTTTAAATCATTTGTAATAACCTGAATATCTTTATAATCATTCATAAAAGATGTCATTTCAGTTACAGTCGTGCTTGAATCCATAAAAATAGTTTGATTTGTATTAATAAAACCCAAAGCTGTTTTGGCAATTCTTATTTTTTCTTCTGTATTATGTGATTTCTTTTCATAATATGGCATTTCAAAACTACTGCCTTGATTAATTTTACTTACCCCTCCTCTTGTTACATTTAATTTCCCTTGAATATTCAAGTCTTTCAAATCTCTGTAAATAGTTGCTCTGGAAACATCGAGAATTTTTTCAAGCTCATTTACGCTAACATAACCTCTCTGATCCACTATTTCCAATATCCTATCAAATCTTTCAATTTGTATCATAATCTTACCTACTTTATTATTTTATATTATTTTCTCAAATTATATCATTAAATGATTTTCTTTTCAACCCATAAAACCCTTTATTTAAAAGCTTATCAATTTACATATATAATTACTTAAAGTAATATTTATGATACAAAATGATAAATTTTAATATTTTTTGTATCAAACTATTGCATTTATTCTCATATTGTGTTATATTCTACTCAAGAAATAGGAAAGGAGAAAGAAAATGAAATTAAATCCTTCAATAGCCTCTTCTAACACATTAAATATAAAAGAAGAACTTGATAAATTAAAAGAATGGCCTTTACTTCATCTTGACATTGAAGACAGTAGTTTTAGCCCAAACATAACATTTGGAATAAAAACGGCAAAATTAATATCAAAATATGCACCTGAAAAAGAGATTGATACACACCTTGTTGTAAAAGAACCTCTTCAATTTGTTGAAAATTTGTCAAAATTAAATATAAAATCTATAAGCTGCCATATAGAACCTTTATTATACCCTTTGGAATTTATCAATCTTGCAAAAAAATGCAAATTTGAAAATATAGGTTTTGCATTAAACATATCTACACCTATAAGTTATTTAAAACCTTTTTTAAATGATATAAATTATATAATTTTAATGACTGCAGAGCCTGATAATAAAGGAGTGACTTTTTATGAACCTGTAATCGAAAAAATAAAAGAAGCAAAGGAAGTCCTACCTTCTCACGTAAAGATATGGGTAGACGGAGGACTATCAAAAGAAACAATAGAAAAAATAAAAGATCTTGATATAGATACAGCCGTTGTAGGAAGATATGTTTTTTCAAGTGAAAATTATATAAACGCATTAGAAGAATACTCTTCTTAAAATATATGCAAATAAAACTTTAATCCAATTAAATACTAAGGAGGAAATAAAATGAGTTGGACAAAAGAAATCTTTAATGTAGAAAAACCTATTATTGCAATGTGCCATTTACCTGCACTTCCATCAGATCCCGGATTTGATAAAGAAGGAGGAATGGAAAAAGTAATCGAAAAAGCCAGAAGAGAATTTTTAGCACTACAAGATGGAGGAGTAGACGGTGTAATGTTCTCAAATGAATTCAGTTTACCATATTTAACAAAAGTAGAAACTCCCACTGTAGCGGCTATGGCTTACATAATAGGAAGATTAATGCCTGATATAAAAATACCTTATGGTGTGAACTGTTTATGGGATCCCATTGCATCTCTTGATTTAGCAGTATCTGTCGGCGCTAAGTTTATAAGAGAAATCATAAGCGGTGTTTATGCTTCTGACTTTGGGCTTTGGAACACAAATGCAGGGGAAAACTGTAAGACACCAATATAAAATCGGCGCAGAAAACGTTAAACTTCTTTATAATATTGTTCCGGAAGCAGCTGTATATTTAGCTGAAAGACCTATTGAGTCAATAGCAAAATCTACCGTATTTAACCATAAACCTGATGCACTTTGCGTTTCTGGACTTACGGCAGGCTCTCCAACAGATACGCAAACATTAATGAAAGTTAAAAATGCAGTACCTGATACAACAGTTTTATGTAATACAGGATGTAACAAAAATAATATAATTGAACAACTAAAACATGCAGATGGTGCTGTTGTTGCAACAACATTCAAAGTTGACGGTAAATTCGAAAATTAAGTAGACGGACAAAGAGTAAAAGAGTTTATGGATATCGTTAAAGAATACAGAAAAACATTATAAAACAAAAGTTCTATGTTATAAAACATAGGACTTTTGCATATACAAAATAAAAATAAATTTAACAAACAATGAAAAATCTGATATATATTAAATATACTACATTCATGCATAAGAAAAACATCCTTAAACTTGGTAAAAAAACTTCATTTGAAGCAAAACATTTCACGGTCATAAAAAAACTGAAAAATCTAATTTAACAATTTTAAAACTTTATTTAATCTTAGGTTACAATATTATAGGAAAAAAAATATTTAGCTCTTCCTCTTTTAAATATTTTATATTTGTAAATTATTGACTTTTTTATCATACTTTATTATAATAATAAAGCATGATAAATGGTCCGTTAGCTCAGCTGGCAGAGCACCTGACTCTTAATCAGGGTGTCCAGGGTTCGATCCCCTGACGGATCACCATTTTTGAAATTTAAGCCTTAAGATATTCTTAAGGCTTTTTTATTTATTGCAATAAAAAAATACATTTATGAAAATCATAAATGTATTTTTTTTATTATTCAGTTTCTTCAATTTCTTTTGCTTTTTTAACTGCATCATCAATTGTTCCAACAAGTAAAAATGCAGCTTCAGGTAAATCATCATGTTTACCTTGTAAGATTTCTTTAAAGCCTCTAAGAGTTTCTGAAATAGGAACATATGCTCCTTGTAAACCTGTAAATTGTTCAGCAACATGGAATGGTTGAGATAAGAATCTTTCAATTTTTCTTGCTCTTCCAACAATAAGTTTATCTTCTTCGCTTAATTCTTCCATACCTAAAATTGCAATGATATCTTGAAGTTCTTTGTATCTTTGAAGTATTTCTTGAACTCCTCTTGCAATTTGATAATGTTCTTCACCAACTACTTTTGGATCCAAAATTCTACTTGTTGATTCAAGAGGGTCAACAGCAGGATAAATACCTTTTTCACTGATTGCTCTTGAAAGTACAGTTGTAGCATCCAAGTGAGCGAATGTTGTTGCAGGAGCAGGGTCTGTTAAGTCATCGGCAGGTACGTATACCGCTTGAACCGATGTAATTGAACCATTCTTTGTAGATGTGATTCTTTCTTGTAATGCACCCATTTCTGTAGCAAGTGTTGGTTGATAACCTACGGCTGAAGGCATTCTACCAAGTAAAGCAGAAACTTCACTACCGGCTTGAGTAAATCTAAAGATGTTATCAATGAATAAAAGTACATCTTGATTTTCTTCATCTCTAAAATATTCTGCCATAGTAAGCCCTGTTAAAGCAACTCTCATTCTTGCTCCAGGAGGCTCATTCATCTGACCAAAGCATAATGAAGTTTTTTCTAAAACTCCTGAATCTTTCATTTCATAATATAGGTCGTTTCCTTCTCTTGTTCTTTCACCTACACCGGCAAAAACAGAAAGACCACCATGTTCTGTGGCAATATTACTGATAAGTTCTTGGATTAATACAGTTTTACCAACTCCGGCACCACCGAATAAACCGATTTTACCACCCTTTGTGTAAGGACAAATTAAGTCTACAACTTTAATTCCTGTTTCAAATACTTCAGGAACAGTTTGTTGTTGTTCAAAAGATGGTGGATCTCTATGAATTGGAGAAAGTTTAACTCCATCCATATCCATTTCTTTTCCATCTATTGGTTGTCCTAAAACATTAACCATTCTGCCTAATGTTTTTTCTCCTACCGGAACCATAATAGGATTACCGGTAGCAGTAGCTTCCATTCCTCTAATTAGCCCGTCAGTTGTATCCATAGCAATACATCTTACTGTATTGTCCCCGATATGTTCGCTAACTTCTATGATTAATTCTTCACCGTGATTATCTATTTTAATAGCTTCGTTTAATTTAGGTAATTCTCCGTCGTTAAACTGAACATCAACAACCGGTCCTACAACTTGGACTATTTTTCCTTTTATATTTTCCATAGGACTTTTTTGTCTCCTTTAATTCATGTGACTAATATTTCTTATGTCTAGAAATACCTTCATACGTATTTGCTAAATCTATTCTTACTAAAGCTTTCTTTAACTTATGTTCTGCATGAACAAATTCTTGACGGTTATATTTGCTTGAATGAAGTTTTTCTTCAGCTCTTCTTCTAGCTTCTTCAGCTCTTTTTACGTCAACTTCTTCAGGCCATAAAGCATCGTCTGTTACAACAAGGATTTTATTGTTTTCTATTAAAACAGTTCCTCCAAACAATGTCGCCTCTTGCCTTTCACCTTCTAAATTTGTTATATGCATTATTCCAATATCAGCAACAGTCATTGTAGGCACGTGATTACGCAGCACTGTCATTTCTCCGCTTGTAGCTCTAAAAGTAAATTTCTCTACATAATCTTTATAAAAAGTCCTTGTAGGAGTTGCAATTTCTAAATGTAAATTTTCATCATTCATTGTTCTTCTCCTTTACTTCAAGGCTTCTGCACCTGAAACTATTTCTATAAGTTCATTTGTAATACTTGACTGTCTGGCTGAATTGTATCTTATTTCAAGTTCATCTAAAAGCTCGTTTGCATTGTCTGTAGCTGCACTCATTGCCATTCTTCTTGATGCTTCTTCACCAGCATGATTTTCAATCATGGCACCATAAAGAAGACTTGTTATATATTGAGGAACTAATTCTTCCAATAATTCCTCTCCACCCGGCTCTATGACTAATTCACTTTTAACATCACTGCCGTCGCTGTTCTTCGCTTTTCTTGAAATAGGAAGAACTTTTGCACTTAATACACCTTGAGATACAACAGAGTTGAATTTAGAATAAATCATTCTTACCCCTCTGACATCTTTATTGCTGCTGTAAAGATTAATTACTGTACCGATAATCTTTTTAGCAACACCGTAGTTAGGGTCATCGCTTATTCCAATATATTCACCTACTACATCATATCCGTTTTTCTTAAAATAGTCGGCACCCTTTGCACCAAGTGCAAAAATATATGCATCTTCTTTTTTATCGCCTATTTGACTTACAGTTTCTTTAATAACATTAGAGTTAAAACCGCCGGCAAGCCCTTTATCACCGCTTAAAACAATATATATTATTTTATGAGCATCATCTCTTACATTAAAATATAAATTGTTTATGTGAGAAGTATATTTTGCTATTCTAAGAAGAAGTTGATATGTTGCATCTGTATAATGACTTCTGCTTATAGCTCTTTCTTTTGCTTTTCTAAGTTTTGAACTTGCAACAAGTTCCATTGCTTTAGTTATTTGCTTTGTACTTGACACACTTTTTATTCTTCTTTTAATGTCTGCCATATTTTCAGCCATAACTCATAGCTCCTTTATATTCGACCAGTTAGAAAAATATCTTTATAGTCGTTAATTAATTTTGTCAATTCTTCAGTTAATTGATCATCAAATCCTTTTGCAACTTTTAATTTTTCTAAAGTACTAGCTGCATTTGTATGTGCATATTCAACTAATCCTTTTTCAAAGTCTTTGATATCATCAACTTTAACATCTCTTGCAAAGTTATTTGTAATAGCATAAATAACAAGTATTTGTTCTTCTACTTTCATAGGAGAATATTGCTCTTGCTTTAACATTTCAACAATTCTCTTCCCTTTTTCAAGACTTGCCTTTGTTGACTTATCAAGATCAGAACCGAATTGTGCGAATGAAGCAAGTTCTCTGTATTGTGCATACTCTATTCTAAGAGGTCCGCCAACTTTTTTCATTGTTGTAATTTGTGCATCTCCCCCAACCCTTGAAACTGAAATACCAGGGTTTACAGCAGGTCTTACACCGGCATGGAAAAGTTCACTTTCAAGGAATATTTGTCCGTCTGTAATTGAAATTACGTTAGTTGGAATATATGCTGAAATATCCCCTGCTTGTGTTTCAATAATAGGAAGAGCAGTTATTGAACCGCCTTTTTCAAGTCTTGCAGCTCTTTCCAAAAGTCTTGAATGCAAATAGAATACATCCCCTGGATAAGCTTCCCTTCCAGGTGGTCTACGAAGTAGTAATGTCATTGAACGATAAGCCACCGCATGTTTACTTAAATCATCGTAAACTATTAATACATCTTTTCCTTTATCCATAAAATATTCTGCAATTGCACATCCTGAATAAGGAGAAAGATATTGAAGCGGTGCCATTTCACTGGCTGTGGCACATACTACTGTTGTATAATCCATTGCACCGTATTCTTCAAGTGTTCCTACAATTTGCGCTACTGTACTTGCTTTTTGTCCGATAGCAACATATACACAAATTACGTCTTCATCTTTTTGATTTAAAATTGTATCAACTGCTAAAGCAGTTTTACCTGTTTGTCTATCACCAATGATAAGTTCTCTTTGTCCTCTTCCGATTGGAATTAAAGAGTCAATGGCTTTATAACCTGTTTGTAGCGGTACACTTACTTTTTTTCTTTCAATTACACCGCTGGCTTTTACATCGGCTCTTCTGTATTCTTCAGCTATGATATTTCCTTTACCGTCAATAGGTTCACCAAGAGCATTTACAACTCTTCCGATAACACCTTCTCCTACAGGTACACTCATAATTTTACCTGTACATTTTACAGTGTCTCCCTCTACGATATTTGTATCATCACCAAGCAGAACACAACCAACATTGTCTTCTTCAAGGTTTAAAACCATACCATAAACATCACCAGGGAACAAAATAAGTTCACCCATCATTGCGCCATCTAAACCATGAACTCTGGCGATACCATCACCAACACTTAAGATAGTACCTACTGAAGTAGTTTCTATTTTTTGGTCATAGTTTTTAATTTGGTCTTTTATAATTCTACTGATTTCTTCGGGTTTTAAATTCATTTTTATTTCCCTTCTTAAACTATCTTTGTTTCTTTTAACTGTCTTTTTATTTGATTAAGTTCATTTTTTACTGATAAATCAATCATTTTTCCATTAATAAATAGTACGATACCCCCAATGATATCTTTATCTATTTTTTCATTTAAGATAATTGTTTTATCAAGTTTTTTTGATAACTTATTTTTTAAACTTTCTTTTAATTCATCACTTAACGGATTTGCACTTACAACCTCAACATCTAAAATACCTTTATATTCTAAGTACATTTTCTTAAAATTAAGATATATCATTTTGATTTCGCAAATCCTATCCTTATCAACTAAAATATTAAAAAAGTTTTTAAGTATTTTATTATCTTCATCACTAAGAATATTGTTAATGATACTTTTTTTATCTTCTTTCATTATTGTTTCGTTTGAAAGAACGTTATAAAGTTCTTCGTTACTTAATAATGAATCATAAAATGATGTAAATTTATCATATACAGTATCTATTATGTTTTCTTCTATACATAAAGATGATAAAGAATAAGCATATCTGTAAGCAGCATTACTCATAATGCACCTCATCCAAACTTGCAATAGCTTTTTTAATCAATGCTTCATCAGCATCTTTATCAAGTTTTGCATCTATAACTTTATTCGTTATATCTAAAGAAATATCAATAATATTATCTTTCATTTCTTTCATTGCAAGTTCTCTTGCACTTTCAATATCTTTTTTAGATTTAGCTTTAATCTTTCTAGCTTCCTCATTTGCCTGAGAAATAATATTTTCTTTTATTTCTTTAGCTTCTTTGGTAGCCTCGTTAGTAATAGCTAAAGCTTCTTCATTGATACTTTTTACTTTCTTTTCATATTCTTGTTTTAAAGCGTTTGCTTTTAAATTTTCATTTTCCGCTTTGTCAAATTCTTCGGTTATAATACTTTGTCTTTTATCAATAACATCTACGACTTTATCATAAAAGAATTTCTTTACCAAAATAAAGAATAGTAAAAATATTGCACCCTGAATTAACATTTGATAAAGCATTTCAGTTGAAAAGTTTATTAATGATCCAGCTAGCATATAATCACCACCTTACCTTTATTATCGTTGTCTTTTTTAGCTAAAAGGTTTAACAAATAATAAAATTAAAGCGACAACCAAACAATAAATAGCTGATGTTTCCGCAACAGCACAACCTGTTAATAATGTTTTTAATATTGTTCCTTCTGCTTCTGGTTGTCTTGCAACTGATTCACAAGCTTTACCTGTTGCATTACCTTGTCCAACCCCTGTACCTAATGCACCTATCATGGCAAGACCGGCACCTATTGCTGAACATGCTAAAATTAAATCACTTCCTGAAATATTCATTATTATTTCCTCCTTGAATAAAAAAGCATTTTTCTATTTTTATATTTTATCCGATTAAAAATCGGGTAAAGGCAAATTATTCTTCATCCATTGCGGATGAAATGAATACCATCGATAACATACAGAATATAAATGTTTGAAGTATTCCGGCAAACCAGTCAAAATAACCGTGACAGAATGCTACAAAGAATGATGGTATAAGTAATAATATGGCAACAATTCTAACAATCTTATTTTCCGTAAATTTGTTTGCTTTCCCAAAACATAAGTATAGACATAAAATCAATGATGTAAAGAAAACAAACATTGCAACTTTTGCGGAACCGACAAATATAGAATATACCAATGATAATATTATAAGTCCACCTGTAATGTTACCGAATAAACGGAAACCAAGTGAAACAGGATTTGCGATTTCACCAATAATATTTATAGGTAAAAAGAAAAATACCGGTTCTGTAAAATCCTTCAAGTATTTTTTTATACCTTTTGTTTTTAATCCATAATATTGAGTTAATACAAAAGTTATAATTCCAAGTGTAAGTGTTGTAGCCAAATCCGCAGTAGGAGGTCTTACTATCCCAAGGAATACAAAACTACTTAAGTTTGCAACAAGCAAGAAAGCAGCCAAGGCAAAAAAGTATGGTGTAAAACCAATGTTTTTCTTACCCATAGTACTGCTTACAAAATCTCTGCAAGCACTTACCATATATTCAGCAATAACTTGTTTTTTAGAATTAGGTCTAATTTCAAGACCTTTTGCTAAATACATTAAAAAAACGAAGGTTAAAGCTAAAATAATTACAGTCCAAATAATTGTATTAGATATAGGTATTTTGCCGATATTAAAAATATTATCAACAGTACTAATACTTACATTCATTTTCTCTTCTCCATTTTTTTATTACTTGTTTTTTAAACTAATAAGATTATAAACATATAACACGGCTCTAAAAGATAATAACCCTATTATTAGTCCTATTACATTTACTTTTATCCACTTATTAGCAACAAGAAAAACTAATACCAATATCAAGAGTACTTTTCTTATGGCAGCATGTAAATTGGCATAATTTACGGCACTGTCCTTATCCATCTTTATTGCCGTTCTTAAATCATTGAATAACATCCAATGAAATATTAAAGCAACAAGACATCCTGATATTATTCCAAGAATTATACTCTTATCTAATTTAAAAAGCAATACAAAAATTATAAAAATAAAATTTAAAATCAAAGTAAATATACTTATTTGAATTTGCTCTTTTAGTAAATCTTCAATGGTAAAATTCTCGTTATTTTCCTTATTCATTTTAAGCCTCATTCATTATTATTCGTATTGCTTATATGGTGGTTTGCAAAAGCAAACCACCATATTTTTTTATTTTTTCATTACATTTTTAAGAATATAATACATATTCCTAATGGCTGCCAATATACCAAGAAATAAAAATATTAACGTCCAAATATTACCCGTTTGAAACTTTGTATCTAAGAATTTTCCAAAAAACAAACATAAAACTATTGTTACAACAATAGTAATGCCCAGCTGAAAAAATATCGCCAAAGCTTTTGCAATACTTGAGATATCATTATTTTTATTATTTTCCGTCATATTTAACAACCTCAACTCCTGCTTCCTTTAATAATTCCATACTAAATTCATCAGGATAATTACCTTTATATACAATTCTTTTAATACCTGCATTTATTAACATTTTTGAACAGAGAATACAAGGAGAATCAGTTATATAAATATCTGCTCCTTCCACACTTACTCCCATGGTTGCCGCAGAAATAATAGCATTTTGTTCTGCATGGGTAGCCCTGCAAAGCTCATGTCTTTCTCCGCTTTTTATATTGTTTTTAAGTCTTATGCAAGTATCTTTTGTACAATGCTTAAGACCTTTTGGAGCTCCGTTATAACCGGTAGAAATAATTTTATGGTCTTTTACTATTATTGCTCCAACTTGTCTTCTTATACAAGTTGAACGAGTTTTTACAACTTCCAACATATCCATAAAATATTCATCCCACGAAGGTCTTTGATTATTTTCCATTATTTTTTCCTTTTATTATTTGTATACTTTTTCTTCGTATGCTTTAATTTTGTTAATTCTGTTTTCGTGTCTTCCGCCTAAAAATTCTTTTTCATCTAAATAAGCTCTAAGGATTTCAGCAGCAAGTTCAGGACCTGTAATTCTTCCGCCTAATACAATGATGTTTGCATTGTTGTGTTGTTTACACATTTTAGCAGAGAATGTATCTGTACAATGAGCAGCTCTGATACCTTTTACTTTATTAGCAGCAATGCTGATACCAATACCTGTACCACAAATTAAAATACCTCTATCAAATTCTCCTGCTGCAACAGCTTCGCCAACTTTAATTGCATAGTCAGGATAGTCAACACTATCTGCAGAATCTGTTCCGTAATCTACAAAATCATAACCTTCCTTTTTAAATGTGTCGATTAAGAATTGTTTTAATTCATAACCACCATGATCACTTGCAATAACTATTTTCATAATTTTTCTCCTTTAAAATTAATTTATTTAAACTGCAAAGCAGTTATTAACTATTTATAGATTTATTATATCTCCGGATGCAGACTTAAGAAGTCTATTCATATACGCAAGCCCTATACCTTCCGTATCCATAGCTTGAGCATAAATCACATTTAAATTTTCTTTATCCATTTCCCTTAAAAGAAAATATAAATTTTTGCTTGCATCAACAATATCTTTTCCCAAAGATTTTAGGAATACTTTATCATTTTCAATTTTACCTAAAATATTATTTAATCCTAAAAATCCTATATGTTCTTCTTTTAAATTATTTAGATAATTAATAATAGATTTATCTTCACCGCTTAAAACAACCACCTTTGTTTTAGGTTTATAATGTTCATATTTCATTCCCGGAGATTTTGGAAGAAGTGCATCTTCTTTGCTGTATCCATAAACTTTTTTGTTTATTACCTCTTCAATTTCTTTTGCACTTATTTTTCCCGGTCTAAGTAATTTTACTTTATCAGTCGAAACATCTAAAACCGTAGATTCCAAACCTATTTGAGATTCCTTTGAACATAGAATCATATCTACTTTACCACTAAGTTCCTCTACCAAATATTTTTTATTAGTTATACTTGGTCTTTTTGATATATTTGCACTTGGTGCTGCTATCGGAGTATTACAAGCTTTTATAAAAGCATTTGCTTCTTTGTCACTTGGCATTCTTATTCCGACTGTATCCAAGTTATTTGATACGCTGTTTGGAATATTATCTGATTTTTTCATAATTAAAGTAAGAGGACCCGGGAAAAATTTATCCATTAGTTTTTTTGCATCATTGCTTACTTCTCTAACTAATCCCTCAAGCATACCAAAATCACTAATATGGACTATTAATGGATTATCCATAGGTCTGTTTTTTGCTTTAAAAATCTTTTTAACAGCTTCATCATCGTAAGCATTTGCTCCAAGACCATATACTGTTTCCGTTGGGAAAACAACGGTTCCTCCGTTATTTATTACTCTGGCGGCTTCATTAAAAATATCTGTTAAATTGTCATTATTTGTTAAATCATATATTTTTGTTTCCATAATATTCCTAAGACATTTTTCTAAATTATATCATTAATTTTTTCATTTACATACAATTTATAATCAAATATATTGCATTATTTATAAAATAAATTTTAGTGTATAATAAAATTTTATTATATATATCTCTCCAAACTAAAAGGGTGCCAATTATAAAAATTACACCCTTGTAAAAAATATTATATTTTTATAAATCTCGGTAATTAATACTAATTATCAATTAATAATCATTATAATTACAATTCTTAAAATAACCTTTAAAAATTATCAAATTAAAAACTATTTTAATATTTTTAGTATCAATTTAGCTTCATCCATAATATTTTTAAGACTTCTCTTATTAAGAATATTTACTACTTCCAATACATGCATAGGTTCATGAATAACATAGTCGGCACCAGCCTTAATCAATGATTCACCACCTCTGAATCCCCAACCACAACCAATAGAAAATGCTCTCGCATTTTTTGCAATTTGGATATCAACTTCGCTGTCTCCTATAAACACAACTTCATCATGATGAATATCAAGTGTTTGCATCAATTGATTACAAGATGCAGGATTTGGTTTTAAAGGAAATCCTGAATCTGCTGCTATAATATGTTTAAATTCAATATCTTCAAAAAATTCGTTTAATAAAGGAACCAATAATCTTGAAGGCTTATTTGTTATAACACATAAGTCTATATTCTTTTTTCTAAGTCCTCTTAATGCATGTCTTATATTTTTATAAGGCTTACAATTTTCATTAAAATGTTTTGAATAATAGTATTGTACTTCAACATCCATTTCATGTAAAAGTTGTGGGTCGTTCATTGATTTTGGAGTAACCATGTTTATCATATCATAACAGCTTCCTCCAAATACATCCTTATATTGTTCAATTGGAACTTCATCGAATCCATGAGCTTTTAATACATGATTAATACTGTTTGCAGTATCCACCAAAGTATCCATTAACGTTCCATCAAAATCAAATACTGCTGCTTTTATCATATTTCTTCTCCTTTTATATTATTAATTATTTAATTTATTTACTATATCAATAATTTCTTCTGGGCTATCTACAATATATTTTGCCCCGGCTTGTTTAAGTTCTTCAACAGGTCTAAAGCCCCAGCTTACACCAATTATTTCACTAATATTTCCGTTTATTGCTGTTTGCATATCAACATTGCTGTCTCCAATATAAATGCATTCTTCACCACTTACTTCTAATTTATTCATTACATAATCAATACATTCTTTGCTTGGTTTAACTGGGAATTTATCAGTCTTACCTAAAATCACACTAAATGGGAAATCTCCATAAACTTTTTTTAGCATAGGAACAGTAAATTCATGACCTTTATTTGTAAGAACGCCTACTTTTATATTCATTTCAATAAGCTTATTAAGCATATTTTCAACACCCTCATATGCCTTTGTATTATCCATATAATGTTTACCATAATATGCATTAAATTCATTAAATATTTTAGTTATTAATTCTTCATCGTTTTTCTTTTCCTCAGGTAATATTCTTATACATAAATTTCTTATTCCGCTTCCAACAAAAAATCTGTATTTTTCTTTATCATGCACTTCAAATCCGTTTTGTTTTAACACATAGTTACCTGCATTTGCCAAATCTTCAAGAGTATCTATTATTGTTCCGTCTAAATCAAATATTGCTGCTTTAATCATAAATATTTTCCCCTCTATACTTTTATAATTTTAATATTTTATTTATTTTATTTTTTGATATAATAATACAAGTATGAAAAATTTATTAATAAAACTAACGAAAAAAAACAATTTAATATATTTTTTTATTATTATATATGTCCTTTTCATTTTGTGGATTTTAAATATATCGTATAGTAATAATTATAACAAAGTATGCAAAATTTTACAAAATAAAAATGAAATAACTTCAATAAGCAAAAGTTCTTCTAATCCTATAAATTATGAAAGAAATAAAAATTCAAACTATATTATTGTAAAAGAAAGTATATTAACAAACGAGAGAAATGAATGCATAGGATTTATAGATAAAGGTAATAAAATCAAAATAATAAAAAGTAATAATGATAAAAAAATAATAGCTTTTGCAAATACAAAAAGAATATCACTATCAAAAACATTTTCTAAAATGAAAAACATCCCTTTTCATATATTAACAATAGGTAGCATTAATAGCGACAGCATACAAAAAATAAAGTTAAAAAAAATTTATTTAACATTTGATGACGGCCCTACACAAATGACAAAGGAAGTATTAGACGTATTAGAGAAAAATGATGTAAAAGCGACCTTTTTCTTTAATGCTGCAAAAGGTAAAGAAGATGAAAAAATAATTAAAGAAATAGTAAACGACGGACACCTTCTTGCTCTACACACTTATTCTCATGATTACAAAAAAATTTATAAAAATCCCAAAGCTTTTATTGAAGATTTAGAAAAAAACAGAAAAAACTTTAAAGACATAACAGGATATGATTGTAGAATTTTTAGATTTCCTGGAGGAACAAACAATACAGTATCATTCTCTTATGGAGGGAAAAAAGTAATCAAAAATATAATAAAACTGTCAAAAGAATACGGATATGATTATGTAGATTGGAATGCATTCCCTAATGATACAATATCAAAAGTTTCAACAAAACAATATAGTATTATAATAAAACAAGCAAAATGGAATGAAGAAACAGTTGTTTTAATTCATGTATTTGACAGAAATAAAAGTTTGCCAAACGGGCTTGACAATGTAATAAAACAACTAAAAAAACAAGGATATACCTTTGATACAGTAGACAATCTTTCAACGGAAATAAAATTCTCACCTGCAAATTAAAAGGCCCAGCGCCTTTTTTTTTTGTATTTTTGCATTGCATTTTTGCAACAAAAATATACTTTTTGTTTAAACATAGCCTTTTTACAGTAAAAATTGTTGGCATGCAATTTGCATTATATATTATAAAACCCAACTACCCTAACATAAAACATTCGAAAGGAAGGTATATATTATGGCTTTAATGACAGGTAAAGAATATATCGAAAGTATACGAAAATTAAATTTACAAGTATATATGTTTGGAGAAAAAATTGAAAATCCAGTAGATAATCCAATTTTACGACCTTCATTGAATTCAGTAAGAGCTACATATGATTTAGCACAAATGCCGGAATACGAAGATTTAATGACAGTAACATTAGAAGACGGCAGAAAAATAAATAGATTTACACATATTCATCAAAGCACAGATGATTTAATTAAAAAAGTCAAAATGCAAAGACTATGCGGACAAAAAACAGCATCATGCTTCCAAAGATGTGTAGGAATGGATGCATTCAATGCAGTATATAGTACAACTTACGAAACAGATAAAGCACATGGAACAAATTATCATGAAAACTTTAAAAAGTTCTTAAGATATTGCCAAGACAATGACCTCGTTATTGACGGTGCAATGACAGACCCTAAGGGAGACAGAGGACTTCCTCCTTCTAAACAAGAAGATCCAGATTTATATTTAAGAGTCGTTGAAAGAAGAGAAGACGGAGTTATTGTAAGAGGTGCAAAAGCGCATCAAACAGGAATGGTTAACTCTCATGAAGTTTTGGTTATGCCTACGATAAATATGACAGAACAAGACAAAGACTATGCTATTTCCTTTGCGGTTCCAACAGATACTGAAGGTATTTTAATGATTGTAGGCAGACAATCTTGTGACACCAGAAAACTTGAAGATTCTGATATGGATGTAGGAAATGCAGAATTTGGAGGAATGGAAGCTCTTGTTATTTTTGATAATGTTTTTGTTCCAAATGAAAGAATATTTTTAAATGGAGAATATGATTTTTCAGGAATGCTTGTTGAAAGATTTGCAGGTTATCACAGACAATCTTACGGAGGATGTAAAGTTGGTGTAGGAGATGTTCTTATAGGTGCAGCAGCAGTGGTTGCAGAATATAACGGAGCAGCAAAAGCTTCTCACATAAAAGATAAATTAATTGAAATGACACACCTAAATGAAACTTTATACAGCTGTGGTATAGCTTGTTCTTCTCAAGGATATAAAACAATGTCCGGTAATTATATGATTGATTTACTTCTTGCAAATGTATGTAAACAAAACGTAACAAGATATCCTTATGAAATTGCAAGACTTGCAGAAGACATTGCAGGAGGAATAATGGTTACAGCTCCTTCACAAAAAGATTTAGAAAGTCCTGTTGTAGGAAAATACGTAGAAAAATATTTAAAAGGTGTAGCTAATATACCTACAAAAGACAGACTAAAAATTTTAAGACTTATAGAAAATCTAACACTTGGAACAGCAGCAGTAGGTTACAGAACAGAATCCCTACACGGAGCAGGCTCACCTCAAGCTCAAAGAATCATGATAGCAAGACAAGGTAATTTAAATATGAAAAAAGAACTTGCAAAAAATATTGCAAATATAAAAGAATAACTTATATTTTTCTTTTACCTTAATCAAAATAAGAGGAAAGGAGTAAAAGATGGATATAAATAAACTATATAAAAGTAAATTAAAGACCGCTGAGGAAGCTGTAAATTATATAAAATCAAACGATAGAGTAGTTATTGCCCATGCGGTAGGAGAACCTATTTATATTGTAGATAAAATGGTAGAAAATTATAAAGCATATAAGAATGTTGAAATTGTTCAACTTGTTCCTATGGGACATTCTCTTTATGCAAAAGAAGAAATGAAAGAACACTTTAAATTAAATGCTTTCTTTCTTGGAGGGAATACAAGAGATGCTGTTTATGAAGGAAGAGGAGATTTCACACCATGCTTCTTTTATCAAATTCCTACTCTTTTCAGATCTTCCCTACCTGTTGATGTTGCTTTAGTTACTGTTTCTCCTCCTGATAAAGATGGATTTTGTTCCCTTGGGACATCATGTGACTACACAAAACCAACAACACAAGCCGCAAAATTAACAATTGCACAAGTAAACAAAAAAATGCCAAGAACTTTAGGAGATAATTTCTTGCATATTAATGATATTGACATCTTAGTTGAACACGATGAGCAAATTCCAGAACTTCCAAATCCTAAAATAACAGATGTTGAAATGAAAATAGGAGAAAATTGTGCAAAATTAATTAATGACGGAGATACACTTCAACTTGGCATAGGTGCTATTCCTGATGCAGTGTTAAAATTTCTTACAAATAAAAAGGATTTAGGCATACATTCAGAAATGATTTCTGATGGCGTAGTTGACTTATACGAAAAAGGTGTAATAACATGTAAAAAGAAAACTTTACATAAGAATAAAATGGTTGTTGCGTTTTTAATGGGGACTCAAAAATTATATGATTTTGTTCACGATAACCCTATTGTAAGTATGATGGATATTGAATATGTAAATAATCCAGTGGTAATAGGACAAAATGATAATATGATTTCTATCAACTCAGCATTAGAAGTTGATTTAATGGGACAAGTTTGTGCTGAAGCAATAGGATTAAAACAGTTTAGCGGAATTGGAGGACAGGTTGACTTTGTAAGAGGTTCTGCTTTTTCAAAAGGCGGAAAATCCATAATTGCATTTCCTGCAACCGCGAGAAACGGCACAATTTCAAAAATTGTTCCGTTTCTTCAAAAAGGAAGTGCTGTAACTACATCAAGAACCGATGTAGATTATATTGTCACCGAATATGGGATTGCCCATTTAAAAGGTGAAACATTAAGAACAAGAGCAAAAAATCTTATCAATATTGCTGCTCCTCAATTTAGAGAAGAACTGATTATTGAATACGAAAACAGATTTAAAGAAAAATTTAATAACTAAATAAAAACCACGTATATATTACGTGGTTTTATTCATAAAAAAAGGAGTGTAATAATACACTCCTTTTTACTAGTTAGATTTTATGATTATATTAAGCATTCTTAATAGCTTCTGTTAATAATGGAACGATTTTGTTTAAATCGCCTACTACACCATAATCAGCAATGCTGAAGATTGGAGCAGATTCATCTTTGTTGATTGCAATGATAATATCAGATTCTTCCATACCAGCAGCATGTTGGATAGCACCTGAAATACCAATAGCAAAGTAAACTTGTGGACGAACAGTTTTACCTGTTTGACCTACTTGGATATCTTTTGGAACCCAACCAGCGTCAACGCAAGCTCTTGAAGCAGAAACTTCACCACCGATAGCATCAGCTAAATCTTCTAATAATTTGAAGTTTTCAGCACTACCTACACCACGACCACCTGATACTAAGATTTTAGCTTCAGAAATATCAACTTTGTCTTTTACAGCTTTAACAACATCTAGTACTTCTACATATTTGTTGTTTTTAGTAAAGTCAACTTTAACTTCTTCTACGTTAGCTTTAGCACCTTCTTTAGGTTCAATTTTTTGCATAACGCCAGGTCTTACTGTAGCCATTTGAGGTTTGTTGTCAGGACATACGATTGTAGCCATTAAGTTACCACCAAATGCAGGTCTTGTTGCGTTTAAGAACATTTTACCTTCATAACCTTTGTTTACGTTACCTAAAGCATTTTTAAATTCACCGATTTCAAGAACTGTACAGTCAGCTGTAAGACCTGTAGCAACTCTTGCAGAAACTCTAGGAGCTAAATCTCTACCGATTGCAGTAGCACCGTAAAGAACGATATCTGGTTTATATTGTTTAATAATTTCATCCATAGCATGTGCATATGGTTCTGTTGTATATGTTTCTAATGCAGGATCATCTACAACTAAAACTCTATTAGCACCATAAGCTGCTAATTCATCAGCTAATCCTTTTACATCTTTTCCTAAAAGAACAGCTGTAACTTCTGTGTTTAAAGCAGCAGCAAGCTTTGTAGCTTCACTTGTTAATTCAAGCGCAACATTGTTGATAACACCATCAACTTGTTGTGCGAAGACAAATACGCCTTTATATTCTTCAAAACTCATTATTTCAATTTCCTTTCCTAATTAATTAGATAATATGTTTTTCTTTTAATTTTCCTAAAATGTAATCAGCTGAAGCATCAGCATCTAATTCAACTTTTTCACCTGCAGCTTTAACAGGTTTAGGGAATGATTTAGCAACATTTGTAGGAGAACCAGCTTTACCGATTTTTTCATCAGCGATATCAACATCTTTTCTTGTAATAATTTGGATGTCTTCTTTAAATGCATCAAAGATTCCGCCCGGTGTCATATATCTTGGTTTGTTTAAATCGCCAAGAGCTGTGATTAGGCAAGGCATTTGAGCTTTTTCTACATGATAACCATCATCATATTGTCTTTCAACAGTGATGCTATCATCTGTTACTTCAACAACTTTTTGAACATAAGAAATGTTTGGAATTCCTAAATGTTCAGCAATTTGAGGACCTACTTGAGCTGTATCACCATCGATAGCTTGTCTACCTGTGATGATTAGGTCATATTCCATTGTTTTTAAAGCAGCAGCTAATGTATTAGATGTTGCAAGAGTATCAGCACCACCGAATGGTCTATCTGTTACTAATACACCTTTATCAGCACCCATAGCCATAGCTTCTCTTAAAATTTCTTCTGCAGCTGGTAAACCCATTGTTATAACAGTTACTTCTGCACCTGTTTTATCTTTAATTTGAAGTGCAGCTTCTAGACCAGCTTTATCGTCTGGGTTCATAATAGCAGGTACGCCTTCTCTGATTAGAGTACCTGTTTTTTGATCTATTCTAACTTCGTTTGTATCTGGAACTTGCTTAGCGCAAACTACGATTTTCACTATAATTATCTCCTTTTCCTATTATTTTAATAAGTTACCTGAGATTACCATTCTTTGAACTTCTGAAGTTCCTTCGTAAATTTCAGTAATCTTAGCATCTCTCATCATACGTTCAACATCATATTCTCTTGTGTAACCATATCCACCGTGAAGTTGAACAGCTTTTGTTGTAACTTCCATAGCAACTTCTGCAGCATATAATTTAGCTTGAGCAGCTTCGAAAGAGAATCTCTTTTGATTATCTTTAGCTCTTGCAGCTTTGTAAACTAATAATCTAGCAGCTTCAACTTTTGTTGCCATATCAGCAAGTTGGAATTGAGTATTTTGGAATTTAGCGATAGGTCTACCGAATTGTTTTCTTTCTTTAACGAATTCAATTGTAGAATCTAAAGCACCTTGAGCTAAACCAAGAGCTTGAGAAGCGATACCAATTCTACCGCCATCAAGTGTTTGCATAGCAATAGCAAATCCCTTACCTTCTTGACCAAGAAGATTTTCTTTTGGAATTCTGCAGTCTGTAAAGATTAATTCATATGTAGAAGAACCTCTGATACCCATTTTCTTTTCTTTAGTACCAAATGTAAATCCAGGTGTTCCTTTTTCTACGATGAATGCAGAAATACCGTGATTTCCTTTTGATTTATCTGTCATAGCAAAGATTACATATGTATCAGCTTCTTTACCGTTTGTGATAAAGATTTTAGAACCGTTAAGTACATATTCATCTCCGTCTAAAACAGCTTTTGTTTGTTGACCTGAAGCATCTGTACCAGCGTTTGGTTCTGTTAAACCAAAAGCACCAAGTTTTTCACCACTGATAAGTGGTCTTAAGAATTTTTCTTTTTGTTCTGGTGTACCGAATTTTTTAATTGGTTCAGCACCTAAAGATGTATGTGCAGAAACGATAACGCCTGTTGTACCACATACTCTAGATAATTCTTCAACACAGATTGCATATGTTAAAGAATCACAACCTTGTCCGCCGTATTCTTTTGGCATAGGAATTCCTAAGAATCCTAATTTTTGCATTTTTTCAACAGTTTCTCTTGGGAATACTTCTGTTTCATCTACCTCTTGAGCTAGAGGTTTTACTTCTGTTTCAGCAAATTCTCTGAATAGAGATCTCGCCATTTCATGCTCTTTACTTAATGTAAAATCCATTTGTTTTGAATCCTCCTATTTATAATCATAAAATCCGTGACCAGATTTTTGACCTAACTTGCCGCCACGAACCATTTTCTTAAGTAATGTGTGTGGACGATATTTAGGGTCGCCAGTTTCGTCATATAAAACGTTCATAATAGCTAAACAAACGTCAAGACCGATTAAGTCACCTAATGCTAAAGGTCCCATTGGGTGGTTAGCACCAAGTTTCATAGCTGCGTCGATACCTTCAACGCTGGCAACGCCTTCTGCATAAATAGCAACAGCTTCGTTAATCATTGGAATTAAAATTCTGTTTACAACGAATCCTGGAGCTTCAGCAACTTCTACTGGAGTTTTACCGATTTCTTTAGAAATTGCTTTAATTTTGTCTACAATTTCTACAGGAGTATTTAAACCTGCGATAACTTCTACTAATTTCATTACAGGAGCTGGGTTAAAGAAATGCATACCGATAAGTGGTCTGTTTACTTTAGCACCGATTTCTGTAACTGATAAAGAAGAAGTGTTTGTAGCAAAGATACAATCTTCTTTACAAATTTTATCTAATTCTTGGAATGTTTCTTGTTTGATAGACATAACTTCAAGAACAGCTTCTACGATTAAATCGCAGTCACCACAGATATCTTTAACACCTGTTGTAATTTTAGCTAAAATTTCATCAGCTTTAGCTTGTTCCATTTTGCCTTTTGCTACTCTTTTAGCAAATCCTGCTTCAATTCTTTTTTTACCGTTTGCAGCGAATTCTTCATTGATATCACATAAACAAACTTCATAACCTTCTGTTTGTGCAAAAGCTTGAGCTATACCAGAACCCATAGCTCCAGCACCAATAATACCTACTTTCATTATTATCCTCCAAATTATTTTTTTAAGTCCGGAAAAATCCGGACTATATTTACTTAAATTAAAACACTATTTGTTTTGGAATTCAGCTTTTCCTTTTTCTAAGAATGCTTTCATGCCTGCTTTTTGGTCTTCACTATTGAAGCAATCTCCGAATAATTTTTCTTCGATTACGATAGCTTGATCCATATCTACTTGTAAACCTTCGTTCATTGCTTTTTTACAATTTCTTACAGCAATAGGAGCTTGTTTAGCAATTTTACCTGCTAATTTTTTAGCTTGTTCCATTAATTCTTCAGGAGCATAAACAGCATTTACAAGGCCGATTTCCAAAGCTTTATCGGCTTTAATGTTGTATCCAGCATATACTAATTCTTTAGCCATGCCAACGCCGATAATTCTTGCAAGTCTTTGTGTTCCGCCAAATCCAGGAGTAATACCAAGTCCTACTTCAGGTTGACCAAATAATGCTTTATCAGAACAAATTCTGATATCACAACTCATAGCAAGTTCGTTTCCGCCACCTAAAGCAAAACCGTTAATAGCAGCGATTACAGGAATTGGGAAAGTTTCAATTTTTCTGAAGATGTCATTACCGAATTTACCGAATGCTTCACCTTCTTCAGCAGTCATTGTGCTCATAGATGCAATATCAGCACCTGCTACGAAAGATTTACCTTCACCTGTTACGATAACTGCTCTTGTGTTATCTAAATCAATAGCATCAAAAGTAGCTTCTAAATCTTTTAAAACTTCTTCGTTTAAAGCATTTAAAGCTTTTGGACGGTCAATAGTAACTATTCCTACAAAACCATCTTGTTCATATCTAACAAAACCCATTTTTATAATCTCCTTAATTTAATCAATAAATTAGTCTCTTTCAACGATAGTAGCACAACCCATACCACCACCGATACAAAGTGTTGCTAAACCTTTTTTAGCATCAGCTTTTTGCATTTCATGTAATAGTGTTACAAGGATACGACAACCTGAAGCACCTACTGGGTGACCAAGAGCGATAGCACCACCGTTTGGATTTAATTTATTTAAGTCAAATCCTAATTCTTTACCAACAGCGATTGATTGAGAAGCGAAAGCTTCGTTTGCTTCGATAATATCGAAATCATCAACACTCATACCAGTTTTAGCTAAAACTTTCTTTGTAGCAGCAACAGGACCGATACCCATGATTGTAGGATCAACACCACCTAAAGCACCTGCTACCCATGTAGCCATTGGTTTAACACCAAGTTCTTTAGCTTTTTCTTCGCTCATTACAACAACAGCAGCAGCACCGTCATTGATACCTGAAGCGTTACCAGCTGTTACAACACCGTCTGGTTTGAATGCAGGACGAAGTCTTGCAATACCTTCAGCTGTTGTTCCAGGACGAGGACCTTCGTCTTTGTTGAAGATAATTGTTTCTTTTTTCTTTTTAACTTCTACAGGTACGATTTCATCATCAAAAGCACCTGCTTCTTGAGCAGCTACAGCTTTTTGTTGAGAATTAGCAGCAAATTCGTCTAATTCTTCTCTTGATAAATTCCATTGTTCTGCAATGTTTTCAGCTGTAATACCCATATGATATTGGTTAAATGCATCCCATAAAGCATCATTTACCATTGTATCAACTAAAGTACCATTGTTCATTCTGTAACCATAACGACCATTCATTACTGCATATGGAGCCATTGACATGTTTTCCATACCACCTGCAACAACGATATCAGCATCCCCTGCTTTAATCATTTGTGCAGCCATGTTTACACAGTTAAGACCAGAACCGCAAACTACGTTTACAGTAACAGCTGGAACTTCAATTGGTAAACCAGCATTGATTGAAGCTTGTCTTGCTACGTTTTGACCTAAGCCAGCTTGGATAACACAACCCATATATACTTGATCAACTTGATCAGCCGGAACATTAGCTCTCTTTAAAGCTTCTTTTATTACGATTGAACCTAATTTTGCAGCAGGTGTAGTGCTTAATGTACCGCCCATTGTACCGATTGCAGTACGACAAGCACCTGCTATAACTACTTTATTTGCCATTTTTTTTCCTCCTAAATTTAAAACTTTAATCATAGCAAAAGGCAAAGCTATGAACTTATATATAAGCCGGTATATATTACCAAACTTTTATAAACTTAATTATTTAAACCCCTATAAATAAAGGTTTTATTTATATTTTGATTATATAATAATATCAAAAACTTTACAATATTATTTATTTATCTTTATCCATTTTTTCACGCAAGTGAATAGATAACAAGGCTAGTGAGGCAGCTGTATTTTCATGTTGAACAAGGATATTATCAGGAACTACCAAGTGAGATGGAGCAAAGTTCCATATAGCTAAAATCCCGCATTCGACAAGCATATCACATACATCTTGGGCTTCATTTGCCGATACGGTTATAATTCCGATATGAATATTATTTTTTTTGCATATATCATATAGCTTGTTTACATGATAAATCGGTTTCCCTTTAAACCTTTTACCGATAATGTCCTTATTTACATCAAAAGCTGCAACAATTTCAAGACCATAATCTGCATATCCATTATAAGAAAGAAGGGCTCTACCAAGCTGTCCTGCTCCTATTAATACGGCTTTATCAGTTTCGTCATAACCCAGAAAATTTTTTATATCTCCTATTAACGTATCAACATCATATCCAAGTCTTGGTTTTCCTCCTGTAGAGCTTATTGCCGCCAAATCTTTTCTGACTTGAACTTCGTTTAATCTCAAATCATTTGCAATTGTCGGAGAAGATATATTTTTTATATTTTCTCTCTTTGCCCAATTAAGATAATTTAAATAAGAAGGTAATCGTTGGAGAGCTTGTTTTGAAACAGAATTCCTATCCATTTTATATGATTTTCCTCCTTATATCAGTAATTTTTTATCAGTATAATTATACTGATATATAAAGTTTATGTCAACCAAATTTAATTTAAATTTAAAATAAAAAAAGATTCCCACAATCCTATTTTGTGAAAATCTTAAAGTCATCAATATTTAATTCATATCCAAAAATATTAATAATATTACTTTCATTATTGCTATCTTCAGCGCTGTTTTGATCAAGAAAAACACTTGTTTCATGTTCTTTAAAACTATCATAATACATATTTTTCAGATAAAAGAACATATATATTCCTGCTATAATTATCAAAACAAGAAAAAAAATCATTGTTTTAAAAGAAATATTTCGTTTATACATATTATTTCATATCCTCTTTTATAACCTCTCCAACTACTCTTCCAAGAAGCTTTGCGGAATATTTTGCTTCTTCCAAATTATTTAAATTACTCCCTATTTCAAAAAGCAGACTGTTTGGACTAAGCCACTGATTGTATCTATATGGTTCTCTTTTTATTATTCCAAGATTAATATCAGGATACATACTGCTAAACTGTTTATTTATTTTATTTGCAAAACTTAAATTTTTACTAGAATTTTTATGATTCATCCCAAGAACAGTCATAACTTTTGCAGCAGACTTACTTCCAACTTTTCCATTATATTTTTCATTATTATTTGAAGAAGGAAGTCCATCTCTATGTATATCAAAAACGTATTTTATACTTGGATTTTCTTTTAATATTTTCTCTGCACTCTCAAGAGAATTATCGTATGCTGCATTATAACTTGGATAATCATGTAAAGAAGTATCATGAATACAAATAATACCATATTCTTTTTCTAAAACTTCTGCCATTTCCTCTCCTACACTTACCATATTTTCGTCATTTTCTCTTGAACGATAAGTTCCTTTTGAAGTTTTGTCTTTAAAAGATTCAGTTGCATGAGTATGATATATTAAAACAAGAGGTTTCCCATCATTAACTTTACTTACGGTTTTATCATCATTCATTTTTTTATTTGCAATTTTAAGCTCGCTACTATTTAATGCTTCTTCTTTATCTTTACCTACTTCGACCTCTTCATAACCTACATCATTCAAAGCCAAACAAGGAATAGTAAGAGAGAAAATATTTTTTGTAAAACCATAAATACTACCTGTTTTCTTATTACTATTTGAATCATCATTCATCACTACAACACTTTTTTTTATAATGTCTTTAAAAACAGCCGTACCGTTAGTCTTCTCCTCTATTTGACTCTTTATACCAAAAGGAATCGAAAAATTAAAAATTAATAAACATATTAAAATTAACCCTTTATTTTTAACTAATCCACTTAACACTTGTTCACCTTTTCCTTTTAGAAAATAATAAAACTTAATAAAAAAGAAGTTTGTATATACTTGTCAAATTAAAATTAGAATTTAATTAAAAATATATAATTTTAAATATTATAGTGCTATAATTGTTCTGCTTAAAATATGTACATTTGAGGGGATGAACATATTTAATACAAAAGAAAAGAGGAAAATTATCTATGCTAGGCATGAATTACAGATTAAAAGATTTACATGAAAAAAATAATCCTATTAAAGTCGGCATAATAGGTGCCGGACAAATGGGAAGAGGTTTAATAAGCCAGTTATACAAAATGAAAGGAATGACACCAAGCGTTGTATGTGACATAGACGTAAATAAAGTTTTACATGCATTTTCAAAATCAAATATTACAGAAAATGATTATGTCATTACAAACAATTTATCACAAGCAAATGATGCTATCAAAAAAGGTAAAATTGTAGTAAGTGAAGATAAACAAATTGCTTCTTTTGTTGAAGCAACAGACTGCGTTGTTGATGCAACAGGTTTTACTGATATTGGAGCAGAAATTGCAATTGATACAATAAACAATGGCAAAAACATTGTAATGCTTGATGTTGAAGCAGATGTTGTTGTTGGTCCTATTTTAAAAAGAAAAGCTGACAAAGCAGGTGTAATTTATACAGGAAGTGCAGGAGACGAACCCGGAGCAGTTAAAGAAATGTTTGACTTTAGTGAAGCTTTGGGCTTTGATATAAAAGTAATAGGAAAAGGAAAAAATAATGAAGTTGATCACAGCTGCACACCTGACAGTATAAGAGATTATGCAATAAGCAGAGGCGTAAGCCCTAAAATGCAATGTTCTTTCTCTGACGGAACAAAAAACATGGTTGAACTTTGCTGTATGGCAAACTCTACAGGACTTGTTCCAGATGTTAGAGGTGGACATGGCCCAAAATGTGACATTAAAAACTTAGATAAAGTTCTTTGTTTAAAAGAAGAAGGCGGTATTTTAAACAATTACGGTGTTGTAGAATGGGTAAATGGTATTGCCCCTGGTGTATTTGTAATAGTTTCATCAGATCTTGAGTTTATACATCATGAAATGCAATACTTAAGAATCGGAGATGGTCCAAATTACGTATTATACAGACCTTATCACTTATGCGGAATGGAAACACCACTTACAATAGCAAGAGCAGTTTTAGATAAAGCACCAACAATCGTTCCTATGGATGGTCTTGTATGTGAAGCTATAACAGTTGCAAAAAAAGATCTTAAAAAAGGAGAATCAGTAGATGGTATAGGAGGTTTTTCTACTTACGGAACAATTGATAAAAGAGAAGTTGCAAAAGAACTAAATGCACTTCCAATAGGTCTTATAAATAAAAACACAAAAATGGCAAAAGATGTTAAAAAAGGTGAAATTATAACTTATGATGATGTCATCTTGGATGAAGATTCTTTACTTGTTAAACTTAGAAGAGAACAAGATAAGATTTGGGAATAATAATAAATTAAAAGACAAAATATAAATTATATTTTGTCTTTTTTTATGTAAACTGTCGGTTTACCTTTTTCTCTTATAAGTAGATAGACTATTTATTTATAATGAATTAAAATATATCTATAATAATTGGTCAAGGAGAAAAATATGAATTCAAATATAGGTGAAAAAATAAAACAAAAAAGAAAAGAAAAAAACATGACACAGCAAGAACTTGCAAAAAAATTAAATATTACAGATAAAGCTGTGTCAAAGTGGGAAAGGAATTTATCATATCCTGACATTTCAATAATACCTCTCCTTTGCGAAATTCTTGATATGGATACAAATGATTTTTTAGGTTTAGAGCAAAAAAAGTTAGATTTTAAAAACTTAAACAAATCAGACTTTTCAGAAATGATTAACTTAACAGCAAAATGCGTAGGGTTAGCCCTTGGAATAGGCGTTCTTGTTTTAAACATATTAAAAGAAATATCAGCAAATGATAGTATTATATTACTCAGCATAGCAATAATATGCTTCGGCATTACATCTTTTACAAAAAAATAAGGCTACCTAAACGGTAGCCCTTTTCAATTAACCTTCAATCGCTATAGTTTTCTTTTCTTCAACTTGTTTTTGATCTTTCTTAGGAACATTTAATTTCAAAATACCATTTTCGTATTTAGCTTTAATTTCATCTTCTTTAATTTCAGTTCCTATATAAAAACTTCTTGAACAAGAACCACTATAACGTTCTTTTCTTATATATTTTCCGTTTTCGTCTTTTTCATCATTATTTACATCTTTGCTTGCGCTTACTGTTAAATAACCATCTTTCAAATGAGCTGAAATTTCATCTTTACTAAATCCAGGTAAGTCAATATCTACTTCATAATTATCTTCATTTTCTTTAACATCAGTTTTCATTAAATTTGTTTCTTGTTTGTATAGTGGATTTTTACCACCAAAGAAATCTCTATCCAAAGACAAGTCCATTAAATCATCAAATAAGTTTTCTCCAAAAATACTAGGTAACATCATAAGTCATTCCTCCTTTTCTTAGACATTCTATCTATGTCACTAGTTTTTTTGAACTATGGGGTTTGAATCTTTCTGAGGTTCTCCTCTTTGTTCAAGTATAATATATCACTTTTTGTTAGCACTGTCAAGAGATGAGTGCTAATTATTTTAATTTTTATAAAAATACTCCTGCATAATTACTGTTTTATACAGGAGTATTTATTTTCGTATCAATTATATTAAATCTTAAATTTGCAATAGTTTTATATATACAATATAACTATTTTA
Source organism: Anaerofustis stercorihominis (assembly GCF_005844425.1). Taxonomy (GTDB): domain Bacteria; phylum Bacillota; class Clostridia; order Eubacteriales; family Anaerofustaceae; genus Anaerofustis; species Anaerofustis butyriciformans. The sequence goes on along the minus strand of NZ_SPHL01000012.1, from coordinate 9,675 downwards.
TTTACATTTATTTTCTATTAAAATATAAAATATTATTTTTCTATTTAACGTTGTTTTCTTTTACTAAATAAAACTAATGATAAAATTCCAATTACAGATACTATAAGTAATGCATACCAAACAAAAACATTTGTATTATCACTTGTTGATACTTTTTCAGATGTATCAGATTGATTAGTATTATTGGTTTTATCTGTATCACTTGGTGGTACATTTTTTTCAACAACATTTACGATAATATCTGTTTCCACAACTTCATAATTTTGAGTATCAGATGGTATAAAAATGGCTTTAAAAGCATGTACCCCTGATCTATCAGCTATCTGATTTTCATCTTTCCATGAAAAACCTTCAGGAAGTTTTATAGTTGAAAGAGATTTTCCTTTTTCAATAGTTATTTGATTTGGAACTTCATATTTGGGAACGGCTTTTTTAATTTCAAAGAATTTAATTGCTTCTAATCCCATGTAATTTTTATTTTCTTCTACTTCAGCCTTAACATACCATGTTCCTGCATTAATTGGAATTGTTTCTTTATATGTACCGTCTTTTTTGTCACTGTATGTAAACTTAACAGCACCATATTTTGAAACGGCTTTAGGAGTATTCCCTTGCTCTCCATATGTCCAACCAGTAATAGATAAATTATCTACCCATTCGTTTGATAATTTACTAATGTTAAATTCAAGCTCATCAGAAGCACCACTATAGTTATCATCAGCCTCTACACTTGCAATAACCTTATAATTCCCTGCGTCAATAGGAGCAGATTCAATTTGAATCCAAGAATTATTATCTTTTTCAAACCATCTAATTGTATAATCTTTACTGCTTCCTATTTTATCTATATCAGGAGTATTTACAGCATTTCCATCAAATTCTTTATCAAGACTCTGGTTTTTAATTGTAATCTTACTATCAGCTTTAGCAATATTAACTGTTAAATTACGTTCTACATAATGCCCTTGTGCATTATATCCTTCCACATTTGCAAAGCCATATTCATCTTCATAAGCTGAAACATCAAAACGAGCAAGATATGTCTTTTCTCCTACAGAAACCGCGGTATCTTCATCTGACCATGTCCAGCCATCCGGTAAATTAATATCCGACAGTTTTTGTCCATAAACAGCAGTTAAATTAGTTGGAGGATTTATAATAGTATTTCCATCAATATACGCAGTTGCTTCAGGTAAAGAAAGATATACGTCACTATTTGGAGTACCTTGAATCATAAAGCCATTATCTGTTTTTGTTATTTGTAATGCCTCTAATACATTTAAAGCCATAATTTTATCAATATAATCATCCGGTAGATAATAGCCGTCATTTACTGTAACTTCGATAGGCTCGATACTACCCCATACACCTGTTTGAGAACCATTATTGGATGTAATATTCATACTAACTCCAGTTTTGAATTTTACATTAATATCTCTTTTATTATAACTCGCCAAATTTGCATAGGTTATTCTATCTGATGTTGTTTCTAACCAAACCTTGCAATTTTCAAATGAAGACAGAGAATCAGAAATTTCACTTGCAAACAATAAGTCATTATTAGATACTTTTTTTGCCCATGCCCCTTCACTATTTTGCACAACAAGATAGGTGTTGTCATTTGTAATACCACTTACTGAAACACTTTTATATTCTCCGCTGAGTGTTGCAGTACCCACATTTCCTTGATATCTAATTGTAAAGGCACCATCACCATCAGTATCAGATAATGTCATGGCGCCATTAGATGTTGCAGGCATTGCACAAGATGCAAAAAGTGCAGATGACAAATCTAATTTAAAAGCAGGAGCTAATCCACATCCGTATTCAACAGCCCAATCCGATACATAAGAAACATATCCATACATTACAGTTGATTTATATGGTAAAGTAGAACTTGGAGCACGTAACCAGAAAATTTCAGTTCCACAATAATTTATATCAATACGAAGACCTGTATTTAATACATCTGAGTATGTACCATTTGTTCCTACATTTATATGATCTCTACCAAAATTCTGATTACCATATGGAAGATACAATATATCTGTTGTAGAATATGCTCTACTATTATAACTATCTAAAGTATAAATGGTCGTACTTTTCATAAATTTTTGCTCTTCATTTGTAAAATAGGATGTCAATAAATTTTCTAACTTGTTTCTTATGGGACTCCCACCGTAATGATTTGGATTGACTTTTTCAATATTTCTTCCCTCTGGATATTCACAGTTCCAATTTGGATCATAGTCTTTCTTATCCCAGTCTGTTACCTCAGATTCAAACACAACACCTTGTTCCATCATACTTGCAGCAAATAATGTTATACTATCATTACTTTGGCTTCCTGCTATCCACCACTGCTGATTATTATTCCCAAAATATACTTTAGCAGGATTAACCGAACCATCAGTATCATCAGTATTAAAACTCCTCAACTGCTCAACTGTTGCAAACTCAGTAATATCCGGACTTTCAGCTGCATAAACATTTGTATTAAATTGAAATACAATTGTTAGCATAAAAACTAAAGTGAAAAAAATTAATTCTACTCTTTTCCAAATGTATTTTTTTTTCAATTAAAACAGCCCCCCTTCTTTATTTAACTATTTATTTTTTATGTTATTAAAACATTTACATTAACATTTACATTATAAATAGTTTATTTTATAAAGCCACGGTTAAAAGCATACTTTACATGATTATAAAATATTTTTTTAATTACAGACTTTTTATAAAATAGACGTTATTATCATATTTTCATAATAACGACAAATGTTTAACGTAAATCATTAATGTTTGTCGCTTATTGTTCGTTTATTGGAGTCAATTATTATTCCTAAAATCTATTTAAAAATTGACAGCAAACTTTTCTCCTTAAAATCAATAAAAGATAAGATATATTTAAACATTCTTTTTTGTACTTTTTCATAAGTTACTATTAAATATATTTTAGCATAATTATTTTTTCTTGAGTACACCCGTTTTTGATGAAAAATGGGGGATATATAATTGAATTTTATTTGTATTTTTAGTTAAAATAATAAAAATTTGAATAAGAAAAACTTGAATAAGAAAAGTTATATATCATAAAATTTAGTAAACTCTCACAATTAATATAAAATTATTTGATTATTTTTAATTTTTTTATATAAATACATTTTTATAGTGAAATAGAAGAAATATATTGGAATACTAATAAATTTAATGAACTTATATAAAATATGTTATCTATATTTCTTAATTAAACATATTAAATACCAACAATTTTTCTAACAGTATTTGCTGTCCTTATAGTTAGTTTTTTGCTAATATCTCCACTTGCTGTTTTAGACCACCAGTTTGTCTTTTGATAATCTTTACGAACAAAAGACCAAAAAATAACATTTTTATAATTTTGAATTTTTTCTAATCCTCTCTTAGGCTGTCCAATCTTTTCATAAACATCATCAAAAGTCATAGGTGGAATAATAAAAATTAAATTATCATAAATCTCTTTATTATCATTCCCCCACCATTCAGGTACATTTTGTAAAATATCAACAAGATCTTCTTTTGATAAAACTAAAACAGGAATATCCAAATTAAATTGATTTTTAATCATTACCTCAATTTGTTCGCTAACTTTTTTTGTGCTATCTTCATTACTTGTAAAAATCACATTACCACTATTCAAATAAGTTTTTACGTCTTCAAAACCAATTTCTTCAAAATATTTTCTTAACATTGCCATTGGCACTTTATTTTTTCCGCTTACATTAACACCTCTTAATAAGGCAATATATTTTTTCATATAATAAATCTCCTATTTTTAATTAATAAAAATTATATCATTCTTCTCACATAAATTTATAACATAAAATTAATTAAATTAAAAAAAGAGATACCCCAAAGTATCTCTTATAAAGCTCTCTTTTCATATATTTTAACCGAAACAAAATATGATACTATCCATAAAAGAGCGATTAAAACTAAATACACAAAAGAAGGTATATTCATAAAATAATTTATTAATTCAACACTGCCTGATGACTGAGAAAAAAGTCCTCCACCAATTACACCAATAATAACACAAATCAAAATCGTTCCAAGTCTTCCCTTTTCAGCACCAAATTTAAAATTAATAGGTAGATTAATTGAACTTATTATTATCGCCATAAGACAAAATGGAAGTATAATATTAAAAGAATCTACAATACTCATTGCATAACTTGAATTTATAAAATAAATAATAATATTTACAAATTCATATAAAACAGACATAAATATTACACCGCCTAATGATAATATATATTTACTTAATACCATCTCTTTTCTTGTATAAGGCATTGTTATCGCATAGCTTTCCCACTTACTTCTTTCATCCAATGCCATAATTGTAGTTGGAAGAAGAGAGAAAAATATTATTGAAAAAGCTAAGAAAAAATATCCGCTTTCTGTATAAGATAAAAAAACATATACTACACAAAAAAGTAAAATAAATTTACATTGCTTTATAAGTTCATACATATCTTTTAAAAGTAAACCTTTCATCTTATTTTCCCTCCTTTGCCATAAAAACAATAATATCTTCAATGGTTGGTTTTTCTAAATTAAACACAGGATTAATTTTTTCTTTTAAAACCAAAGCTTCTACTCCATAAGGAGATTTCCTTAGTCCAACAATACAGTCTGAATCAACATTTTCAAAATCATCTTTTGAACATTTTAATATTCTGTAATTATCAAGAAGCACATCTTTTTCCTCTACAAATAACATTTTACCTTTATGAATAAAAGCTATATAATCACAAAGCTTTTCAAGGTCAGAAACAATATGTGAAGAAATTAAAATTGAGTGGTCTTCCTCTCTTGTAAATTCATAAAACAGCTCTAAAATTTCATCCCTTACTATTGGATCAAGACCACTTGTTGCTTCGTCTAAAATAAGTAATTTTGCATCATGACTCAATGCAACAGCAATCATAAGTTTCATTCTCATTCCCCTTGAAAAATCTTTAAAAGATTTCTTTAAAGGCAACTCAAACTGTTTCATATAATTAAAAAATGTATTTTCATCCCAATTTTTATATGTGTTTTTCATAATGGAATTAACCTGTTTTGGGTTAATACTTTCAGGAAAGTGAGCTTCATCAAGAACAACGCCAATATCTTCTTTGGTTGCTTTAAAATTATCTTTATTATTCTTACCTAAAATAAATATTTCTCCATCATCTCTTGTAATTGCATCAAGAAGTAATTTTATTGTCGTACTTTTCCCGGCTCCGTTTTCTCCGATAAGCCCCATTATACATCCCATTGGAAGTGTAAAACTTATTTTATCAAGAGTAAAATCACTATACCTTTTTGTCAAATTTTTTACTTCAATTGCGTTCATCATTCTCCTCCAAAATAATATCAAACATCTCGTAAATGTCTTCTATTTTTAATTCATTTATTTTTGCCAAATCCAATATCTCTTTAATATGAAATTCAATCTTTTTTAGGTTTTCTTCTTTAATTAGTTTTATGTTCTTTTCATTTACAAATGAACCTTTTGCCTTAACCGTATAAATGTATCCATCTTTTTCCAGTTCTTCATAAGCTCTTTTGGTGGTTATGACACTTATTCTTAAATCTTTTGCTAAATTTCTTATAGAAGGAAGAGAATCACCTTCTTTTAATTTACCGGATACAATCATATTTTTTATTTGTATGTATATTTGCTCATATATTGGTTTATCGTCTATATTACTTATAATTATATCCAAAGCATTCATCCTTTCTTTGTTTTCTGTATATATACAGTATATACAGTATAATCAGTTTTGTCAATAAATAAATAATATTTTTATTGCAAAACGTTTACAAGTATTGTATTATTAATTTAACAAAATATTACGGAGGGAAATTATGAAAAAAATATTTAAAGCTATTCTTGTATGTACATTGATTTTATCTTTATTTTCTTTAACAGGCTGCGGAGGAAAAGAACAAACGGTAATATTAAAATGTGATTATGCCGCTGGAGTAGAAATACAAGCAACTTTACATGCAAAGGGGGATACAATAGACAAAATCAAACAAGTAACATCAATAGATATTTCTAATTATTCAGATAAGCAAATAGAAAGTTTATATAATCAAAATGATATATTAAAAAAACAATTTGAATCAATTGAAGGGCTAACCTATGACATAAAAGAAGAAAATAAAGTAGTATATGAAACTATAGAAGTTACATTTACAAAAGATAATATGAAACAACTAGCTAATGCAAATATTTTTATAACTAATGGAAGTAATGTTAGTAAAATATCTTTAGAAAAAACTATAAAACAATTTGAAAGTCAAGGATTTGAAATTGTTGAACAAAAATAAAAAAGGTAAGATTAATTTCTTACCTTTTATTTTTTTACCCTTGGAAGTGACCATTCGTATTTTTTTGATAAAACTCTAATTAAAATTGTAATAAATATACCTATGATCAATGAAAAATTCGAATTAATTCCATTTTTTAATAGAACAATATACACACCGCCTCCCAGTATCGCTGCAAGAGCATATATTCGTTTTCTAAGAATAAAAGGAATATCTTTAACCATTATATCTCTGAGTATTCCTCCTCCTATACCTGTTATTACACCTATAAACATAATAAGAAAATTATTATCACTATATCCACTATACATTGCCGTGTTTACCCCAAGAACAACAAACACACCTAAACCTATACTATCAAAAAAATTTAAAGCATTTTCAAATACTTTTCTATTTTTTTGGATATATTTATAGTTGAAATATGAAAAAATAAATATTACAAGCGACGATATTGCAGCCAGTGCAGCATAATTACTGCTTATAAACATTGTAGGTGGATTTATCGCAAGTATTAAATCTCTGATAACTCCCCCACCTAAAGCCGTCGTTACCCCAAGAACAACTACTCCAAAAATATCCAAATCCTTTTCAATAGCCACCATTGCACCAGAGATTGCAAATGCAATTATACCTATAATTTCACATATATTTATAAGTTGTTGAGTAAAAGTATATTCCATCTCATTTTCCTATTAATTACCTATTATGTCATATGGAGTAATTAACCCTGTAAGCCTTTCGTTTTCTTTCCCGTTTTTTGTAATAAATATAATACCTATTCTTTTATTACTTTTATATGCTTTATAAAGTATATCTTCCAATTCAATCATTAACGTATTTTCATTTGTAAAAATAAAGCTACCTGTTATAGTATTATCCAAACTTAAATATTTCTTTATATGATAAAATTTTGTATTTTCATTTATTTCATTTATACCTTCATCCAATACACATTGGAAAACCGTACTTTCTCCAAATACTCCTCTAACAATGCCTTTATCATTAAGAATAGGTATATAACTAATTTGGTTTTGCTCCATTTTTCTCATATATTCCATTATATTATTACCAATATTTGCACTTATTATTTTACCAATGGGTTTATAAAAATCAACAACTTTTTTTGGTGATTCTATTTTTTTTATAATACTTTCTAACAAGGCTAAAATTGCTTCATTTGGCTCAATAGCATACTCATTATTTATTTTAGGATTATGCTGTAAAATATTTCTTATTTCCTTACAATATGCAAGTTCCCTTCTTATATCTTTATAACATTTCAAATTCATTAATCTTGTAATGCTTTTTCCATCCTTTGGAAATCCATATTCTAATACTGCGATTTGTTCAAGTTTAGTATAAAGTTGTATAAATTTTTCCGTACGATTCATTTTTCTTTTCCTTTTTATTTTAATAAAACAATTTTTTATTACTGTACTTTATTTATAACAAAAAAAGAGGTATTTTAAAATACCTCTTTTAAAATTAATAATGAACTACAATTGGATATCCAGCCTCAATATTATCATAAACAATTCCGGCTTTACTTGGCGGCATGTTTACACATCCATGACTTCCTCCACCTTTATATATTTCTCCACCGAATGTACTTCTCCAGTTAGCATCATGCATTCCGATACCTCCGTTAAACGGCATCCAATAAGTTACAGGAGAAGCATAATCACTTCCATCTGCGTTTTGCCCTTTTAAAGTAACATGCATTGTTTTGTATTTTAATATATAAACACCAGGAGGTGTATCGTATCCTGCATATATATTTCCTGTTACAACCGGCATTGAAATAATAAGTTTTCCATCTTTATATAACCACAATGTTTGATATGTTAAATCAATTTCAACATAACTATCTCCAATGTCGTTAGCATTTTTATATCCCTCTTGAGAATATTTAGGTTCTCTTGTTATATCTTTTTTATTCTTTAATTCAGATATTAATTTTTCTATTTCTTTATCTTCATCTATAAAGTAACCATAATCCCCACCGCTTACGGTTATTTTTCCTTGCTTTGTGGAATTAAAAGTATGATCAGACCAAGCAGTATCATATTTCTGAGCAAGTTTATGAACAAAATTTTTAACACTTTCTTCATCAACTTTTAATTCACCAAGAGTAAAATCATCATATAAATTATCTTCGCTTATACCATACATTTTTAATATATCAACTTTATTTACTTCTACATTTCCGCAGTACATTTTATATGTAATTGATGGTATGTCTAATTCTCTTAAATAACTTTGCTTTTCTAAAAGCTCTTTATCTGTAGATAAAATATCAGGTTTAACATAAAAGTCTTCAGGAATAAAGTTCATGGAAAATTTACCGCTTGAAATATAATTTACTATTTCGTTTGTAAGTAATTCTTTATCAATATTATTACCATAAACTTCTTTTACTATATCAAAGTTAGCACTCTCCAAGTTTATATAAGCATTTTTTGTTTTTGTTACTTTTCCTGACAAATTATAAATATCAAGAGAACTTATTTTTTTATTAAACTCATCAGGTGTTTTACTTATACTCATATTAATTCTAATATTATCGTTAAATAAACCAATTTTTATTAAGAAAAATTCAAATTTACTTTTATTTAGTATATTATTTAAATCATCTTCTATATCATATGTAAAACCAAAATCGCTTATTTTACCGAATACTTGTTCATTTGATTTAGATGAAATTAATTCTTCTTCCATAAACTTTGTAACTTGTTCATTTGGGGATAATATTTCTTTTGTCGACCAAGTTCTTGGAACATCAAATTTAAAAGCAGTATTTGATGATTTAACAATAAATTCTTTATTATTCCATTCTTTGGTTATTTTTTTCTCTGCTTCGTTTACTGTAAGTCCGGAACAATCAACACCATTTATGCTTATCCCATTTGGAAAAACATTTGACTCATATTTAAAATTTGAAAAAACAAAATAAAAACAAATAAAAATAATTGCTATAAAAATTAATAAATACTTCTTCTTAAATTTCATTAACTTACCCTTTAATATCGACATTTTAAATGAATATTCGACTTATTATAACACAAAAATTTATTTATATATCAAAAATATATAAAAAAATATAAACATATTATTTAATTATATAAAAATTCAAATCAAATAGAATAAAACATATAAAAAATATCAAGAGTTATTTAAGTAAAGTAACATACAACCAGATAAAGACATAATACAAGACAAGGAAATAAAAAAAGAACCTAGTTCATAGGTTCAAAGGAATAAAAAAAACCCCGCGACTACCTACCCTCCCAGTCCGTCTCCAGACAAGTACTCTAG
>NZ_SPHL01000011.1:40253-50794 GCF_005844425.1 Anaerofustis stercorihominis | reverse complement strand
CTTTTTCATTAAATAAAATTTTAATAAAATCATCATTTTTAATATTTATAATATAATCAGATATATTTATATTACTTAAAAGTTTAAATACATCTTCTTTTTTATATCTTATCCCTTTTAAATTATCTTCAAGCTCTTTTGTTTCTTTAACAGAAAAGTAATCTCCGCTTATATTAATATCATTTATAAGTCCGTCTTTTATATCAAGCATGATATCAATTATACCTACGCCCTCTATTTTCTTTTTATTTTTTATTGTAAATTTAGGCGAATATCCATAGTTAAAGTCCCAGGTTCCATACTTTTCTTTAACCAGTTTTTCTATATTTTCGATATCTTCCTTTGAAAGTATGTATTCATCAATATCCTCATTGTTATATATTTCATTTAAAATAAAATCCTTAAATTCATAAATATCCATATCTCTGTTTATCATATCTTTAATATTCAAAACCCTGCTTCTTACGGATTTTATTGCCTTTGAAGTTATCTTTATATCACTGACATTTAAAGCATTAACAAGTGCTTCAACATTAACATCAAACATTATAGTTCCATGATGTAACACTTTCTTTTTGTTCATACACTGCGCATTTCCACTTATTTTTTTTCCATCAACAAGTATGTCGTTTCTTCCGCTTAATACAGCATCAATTCCCAGTTTCCTTAATGCTTTTATTATAGGAGTAGTATATTTTTCAAAATCAATTTCTTTTATATCATCTTTTTTTGTTGTAATGAAAGAAAAATTCAAATTTCCTTCATCATGATATACTGCTCCTCCTCCTGTATTCCTTCTTGCAACAATAATATTATTCTTTTCTACATATTCACTGTTTATTTCTTCGATTGTATTTTGATGTTTCCCAACTATAATTGAAGGAACGTGAATATAAAAAAAGAAATAATCATCATCGAACTTATCATTATTCATTACATAATTTTCAAAAGCCATGTTATAGTAAGGTACTTTAAAGTCAGTTTTTATATATTTCATAATCTAAATAATCTCTCCGGAAAATAATATATTTGTATACACTTCGTCATTTGGTCCTTTTTTAGTATATATTGTAATATTACCTACACAAGTATCATATCTTGCAAACTTATTTACAACACCGTTTGTTTCAATCATTGTAAACTTTACAAGAGCATTTAAAAGGTCATCTAAAAATTCATCATTGTATTTTTCAAGTTGTGTAAATACATCTTGACTACAACCAAGAACGCCAAGTTTCTTATTGGCAACCAATATACCTTGCAAATAATCGTCTTTCATAATCTTACCTCCTAAGAAAACAATATAATAATATTCTTTCCCAAGATATTATTTTTTATTTTGTCAATTCTTCTAATACTTTTCTTACATTTTTTTGAGCATCTTCTTGTATCTCTACAATTTTTGCACCTCTGCTTTTTGCTACTTCTCTTAAATCACAAGCGATAGCTGTATGATAAGAACAGCCTATAACAAGAAACACATCGCCAGGTTTCATTGTAGAAACAAGTTCATAAGCCTTTTGGTAATTTGGTGCAGGATCTCCATATAAAACAGGCTTATTACGTAATTTATATGCTATATCCATTTCGTCATCTTCAGGCAGCCCCCCATGAAGTTCTAAAGGTTCACTTCCCGCTTTTGTATGGAGTCCATCTATATTCATTGTAATAATTGGAATATTGTATTCACTTAAAGCATAATGAGCATCATTAGGCTCAGCTCCATTCATATTTGCTTTTAATTGTCTGATTGTTTCGTTATATTCTTTTGGATGTAATATGGCAAAATCTCTAAACAGTTTTTCTCTTACATCAGGTCTTTCCATAAAAGTTGGAATATTACTTTGTTTTGATATACCTGCTCCGGTAAACGCTATAATCATTTTTATCATCCCTTATCTTAAAAATTTATTATATAATTATACCCTTTAAATTATTCAAATTCAAGAAGTTATACTTTAGTAATAAATCTATTTAGTGTATAATTATCTATATAAAATATGAGGAGATAGTAAAATGGTTAAATATGGGATATTAAGCACAGCGTCGATAGTTCCAAGATTTGTAAAAGGTGTAAGAGAAAGCGAAAACGGAGAAGTTGTTGCAATAGCTTCAAGAGGAGAAGAAAAAGCAAAACAAAAAGCAGAAGAATTAAATATAGGAAAATACTACGGAAGCTATGAAGAATTATATAATGATGATGAAGTTGATGTAATATATATAGCAACTATAAACTTTGCTCATTATCAAAATATTAAAGATGCATTAAACGCAGGCAAACATGTAGTTTGCGAAAAACCATTGGTTTTAGAAAAAAAACAAGCAGAAGAATTATTTGAACTTGCAAAAGAAAAAAATCTATTTTTAGCAGAAGCACAAAAAGAAGTATTCCTTCCTGTTACAAATAAAGTAAAAGAAATAATCAAAGAAAAACAAATCGGTGAAATAGGTCTTATGGATTTTGCGACTTCTTTCCCTGGAGATTATAATGCCTGGACTCTTGATTTATCAAAAGGTGGTGGAGTATTTTTTACAAATGCAGTATATTGCATAGAATATATCGAATATGTTTTAGGTAAACCAATAAGCGAGTACTTTGGAATGAGACTTAAAAGCGAAGAATTTGGTGGAGATAAAGAGTGTACACTTAACTTTAAAATAGGAAATGATACTCTAGCTACAAGCAAAATATCAGGATATGTTAAATTATTAAACAAATTGTTTATATACGGAAGTGAAGGTTACATTGAAATGGATAACTTCTATAAAGCTGATAAAATGACAATACACTATTATGACGACAGAGAAGATGAAGAAATTTATCATCCTGCTACATGTGAAATGACATATGAAATTAATCATTTTAATAGTTGCATTATGGAAGGCAAATTAACAAGTGATGTTATAACAAAAGAAATGACAATACATAACGTAGAAATACTTGAAAACATACAAAATTCATGGAAATAAAAAAGACTGTTTAAGCAGTCTTTTTTTGTTTATCATTTCTTCCCTGTTTCAAAAGACTATTTTCTTCCACAAACAAGTCTTTTGCAAGTTTTACGATTTCAGAACTTACCAAAGGAACTAGAGATAAAGTTAAAACAAAGTCCCACTTATTTGGATCAAGTGCAGATAATTCAAATATTTCTCTAAAAAATGGAACTATAACAATGATTATTGCAAGCAAAGCTGAAACTATATTTGCAAGTATAAGAACCTTATTTTTCATTGGAGCATTATCAAACAAGCTTTCATTCATTGCCCTTACATTAAATGTGTGAAATAACTGAGATAAGCAAAGTATCAAGAAAGCAAAGGTTCTTCCCGTCTCAAGAGAATAATAGGTATTACCAAACCAAAAACCAACCAATGTAACGAAACCAATTAGTAATCCTTCAAATATAACTCTTATGCTAAAACCAGGAGTAAATATATTGTTATCCTTCTTTTCAGGTTTCTTTTCCATTATATTTTCCTCTGAAGGGTCAACTCCAAGAGCAAGTGCAGGAAGCGAATCTGTAACTAAGTTTACCCATAAAATGTGTATAGGAAGTAGAGGCATAGGATAATTAAGTATTGTTGCAAAAAACAATGTAATAATTTCTCCGATGTTACAAGAAATCAAAAAATGTATGGCTTTCTTTATATTTTGGAATACCCCTCTACCCTCTTTTACTGCCATAACTATTGTTGAAAAATTGTCATCACATAAAATCATGTCAGAGGCACTTTTTGCAACATCCGTCCCTGTTATTCCCATTGCACATCCTATATCTGCTTTTTTAAGTGCTGCAGCATCATTAACGCCATCTCCACTCATTGCAACAATATTACCACTTTTTTGATAAGCTTTAACAATCCTTACTTTATCTTTCGGTGTAACTCTTGCATAAACACTTATATTATTTATTCTTTTCTCAAGTGCTTTATCACTTAAATGTTCAAGTTCCAATCCACTTATACATTCTTCATCATTTTTCAATATTCCAAGTTTTTTTGCAATAGCTTCAGCTGTAAGTTTATGATCTCCCGTAATCATAACAGGTTTTATTCCTGCTTTTTTACAAGTTTCAATTGATTCAAATACCTCCTCCCTTGGAGGATCAATCATAGCCGTAAGACCTACAAAAATGAGATTATCTTCTACATTTTCTTTATCAGGTAAATTATCCAAAACTTTATAAGCATACCCCATAACTCTATATGCTTCCATTGAGAGCTTGTCCACTTGAGATAAAAAATCTTCTCTTAAATCATCAGTTATTTTCTTTACATTAGATTCACAAACATAATGAGAGCATTTATTTATCAAAACATCGCTAGCCCCTTTTACATACACGATATACTTATTATCTTCCCTATAAATGCAGCTCATCATTTTCCTTTTAGAATCAAAAGGAAGTTCGTCAAATCTAATTTTCCTTTCTCTTTCTATTCCACTTTCTTTTGCAAGTCTAACCAATGCAACCTCAGTGCTATCCCCTATTTTAACTTCTTTACCTTTTTCATCATAATAAAGATTTGCATCGTTACAATCATACGCAACATTAATAAGCATTTTAAAAGCTATGCTTTTATTTGTAGAAAACTCATCTTTATCTATAATTCTATTTGCAATATAAACTTTTTCCACACTCATTTTATTCTGTGTTAATGTTCCTGTTTTATCTGAACATATTACGTTTGCACTTCCGAGCGTTTCAACGGCATGCATTTTTCTTATAATAGCACCTTTTTTACTAAGCCTTGTTATACCTATAGAAAGAACAATGGTTATTACACTGGGAAGACCTTCTGGTATTGCGGCGACAGCAAGAGAAACACTTGTCATAAACATATTTAAAGGTTTATTACAATGAATAAAACCTATAATAAAAATAGCAATACAAATCCCTAAACATCCAAGAGAAAGAACAGTTCCTATTTCTTTTGTCTTTTTTGCCATTGGAGTTATATTCTCCCCTTGCGATGTAATCATCTTGGCAACCTTGCCTATTTCGCTGTCCATACCTGTAGCCGTTACAATATATGTACAATTTCCATAAGTTACAATTCCCGAAGAATATACCATATTACGTCTTTCAGCAAGAGCAACTTTCTCTTCTTTTATAATTTTATTATCTTTGTCTATTGGGATACTTTCTCCTGTAAGAGAAGATTCATCTATTTTCAAATTATTGCTTTTTATAATTCTTCCGTCTGCGGCAATTAAATCACCGCTTTCGGCATAAACTATATCTCCCACAACAACTTTATTAAAAGGAACTTTTATAACTTGTCCATCTCTTATTATTTTTGCTTCGTTAACACTAAGCTCTTTTAATGCCTCAAGTTCATTATCTGCCTTATATTCTTGGAAAGATGCTATTAACGCATTTACTATTACTATAACTAGTATCATAATTGCATCTCTTCCCTCTCCTATAAAAAAAGAAACAGCAGCAGCAATTAAAAGAACAATAATAAGAAAATCCTGAAATTGAGATAAAAAGATATCTAAAAAAGTATTTCTTTTTTCCTCAATTAAAATATTTTCTCCATATTTTTCAAGCCTTAAATTTGCTTCTTCTTCGCTTAGCCCTTTTTCTTTATCACTATGTAACATTTCTATAATTTCATCAACCTCTACATTAAAAAACATAATACGCCTCCTTTTATAGAAATTATATTTATATAAATGTGTATAATTTATCGGTTTTTGTTTATGAATCAATAATAAAATTTATTCGTTATCAATTTTGAACTTTACAAAAATAAAAACTATACAAAAAAACACAACGAATGGTTATAAAAAAGAACTCAGATTTTGTCTGAGTTCTTATAATATAAAATTATAGATTAAATAAAAATGCACAAAAATTATCAAATATTAAAAAAATTCTTTATAAAGCTGCTTATAAAATAATATAAAAGCAATTATAACGGTCAAACCATCAGAAATTGCCTGTGACATAATTATACCCATATATCCTGCAACATGATAAGATATAATTAATACAGCTAAAAAGATAATACCTTGACGGCTTATTGATAGAATAAAAGAGCCTACAACTTTACCCATAGATTGAAATATTATAGTCATTAAAAGTATTAGCCCAACAAAAACCATTGTTATAACCTGAAAACGAAGCATTATAGTTCCCTGCTCAATAATACTTTGATTATTCATAAAACATTTAATCATCATTGGAGCACAAATGAATATAACAGCTGTAATGGCTATTGCGACAATGCTTATAAAATAAAGACAAAATTTTAATAACTTAACAAGACGTTTTTTATCTCCTGCACCATAGTAATAACCAAACAGAGGCTCTCCTCCAAAAGCAAGTCCTGTTAAAAGCAAAAGAGCAATCATGCTTACTTTTAATACTATCCCCATTGCGGCAATTTTGTCATTTCCATAAGGAAGAAGAAATTGATTCATTAAAACCACACTTACGCTCTGCATAAGATTTACAATAGCCGCAGGAATACCTATTCCAAGAATTTGCCATACATGTTTTAATGGTATTTTTAATTCTTTAAAATTAACTGATAATATTTTACTTTTTTTCAATACTATAAATATAAAGAAAATATCCGTAAATATATAACCTATTACTGTCGCAATTGCGGCACCTCCTGCACCCCATCCAAAATAAGATATAAAAATAGGATCCAAAATTATATTTACCAATGCACCGATTATTGTCCCTGCCATTGATTCTTTAGACATCCCCTCAGAACGCAAAAGATTTGAATGAATAAACGAAAGCATTATTGCAGGAGCACCGATGGCTAAATAAAAATAATAATTTGATGCATGAAAAAATGTTTCTTCATTTGCTCCGATTATATAAAGAAGGGGAATACGAAATATAAGCATTAATAATGTTATTATAAGACCTGTTATAATCGTAATATAAAAACAAAAAGAGCTTACTTGTCTTACTGATATTTCATCTTTTCTTCCAAGAAGTCTTGATATTAAAGACGCTCCGCCCTGTCCAAAAATATTACCAACAGCCATCAACAATGTAAACAACGGCATACCCAGAGACACACCTGCAACAATATTCGTATCGTTAGTTTGAGCAACAAAAAAAGTATCCGCTAAATTATATATAAGTGTTATTACCATACTAAAAACAAGTGGTAAGGATAATTTTATATATGCTCTCGATACTTTTTCATCATTAAATATCTTACTATCCATAATAATCTTAAATTCTCCTTAATTCAATTTCAATTTATTTTAATATATTAAGTTGATTTTTTCTGTGCCATATGTCACAATAGCTAAAGGAGATAGTAATTAAAATGAAAAAAATAAACGATCTAAAACAAATAGAAAAAATACTTAAAAAGACAAATATAAAAAAATATTTTTCTACCGAAAATTTAAAATTCGTAATATATAAATATGATAAAGGCGAACAAATAACATCACCAGACAAAAAACTCGATGATATATTATTCATAACCGATGGAATAATCAGAATATATGGTTTAAGAGACAACGGAACAATCTCTCCTGTAAACCAGCAAAAAGCCCCTATAATAATAGGTGATATAGAATTCACAAACCAGGGAAATCCCCCTTTTTTTACGGATGCAGCAACAGATGTGACTTGTCTTGCATTATCAATAAAAAAATATAAGAAAGAACTTGAAAATGATATTCCTTTTTTACATTTATTACTCCGTTCATATAGTGAAAAATTACAATTTTTTGCTTTTGTGGAAGCTGCAGCAGAAACCGTTGAACAGAGAGTTTTATTGTACCTAAAAAACATATCGCCCTCAAATAAACTTGAAGGAATAGACGCAAGTGCTTTAAAACTTCGATGCAGTAGAAGACAACTACAAAGAGTATTAACAAAACTTTGTCAAAGCGGACAAATAGAAAAAACAGGAAAAGGAAAATATAAATTAAAATAAAAAATAACTCAAAATATGAGTTATTTTTTATTCTTCACTTTTATAATCAAATATCCTATAATATATCCTATAATTCCTCCTATTATGGGAAAGAAAATAATATCAACTGCATCCAAAAAACTATTTAATAAAAATCCTATACAAAAGAAAATAATCCCCGTATAAAGAGCAAAATTAAAACAAAAACTTTCATCTAATGTATCAATTTCCTCTTCATCTCTAACAAGTGAATCTATTGTTACATCAAAAATATCAGCTATTAATTTTAAATTTTCTATATCGGGCATTCCATTTCCATTTTCCCATTTAGTAACAGCCTGCCTTGAAACATTAATCATTTCTGCTAAAGTTTCCTGAGAGTATTCATTTTTAATTCTAAGACTTTTTAATTTTTCTCCAAAATTCATACTTGCCTCCTTTTTTATAATCATATAAAAAAGCATATTAAAAGTCTGCTACCCATTATTATAATAATGCAACTTTTCGTTTCATCGGTGTTTTTAAATCATTTCTTTGATTGATTTCATATATTTTCTAGATTTATATTTTGCATCTTTCACAGAACTTCCTTTTGATAAAATATATAATTTTATTTTTGGTTCAGTTCCGCTTGGACGACAAATTATATCGCATCCATCTTCAAGTTCAAAAAACAAAACATCAGAAGTAACTTCATTAAGCTTTTCTTTTTCTCTTGTTTTTAAATTTGTAATGATATGGTTTTGATAATCTCTTACTCTTATTACATTAGTACCACTAAAATTTGTAGGAATATCTTTTCTTAATTTTACCCCTATGTTTTTTATTCTCTCTTCCCCATCTAAACCTTCCATATAAATACTTTCCGTTAGCTCATCGAAGTAACCGTATTTTTCATATAAGCAGTTTAGAGCATCAAATAAATCCATTCCTTTATCATAATAGTAACAAGCCATTTCACAAACAAGCATCGAAGTAACTATTCCGTCTTTATCCCTTGCATAACTTCCCTTTAAATAACCTATACTTTCTTCAAATCCATATATAAATTTGTATATACCTTCTTCTTCAATTTCTTTTATTTTCTTACCTACAAATTTAAAGCCTGTTAAAACTTCATAAAGTTTAACGTTATTCTTTTTACATATTTCGTCAACTATATTTGTAGTTACAATACTTTTTGTAATTGCAAAATTATTTTCAAATTCTGCCTTTTCTTTCTTTGCCATTATTATATATTCAAGAAGCAAAGCTCCGACTTGATTACCGGTTATAACTTTATATTCTCCGTCTTTATCTTTTGCCATAACCCCTACTCTGTCTGCATCAGGGTCAGTTCCTATTATTATATTTGCATTATTTTTTTTAGCAACCTTAATAGCCTCATTAAACCCATCTGCATTTTCCGGATTAGGAGATTTAACCGTTGAGAAATTTCCGTCTAAAACCATTTGACTTTCAACTTTTATAATATTATCTAGCCCTATTTTTGAAAGCACATATGGCACAAATTTATATCCACACCCATGAAAAGGTGTATATACTACTTTAAAATCATCTTTATGCTTTATTGTATATTTTGAATACTCGCTTTCTGATAATACTTTTTCCAAATAAATATTATCAATATCTTCTCCAATAATTTTAAGTAGTCCCTTTTTTACAGCTTCGTCTTTTTCCATAATTTTAATATCACTTAAAACATCTATCTTTATCATATTCTCATGAACTTTATGTGCCATATCTGGAGAAAGCTGAGCTCCGTCTTCCCAATAAACTTTATATCCGTTATATTCCTTTGTATTATGTGAAGCTGTTATATTTATTCCTGAAATTGCTTTAAGATGCCTTATAGCAAAAGAAAGCTCCGGAGTTGGTCTAAGGTCATCAAACAAATAAACTTTTATACCCATATTACATAGAGTAAGAGCTGCTTCAAGAGCAAATTTATCAGAATTATTTCTCGGGTCATGGCAAATAACAACGCCTCTTTTTTCTTCTCCTTCATTTAAAATAACTTTTCCAAGAGAAAATGTAGTGTGCCTTATGGTATATATATTCATCATATTTATTCCAATACCCATAACACCTCTAAGTCCCGCAGTTCCAAAATCAAGAAGTTTTGAAAATCTATATTCAATTTCAGTATTATTATCTTTAATGTTTAATAATTCTTTTTTTGATTCTTCATCAATCAAATTACTACTTAAAAATCTATTATATTCTTTTATATAATCCATAATTTTCTCCTTATAAAATTTTTATATATTTAACCATCTATTGCAAAAGCCCTAATTGGAGAAGCATCTAACTTATTTAATTTAAGAGCTACAAAATGGAATTCATATATTTTATTATCTTTAAGCAAATCCAAATTATTTAAATTTTCTACAATTAAAATATCATTTTTTAATAAATTATCATGAGCCGCCCAATCAGAAGGATTAGATGTAGAATCTAAACTAAAAGCATCAATTCCACATATTTGAATATTATTTTGAATTAAATTTAAGGCAACCTCTTTTGATAAATAAGGATGATGAATATATTTTTCACTGTTAAAATATTTACTAAATCCCGTTCTAAAAATAACAAAATCTACATTACAAATATTATTCTTATATTCTTTCAACTCT
>NZ_SPHL01000011.1:0-40243 GCF_005844425.1 Anaerofustis stercorihominis | reverse complement strand
ATTTCACCTTCTTTTTTATAACTTACATCTATAACTATTCCTTTACCAATAAATTTAGATATAGGATATTCATCAATTCCTTTTCCATCTTTTATAAAATGATTTGGAGCATCTATATGTGTAGCGCAATGTGTCGATATACTAAGTTCATTAACCATATATCCATCTTTGTCAAAAGTACAATGTTTTCTTATTTTTGTCTCAGGATCTCCCGGATAAACTTGTAAATTATTAATTATATTATGAGATAAATCTATTATTTTCATTTTTATTCTCCTAAATAACATATAATTATATTTAAATAGATTATACTCTATTAACATATACTTTACGTATTATTTTATATTTATATTGTAAAAAAAAAATAAATAATATAAAATAAAAATGAAATAACAATATATTAACTTTTTGAAAGAGAGAAAAAAATGTATAAATTAATAGCAACAGACATCGATGGAACTTTAATTAATTCAAAAAGAATTCTAACAGAAAACACAAAAGAAGTTCTTAAAGAAGCTTCTGACAATGGAATTGTGGTAATGTTATGCTCGGGGAGAGCTCCGGTAACATTAGACCTTATAACAGATCAACTTGATATTGATATGCCTCTTGCTTGTTACAATGGAGCACAAATATTAAGCGGAAAAAACGGTAAAGTTTTATATCAAAAAGGTTTAGATAAAGAAGATGCAATTTTAACTTATAAAGAAGGATGTAAAAGAAATGTCGGAGTAATAATTTGGACATTAGACGGAAAAATTGCATTTAATGAAAAAAACAGACACACAAAACATTATCTTGATAATTCAAACTATAAAGACGATGTTTTATACATAGGTGATGATTTAAGTTATTTTGACGATAAAGACAACAAAATTGCCAAATTACTATGGCAGGATGACCCTGAAAAAGTAGAAGAGCATATTCCTTACAGTAAAGAACTTTTAAAAGGTACAAATGCCATAAGTGCAACGAGCCAAAGTTTTTTACTTGAATTTACTCATAAAAATGCAAATAAAGCAGAAGCTATAAAACAAGTGGCAAAAGCTTATAACATAAAACATGAAGACACAATAGGCATTGGAGACGGATTAAACGATATACCAATGATTGAATATGCTTCCCTTGGAGTTGCAATGAAAAATGCACACAAAGAAGTATTAAAAATTGCAGATATAGTTGCACCAAGCAATGATGAAGAAGGCGTTGCTTATATAATAAATAAATATATGTTAGGTAAGGAATAATGAAAAGAGCATCTTTAGAAGAATTTTGTAAGAATCTTGAAGGCGAAATATTATACAGCGATTTTAGGAAAAATATCAAACTAAACACACCATTTTTAACAAGACCGGGAATACAATTAACGGGATTTTTTGAATACTTTGATAATGACAGAGTACAAATAATTGGAAATACAGAAAATGCTTATTTAAAACATCTTACACCTCAAGTTAGAGAAAATAGAATAAGAGCATTATTTAAGCATGACATTCCATGTGTAGTACTAACAAACGGTGTTAAAGAATATGATGAATTTGTTAAAATTGCAAGAGAAGAACACGTTATACTTATAAGAAGTAACTTCAATACAAACTTAAGTATAAATAAAACAGTAGCATTTTTAGAAGACTTATTTGCTCCTAAAATGCAGCTACATGGTGTTCTTGTTGAAGTTTTAGGTGTAGGTATATTACTTGAAGGTGAAAGTGGTATAGGTAAAAGTGAAATAGCACTTGAACTTGTTCAAAGAGGTCACAGACTTGTATGCGACGATTTAGTAGAAATTAAAAGACTAAACATCAATACTTTGGAAGGTTCTTGCCCTGAAATATTACAATATTTTATGGAAATAAGAGGAGTCGGTATTATTGATGTAAAGGCTTTATTTGGAATGGGTGCAATAAAGGATAAAGTTGATATAGAATTAATAGTTAGACTCGAACATTGGAACAATGAAAAACATTATGAAAGATTAGGTACAGAATATCAAAAAGAAGAATTACTTGATGTTTCTCTTGACAAATTAACAGTACCTGTTAGACCTGGAAGAAATATGGCTGTAATAATAGAAACGATAGCAAGAAATTATCGTGTAAACGAAATGGATTACAACGCAGGTAAGGTTTTCTGTGAAAGAATAGAAACATTTAATAATGCAAATGCAAAAAAAGTAAAAAAATAAAAAGACTTACAAAAATGTAAGTCTTTTTATTTTTTAATACGAATGAATAATTGCATCATCTAGTATATCCATATCATTATTAAAATCATTCAATGAAATTTCTTTTCTTTCATCATAAACCGAATAGAAATAAGGCATTTCTATTTTATCCTCATTTTCATCAAATAAAATTATTGATAGTTCCAAAGAAAATAAATATGGAAGTATTTCAAAAAAGTATTCTCTATAATTGTTATATAACGATATTAAACTTTCCTTATCAAACTGATTCAGATTATTTTTAAACCCGCTTAATTGTGATATCACATAGTTTAAGTGTTCACTTCTTTTAAATATAAACCCATTTACAATAACACATAACAGTAACAAGTTAAGTTGGCAAACAAACATAATACCAATATTACTGTAATGAATTGAAAAGTAGGGAACTGATATATTACCGCAAAGTATAAATATGCTTGTAACAAGCACCGCATATTTAACATAAGTACTACTACTGGTTTGATATGCAACAATTAAATGGGACAATAGATAATACATAAATCCCGCTAAAATCAATAATAATATTGTAAAAGCAACTCTAAATCTTAATGCTCTAAAAGCAAAGTAAGAATATATTATGAATGACGCAATAAGAAGAATTGCAAATAATACACCTGTCAATCTTCTAAAAAATCTTGATGTTTTATCTTCAATATTACTATCTTTAGAATAAGAATTATTTATAATATTTTCCATTCTAGAAAAATAATGTCCTTCATTTTCAAACAATTCCTTGCTGCTAACAGAATTTCTATTCCCTTTAAAAAGAATTTTATATATAAATCTTTCAAACTTTGTTGTGTATTTATCTAATTCTTTTATTTTCTTTATTATAATTTTTCCATCTATATCTTTAAAAATACTAATATATTTTTTTATTGCAAGGGATAGTATCAAGGATACATAATGATTACTTTGAACTTCTCCTGTATCTAAATATCCTGCAACAAATCCATCCATACCACTTGGAGGATAAACAGCTTTTTCTTGATTAACCTTTTTATCTTTACCCCATATAAAATAAATTATTAAATTTAAAATAAGTAAAGCCACAGCACAAAGTAAAAGTATAGTTAATATATTTGGAGGAAGCTTTTTACTAAAAAGCTTCTGTGTTACATAAATAACAACTCCTATAACTATGGCTAAAATTAATAGAATTACACCTTCTTGAACTTTTTCTTTTTTCCTATCCATAATTTCCTACCAGCTTCCGCCGCCACCGCCGCCGAAGCCGCCTCCAGAGAAGCCTCCTCCACCGGAAAAGCCACCGCCACCACCTGAAGAAATATCGCTTACTTCTACTGCACTTACAGTGCTATTCATAAACAACATTCTATCATATAGACGTGACATCATATAATAATCCCAAAATGTAGGAGAATTATAAGAACTATACCATGTAGGAGGTTCCATTGTTATATCTTTAAATTTATCCATCCACTTTGAACTTATTCCAAGTACAAATGTATAAGGCATTATATCATAAAAATATGAAGGATTTTCTTCAACCAATGCCTCAAGTTTATCTTTTTCAGTAACAATCAAAAAGTCTTTAAATCCAAGTATCTTTCCAATAATACTATCTAAATATTTACTTCTTTTATATGTCATACCTGTTAAAAATACACTTATGGTTAAAATAATATTTTGTAATAAATAAAAAATCACGCTAAAAGATAAAATATTTAAAACAAAACACATTGCTCCCATAAGTAAAGCATATAAAATCAAACAAAATACTATCCCAAAAACTTTACTTTTGTTACTTCCGGTGTGTATCTTACTTATCAAATAAATAATTGATATATAAATACCGCCTATTAAAACAGTTGATGCAAATCCTAAAATTAAGCTTATAAGCATACTATAAAATATTTGATAGAAAGTATAAGTATAGCTTATAAATGTAAATAGACAGACTACACCGGTCATTATACGCTGCATTTTTAAAGCAACTCTATCACTTAAACTCTTTTCTCCGCTAAACTCACTTTGCAAATCATCTCTTGCAAGTGTTAGTGCTGAAGAATACTTATATTTAAGTGAAGATAATTTCACTTCATCAGAAGAAGCAAACAAATTATCAAACAAACATTTTTCATAAAGTTTTGCATCTTTTGGTAAATCTTTCACCTTTATAAAAGTAAGTTCTTCTTCACTTTCTTCTCTTATTTTAAGATATCCTTTAGATGCAAAATATATTATCATTGATGTTAGATTTTTATCACTCCAACTGTCCCCTGCAATATATCCAACCTCTGCCGGAGTCATGTTATTTGGAGGATAAAATTCAACTGTCTTTATTATTTTTTCATCTTTCCCATGTTTTGTAAATACAAATAAAGATAATATTAATATTAATACTGAAACTATAAGAAAGATAACATCAAATAATTTATTATTTGAAGATGCATTTACAAAATATCCATCAGGAAGCTCTATTCTAACTGTAACACTTTCATGATTATAAAGTTTAGAAGTTGTATATCCTTTTATTACATTATTATCAACACTATACTCTACATTACTGTCTGTATTGCCATAAGAACCTGATGTAAAATTAATTAAGTTTGTATCAAAATCTTTTGGCATTTTAATTGTAAAGGTTACTTTATCAATGGTTGTATCCCAGTCGTTTCCTATAAGGTTAAAATAAACATCATCAAACTCATTTATTCCGTCATTACCGACAACATAAGTATATTTAATTTTATAAGTTTGCTTACCGGTTACATATTCGTCACTATCCCCTATTTGCAATACTATATTATCAAAATTTCTTTCTGTAGAATAATCACTTCCAACTACATCAATATCTTTTACTTTAATTAAATGTGTTTTCTTTACATCTTTTCCATCAATATTTCTTGTAGCAGAAGAAATTGTAGGGATTGTTCTGAATATACCATGTTTTTGATTATATCCAAAATCTACATCTATTGTTTCTTCTATTGTATAGCTGTTATCATCATTTACTACCATGTTTATTTTGTAATTATCTATGGTAAATGCTTCCGATGCAAAAACATTTATTGATGGAAGCAAAAGTAAAAGCGATAATAATACTAAGCCTACAATTTTTTTTGTTCTTTTCATATTAATACCTAAATGTTAAAATTCGACTTTTACGTTTTCTCTTTCTTCTTCACTGTTTACTTCAAATAAAGGTTTGGTAGAAAAACCAAACATATTTGCTATAATATT
The DNA here is from genome assembly GCF_005844425.1 of Anaerofustis stercorihominis. Taxonomy (GTDB): domain Bacteria; phylum Bacillota; class Clostridia; order Eubacteriales; family Anaerofustaceae; genus Anaerofustis; species Anaerofustis butyriciformans. The sequence goes on along the minus strand of NZ_SPHL01000011.1, from coordinate 34,809 downwards.
AGTTGGAAAAACTTCTGTTTTTGTATTAAAAGTATTAACTATAGCATTATAATATTTTCTTGAAGAAGCAATCTCTTCTTCCATTCTGTTTAAATCATTTTGAAGAGAAACAAAATTTTGATTTGCTTTTAAATCAGGATAATTTTCAGAAAGAGCAAATAATGATTTTAAAGTACCTGAAAGAACATTTTCACCTTCGATTTTATCTCCAACATTAGAAGCATTCATTGCCATGTTTCTTGCACTTATAACTTTTTCGAGAGTGCCTTGTTCATGTTTTGCATAGCCTTTAACTGTTTCAACTAAATTAGGAATAAGGTCATATCTTTTCTTTAGATAAACATCCATAGTTGCAAAGGCTTCTTTTATTTTGTTATTTAACTTTACGAAATTGTTGTAAGCTGATATTAAGTATAGAATAATTACAGCAGCAACAATTAAAATGATAATTAATGCAATCATAACTTTCTCCTTTAAAAATATTTTTATTATATTTTATCATATAAACTCAAATCTAATTATACTTTTATATAAAAATATTAAAATAATTATGAAAATATTTACCTACATTATTATTTACAAAACAACAAAAAGGGTATAAAATAATAAGGAATTTTTCAAATACAAATAAAAACAGTTTACATTTATTAGGAGGAAATATATTAATGAAAGTTCTTGTAATTAACTGCGGAAGCTCTTCGCTAAAATATCAACTTATTGATATGGATAACAACAATGTTTTAGCTAATGGAGTAGCTGAAAGAATAGGTTTAGAGGACGGAATTTTAACACATAAACAACCTGAAAAAGATAATGTAGTATTTAATGAAGACATGCCTACACATAAAGAAGCTCTTCAAATTTTAGTAAAGGCTCTTGTTGATAAAGAATATGGTGTTATTAGCAGTTTAGATGAAATTTCTGCAATCGGACATAGAATAACAACAGGCGGCGAAAAATATAATGAATCAATCAAAGCAACAGATGAAGTAATCGAAGGATTAAAAGAATGCAGTGAGCTTGCACCTCTTCACATCCCTGGACAAGTAATGGGTCTTTTAGGATGTAAAGAAGTATTCCCTGGAAAAGAAATGGTATGTGTATTCGATACATCTTTCCACAGAACAATTCCAAAACAAGCTTATATGTATCCTATTCCTTATGAATACTATGAAAAATATAGTATAAGAAAATACGGTTTCCACGGAATCTCTCATCAATTTGTATCACAAAAAGTAGCTGAACTTATGAATAAAGATGTAAAAGATTTAAAAGTAATTGTATGTCACTTAGGTAATGGTGCTAGTATTTCTGCCGTAAACAAAGGGGAATGTATTGAAAACTCAATGGGATTCACTCCTCTTGATGGTCTTGAAATGGGAACAAGAAGCGGTTCTATCGACCCATCAGTAATTCCATTCCTTTGCGAAAAAGAAAACAAAACACCAAAAGAAGTTGAAGAAATTTTAAACAAAGAATCAGGTTTACTTGGAGTTTCAGGAGTATCTTCAGACTTTAGAGACATAACAGATGCTATGGAAAAAGGAAACGAAAGAGCAAAACTTGCGTTTGATATATTTGTATATAGAGTAAAAACAACTATTGGAGCTTACACAGCTGCAATGAATGGAGTTGACTGCATCGCATTTACAGGTGGTATTGGCGAAAACTCAACAGATGTTAGAGCTGCAATATTAAAAGATATGGAATTCTTCGGTATCGAATTCGACGAAGAAGCAAACAATGTAAGAGGAAAAGATCAAGTTATAACAAAACCTTCTTCAAAAACAACTTGCATGGTTGTTCCAACAAATGAAGAATTAATGATAGCAAAAGAAACAATAAATATATTAAAATAGCCAAGAATTAATAATAATATATTGACAAATTATAGCTAAAGATATATAATTGTTCTTACTGTGACGCTAGGAGGAAAAAAGTTGATTATTAAACTTAAAAAAATATTAGATAGCGATAATCAGTGTCTTTTAATTGATGAAAACCTTGAAGATTTTTCTTATAAAGATTTTCAAATTTCAAACATTAATGTAAAAGGTGAAGTATTTAAGCAGTCTGATATTTTACAGTTAAGTTGTAAAATACTTTTTACTTATTTTACAACCTGCGACAGATGTTTGGAAGATATCCAAAAAAATGAAGATTTTCCTTTAGAAAAACAGTATGATATCAAAGAGATTGAAAACAGTGAAGCTGAAGGAATCGACCTTAAAGAAGCTGTAAGAGAACAAATTTTATTAAATATGCCGAATAAAGTTTTATGCAAGGATGATTGTTTAGGCCTTTGTCCAGATTGTGGTATAAACCTAAACAAAGAAAGCTGCGATTGTGGTAAAAATAAAATCAATCCAAAATTTGCAGCACTTAGTAAACTATTAGAGGGCGAAGGTGAAAACTAGGAGGTGAATAATCATGGCAGTACCAAAGAGAAAAATTTCTAAAGCAAGAAGAGACAAAAAAAGAGCTAACAGTTATAAAATCGCTATGCCTGCATCTAGCGTTTGTCCAAAATGTGGAGAAGTAAAAGCTCCTCACAGAGTATGTAGCGTTTGCGGAACATATAAAGATGTAACTGTTATTGATGTTGAATAATAAAGATAAATTAAAACACTGTACTAAGGTACAGTGTTTTTTATTTATTAAAAAATGTGACCAAAAAGTGACCAGATACTCTCATATTATTGACAATGAACATATGTTCTACTAATATTAAATAAAAGAAATAATATAGAGGTAATAAACATGTTTAGTAAATTATATTCAGGAAGCATTATGGGAGTTGACGGAATAATCGTAAGCGTTGAAACAGATATCATTAACAAAGCCCTTCCTTCAATGGCTGTTGTTGGACTTGGAGATATTGCAGTTAAGGAATCAAAAGAAAGAGTTTTTGCAGCAATAAAAAACAGTTCTTTCCAAATACCACTTGGTAAAATAACAATAAACTTAGCACCTGCAAATATAAAAAAAGAAGGAACGTTTTATGATTTACCAATAGCAATTGGTATACTTCTTTCTTCAACACAGATTTTTTCAAATATTGATTTAAATAAGTATTTATTTATCGGAGAACTTTCACTGGATGGAACACTTCGAGGAGTAGATGGAGTTCTTCCAATGGTTATGGAAGCAAAAAATAACGGAATAACAAATATTGTAGTTCCTGTTGAAAACGCAAAAGAAGCTTCAATTATAGATGGTATAAATGTTTATCCCGCAAGAAATATTTTAGAAGTAGTTTCTCATATTAATAACAGAAAACCAATAAACAAGATAGAATTTAACAATAATTATTTTGAAAATGATGATATATTATCAGAAGTTGATTTTGCAGATGTAAAAGGACAAGAAAGCGTTAAAAGAGCAATGGAAATAGCAGCTGCGGGAGCACATAACATTCTTATGATAGGACCTCCAGGAAGCGGAAAAACAATGCTTGCAAAAAGATTTTCAACTATTCTTCCTAAAATGACATTAGAAGAAAGTTTGGAAGTTACAAAAATATATTCTGTATCAGGACTTTTAAAGAAAGATGAACCACTAATAAAAACAAGACCATTTAGAAGTCCTCATCATACAATATCAGATGTATCTTTAATTGGAGGAGGAAGAATACCAATTCCGGGAGAAGTAAGCCTTGCACATCTTGGAGTATTATTTTTAGATGAATTTCCAGAATTTCAAAAGAAAGTATTAGAAGTTTTAAGACAACCCCTTGAAGACGGAGAGGTTAATATTTCAAGAGTATATGCTTCCCTATCCTATCCTGCTGATTTTATGCTTCTTGCAAGTATGAACCCTTGCCCTTGCGGATATCTTGGAGACAGTAAAATAGAATGTAAATGCACAGATAGTCAAAAAGAAAGATATAAAAACAAAATATCAGGACCTTTACTTGACAGAATAGACATTCAAGTAAAAGTTCCAAGACAAGACTATGACAAATTAAGAATAAATAGTACTAAATCAGAAACAAGTGCACAAATAAGAAAAAGAGTAAATAAAGCAAGAGAAATCCAGCTAAAACGATATAAAGGAACTAACATTCTTTTTAACTCCATGTTAACTCCAAGTAAAATAGAACAGTGGTGCAAAATCGGAGAAGAAGAAGAAAAACTTATGAAAATGGCTTTTGATAATTTGAATTTATCAGCAAGAGGCTATCATAGAATTTTAAAACTTGCACGAACAATAGCAGATCTTGACGGAGAAGAAAATATAAATTCATCCCATATAAGCGAAGCATTACAATATAGAGGAATGTAAGTTGTTTTATCATAAAAAGCAGTATAAAATATACTGCTTTTTATATTGGAATGTTTTTAAAAACAAAATCATTTCCATTATAATTAAATGATATTGTAATACTTTTTACATTTTCATTAAAAGGAAGGAATCTAAAATTCAAAGTTTCTTTATATTTTAAAGGCTCATCAACAGGATAATCATCAAAATAAAAGTTTATGGGTTTATATTCCATTCCAAGATTATCAACAACTTTTAAATTATTAATTTTATGATTACTTATGGGATTTTTATTTTGGTTTTCTACTAAAAAAACTACATAAAAAGAGCTTTTATTTCCACTCATCCAAGAATAAGTAATAAAATAATTTTCATTTAATACCCTTTCTATATCTATACTTACTCCTCCTTTTGATAGATAATATTTACTTTTCCCATAATCTTTCTTTAACAAGTCTTTTATGTTATAAGGAACATTTGAATCCATGTTTGAAACAGAAAATGACATTCCGTTAAAAACAAATGTAAAAATAACAAGACCTATGAAAATAATTAATAATAAATAAATTATACCTTTTAATGTTCTTCTTTTTTTCATACTAAAATATATGAACTTTAATTTTTTATATGATTAAACAATTAATAAGTTAAAAATAAATATTTAAGTTAAAAATCACCTCAAAAGCCTTTACAGCCTTAATTTTAGGTAAAAAAATATAAAAAAATACATATATTATCTTGCATATAAAATCCCCTTATGATATCATAAACAAGGTTGACAAAAAATCACAGATATGCTTTAAATTCTTTGGTTCTCGTTTATGAGCTGAATTGGCATATCAAGGAAAAAACCAAGGAGGAAAAAGAATGAGTTACATTCAAATGAAACAATTATTAGAAGCTGGTGTTCAATTCGGACATCAAACAAGAAGATGGAATCCAAAAATGAAAAAATACATCTTCACAGAAAGAAATGGTATTTATATCATTGACTTACAACAAACAGTAGGATTAGTTGACGATGCTTGCAAATTTGCAAGAGAAATCGCTGAAGAAGGCGGAGAAATCTTATTCATCGGAACTAAAAAACAAGCTCAAGAAGCTATCCAAACTGAAGCAATTAAAAGTGGAAGTCACTTCATTAACCAAAGATGGTTAGGTGGTACACTTACAAACTTCCAAACTATTTCTAAAAGAATTAAAAAATTACACGAATTAAATCAAATGGAAGAAGACGGTACTTTTGATGTACTTCCTAAAAAAGAAGTTATCTTACTTAAAAACCAAAGAGATAAACTTGAAAAATTCCTAGGCGGAATTAAAAACATGGAAAAACTTCCATCAGCATTATTCGTAATCGACCCTAAAAAAGAAAGAATTGCTATTTCAGAAGCTAAAAAACTTAATATTCCAATTATCGCTATTGTTGATACAAACTGTGATCCTGATGAAATTGATTACCCAATTCCAGGTAATGATGATGCTATCAGAGCCGTATCATTAATCGCTTCTACTATTGCTAATGCTATTTTAGAAGGTAAACAAGGCGAACAAATGGAAGATGCTGTAGTTGAAGAAGCTACAACAGAAGTTGAAGAATAATATTATCAAGGGGATATAATTATGGCAATTACAACTAAACTTATTAAAGAACTAAGAGAAAAAACAGGCGTTGGTATGATGGACTGCAAAAAAGCACTTGTTGAAACAGACGGTGATATTGAAAAAGCCATCGTATATTTAAGAGAAAAAGGTCTTGCTGCTGCAAGCAAAAAAGCAGGAAGAATCGCTGCTGAAGGTGCTGTAAAAGTAGTAGTTAAAGACGATAAAGTTGCTGGTATCGTTGAAGTAAACTCAGAAACAGACTTCGTTGCTAAAAACGAAGACTTCCAAAACTTTGTTGAAGATGTTGCTGAACAAGTTTTAGTAAGCGATGCTAAAGATTTAGATGCTTTCTTAGCTGAATCATGGGCAAAAGAAGCAGGAAAAACTGTAAAAGAAGTATTAAACGAAAAAATTGCGGTAATCGGTGAAAACTTAAACATCAGAAGATTTGAAAAAATCGTTAGTGAAGGTTGCGTTGCTGCTTACATTCACGGAAACGGAAAAATCGGTGCTGTTGTAGAAGCAGACTGTAATGAAGTAAACGATGCTGTTAAAACTTGCCTTAGAAATGTTGCTATGCAAGTTGCAGCTATGAATCCTAAATATGTTTCAAGAGAAGAAGTTCCAAGCGATTATATTGAATCAGAAAAAGAAATTTTACTTCACCAAGCAAAAACAGAACATCCTGAAAAACCTGACAATATCATTGAAAAAATGATTACAGGACGTTTAAACAAAGAACTTAAAGAAGTTTGTCTTCTTGACCAATCATATGTTCAAGATCCTGATTTAACAGTTGAAAAATACATTGCTCAAGCCGGTGCAAACATCAAAATCAACAAAATTGTTCGTTTTGAAACAGGCGAAGGTCTTGAAAAGAAAGAAGAAAACTTTGCTGAAGAAATTCAAAAACAATTAAATGCATAATGACAAAACAAAAGAACACAATTAACTCAGTTGTGTTCTTTTTTTATTGTTTTATTTAAGTAAATATTGTATTATATATAAAGAAAAGATAAATGATAGATAGGAGTATTTTATGGAACCTAAATACAAAAGAATTATATTGAAAGTAAGCGGTGAAGCTCTTGCCGGAGATAAGAGATTTGGTTTAAACACATCTGTTATAAATAAAATAAGCGAACATATAAAAAAATGCCACGACATGGGAGTTGAAATTGCCATAGTTGTAGGAGGAGGAAACTTCTGGAGAGGAAGAACAGGCGAAGGCATGGACAGAGCAACTGCTGATTATATCGGTATGCTTGCAACTGTAATGAATGCATTAGCTCTTCAAGACAGCCTTGAACAATTAGATCTACAAGTAAGAGTTCAAAGCGCAATAGAAATGAGACAAATATCTGAAAGTTATATAAGAAGAAGAGCAATAAGACATTTAGAAAAAGGAAGAATTGTAATATTTGCATCTGGAACAGGTAACCCATTCTTCTCAACAGATACAGCAGCATCTCTAAGAGCTGCAGAAATAGAAGCTGAAGCTATTTTATCTGCAAAAAATATAGATGGAGTTTACAATAAAGACCCTAATTTATATGATGATGCAATAAAATATGACGAATTAACTTATCTTGATATTTTAGATCAAGGATTAAAAGTTATTGACTCAACAGCAGCATCACTTTGTATGGACAATAATATTCCATTACTTATATTCGCAATAGATCCACCTGAAAATATCGAAAAGGTAGTATGTGGAGAAAAAATCGGTACAATAATAAAATAAAGGAGAAAAAAAATGAGTAACGAAATAAAAGCCCAAACAAAAGAAAAAATGATTAAAGCAGTTGAAAATCTACAATCAAACTTAAATGCATTAAGAGCAGGAAGAGCAAACCCTGCAATGCTAGACAGAATTGTAGTTGACTACTACGGAAGCCCAACACCAGTAAACCAAATGGCAAGTATATCTGCGCCAGAACCAAGAACTTTAACAGTTCAACCTTGGGATCAATCTGCTCTAAAATTAATCGAAAAAGCAATAATGAATTCTGATTTAGGTTTAAATCCTTCAAATGATGGAAAAGTTATAAGACTTTCTATTCCTCAATTAACAGAAGAAAGAAGAAAAGAACTTTGCAAGCTTGCTCAAAAAGAAGGAGAAAATGCAAAAGTTGCAGTAAGAAACATCAGAAGAAATGCTATACATGACTTAAAAGCAGCACAAAAAAATGGTGAAATTACAGAAGACGGATTAAAAGATTTTGAAGATGAAATTCAAAAATTAACAGATGAATACGTTAAAGAAATTGACGGAAAAATCAAAACAAAAGAAAAAGAAATTACAACAATATAATTATTTATTTAAGGAAAACATAAAATGGATAATTTTGAATTAGATAAAAACAATATGCCTGCCCACCTTGCCATTATTATGGATGGCAACGGAAGGTGGGCAAAGCAACAAGGGAAAATCAGAAGCTTTGGTCATAAATTTGGTGCAAAAACCGTAAAAGATATAATAAAGGAAGTAAATAATCTAAAAATAAAACATCTAACTTTATATGCATTTTCTACGGAAAATTGGAAAAGACCAAAAGATGAAATTAATACTATCATGAACCTTGTTATCGAGTATCTAAATAAAGAAACCGATGATTTAGTTAAGGAAAATGTTAAAATGGACTTCATAGGAGATATTGAATCTCTACCTGAAAAAACATTAAACAGCATGAAAGATACAATTGAAAGAACTAAAAACGGTACGGGACTTCATGTCCATATTGCCCTTAACTATGGAGGAAGAAAAGAAATAGTAAATGCTACAAAAAGGATAATACAAGAGGGAATCAATGCTGAAGACATTACGGAAGAATTATTCAGCAAATATTTATATAATAACGAAAATACAGACATTGATTTATTAATAAGAACAGGCGGAGATATCAGAATAAGTAACTTCCTATTATGGCAGATTGCATATAGTGAGTTGTATTTTTGTGATACACTTTGGCCTAATTTTAATGTAGAAGAATTACATAAAGCCATTTACTCTTTCCAACATAAAGAAAGAAGATTTGGAGGATTGGTGAAATAAATTGACAAAAAGAATAATAAGTGCAGCCGCATTAATATTATTACTGATTATTGCGTTAATAATAGGAAATAAAGCTTTTTTAGCTTTGGGTTTTATTGTAAATGCAATAGCACTATATGAATATATCAATGTGGTTGACAATAACAAAAAACATTTAGATTTATCTAAAATAATATATATTCTGCTTGGAACTATAATGATGTTCTTTGCAATTATTATGCCAGAATTATTGGTTCCTGTTCTGCCTGTTATTGTAATACTCATTACAATAAATAATATATTAAATAAAAAATACCATTCTGAAACAACGATTTATTCTGTATTTGGAATAATATATATATCTTTAATACTTTCATTTATGGTTATAATGATTAATTATTTACCAAATAATCAAGGATTAGCACTTATTACTTTCGGAATTTTAATCGCAGTTGCAACAGATTCTTTTGCTTATATTTTTGGAGTTAAATTTGGCAAACATAAACTTTGTCCTGCAATTAGCCCCAAAAAAAGCATTGAAGGAAGCTTTTACGGATTATTATTTGGTATTATAGCAGGTATAATATTATATTTTATTTATACAAAATATAATATTCTTGACATTTCTATAATAGACTTTATAATAATGGCAATAATAGATAGTATACTTTGTCAATTTGGTGATTTAACTGCATCAATGATAAAAAGAACTTTCGGTGTTAAAGATTACGGCAAATTAATTCCGGGACATGGTGGAATTCTTGATAGAATTGACGGAATGCTTTTCTCCCTTGCAGGAACGTTCTTTTATGTATATATCGTTATAAATATACTTACTTTTTAGGAGACGATTAATTTGAGCATAGCATTATCAATTATTTGCACACTGATAATATTCGGGGTATTAATAACAACTCATGAATTTGGTCACTTTATTGTGGCAAAAAAATGTGGTGTCATCGTAGAAGAATTTTCTATTGGGATGGGACCACTTCTTTTTAAAAGAAAAGGAAAAGATGATACTCTTTATTCCTTAAGACTTCTTCCGGTTGGCGGATACTGTAAAATGTATGGAGAGGATGAAGATGAAAATGAATTTGGAGAAGGCTCTTTAAATTCAATTTCCCCTTTTAAACGTATTTTGGTTTTAGCTGCAGGGGCTATTATGAATTTAATTACTGCAATCATAATTTTAATGATTGTATACGCTATGGCAGGTACAGAACCTACAACAACAATATCAAATGTACTTGAAAATTCCCCTGCGTATACTTCGGGACTTAGAGCCGGCGATACTATTGTAAAAATAGAAGATACAAATATAAATAGCTGGGAAGATCTTTCAAATGCAATTACATCATCAAATGGTAAAAAAATAAATGTAACTTATACAACATCTGATAACCAAACAAAACAAACTACAATTACACCTACTTTAGATGAGTCAACTAATTCTTACAAAATAGGAATTAATCCTGAATATTCAAGGAGTTTTATAGGAACAATTACTAATGCTTTTAAAGCGTTCTTTATGTATATATATTTAACATTTGAAGCTATTGTAAGTTTAATTAGAGGTGTAATAGGTATTAACCAATTATCAGGACCTATAGGCGTTGCAACAATCGTAAATCAAGCGATGAGCATGGGTAGCATAATTGTTTTAAACATAACCGCACTTCTAGCAATAAATATTGGTATATTTAATTTACTTCCAATACCAGCCTTAGATGGAAGCAGAATCCTATTTTGTATTATAGAAATGATAAAAGGGTTCCCTATTAATCGTGAAAAAGAAGGAACTATTCATTTCATTGGATTTATTCTTTTAATGGCACTTGCGGTATTTGTAGCTGTACAGGATGTAATAAAACTTTTTTAGGAGAGTTATAAAATGAAAAAAACTAATGTAGTAAAAATTGGAAATAAAGTTATAGGCGGAGGAAATCCTGTATTAATTCAATCTATGTTAAAACTTCCTCCTACAGACTATAAAAGCATTATAAAAGAAATAAATGACCTTGAAATGCTGGGATGCGATATAATAAGAGGAACAATTCCCAATATGGAAGCAGCAGAAGTTATTCCGGAAATAATAAAAAATACAAATATACCTTTTGTTGCAGATATTCATTTTGATTATAAAGTTGCAATTGCAGCAATCAAAAATGGCGTACATAAGGTTAGAATTAATCCAGGTAATATTGGAGGCAAAGAAAAAGTAAGAGAAGTTGTTAAATGCTTAAAAGACTATGATATCCCTGTTAGAATCGGTGTAAATTCAGGTAGTCTTGAAAAAGACTTGCTTGAAAAATATAAACATCCTACGGCGGAAGCATTGGTGGAAAGTGCTTATAGAAGCATATCTTACTTTAACGAATTTGATTATGATAATATTGTATTATCAATTAAATCAAGTGATGTAACAACAACAATAGATGCTAACAGATTATTTAGTGAAAAGTATAACTACCCACTTCATCTTGGTGTTACGGAAGCAGGTGCTGAGCTTACTGGTATAGTAAGATCCAGCGTTGGACTTGGAACACTTCTAAAAGAAGGTATAGGAGATACTATTCGTGTTTCTCTTACAGGTAAAAGTTCAGATGAAGTAATTGTAGGAAAAGAAATTTTAACAAGTCTTGGTTTAATGGAAGAAGGGGTAAGAATTGTATCCTGCCCTACTTGTGGAAGATGTAAGACAGACACACTATCAATTGTAAAAGAGATAAAGAAAAAAACAATGCACATTAAAAAGCCTATTACAGTAGCTGTTATGGGATGTGCAGTTAATGGACCTGGAGAAGCAAAAGAAGCTGATATGGGGGTTGCATGTGGTAACGGGAATGCTGTTTTCTTTGAAAAAGGAAAACAAGTTACAAGCATTAAAACCAATGAAATCGCATCTTTCATCTTAGAAAGGATTGAAGAAAGAATAAAATAATGAAACTTACAGCAGAAATTCATTGCCACACCGTTTATTCTCATGGAACGGGAACAATTGAAGATAATGTTTTAGCGGCAAGAGAAAAAGGAATAAAAAAGATAATAATAAGCGAACATGGACCTGGACACATGGTTGCCAGACATAACACAAACGAAACATACCTTAAAATGAAGGAAGAAATTATATCTTTAAGAAAAAAATATCCTGATATGGAAATTTTAATGGGACTTGAAGCAAATATAATTTCTACAAAAGGTGATTTGGATGTAAATGATGAACTTTTGGATATAATTGAAGTATTATACTGCGGAATTCATTTAATGTCTATTCCTAAAAATTTAAGTGCATTATTCAATTTACAGTTTATGAACACACTATATTGTAAATTTGGTATTTTTAAGAGAAGACAAACGAAAATTAATACAAATGCAATAATAAATGCAATGAATAAATATCCACTTAAAATGATAACTCATCCAGATACGAGAGGACCTGTTGATATAATAAAAATTGCAAAAGAAGCTAATAAACATAATATAATGCTTGAAATAAATGATACACAAAGTAAATTAAATTCCGAAGATATTAAGTCAATTGAAAAAGAAGGAATTAACGTTATGTATGCAGTAGGAAGTGATGCACATTCAAAAAATGACATTGGAAAATGGAATAATGCAAAAAAAATTATCGAACAAAGCAATATAAGTTTAGAAAAAATATGGAATGTGGAGTAAAAAATGGAAGAAGAAATAATAATCAGAGAATTTAAAAAAGATGATATAGAAGATATGATTGACATTTGGAATGAAATTGTATCACAAGCAAATGCTTTTCCTCAAATTGATTGTTTAAATGAAGAAGACGGATTTGAATTTTTTAAAAGTCAAAGTTTTACTGCTGTTATAACTATTAATGATAGAATTGTTGGGCTTTATATATTACACCCAAATAATATAGGAAGATGTGCCCATATCGCAAATGCAAGCTATGCAGTAGATAAAAATATGAGAGGAAAACATATAGGAAAAAAACTTGTAGAACATTCTCTTTTAAAAGCAAAAGAACTTAATTTTAAAATACTTCAATTTAACGCAGTTGTAAAATCAAACAAAGCAGCAATTCATTTATATGAAGAACTTGGATTTAAGAAACTAGGTACAATCCCAAATGGATATTTAAAAAAAGACAATTCTTATGAAGATATTATTTCTTATATATACGAACTATAAAAAAGACACCAAATGGTGTCTTTTTTATAATCTAATTAAAATATTATAGATAATAAGTGCTAAACCTACTATCCAACAATAAATTGAGAAATAATAAAGTTTTCCTTTCTTAACAATGCTGTTAAGTAAAACAATAGAAAAATAACCAATAACAGCCGCACATAAGAAACCTACTATAAGTGGAACAAAAGAAGTTGAAGCTCCTATTGCTAAAATATCTTTAAATTTTAAAAGTAAAGATCCAAGTACAGCAGGTATAGACATTAAGAAAGAAAACTCAATAGCTTCTTCTTTTTTAAGACCTGAAAGAAGTCCGCCTACAATAGTAGAACCAGATCTTGAAATACCAGGAGTAATTGCAAACATTTGGAATATACCAATTATAAAAGATTTCTTTGGCCCTAACGCCTCTATATGTTTGCTATTATTCTTTCCAAGAGCATCTCCAAGAACAAGTAAAACACCTGTAATCATAAGAGTTATTCCAACAATAACAAGTGAACCAAATTTTTCACTTATAAAATCTTCAAATAACACACCTACTATACCAGCAGGAACTGATGCACATAAAATATATACTATGTATCTTCTGTATTTACTTTTATCAAGCATTGGACCTTTCAATGTAATAATATCTGCAAGCATTAAGAAGAATTCTTTAAACATATTCCATATTGATCCATAATATGCTATAACAACAGCAAGCAAAGTCCCTAAATGAAGTACAATAGTAAATTCTAAACTACCTTCCCCTATTCCCATAAAATTTTGTAAAATTACCAAATGTCCGGAACTACTTACAGGTAAAAACTCTGTAAGCCCTTGAACTATACCTAAAATTATGGCTTGAATTGTAGTCATAATATCCTCCGTTATATATCTATTTATATGCTTTAAAAGCGAAGTTAACACCCCGCTTTTAAATTTTTATTCTTCTGTTTTTTTATCTTCGTTTTTATTTTCGTCAATCTTTTTTTCTTCTTTTTTAGGTTTTGGAAGTAATGCTTTTCTTGATAAATTGATTCTTCCTTGTTTATCTATTTCGATAACCTTAACATTAACTTCATCACCTACATTAAGAATATCTGTTACTTTATTAACTCTTTCATGAGCTAATTTTGAAATATGAACAAGTCCTTCTTTTCCACCAGGAATTTCAACAAAAGCACCAAAGTCCATAATTCTTACTACTTTACCTACATAAGTATCGCCTTCTTGAACTTCTCTTGTAATATCTTCAATCATTTGAACAGCTTTTTTAGCTGCATCTAATTCAACAGCACCTACATAAGTTTGTCCATCTTCAAGAATATCAATTTTAACACCAGTTGCATCTATGATCTTGTTAATCATTTTACCGCTTGGTCCAATTACATCTTTGATTTTATCTTCGTCTATTTTAAGTGTTAAAATTTTAGGAGCATATTTGCTTACTTCTTCTCTTGGAGTTTCAATAGCAGTACTCATTTTATCTAATATGTGATATCTACCTTTTTTAGCTCTTGCTAAAGCTTCAGTTAAAATAGCTTTATCAATACCTTTGATTTTGATATCCATTTGAATAGCTGTGATACCTTTTCTTGTACCGGCAACTTTAAAGTCCATGTCTCCGTAGAAGTCTTCTACACCTTGAATATCAGAAAGAACAGACACTTTGCTTTCTTCTTTTATAAGTCCCATAGCAATTCCGGCAACAGGAGCTTTAATTGGAACACCTGCATCCATTAATGAAAGAGTAGAACCACAAACACTTGCTTGTGATGTTGAGCCGTTTGAAGCAAGAACTTCAGATACAACTCTTATTGTATATGGGAATTTATCTTGTGAAGGAATTACAGGAAGTAATGCTCTTTCAGCTAAAGCACCATGTCCAATTTCTCTTCTTCCAGGACCTCTCATTGGACCTGTTTCCCCAACTGAATATGATGGGAAATTATAGTGGTGCATATATTTTTTACTTGTTTCTTCTCCGATACCGTCAATAATTTGTTCATCACTGATAGCACCAAGAGTAGCCATAGACATAACTTGAGTTTGTCCTCTTGTGAAAAGGCCTGAGCCATGAGCTCTTCTTACTTTTCCTACTTCACAAGTAATTGGTCTTATTTCATCAACCTTTCTACCGTCAGGTCTGATTCCTTCGTTAGTAATCATATCCCTTACTATTTGTTTTAAAATCTTAGTAAAGATTTCATTAAAGTCAAGCTCATTATCAGGATACTCTTCTAAATATTTATCAAGGATTTCTGCTTTTACTTCTTCAACTCTGTCTTCTCTTGCTTGTTTTTCATGAATATTATAAGCTTCTCTAAATCCTTTTTTAGCTTCTTCATAAATTTTTTCTTTAATTTCTTCACTTGGTCTGTAGTAAGGAAGATCAGCTTTTTCTTTTCCTACTTCTTTGATGATTTCTTCTTGGAACTTAATAATTTCTTTAATATGTTCATGAGCTCCCATTATTGCATCAATCATAGTTTCTTCGCTTACTTCGTTTGCACCAGCTTCAACCATTAAAACAGCTTCGCTTGTGCCTGCTACAGTTAAGTTTAAATCACTTTTTGCTCTTTGTTCACTTGTTGGATTATAAACAAGTTCACCATCTATTAATCCAACTTGAACAGCTCCTACAGGGCCGTCAAAAGGAATATCAGAAATTCCAAGAGCAAGAGATGCACCAAGAATACTTGTTATTTCAGGTGAATTATCTTGTTCAACACCCATAACTGTTGCAACTACTTGAACTTCGTTTCTAAATCCTTTGTCAAATAATGGTCTAAGAGGTCTATCTATAAGTCTGCAAGTAAGAGTTGCTTTTTCGCTGGCTTTACCTTCTCTTTTTAAGAATCCACCGGGAATTTTACCTACAGAATACATTTTTTCTTCATAATATACACTTAATGGGAAAAAATCTATTCCCTCTTTTGCTTCCTTAGCCATACATGCATTTACAAGTACTTGTGTATCTCCATAAGAAATAAATACACTGCCATTTGCCATTTGGGCAAGTTCGCCAACTTCAACGCTTAATTCTCTGCCAAGGAAATCAGTTGTAAACACTTTCTTCATTTAAAATCTTTCCTCCACATATCATAAAAAAAGGCGAAAAAAATCCGCCTTTTTAATGCTAAATTATTTTCTTAAGTTAAGTTCTTTAACTAATTTTCTGTATTTTTCAATATCTTTTTTAGCAACATAATCTAAAAGTCTTCTTCTTTTACCTACCATCATAAGAAGACCTCTTCTTGAATGATGATCTTTAGGATTCTTTTTGAAATGTTCATTTAAAGTATTGATTCTGCTTGTTAAAATAGCGATTTGGATTTCAGGAGAACCTGTATCCTTATCATGTTTTTGAAATTTGCTTATTACTTCTTGTTTTTTTTCTTTTGTTATTGACATTTATCTGTCTCCTTTATATTAATTTTATTCGCCTATAACCTAGCTTAAAGTCGGAGATTCCATAAACTAAGCCTAAGGTACATAGCTTAAAAATTATATCATAAATGAAAATCATTGTAAAGCATTTTAAATGCATTAATAAAACAATTTTCATCAAGTTTTTTTATAAAAAATTAGGCATTAAATATTATATATGATATACTTAACAAAAAACTATAATTTATATAAATTTTTGGAGAAAAAAATGGATAAAATTAAAATAGAAATAATAAATAAATCAAAATATCCCCTACCGGAATATGCAACAAGTGGAAGCGCAGGAGTAGACTTATATGCAAATATTGATGAAGATATTACGGTAAACATGGGGGAAATTAAACTTATACCTACAGGAATATTTATAAAACTTCCTTTGGGATACGAGGCACAAATAAGAGCAAGAAGCGGACTTAGTTTAAAACATGGTGTAACTTTAGTAAACGGAATAGGTACTATTGATTCTGATTACAGAGGAGAAATAGGAATAATACTTACAACATTAAAAAACGAACCATTTACAATAACTCCGGGAATGAAAATAGCTCAAATGATCATTGCAAAACATGAAATTGCAGAATTTGTTGAGGTAGAAAAACTTGACGATACAAAAAGAGGGGCTGGAGGATTCGGCCACAGCGGAATATAAAAAAGAAAGCATATTGCTTTCTTTTTATTTTTCAGCTGCTTCTATTGTGAAATAAATATAAGATGAACTATACTCATCATAATCTTCCCTAGTTTCTGTAAAGTAATCTATATCAACATTTTCATTAACGCTATAATTTATTTTTTCGTAATATGAACCTTCCATAAATTTATCACA
Organism: Anaerofustis stercorihominis; assembly: GCF_005844425.1. GTDB lineage: Bacteria > Bacillota > Clostridia > Eubacteriales > Anaerofustaceae > Anaerofustis > Anaerofustis butyriciformans. The sequence continues at coordinate 17,470 of NZ_SPHL01000011.1, read as the reverse complement.
AAATTCTTTAGGTAGTTCATACTCTTCAAGAAGTTCATTAAACAATGCTTTTACATTTGCATCATTTAACATTACATTTAATTTTAAAATATCTAATTTAGCTTTTTCTAAATTTTCTTCTTTGCTTTTATTTATATCAATATCAATACTGTAAGTTATCTCTTCTATTAATCCTTCATTATTTACACTTACATTTATATTTGAATTATACTCTTCATCATAATCATATAAATATCCCGCAACATCATATCCATGAGAATTATATTTTTCAAGAGGATCATCAATTCTTACATTCACGCAATCTGTTTCAAATGAGCGTTGTAATGCATATACAGATTTTGATGCAAGCAGAGTTTGATTATTTGCATTATTTGCGGAAAAAATAAAATGAGGAATATATGTAGCTACCAACAAAATAATCGGAATAAATACTATTGATAAAACGTATTTTCTTGCTTTAGGAATTTCAACATCAAAAACTCTTGCGACTGTTTTTGCATTAGAACTTAATTCATTTGTCATTGAAGCAACCATTGCAACACTACCTATGGCAGAAGCAACATCTAAAGCATCAGAAGCGTTTTTTAAACTCTGATTATCAGATAAATCAAGTAAAGTTGAAACTCCTCTTGCACCTAAAAGAGCGCTTATACTTTTTGAATAATCTTTATTTGATAATCTAACATCTGCATACTCTACAATTTTAGTCCACTTTTCTTTTCTCATTCCAAGCTTTGTACATAAAAAACAATAAACAAAAAGTATCAAATAAACCAATACAATACCAATATACACCCAAATACCTATAGTATAAACTGTAGTAGAATTAAAAACCAAATCTCCAAGCATGTTTAAAATTAACCAAAGAATTCCAATTGTTAAACAAACAATTAAAAATGTTAATGAAAGACTTGGATAAAGGCAGTATTTTTTTACCAATTTTTTTTGTTCTGCATCTAGCATTTCCCTCACATCCTTTCATACTTTATCTTAATTTAATTATATATACAAATGCAAACAATTTCAAGAAAATATAATATACATAAAACTATATATTTACATAAAGTTTCATTAATATTCCATAGATATTTTCATATACTTAAAAGAGGTGAAACATATGAATTTGTCTGATTTAAAGGATAGAATAATTGTAAATATAAATAACGGTGAAAAAATGGGGGTTTTAGGCAATTGCGACTTGAAAATTAATGAAAAAGAAGGTAAAATAGAAGCAGTATTAATTCCACAAGGAAAGGTCAGAACCTTCTTTTCAGGTGAAGTACAATACCGTGCAATAGCTTGGGAAAACATTGTAAAAATTGGAATGGATACAATAATGGTAGATATAAAAAATTAAGTATACAGAGGTTTAAAACATGAAAATTATTGTGCAAAAATATGGTGGAACAAGTGTAAATACAGCAAAATCAAGAAGTATGATTATAAAAAACATGATCGATGCAATCGATGATGGACTTAAACCTATTATTGTAGTTTCGGCTATGGGAAGAAAACCTGAACCATACGCCACAGATTCTCTTTTAAGTTTACTTCCCGATACAAAAAATGCTAACTTAAGAAACAAAGATTTACTTGCAAGCTGCGGTGAAATTATTACAACAGTTGTTGTAAGTGAAGAAATAAGAGCAAAAGGAATAAACGCAAGAGCTCTTACAGGTGGACAAGCTGGTATTGTTACAAACGAAAATTATGGTGATGGAAAAATAGTAAAAATAGATACAAGCAGATTATTAGAACTTCTAAATCAAGATATCGTTCCTGTTGTTGCAGGATTCCAAGGAATGAGCAAAAACGGACAAATCCTAACTCTTGGAAGAGGCGGAAGTGATATTACAGCAACAGCGCTTGGTGCAGCTTTAAATGCTGAACTTGTTGAAATTTATACAGATGTTGACGGTGTAATGACAGCAGACCCAAGAGTTGTTGAAAATGCAGAATTAATTGAAACAGTAGACTACGATGAAGTATTCCAACTTGCAGAATATGGTGCAAAGGTTATTCACCCAAGAGCAGTAGAATATGCAATGAAAGCAGATGTTCCTATTGCAATTTTAAATACACAAAAAGGAAGATATTATGGTGGAACAAGAATCGAAGATACTCCACAAGATATTTTCAGTGACAAACATTTCTCTGCAGTTACTTCAATGGATGGTTGTAGCCAAGTTGATATTAAATTTACAGATATTAAGAAAGAAGATAAATTATTCGAAGTTCTTGCAGATCAAGAAGTTTCTATTGATATGATAAATATTTTCCCTGACAGAAAAACATTTATAATTGATACAGATAAACAACATATAGTTGATAGAGTAATGACAAAATTAGGTCTTGAATATACAATAACAGAAGGATTTACAAAAATAACAATTATGGGAAGAATGAAAGGTGTTCCGGGAGTTGTTGCAAAAATAATTGCAGCTTTATACTCAAACAATATTTTTGTTCATCAATCTTCTGACTCAAGTACAACAGTATCAGTACTTGTTGATACAAAACAAGCAAAAGATGCGGTTAACGTATTACATACAAACCTTATTAAATAGTAAAAAAAGAACGGTTACCCGTTCTTTTTTTATTTTATGCAAAATATAACACATATTTTTTTCATTAACAGACAAAATAAAACAGAACAAAGTTCCTTCTTATTTTATTACTTTTGAAAGGATAGAAAATGAAAAAAATAAATAATGAAATAGAGTTTGATATGTCTCATGAAGAAAATTTTGATGAGGAAACCATAAACAAGTTAAAAGAGCTTGGACAAACAAATGACTTTTATTCAAGCGGAATTCAAACTATAACGATAATCGGAGAAATTGAAGGGCATGTTGAAGCTTCTTCTCCAAAAAAATCAACAAAATACGAACATATTATTCCGATGATTATGGATGTTGAAGAAAAAGAAGAAATAAAAGGAGTTCTTCTTATTTTAAATACAATGGGAGGAGATGTAGAAGCGGGGCTTGCAATATCAGAATTAATCTCCGGAATGAGTAAACCTTGCGTAACATTGGTGCTTGGAGGAAGTCACAGCATTGGTGTCCCATTAGCCGTAAGCGGTAACTATTCTTTTATTACACCTTCTGCAACCATGATGATACACCCTATAAGAACAACAGGGCTTGTAATAGGAGTTTTGCAAAGTTTCTTATATTTCCAGAAAATGCAGGAAAGAATAACAGACTTTGTAATAGAACATTCAAATGTAGATAAAGATGTTTTTACAAAAATAATGTTAAATACAGATGAGCTGGTAAACGATATGGGTTCTGTTTTAGTGGGTGAAGACGCAGTTAAAATTGGACTTATTGATGAAGTAGGATCTCTTAAAGATGCGAGAAATAAACTGCTTGAATTAATTAAAGAATATGAGCATACAGGAAAAAATAAAAAAAGCAAGGAAAAATAAATCCTTGCTTTATTTTCTTTTTCTTATAAATCCCTTTATTTTACCAACCATATATGCATATGCTTCAAGTTTTAATAAATGGCATCCTAAAACATAAATACATATACCGGATAATATTTGAATTAATAACAAAATAATATTATTTACGCTTAAAACAAGACTTATACCATATACAATAACGCACATTACTATTGACACCAATAAATATGGGAAAATATCTCTCCATTGTTCTTTTATTGAATAGTTAATAAGTTTTTTATTCGGAAATCCGTTTACAACTGTTGCAAGCAATGAAAATACTATTTCACTTCCAACAATTGCATAAACACCAAACGGGAAACTAAGTCCTATTAAACATAGCCCCATAACTCTCTTTATAACTTCAAGCTTTAAAGAAACATCACTTCTTCCTATTGCGTTAATAGCTTGTAGATTTGCAGAATGCATTGGATAAAAAGCATAGGCTATACAAACTATCCTCATGAAAGGAACAGCAGGAAGCCATTTTCCCGTAAATAAAATTACTATTAAAGGTTTAGAAACAGCAACAAGACCAAACATAACAGGAAAAATAACAAAACAGTTTATAGACATTGTTCTTCTAAGCATTTTCTTAAGTTCATCTACCCTATCCTGCTTTGTTGAAAGAACAGGCAACATTACTGATGAAATTGCACCTGTAAGTCCGTTCATAAGACTTGAACCAAGCATGTCCCCCCTATTGTAATACCCAAGTGTTTTTTGATTAAAAGCCTTACCTATTATTAAGGTTCTGATATTTGTATAAAAGGTGCTTACAAGAGATGAACAAACAAGTTTCCAGCTAAATGAAAATAATGTTTTTACTCTTTTTGCAGAAAAAACGAGCTTTGGTCTCCATTTTACGCTAAACCACAATACAACCGTCAAAACAAAATTATTAACTATTGTTGATATTGCAAGGGCCCAAATCCCCGCTCCCGCATATGCAAGAGCTACGCCTGAAATCCCGGCAGAAATACAACCAAGTAAACTTGCTCTGAAGTTTTTTCTAAATTCAAGATTTCTTGCCATAATTGCCTGTTGTACTGTATTGAATGCCCCAAATACAAGTATTATTCCTTCCGCTCTAAGAAGATATTTTAAAATTTCAATATTATAATAAGCAGAAACAAGGGGTGAAATAAAATATAACACAACATATAATACTATTGAAGCGGTGATGCTAAAATAAAATATAGAAGAACTGTCAATTTCATCTATTTCCGCTTTTTGAATTAAAGCCGTTCCAAAACCGCTTTGAACAAATATTGTAGCAATGTTTATAAATACAGTAATAATAGCCACTGCCGCAAAATCTTCCGGAAAAAGTTTTCTTGAAAGAAGAATTTGAATAATTAAATTAATGGCTTGTACACTGATACGCTCCATAAACTTCCATATTAGATTTATCACAACATTCCCTGAAGATATTTTTTGACTCATATTACTCTCCAATTTACTTTATACATTATTTCAATTAAATATCTAAATATTTCTTTTTGTTAAACAAATACCCTATTATAAAATAATAAAACAACGAAACTGCACTTATATATGGATAATATACTGACGATAAAACCATTGTTATCTCACAGCTTATTAACATACCACCTAAAAATAAATATTTTTCATCTAAATATCTTTCTTTTATTCCCTTAAAAAGAATTCTGAGTAGATAGTATGCAAACATTAAATTTAAGACAATAAAGCTTATTCCTGCTATTATACCTGCGCTATGTGCTATTTGCAAATATGTATTATGTGCATTTGCTTCTATATACCCACCTTGATACAAAACTTTAAGTTTATCTGCATTATGACCTGTAATATTTAAATCATTTAGATAAGTTCTCCATATTTCAGCTCTTCCTGAAGACAAAGAATCGCTGTTTCCTATTCCTTTTTTTCCTCTATCGGCAGCACTGGAAATTTGACTTCCCAAATCTGTAATTTCGTTATAACTGCTATGAGGATCAAACACAACCTTAAAGGATGAGCCAAGGATATTTTCTTCCATTTTTAAAATAAATCCATTTACATATGTTAGACAAACAAATATTATTACTGTGCCTAAAACAGCAGAAATAAAAATCTTTAATATTTTCATTATTATATTTTTTATTGTATATCTTTTGTTTATAAACAAATATATTAAATATACAATAAATGAAAATCCCAAACATAAATAAGTCGTTCTTGATTTAGTGAATATTGTAAAAGCAAATATACTTCCTATTAAAAACATATTTATTATTTTATTCTTTTTTCCTTCTTGTACTTCATATAAGTAAAGCAAAGAAGCAAATATCACAGAAACAAAAGCTCCCAGACCATTTGGATTACCTAAAAAAGATGCATACTGTCCATCTGATAATGGAGAAATAATAATTGAAACAATTATCATTAAAATATAACTATACTTTGCCCCTTTTGAAAGTAAGATTAAAAATTCATTATAGTTTTTCTTTGCATTAAAAATTATGTAAAAAACAGGAAATAAAAACAAAAGTATCAATGCAAGCAAAACAAAAGCAACAACTTTATGCAAAATTGCTGACATTAGAAAACAAAGTCCAACTATATAGTATAAAATCATTACTGCTTTGTTAAATTCAATTTTATCTATTTTATGTATACTTAAGCACATTATTACAAAAGTAATAACTACACCTATAAATGCTGCTATTGATGTACTGCCTTTATATACACCCGATGTAGAAAGCATCATATTGACAAATAATAAGAAAAAGCTAAAAACAAGTATTTTAGCTTTATTCTCATTTGATACTCTTTGATTCCAATTACTTATTTTATTAATAACGTTAATTAAAAGGTTATTCATAACTTTACTCCAATGTATTAACTATATAACTTTAACCAATCTTCTTTTACTGCTTGCCATGAATATTTATCATATAAAAGATTGACTTTATCAGAATTGTCTATATCAACTTTCCCCTCAATAATATTATTTATATATTCTCCTATTTGTTTATAAGAATTATATGTTAAATAATCTATTCCAACATTATCAAATTCTTTATACATTATCCAAGATGGATTTATAAGAATACTTCCTCCATATACACATTCTTGTATTGATGCAGAAAATGCATCACTTTCCTGTGCATGAACAAAAATATCAGTTGCAAGTCTTAACATTGCTGATTTTAATTTATCCAAGAAATCATCTATTACAACAAATTCAACATCTATTTTATTTAATTCATCTAAAATTTCTTGTCGATATTCCTCACTTGAAAGCCCATAACTTAATTGAACTATCAAGCATACTTTATCCAATGTTTCTTTATTTAATTTTGCAATCTCTTTTATTACATCTAAGTGATGTTGTCTTTTGTTACCATTATACCCTATTGCAACACTTATTTTATTTTTATTTATCCCTAAAAATTCTTTACATTCTTCTTTTGTTTTTTCTTTTTTTACTTGGTTTATAACATCATAAATTGATATACCAAACTTAGCACGTTGAATTTTACTATTATAAATATCTCCAAATACATCATGGAAATATTTATCCATTCCATCAGAAGAATAAGATATGTACTTAGCTTTTTCAAGGCAAGGTATGGCATTTTCTAACTGTTCCTTGCTTTTTGATAATAAATCAGATCCCCAGTATGTGCAAATTAGGCTCTTACCATATTTTATTATTTTCTTACTTAAGAATTTAATCATAAAATTGCTTGGAACAGAATGAATATGAATCACATCAAACATTCCTCTTTTGAACTCTTTTTTTACTTTTTTTCTCATATTTACAAGAGTTCTGATTTTGGGGATAAAGTCAATTAAAAATGTTCCCTTATCTGTATTTAAAATTTGAACAGAACTATTTGAATAAAAATACTTAAATTCCTTATTTGTCACCGGTTTTGATACGATGAAAATATCATTTTCCTCATTTAAAAGTACATATTGTACATATTCTTTTATCCAAAAAGAATTTGCATTCCCTATTAATAAAATTTTCATTTATTTCCTGCCACTGAAAAATTCTTTGATTTTATCTGCAACAAAATCAATATCTTCATCTTTTAAATAAGGATGCATTGGAATTGATAAAACACAATCGCAAAGCATATTTGTGTTTTCAAAATCTTCACCTTTATAATCTAAATAATCAAATGCTTTTTGTTCATGCATTGGTTTTGGATAATATATCATCGTAGGAATACCATTGTCTTTTAAGAAAGCTTGAAGACCTTCTCTTATTTCTCTACTTTCCAAAGTAAGAGTGTACTGAGCATAACTTGAATAAAACCCATCTTTAATTACAGGAGTTTTAACAATATCTTTTAATGCTTTTGTATATTTTTTTGAGGCATCATTAACATCTTTTAATTCATAATCTTTAAATGCTCTAAGTTTTATTTTTAAAATTGCAGCCTGAATTGTGTCTAATCTTGAATTAACACCAATTCTTACGTTATCGTATTTCATAGAACCTTTTCCATGTACTCTATAAGATTTTAAAAGTTCACAAATGTTATCATCGTTAGTAAATACAGCTCCACCGTCTCCGTAACAGCCAAGAGGTTTTGCAGGGAAGAAAGAAGTTGTACTTATATCCCCAAAACTACATGCTTTTTTACCATCTTGTTCACCACCAAAGCCTTGTGCTCCGTCTTCAAGAATAAATAAACCATATTTATCAGCTATTTTTCTTATTTCTTTATAATCTGCAGGAAGTCCAAATAAATCAACAGCAACAATAACTTTAGGAGTTAGTTTTCCCTCTTCCTTAATTTTTAAAATAGCTTTTTCAAGCTTTTTAGGACAAATATTAAAGCTGTCTTTATCTACATCTACAAATATAGGAGTGGCCCCTATATGTGATACTACTTCACCTGAAGCAAAGAAAGTAAAATCAGGAACAAAAACAGCATCTCCCTTACCAATATTCCAAGACATTAAAGCAAGAGAAAGAGCATCTGTACCATTTGCACAAGTTACACAATGTTTAACACCTACATATTCTGCAAGTTCTTTTTCAAGTTCTTCAACTTGTTTTCCACTTATAAAATTGCAGTTTAACATTACTTCTTCACATGCTTTGTCTATATCATCTTTCAATACTCTGTATTGAGTTTTTAAATCTCTAAATTCCATATCTATCCTCACTATTTCAATATATCTAAATATAAATCATATAAAACTTTTTCATCTACACTCCAATTAAAATGTTCTTTAATTGCTTTTCTTCCGTTTTCACCCATTTGTTTTGCAATATCGGGATTATTACTTAAATAAGTTATAGCTTTAGCAATTTCATCACTATTACTTGAATCAACAACCAAACCAAATTTATATTCTTCCATTACTTCTCTTGCGTATGGATAATCATTACTTATAACAGGAAGCCCCATAGACATAAATTCATATATCTTGGTAGATAAATTTGAAAGAACAGAATACTGCCCAATATTTAAAAGAACATTTGCGCCAATTGTAGATTCTTCATACATATTCAATACTTCATCTCTATTTAAATATCCTCTAAAGTCTACACATTTATATTCTTCCTTTTGCTTTAATTCTTCACCATATGAGTTAGGAACAAAATTTCCTCCAAGAATTAATTTAGCATCGGCTTTATAGCTACCTTCTATTAATTTTGTTATTCCTCTGTTTACATTAAGTCCTCCGGCATAACATACAACAGGTTTAGAATAATCTTTATCTTTTTCATTATATTTATCATATAATTCTTCAAGTATAGGAGTATTATTTATATATACACATCTTTTACTTCTACCCTCAAAAGGATGCTTTCCAAACATTGGACAAGGAAAGATGACAGCATCTATTTTTTTCGTTACTTTGCTTTCATAACTTTTAAATACTTTTGAAATAAATCCTCTTAAAATCTTTGGAATATAATACTTTTCCTTTATTTGTTCACTGTAATTTTCATGACTGTCAAAAATTACCTTCTTACCTTTTTTCTTTAATTTCAAACCGTAAGGAAGAAGCTCAGGGTCATGAAAATGATATATATCAGCATCTACTTCAAGAGCTTTTTTATAAATATCCTTAGCTGTAAAAAGCATTCTTGATATTCTGCCTCTATTTATTTCACCTATTCCTACAATATTTACATTTTTACTTTGATAACTTTCACCTTTTGCAACCAGATACACATCGTATTCTTCTTTTTTTGCCAAAGAAACACATTCTTTTTCAAAAATTCTAATATCATTAGGTTTATGTGCGCTGGTCATATGACAAACCTTAATCATTATTACTCCTTACAAGACCATTACTTTCTTTTCTATACTCTCTTCCACAACTGCATTTCAAATCTTCATTTAGTACATTTCCACATTCGCATACATATCCAATTTGTCTTGCAGGAACACCTGCATAAAGAGCATGATCTGGCACATCTTTTGTTACAACAGCACCGGATGCAATCATTGCCCATTTACCGATTTTATTTCCACAAACGATTGTCGCATTTGCACCTATACTACAGCCTGTGTCAAGTAATGTTTTTTTATAACCACTCGGTCCTTTTGGATATTTTGCTCTTGGTGTTAAATCATTTGTAAAAACCATTGAAGGGCCGCAAAAAACATAATCTTTAAGTTCTACACCTTCGTATATTGATACATTGTTTTGAACTTTACAACCATTACCTATTTTTACGTTATTTGATACATTAACATTTTGACCGAAAGAACAGTTATCACCTATTCTTGCACCCTTTTGAATATGACAAAAATGCCATATCTTGGTATTTTTACCAATTATGACATCTTCATCTATATAGCTGGATTCATGAACGAAATATTCACTCATTAAAATTCACCTTTCATATCAGTACTTGCAAAATCATCTAAAGGAAGTTTTACGGCTTTACCTTCTTTTTGTGATTTATATATACTTAAAACAAGTTCAAGAGCATTTCTTCCTGCAACTGCATCAACATAAGGTTTTCTGTCTTGTTCAATTGCTTCTATAACATCTCTGAATAAAGATGTATGCCCGTTTCCGTAAACATTACTTGTTTGTTCTTCAAGACCTTTATTTTTATTGTCTTCATCTGTTTCATCTGCAAAATCCCAAACATCAATATTGTTTGTAGATTTTCCGCCAAGTTTAACAGTTCCTTTTTCTCCGAATAAATATAAAGTTTCTTCAAGATTTTTAGGATATACATTTGTTGTTCCTTCTATTGTTCCAACTGCACCATTTTTAAATTTCACTACAGCCATTCCAACATCTTCGGCTTCAAGATAGTCATGAAATTGTTGTTTTGTAACTCCGTAAACTTCTTCGATTTCATCTCCCATCATCCATCTAAGCAAGTCAATTCCATGAATACATTGATTCATTAAGGCTCCGCCGTCTTCTTTCCATGTTCCTCTCCATAGTGCTTGTTCATAATAATTTTTATTTCTGTTCCATCTAACATGAATTGAACCATGAGAAAGTTTACCGAATCTTCCGCTTTCAAGAGCCTTTCTCATTTCTTGAACTGCAATATTAAATCTGTTTTGATGACAAGCAGATACTTTTACACCTTTTTCTTCTGATCTTTTTATTATTTCATCAGCATCTTTAATGCTCATCGCCATAGGTTTTTCAATTATTACGTTTATTCCTTTATCTATTAAATATAAAGCTATTTCAGCATGAGAACCACTTTCTGTTGCAATACTAACAAGCTCAGGTTTAACTTCTTCAACCATAACCTTATAATCATTGTATCTTTTTATACTTTCATCATTTTGTAAATCATGTTTAGAAAGAAGCTCTTCCATTCTTTCATCTAAAATATCGCAAACAGCGACAATTTCCAATTTATTGTTTACGGCTGCTTTTATATGATTTGTTGATATTCTTCCACAACCAATTAATGCATATTTCATTTTCATTCTCCTAATTATAAAACTTCAATATTATCTCTGTTTTCAATTTCTTTCATGGCATTTTTTGTATCAAAAATTGCCTTAGCATTTTTACTTACCATTTCATAATCAACATTGCTATGAGATGCAGTTATTACTATTAAATCATATGAAGAAATAATTTCTCCGTCAATTTTTTCAATACCTTTTTTTACTTTTCCTTCGTGTTTGTATTCACTTATATATGGATCATAAAACTCAGTATTAGCACCGTTTTGTTCAAGTATTTCAATTACATCTATTGCCGGAGATTCTCTGTAATCGTCAATATCTTGTTTATAAGCAACCCCAAGAACAAGTACATTTGATTTGCTTAAAGCTTTTCCATGTTTATTTAATATTTTCATTGCTCTTTCTACACAGTATTCAGGCATTTTATCATTAATCATCATTGAACTTTCAATCATTGATGTATGAAAACCATATTCTCTTGCTTTCCATGATAAATAATATGGATCAAGAGGAATACAATGTCCACCAAGACCTGGACCTGGATAAAAAGCTTGGAAACCATATGGTTTTGTTTTTGCAGCATCAACTACTTCCCATAAGCTTATTCCCATTTCATGACAAAGCATTGCAAGTTCGTTTACCAAACCGATATTAATGTTTCTATATGTGTTTTCAAGAATCTTTTCCATTTCTGCAACAGCAGGAGATGAAACTGTATAAATATCACCTTCTAAAACTGAACTATACATTTTTGCAATTACTTCTGTTGCATCTTCACCTATTGCTCCAACAACTTTAGGTGTATTCTTTGTTTTATATATTAAGTTACCTGGGTCAACTCTTTCAGGAGAGAAACCTAAATAAAAATCTTCTCCGCATTTTAATCCGGAACCTTCTTCCAAAATTGGTTTAATAAGCTCTTCTGTTGTACCAGGATAAGTTGTTGATTCCAATACAACCATTGTACCTTTTGTTAAATATTTTGCTATTTCTATGCTTGAATTCTTTACATAAGAAATATCAGGTTGTTGATGTTTATCAAGAGGTGTTGGAACACAAATCGCAATAAAATCAACATCTTTTACAAAACTAAAATCAGTTGTTGCAGATAACATCTTAGATTCAACAAGCTCTTTTAAATCGCTGTCAACAACATCTCCAATATAGTTTTTTGCTTCATTTACCATTTGTACTTTGCTTGCTTGAACGTCAAAACCTATTGTTTTATATCCTGCTTTTGCCTTTTCAACTGCAAGAGGAAGACCTACATATCCAAGACCTACAACACCTACAACTATTTCTTTGTTTTCAATTTTCTTTAAAAGTTCATTTTTCATACGTTTCACCCTACTTTACTTAATAATATAATTTATCACATCAATTAATTTATCGGTTAATTTATCAAAACTAAACTCAATGCTTGCGTTTTTCGCATTTTCACAAAGTTCATTATAATTTTCATTATCTAAAACAATTTTTTCTATATCGTCACAGTACTGTTTTAAATCAGTATACTTCTTACAAATTCCTACTTTATTATCCTCTATTAAATTAAAATCTCCAAGATTATAATTTGCACATATAGGTTTACCGCTTGCCATGTATTCAAAAAGTTTATTCCAACTTACGCCATAAGCACCTATATTACCGGAAATACCGCTTATTAAATTAAGATTACTTTTTGAAAGAATAAATGGAATATATTTCTTTTCTACTCTTCCTTTAAATACAACATTGTCAAGTCTTAATTTTAAAGCTAAATTTTCAAGCGGTTCTTTTCTTGGACCGTCTCCGTAAATTATAAATTTAATATTGTTTATTCCCTTTTCTTTATAGATATCTGCCATTGACAATATTTCATCAACATTGTTTACATCTCTGATTGAACCTGCATATACGATTTTAAATATTTGATCATTTTCTAAATCCTCATCATCTAACTGATAAGTTTGTTTATTATATTCAAATTCTTCAAGATCAACGCCGTTATTTATATAAAATATTTTACTTAACGGAATATCTAATATCCAGTTTCTGTCAACAATATATTTTTCTCCACCGGGAATTGTAAAAAGTACTGCATCAGATTTTTTATAAATCCATTTTTCACCTTTATAAAGAATCTTTGCAATAAAACTATTTCTATTTATTATACCATATTCTATAAGACTTTCGGGCCAAAGATCTCTTATTTCATTTATACATGGTATATTAAATTTTTTCTTTAATTTTATTCCAGCAACAAGTGCAAGAGGATGAACAGACGAAGCATATATTACATCAGGTTTTCCTTCTTTTTGTATATATTCACTTACAACTTTTTTTACATTTTTGTAATAAGAATACATATTTTTTATTCTTGAAACACCGTTACCTTTATATATAGATGTATCTACAAAAATGTAAGGAACATTATCCATACCTTTTTTTTCAATATATTGTCTGCCACCAAGATCAACAACTTCATCGCTGTTATGAACCGTACTGGCACAAAATATTTTTACTTCATGTCCTTTTTTTATTAAGTATTTTGCAAAACTTTGATGTCTGCCAAGTCCGTCAAAATACATATTTGTAGCATAATGGTTTAAAATCCAAATCTTCATTTATTACTCCATACACTTGTTTAATTTTTTAGTAGGACAGCCGATATAAACACCTTTTTCTTTTATATCTTTAACTACGACACTGCCTACACCAACAGTAACATCTTCGCATATTGTAATATTGTTTTTTACACTGCTTCCTACACCAATCCAGCTTCTTTTACCTATTTTAACAGTTCCTCCCATATGAACTCCGGGAGAAAGATGAGCAAAATCATCAATTTTGCTGTCATGGTCTATTGAAACTGATGTATTAACAATAACATGATCTGATATTACACTACCACTGTTTATTACTGCTCCTGCCATTACTACACAACCATCACCTATCTTTACATCTTCAGCGATTATACTTTTGGGATGAATAAATGATGTATAGTTAAATTTATATTCATTTGCTATTTTTTCTCTTACTTTATTATTTCCAATTGCAATAATAAACTTTGTATCTTTGGGAAATTGAATACAATCTTTAACTTTTCCCCTTACTTCTACATTTAGAATTTTTGTTCCTATATTCAAATTATCATCTAAAACAGCTATTTCATCATCTTTATAACCGTTTTTCTTTATAATGTCAATAACAACCTTAGCATGTCCACCGCCGCCTATTACAACAACTTTATTCATTATACAACCTCTTCAGCTTCTCTTGAACCTTTAAATTCTTCCATTGTTACAGAAGTATCACTGCTTATTCCTTCTCTGTCAAAAACCTTTTTAATGGTTTTAAAGAATATCATTAAATCCACCATAAAAGAAGAATTGTTTACATAAAATATATCAAGTTCAAACTTTTCTTCCCAGCTTATCGCATTTCTGCCATTAACCTGTGCATAACCTGTAAGCCCCGGTCTTACATCATGTCTGTGAGATTGTCTTTCACTATATAAAGGAAGATATTTTACTAAAAGAGGTCTTGGACCTACAATACTCATATCACCTTTTAATATATTAAACATTTCCGGAAGTTCATCAAGACTTGATGATCTAAGGAATTGACCGAATTTTGTAAGCCTAACTTCATCAGGAAGAAGCTCTCCGTTTTCATCAGTCTCATTTGTCATAGTTCTAAATTTATACATTTTAAAAATTTTACCATTTAACCCAGGTCTTTCCTGTTTAAATAAAATAGGAGAACCTAATTTTGTTCTTACCATAATAGAAACAATCAATAAAACAGGACTTAAAATAATTATCCCGATTAAAGAAAGTAAAAAATCTATAATTCTTTTTATGTACTTGTCGTAAAAGGTTCTTTTTCTAATCATAATTATTCAAAAAGAGTCTTTATTATGTCGCTTACTCTTTGCATATCTTCTTTCGTCATTTTTGTATCAGATGGAAGACATACACCGTTATTAAAGATATACTCTCCTACTCCTCCGTTATCAATATAATCATATTTTTCAAAGAATGGTTGTTTATGCATTGGATTCCAAATATGTCTTGCTTCTATATTGTTTTCTTCCAATTTTAAAATAATATCAAGAGGTTTAACTTTTGATTTTTCATCAATAAGTATTGAAGATAACCAGCAGTTACATCTTGTATTTTCGTCATCAATAGGCATCATTTTTATTTCTTTAATATCTTTGAAAGCATCTTTATAATGGAAATATATTTCTCTTTTTTGTTCAACTCTTTTATCTAATACCTTAAGCTGACCTCTTCCAATACCGGCAACAATATTACTCATTCTGTAGTTATATCCTGCTTCTTTATGATAATAATATCTTTTATTTTCTCTTGCTTGTGTCGATAAAAATCTTGCTCTTGCTGCTTTTTCACTGCTATCAGGAGTATTTACAAGAAGCATACCTCCACCTGAAGATGTTATGATTTTATTTCCGTTAAAAGAAAGTATTCCATAATCACCAAAAGTTCCTGTCATTTGACCTTTATAAATACTTCCTAAACTTTCAGCAGCATCTTCAACCAAAGGCACATCATATTCTTTACAAATTGATACTATTTCATCTAAATTAGCACAAATACCATAAAGATGAACAACTATAACAGCTTTTGGTTTTATTCCTTGTTCTTTATATTTTTCAAAAGCTTCCCTTAGTGCTTTTGGACTCATATTCCATGTTTCAAAATCACTGTCTATAAAAACAGGTGTTGCATTTTCATAAATTATTGGATTAGCACTTGCTGAGAAAGTAAGACTTTGACAAAATACAATATCATCTTTACCAATGTTTAAAAGTTTAATTGCAAGATGAATTGCAGATGTTCCGCTAACTAAAGCAGCTGCATCTTTTGCACCTGTGTAATCACATATTTCTTTTTCAAAGTTATTTACATTTGCACCAAGAGGAGCTATCCAGTTTGTATCAAAAGCCTCTTTAATGTATTCTTGTTCATATCCTTCATCACTCATATGAGGAGATGCTAAAAAAATTCTTTCATTATTTCCCATTTTTAACTCCTATTAAAAATATTATATATTTTAATTTTTTATTTTCTACACTTAAAATTTTCCTTTTAAGTTGATTTATCAAGATTCAAATTATCATGTTCCATACATGATATAAATAAAAGTATCAAGAAAAACATAAATGGAATTATATTTAAAATTGTATTTTCAAAATTTGAAACAACAATCATAAAAATAATCGGTAAGTAATATTTTCTGCACACTTTATCATCTATATTTTTTATTTTACTTATAATAAAATATAAAAACAATGCTAAACATATTATACCATTTCCGGCAATAAAATCTAAAAATCCATTATGAGCATTTAAACTTTTATATTTATTTGCATAGTTTGCATCTGCTCCGAGTCTAACATCAACAACTTGAGGAAAATGTTCCATTAAATATTCATATCTTTTTTCTCCCGTATATTTAAAAGAACCAAACCCAAGAAGAAAATCATCTTCCAAAGATAAGATAGTATACTTATCAAGCATATACCTTGTTGAGCTATAATGATTCCAGCTTTTTTCAAAAGGTGTAAAAACAATTGTGTCCTTATTTATCATAGTGCAGGTAAACAAGCTCATTAAATATATAAATGAAAATATCAGCATTGAAAGCATTATTTTATTGCAATTAATATTTTTATATTTTTTATAAATAAACATAGATATTAAAACAGCAATTATTCCAACACATGCACTTCTACATCCACAAAGAAGTAAATATGCAACAAGTGATGTTAAAAATAAATATATATATATATTCTTTTTCTCTACAAAAGAAAGTAAAAAGGCACATACAAACATAACTAGTATACCCGGATCATTCGGATTAACATCAAAAACACTTCCTGATATATTAAAAGTAAGGGATTTTAAAAGTGCATCAAATAAGCTATTTCCAATCACAATATAATAAAATGCCCTTAAAACAAAAAATACACATACAACAGTAATGATTACCATACATGGATATAGTATTTTCTTTGGATTATTACCATTAAAATTAATACCTCTAAAAAATATAACCAAAAGAAAAAACTCAACCATAATACTGTTAAATGTGATTAAATCGAATCCTTTTATTA
>NZ_SPHL01000010.1 GCF_005844425.1 Anaerofustis stercorihominis | reverse complement strand
AATCTTTTTACTATCTATACTTGATGTATCTTTTGTAATGAGTTCAAAAAATGAACCTATGTAATCTTTAAGCTCATCCAATTGTGTAGAACTTAAAAAATATATACTGACTCCCCCTATTATAATCCCAAGAAGAAAAACAATAAGAAAAAATAAATATTTATTTTTGTTTTCCTTAAAATGATAATTTATAAATTCTCTAACCATAAAATATTATTCCTTATTTTTTGTGACATAAAAAAGACATGCCCTATTAATAAAGGGTATGTCCTTATTTATATTTTATGACTGTTTATATATTATTTTCAATACAATATTTTAAAACTGCACTAACAGTTTTAGAATCAATATTTTTATTATTTAATATATCTTCTTTAAACTCTTTTATATCAACTTCAAAAACATTTATAAATTCATCTTCATCTAATTTTTGTTTAGTTTTTTTTAGGCCTTTTGCTAAATATATATGTATAACTTCATTACAGTATCCCACAGCAGGCCAACTATTCATATAGAATTCAAGACTTTCTGCCTTATATCCTGTTTCCTCCTCAAGCTCTCTTATTGCACATTCCATAGGATCTTCACCTTTTTCTAATTTACCCGTTGGGAGTTCAACGGTAATACCATAAACAGAACATCTATACTGCTTAACAAGAACAACCTTATTGTCCTCTGTTATTGCTAAAACAGCAGAAGAGTCTGCATGGTTCAAATCATCCCTTGTTGCTTTTTCCCCATTTGGAAGAGTAACATAATCTCTCCTTACTTCAAAAATGTTTCCTTTAAAAAGAACTTCTGTTTTATCTATTTTTTCTGTAATATCCATTATTTGTTACCTCTACCATCTCTTTCATTTAACATACTTTTAAGTTCATCCATAAAGCTATTTACATCTTTAAACTGTCTATAAACAGAAGCAAATCTTACATAAGAAACTTCATCTAAATCTTTTAGGTACTTCATTATCTCTTCACCTATTAAATTTGATGGTATTTCTTTCTTTGCTATTTTTTGAATATTACTTTCTATTTCATTTACAACATGTTCTATCTGCTCAATAGAAACAGGTCTTTTTTCACATGATTTTATTATACCGTTCATAAGTTTATTTCTGTCAAAAGCTTCTCTAGTACCATTTTTCTTAACTACAATTAAAGGTATCGTTTCTATTTTTTCATAAGTTGTAAATCTTTTTGCACAAGATAAACACTCTCTTCTCCTTCTTATAGCCGTATTATCATCAGTAGGTCTTGAATCTATAACTTTACTTTCGCTAAAACCGCAATGTGGACATTTCATCTTTATCACCTTTCGTTCCTAAAATATATAAAAATTATATAATATATTTTTATTTAACTCAACCTTAAGAATATATAAATTATTTAAACAAAAATAAAAAAGCGGATAACTCCGCTTTTAAGAAAAATTATAATAAACTTTGTACTTTATCATATTCATCAGTTATTTCTTTTTCAGGTTCAGGAGTAAGAAGACTTACCACAACCATAAATATACAACCTGTTAAGAAAGCAGGTAATAATTCATAAATATCAAATAAACCACCTAAATTACTTATAACGTATTTCCATAAGAATACCATAACTCCACCGGAAATCATTGAAGCAATTGCACCGTATTTATTAGCTCTTCTCCAGAAAAGAGCAAATAATACAACTGGTCCAAATACAGCACCAAAACCTGCCCATGCAAATGATACAATAGAGAATACTGAGCTGTTTGGATCTTTTGCAAGGAAAATACCAAGAACAGCAATTGCAATAAGACATCCTCTTGCTACAACCATTCTCATTTTGCCGTCAAGGTTTTTACCAAAAACACCACCTATGATATTTTCAGATACACTTGAAGAAGCAGCAAGAAGCTGTGAATCCGCAGTTGACATTGTTGATGCAAGAATACCTGCAAGTATTACACCTGCAAAGCAAGCAAATATCCATCCGTGTGTACTTAATACATTTGCAATTTGAACTATTACTGTTTCAGAAGATGTTCCTTCAAGGAATGGAATAACAGATGCTTTTGTCATTCCATAACCAATTATACCTATCAAAATAGAAGCAAACATAGAAATTACAACCCATATAGAAGCAACTCTTCTTGAAATTTTAAGTTTGTCTTTATCTTCAATAGCCATAAAACGAAGTAATATATGAGGCATTCCAAAATAACCAAGCCCCCAAGCCATTTTTGAAACGATTGTTAAAAATCCGTAACTTTCAGCACTTCCCGTTGTCATATTATGAGTTGAAACCATACTCAAATATCCCGGAAGTTCTTTTGCATTACTTATTACCATATCCATACCGCCTGCAGCAGTTATTCCAAAAACAAGAATAATAACAAGAGCAACAGACATAATTATACTTTGAATAAAGTCTGTAGTGCTTGCAGCAAGGAAACCTCCCATTGCTGTATATAAAATAATAACCACTGCACTTACAACCATTGCGGTAAAATAATCAATACCAAATAAACTTGAGAATAATTTACCACAAGCAGCGAATCCTGAAGCAGTATAAGGAATAAAGAAAATAATTATAAATAATGAAGATATAAGCATTAAAATCTTCTTTTTATCTCTAAACCTATTTGAAAAGAAATCAGGAAGAGTAAAAGAGTTCTTTGAAACTTCCGTATATAATCTTATTCTTTTTGCTATAATAAGCCAGTTTACATATGTACCTATTGCAAGACCTAAAGCTGTCCATCCTGCATCGGCTATACCTGATAAATAAGCAACTCCAGGTAGTCCCATAAGTAACCAGCTACTCATATCAGAGGCCTCGGCACTCATAGCCGTTACAAAAGGACCAAGTTTTCTTCCTCCTAAATAAAAATCGTGAGCCGTCTCGTTTTGTTTTGATAAAAATGCTCCAATAACAACCATACCTATTAAATAAATAAATATGACCGCAAGCATTCCTATTTGGTTTGCCTCCATTACAATTTCTCCTATCTTTTTAATTATAAAAAAACAAAGGTCCTATGAAAATAGTACCTTTGTAATATTTTATATTAAGTTTATTTTTTTGTCAAGATTTGCCTATATATCGGCTATTTTTTACCTTTTTTGTATCTTAAAATATAAATAATAATGAAAGCAAAAATCAATATCCAAACTATGTTTGAATAGCTTTTAAAATAAGGAAGAAAACTTTCCCATGCATCTCCAAGAATAACACCAAGAAAAACAAGTAAAGTATTCCATATCAATGTACCAAGTGTACTTAATATAATAAAATAAGAAAATTCCATTCTGGAAAGTCCCGCAGGAATTGATATAAGACTCCTTGCTACAGGTATACATCTGCATATAAACACAGCCTTATTTTCAAATTTTAAAAACCAATTATAACTTAAATCAATATATTCAGGTTTTAAATGTAAAATTTTTCCTAATCTACTGGAAAACAAATCTCTAAGTTTTTCCCTTTTAAACATATACCCGAGTATATAAAGTATAACCGCACCAAGAATTGCACCTATCGTTGCAAAAATAATTACAACAATCGGGTTTAACCCTGCTGCAACTACCATATATCCCCCAAACAACAAAACAACCTCAGAAGGAATCGGTGGAAAAATATTTTCAACAAGTATTAAAATCATTATCCCAATATATCCGTAATCTCTAATAAAACTTAACAGTGTTTCTTGCATAAATCCCCTCTTTTACTTTCTAAAACAATTTATATGTATATTATATTTTTGTATGATATAATATATTGCATACTAATTAAAGAAAAATTAAAGGAATGTAAAATTTAGGTAAAACAAAATGACATTACAACAACTTAAATACATAATAGAAATAGTAAACTGTGGTTCTATAAACGAAGCTGCAAGCAGATTATTCATAACTCAACCAAGTCTTTCAAAATCCGTAAAAGAACTTGAAAACGAACTTGGCATTGAAATATTTGTCCGTTCAAACAGAGGTATATCTCTGTCCTCAGATGGTGCCGAATTTTTGGGATACGCAAGACAAGTTATAGAACAAGCAGAACTTTTGGAGCAAAGATATATGAATAAAACTCCATCAAAAAGAATATTCTCTGTTTCCACACAGCATTATGCTTTTTCCGTTCACGCCTTTGTAAACATGGTTAAAGAATTTGATAAAGACGAATATGAGTTTGCCATAAGAGAAAGCAAAACCCATGAAATAATAGAGGATGTAAAAAATCTTAGAAGCGAAATTGGAGTAATTTATTTAAACGATTTTAACGAAAAAGTAATAAATAAAATTTTAAAAGATAACGGCTTAGTTTTTACTCACCTTTTCGATGCAAGACCTCATATTTTTATAAGCATAGATAATCCCCTTGCAAAAAAAGAAAAACTTACTATAGAAGACCTTGATCCATATCCAAGAGTTTCCTTTGAACAAGGTACATATAATTCTTTTTATTTCTCGGAAGAAATTTTAAGTACACTTTCTCATAAGAAAAATCTTTTAGTAAGTGACAGAGCAACTCTTTCAAACCTTCTTATAGGTCTTCAGGGATATACCATAACAACGGGTATTTTAAGTGTTGAACTTAACGGAAGCAACCTTGTTTCAATTCCTCTTGAATCTGATGAAGTCATAAGACTTGGTTATATAAAACACAAAAATGCAAGCCTTAGCATACCGGCAAAGAAATACATTGAAAAATTAGAAGATTATATAAAGGAATATCAATATTGATATTCCTTTTTTCTATATCAAAATATAAAAAATGTATATTATCACATAATAAAAAAACATGATATACTAACAAAGCAACTTAAGGAGGAATTAATTATGACAAAAAGAACAAACGTACCATTTAGAAATGATATCGTAGGAAGTTTCCTACGTCCTTTAGAACTTAAAAATGCTAAGGAAGATTATATAAAAGGAAAAATTAATTTAGATGAATTAACTAAAATCCAAAACAAATGTATTGAAGAACTTGTAAAAAAAGAAAAAGAAGCTGGATTAAAATCAGTTACAGACGGAGAATTTACAAGAAGTTGGTGGCATTTGGATTTCATGTGGGGGCTTAAGGGAGTAAAAAAGAAAGAACTTGAAAAAGGATATCAATTTAAAGATGAAGAAACAAGAGCTGAAACAGTATCTTTAGAAGGCAAAGTAGAATATAATGAAAACCATCCTTTCTTTGAAGGTTATAAATTTTTACATAAAATAGCTTTAAATAACGATGTAATTCCAAGACAAACCATACCTGCTCCAGCACAGTTTTTCGCAGAATTACAAAGACCGGATAATGCATCAGAGGTAAAAAAATACTATAATGACACAAACAAATTAATTAAAGATATTGCAAGCGCTTATAATAAAACAATTTTGAAATTTTATGAACTTGGATGCAGAAATATTCAACTTGATGACTGTACATGGGGAATGCTTTGCGACAAAAAAGCTATAAAATTAATTGGACTAAGTGAAGAAGAAGTAAAACAAACTGCAAAATTATATGTAGAATTAAACAACAAAGCTATAGCAAATTTACCAAAAGATTTAATAGTTACTACTCATGTATGCAGAGGCAATTATCACTCAACATATGCAAGCGAAGGAGGCTATGAACCTATTGCAGAAATTCTATTTAAAGAAGAAAATGTAAAAGCATTTTATCTTGAATTTGATGATGAACGTTCAGGAGGATTTGAACCTTTAAGATTTGTACCAAAAGATAAGTTTGTTGTTCTTGGTCTTATAACATCAAAAAACGGAATTTTGGAAGATAAAGAAATAATAAAGAAAAGAATAAAAGAAGCAACAAAATATATAGATTTAGAAAATCTTTGCCTAAGTCCACAGTGCGGATTTGCTTCAACCGAAGAAGGAAATATCTTAACAGAAGAAAATCAATGGGAAAAATTAAAATTAATAAAAGAAATAGCTAAAGAAGTTTGGAAATAAAATTTAAAATAAAAAAGACATATCAAAAGATATGTCTTTTTTTTATATAAGTAAATTATTCACCAAAACCGTCTTCGATTAAAGCTGCTAATGTATCTACAGCTTCTTGTTCATCAGCACCGTTAGCTCTGATTTCTAATTCTGTACCTTGAGATAATCCACCAGCCATAACGCCCATGATAGATTTTGCATTGATTTCATTTCCATTCTTAACTAAAAGAATTTCTGATGAGAATTTAGCAGCTGTTTGTACAAATTGAGATGCTGGTCTAGCATGAAGACCTGTAGGATTTGTAATTGTTACATTTTTTGAATACATATATAATTCCTCCTAATTTTTTTTCTTTTATCGGTATTAATTAGATTATAACATAAATTTATCAAAATACTATTAAAATTTTAACAAATTCCTTATTTTTTTATACTTATACTTAAACCATCCCCTATAGGAAGAACAGAAGTAGTTAATTCACTATCTTCACTTATAGCATCTAAGAACTTTCTAAGCCTTTTTACAATGGTTATTTTTCTTCTAATTAGAGGCTTACTTTTATCAATCATTCCTCTAAATAAAACATTATCACATATTAAAAGCCCACCGGGTTTTAGTATTCTTTTGCAGTCTTCAAGCATATGGATATAATGACCTTTATTTCCGTCAAGGAAAACAACATCATATACCTTTTCTTCATTTTTTAATACTTCCCCTGCATCATCAAGACATAAATCAATATTATCTTCAAAACCGTATTTCTTTATATTATTTTTTGCTTCGATATATCTTATTTCATCTCTTTCTATAGTTTTTACATAACTATCTTTACCCATTGTATCTGCAAACACACAGGAAGAATAACCTACAGCGCTTCCTACTTCAAAAAGAGACTTTGAAGAACTTGACTTTAAAATAATTTTTACAAGCCTTTCAACATCTTCCGTAATAATAGGTATATTATTTCCTTTTGCTTCTTTTCTAAACTCTAAAAGAGCATCTTCTTCACTACTTAAGTGAAGAAGACCCTCTAAATATTCCTTTGTTATTTCATTTATCATTTTTTATTCCCAGTTCCCACTATATTTTTGTATATTGGCTTCATGCTCTTCATAAGTCTTAGCAAAAGCACTTGCTCCCGTACCGTCATTTTTTGTACAGAAATACAAATAATCGGTATCTTCAGGATAAAGTGCAGCTTTTAGAGAAGCTGCTCTAAAGTTTGATATAGGTCCTGCAGGAAGCCCTTCATATTTATATGTATTATATGGAGAATCAATATTCTTTTGTGATTCTGTAAAAGAGAATTGATAATCCTTATAAATATATTGTAGCGTTGCACAAGACTGAAGCATCATACCTTTTTCAAGTCTGTTATAAAATACCCCGGCAACAGTCGGAAGTTCAGAATCAAGTATTGTTTCTCTTTCAACAACCGATGCCATAGTTACAATTTCATCAATGGTTTTGCCCATTTCTTTTGTTCTTTTCTTATATTCGTCTGTATATTCTTGATCGAATCTATCAAGCATTTTTTCTATTAAATCTCTTGGTGTAGAATTTACATAAATATTATATGTATCCGCAAATAAGTATCCTTCCAAAATATATTCTCTATCCTTTGGAACACTTGATAAGAAATCATATTTTTCTCTGTAATAATCCGCATTATTTTTAATTTCACTTAAAAATTCTTCTTTTGTAAATATTCCTTGCTCTTCTAAAGTATCACCAATTCTGTTAAGGTCAAGACCTTCTTTTATTGTAACAGTTGCTGTATCGCTATTACTGCCTTCCATCATGATAGAAACAATATCTCCTGCTGATTGACTTTGAGAGAAAGAATAATATCCGGCCTTTAAATCATTTGATTTTCCTGTTAATTTAACATACACTTTAAATGCAAGTTCACTTCTTATTAAATCTTTATCTTTAAGTGTCTGAGAAATACCTGAAAGAGATGAACCTTCTTCTATTGTAACATCCATTTTATTTGTATTTGAAGAATCAACAGCGCCTAATAAAACGTTATAACTTACAATAATAGCTACAACACATATTAAAACAAATGCCCCTATTCCTCCAAGTATATATTTCTTCTTGCTTGCTTTTTTATTATTTTTCTTAGTTTTGCTATTTTTGTTATTTAAAACAACATCTTTTTTACTTTGTTTTACATCATCAAATTGATTTTCTTTTATATTAGAAAAATCCTCTGTTTTTACATCTACATCTTCAAAAAGCACATCATCTTTGATATCAATATTTTCTTTTGTTCCTTCATCAACTGAGATGTTAGAAAGTACTTTTTCATCTTCAAAAAGATTATTATCCATAAGATTTATATTATTATCTTTGTTTATTTTTTTTCTTTTAGGTCTTCTCATCGTTTTTTTTACTTTTACGACTCTTTTTCTTTTTTCCATACATCCTCTCCTTTTAGCATACTTAAATTATATATGTATTTGACAAATAACACAATATTTTTAACTTTTATTTAACAATTTTTAAGAAATAAAAAAGAAGATATATGAAAACATATATCTTCTAATACTACATAAAATATACAATCTCATCTTCAGGTTTAGCTGCTTTTTTTATACTTTCAAGATATAACACAGGAACATCTTCGCCGTATTCAACGTTAAATTCATACTCAACATGCACAAGTACCTCAACCCAGTCTCTATTTTTATAACTGAAGTTTTTCAAAAAATACTTACATTCATGTCCCAAAAATTGTATATCATCAGCGCAGCAAGTCATTGCAAATCTCCCAGGAACAAACGTATTTCTACCTAAACTCTTATCAGTATAAACCTGAGCTTTAAACCTTACCTTTTTGCCCATATAATGTCCCGGATTATCAAGTGTATCAATAAACCATACACCATAATCCACATCACTTACATCTATAATATCTGCATTTATATCAAAAGGCAAATCCTCTTCAGTTTCTTCAACAACGCTTCCGTCGCTTCTTTCAAATACAATTTGAACTGTTGGATTTAAAGCTTTAATATTTCTTCTAAGTTTAGCTCTGTCCATATCATCTTCATATCTGTTACATATTATTAGACTTGATAAATTAAGAGGCTCCATAAACATTGCTCTCATGTTAAGCATATATATTTCTGCTGTTTCACAGTTAACCAAAGAATATACGCTTGCAATCTGCCAATTTTCAGGAAAATCTGTTTTAAGAAGCGTATCCATACTCCATGTCCCATTGTATTCCATAACAACCTGATTTGGTCTATATAATGCTTCATAATTTTGAAGAAGTGTTGGAGTGAACTTCTCTATATCATCAATTGTTACCTTTGTTATTTGACATTCACTTAAAAAATCTCTTTCAAACTCTTCTTCCCCATCTTCACACATAATAAGAAGAGTAGGTCCGTTATTTCTAAAATCAGGACTTCTAAACATATTCTTTATTAAAGTTGTTTTACCGCTATCTAATAAACCTGATATAACAAAAACCGGTGTTACCATAATATCACCTCTGTTATTTAAATATTTTTTCTAATTTATCTTTAAGCAAGTTTGAACCAATTACACAAACTTTACCTATATAATCAGCATTTCTTTCTCTAATTTCGTATTCACCAGGAACTAAATCAAATTCATACCAGCTTTCATCTTCTCCGCTTACAACACCTTTAGCTCTTAAAATAACCCCATAACTACTTCCTTCTGCTAAGTCTTCCAAAATATCATTTAACTGATCTTTTGTAAACTTATGAATTGTTTCCATTCCAAAGCTTTCAAAAACTTCATCTGCATCATGTCCATGGTGATCATGTCCACATCCACAATGTTCATGATGATGGTGTTCATGGTCATGTCCGCATTCACAGTGTTCGTGGTGGTGATGATGTTCATGATCGTGTCCACATTCACAATGTTCATGGTGGTGATGGTGTTCATGGTCATGTCCACATTCACAGTGTTCGTGGTGGTGATGGTGTTCATGATCATGTCCGCATTCACAGTGTTCGTGGTGGTGATGGTGTTCATGATCATGTCCACATTCACAGTGTTCGTGGTGGTGATGGTGTTCATGACTTTCCATTTCTTCTCTTTTTAATTCTTCAAGCATTTTATTTTCTTTATCAAAATTTGTAAATGCATCAAGTATTACTCCTTTATTTAAATCATCCCAAGGAGTTGTAATAATATTTGCTTTATCATTATGTTTCTTTAATTCTTCAAAACATTCATTTATCTTTTCTTCTTTCATAAGTTGAGTTCTGCTTAAAACAATAACATTTGCATTTTCAACTTGATTATTAAAGAATTCTCCAAAATTCTTCATATAAATTTTTGCTTTCTTTCCGTCAACAACGGTTATTTTACTGTCTACAGAAAGATCAAGTTTATCTTTTACATCTATAATTGCCTTTTCAACATCTGAAAGTTTACCTACCCCTGAAGGTTCAATAATAATTCTGTCAGGAGAATATGTGTTTATTACTTCTTCAAGAGATTTACTAAAGTCTCCTACCAAAGAACAACAAATACATCCTGAATTCATTTCCTTTATTTCAATTCCGGCATCTTTTAAAAAGCCTGAATCAATTCCAATTTCTCCAAATTCATTTTCTATTAAAATTACTTTTTCATCCGTAAACACTTCACTTACCAATTTTTTTATAAATGTAGTTTTACCGGCTCCTAAAAATCCGGATATTATATTTACTTTTGTCATAAAAACCCTTCTTTCTATTATTAAATATATCTATTTTATACCAAAAATAAAAAAAATACAAACAAAATAATGTTAGTAACTGCTAACATTATATCATGAAATTATTTTATTTCAATAACTTATAAAAATAATTTTTTTTTGAGTAAATACTTAATTTTTTTAAGATAGAAAACATTTACAATAAATAATACATAATTTAATTAACCATTTTCCTGTTTTTACATATTATAATAATGTACAAATAAAAAAATACCTTACTTATAAAATTAATACTTGAAATATACTTTATTTTATGATAGTATATCTTATAGTAAGATAATAAAATAAAGGAGAAAGTTATGTTTTCAAATAAAGTTACATCAATAGGACAATCTCCAATAAGAGAATTTGCCCCAATACAAGAAAAAAGAACAAAAGAAGGAACTCATGTATATCAATTAAATATTGGGCAACCTGATATAGTTACACCAAAGGAATTTTTTAGCGCGGTAAGAAACTTTGATGAAAACATATTATCATATACAAACTCAAAAGGTATTCCTGAACTATTGGAAGCATTTGAAGAATATTACAAAGAAATTGGTTCAAATATGAAAAAAGAAGACATGATAGTTACAAACGGAGGAAGCGAAGCTATATTATTTTCTTTCCTAACTCTTTGTAATGAAGGAGATGAAATAATCGTTTTTGAACCTTATTATACAAACTACAATATTTTTGCTACTCAAGCTGGAATAAACATGGTTTCCATAACAACAAGACCTGAAGAAAACTTCAGACTTCCAAGCAAAAAAGAAATAAAATCAAAAATAACAGATAGAACAAGAGCATTTTGCATAACAAATCCTTCAAACCCAACAGGAAGAGTTTATACAAAAGAAGAAATAAAATTATTATGTGACATCGCAAAGGAAAATAATTTATTTATAATAGTTGATGAAGTTTACAGAGAATTTGTTTACGACGGTAAATTTATAAGTTTTTCATCTATAAAAGACGTTGAAGACAAAGTTGTAATAATAGACAGCATTTCAAAAAGATTTTCTGCATGCGGAGCAAGAATAGGTCTAATCGCTTCAAAAAATGAAGAATTTATGGCTCACGTTTTAAAACTTGCACAAGCAAGACTTTGTGCTCCTTATATCGACCAAGTCGGAGCTGCTGCTGTTTTAAAACATACAAGCAAAGAATACATAGAAAGTGTAATAAAAGAATATAAACATAGAAGAGATACAATATATCAAAGATTAAAGAAAATAAAAGGTATCCAAGTACAAAAACCTGCAGGCGCATTTTATTTAATAGCAAAACTTCCTGTTGAAAATGCTCATGAATTCTCAAAATGGTTACTTGAAAATTATGATTATAACAACGAAACAGTTATGCTTTGCCCTGCAAGCGAATTTTATTCAACAAAAGAACTTGGAGTAAATGAAGTAAGAATTGCGTATGTATTAAAAGAAGAAGACTTAATAAATGCAGTTAACATTTTAGATAAAGGTCTTATGGAATATCAAAAAGTATTTAATACAAATAAAGTAGTTGAAACAGGTAAGAAAAAAGGTAAAATTTTAATAGCAAAAGAACAACCTGCTATGTAAAATATAAACAATAAGAAAACATGAAAAGAAAGTAAAAAAATGCTTGCATTTGGTATATATAGGTGCTATAATATCATTCGCGAGACTATTTAAAGTGGAGGTGTAGCAAGTGGCAAACATTAAATCTGCAAAGAAAAGAGCAATTACAAACGAAAAAAGCAGACTTAGAAATAAAGCTATCAAAACTAACTTAAAAACAGTTGAAAAAGATTTTGAAAAAGCTATTTTATCTAATGATGTTGAAAAAGCTAATGAAGCATGCAAATTAGCAAGCAAAAAATTTGACATGGCTGCAAGCAAAGGTATTATTCATAAAAATGCTGCAAACAGAAAAAAAGCTCAATTAGCAAAAAAAGTCAATGCTTTAGGTTAGTATTATATATAGACTATTTAAGACCTTTCATCTTAGAGAGGTCTTTTTGCAGTTAAAGGAATTATGTATGATAGACAAAGAAATAATATCAAATGGTGTTGATATAGTAAAAGTTGATAGAATAAGAAAAATATTAAAAAGACCCTATAAAGACGCTTTTTTAAAGAAAATATTTAACACAGAAGAAATTGAATATTTTAAAAGCAATAAATATGATGCAAAAAGCATATCAGGATATTTTGCCGTAAAAGAAGCCATAATGAAAACATTAAAAAAAGGAATGGATAAAACAAGTTTTAAAGATATAACAATACTTAAAACAGAAGATAACTGTCCTTATATAAAATTAGAAGGTAATGCAAAAAAATATATGAAAGAAAATAACATAGAAGATTTTAAAATATCCATTTCTCACGAAAAAGAATATGCCATTGCGTTTGTAATCGCAGTATAAAAATGCTTTTTAAGCATTTTTTTATTTGCAAATTTTCTGAATATTAAAAAATAATTAATTTAGTTTTATATTTACTCCTCTTTTGATATAATGTACAAAGGAGGTTTATATATAGGAATTTTTAGTTAAAGCGCCCGAACCGAATTCCTAAATAAAATTTTAAGGTTGACGAGGTAAAGGGTTTATCGAAATTTCGGCGGATACCCTTTGGGATTTAAAAGTTATTCCTTAATGCTTAACAAAACTTAAAAGTAATTTTAAGGACAAATTTAAGCTAAAACTTAAAAATCACACAACAATTATTTTTAAGGAGATTATTTAAAATATGTGCGGAATAGTAGGTTATATAGGAAACAAAAAAGCCAGTGACATTCTTGTTGAAGGACTTGGAAAGCTTGAATACAGAGGTTATGATTCAGCAGGAATTGCTGTTTTTGAAGATGATAAAATTACAATAAGAAAACATAAAGGCAGACTTGATAATTTAAAAGAAAGCTTAGGAGAAAAAGATATTAACGGTCATGTAGGTATTGGTCACACAAGATGGGCTACTCATGGAGAGCCATCAGACATAAACTCTCACCCACATGCAAGTCATAACGGTAAATTTGTAATTGTACACAATGGTATTATAGAAAACTATATTGAATTAAAAGAAGATCTTGTAAAAAAAGGTTTTAGATTTATTTCAGATACAGATACAGAAGTTGTTGCTCATTTACTTGAAGATATGGATGATGGCGATTTACTTTCAACAGTAAAGAAAGTAGTAAAAAAACTTTCAGGTTCTTATGCTCTTGCAATAATGTGTAAAGATGATCCAGAAGAACTTATTGCAGTAAGAAAAGACAGCCCATTAATAATCGGTAAAGGTGAAGGAGAAAACTTTATAGCAAGTGATATACCTGCGGTTTTAAAATACACAAGAGATATATATTTGCTTGATGATGATGAAATTGCCGTAATAACAAAAGATGATATTACAATTTATGATAATGAAGGAAATAAAGTTGGAAAACAAATTCTAAAAGTTAACTGGGATGCTGCAGGTGCAGAAAAAGGCGGATATGAACATTTCATGTTAAAAGAAATCCACGAACAACCAAGAGCTATCAGAGATACATTAAGAGGAAGACTTGACGTTGAAAAACACGAAGTAAAACTTGATGATATTACAATAACAAAAGAAGATTTAGATAAAATCAACAAAATCTATATTGTAGCTTGCGGTACTGCTTACTATGCAGGAAACGTAGGTAAAAATGTAATAGAAAAATATGCAAGAATTCCAGTTGAAGTTGATATAGCAAGTGAATTTAGATATAGAAATCCAATTATAGATGAACACACACTTCTTATTTCAATTTCTCAATCAGGAGAAACAGCAGATACTCTTGCAGCAATGAGACTTGCAAAAGCTCAAGGAGCCAGAGTACTTGCAGTAACAAACGTAGTAGGAAGTACTGTTTCAAGAGAAGCAAGCGATGTATTATATACATGGGCTGGTCCTGAAATTGCCGTTGCTTCAACAAAAGCATACTCTACACAAGTTGTAAGTATGTACTTAATCGCTTTATTATTCGGTAAGCTAACAGGAAAATTAAGTGATGAAGATTTTGAAATAATCGCAAACGGCTTAATGACAATAGACAAAAACGTTGAAAATGTTCTAGCAAAAGAAGAAGAAATCAAAAAAATAGCTTATGAACATTTCAAAGTACACGATGTATTCTTCCTTGGTAGAGGTCTTGATTACTTCTTATCACTTGAAGGTTCTTTAAAAATGAAAGAAATTTCATACATTCATTCAGAAGCTTATCAAGCAGGAGAATTAAAACACGGACCTATCGCATTAGTTGAAGAAGGAACTCTTATTATAGCTCTTTGTACTCAAGATGCTTTATTTGAAAAAATGTTAAGCAACATTAAAGAAGTTGTTGCAAGAGGTGCTTATATCGTAGCTTTTGCAAAAGAACAAAACTCAAATGTTGAAAAAGAAGCAAATAAAGTAATGTATATAGATAATGTAATTGATGATTTAACTGTAATACCTACAGTTGTATATCTTCAAACTCTTGCATACTACCTTGCAGTTGCAAGAAACTGTGACGTTGATAAACCAAGAAACTTGGCTAAATCTGTTACAGTAGAATAATAAGGTTAATAACATTTAGTATAAGAGGCAAAAACAAGAGGGACTTCCCTCTTGTTTTTACTGGTATATGAAACGTCGTGGTTTCATGGTTTTTCATATACCCTTTAGGGGTACCTAAGGCTGTTATACTTGTTATTATATATAACAAATACCACGAACTCTTTTTATAAGAGCTTTTTTGTGGTGGATAGGAGCCAATTATGCAAAACAGTAAAATTCAATTTATCACAAAAGCTGCAATAATAGCAGCTATCTACACAGTATGCACAATGCTTATCTCTCCACTTGCTTTTGGAGAAAATCAAGTAAGAATATCTGAAGCTCTAAATGTATTGGTATACTTTACACCATCGGCTGTTCCGGGATTATTTGTAGGATGCATTTTATCAAACCTTGCAAGTCCTTTTGGAATAATCGATATCGCCTTCGGTTCTCTTGCTACTTTACTTGCGGGAATGGTTGCCAGTAAAATAAAAAACAAATACCTTGTAGGAATTCCAAGTATACTTTTTAACGGTATATTTGTTGGTTTTGTTTTATACAAAATGTCAGCAGTTCCATTCATTGCAGGATTTATAAGCGTATGCATTGGACAAGCTATAAGCCTATATGTTATAGGACTTCCTCTATTATTAATAATAGAAAAAAATGAAAAATTAAGGACACTTTTATCTCACTAATGAATGAATATATACTTCTAGCTTTAGAAGAAGCTAAAAAAAGCAATGATGACATTCCTGTGGGCGCAGTTATTGTAAAAAACAATAAAGTAATATCAAAAGCCCACAATGAAGTTATAAAGAGAAATGATTCAACGGCTCATGCAGAAATAATAGCAATTAAAGAGGCTTGCAAAGAACTTAATACATATAATTTAAGCGGTTGCACCATATATTCAACATTAGAGCCCTGTCCTATGTGCACAGGAGCTATAATAAACGCTAAAATAGATAAAGTAGTATATGGAGCAATGGATATAAACTACGGAGCGTGTGGAAGCAAATATAATCTCTTAAATGACAATAAAGCTAAGAAAATAGAAGTATATGCAGGAATAGAAGAAGATAAATGTAAAACATTAATAAAAGATTTTTTTAAAACAATAAGAAAAAAATAAAAGCAAGGGGTACCCACCTTGCTTTTTTTAATATAGTAAATATAATAATGTTACAATGCCAAGTCTCATTTTATCGTTTATTTTATTAAAAATATTAACATAAAGTCTTTCATAATTTCTTGGATTTGCACTTACAAGAACTAAAAAATAATCCAAGAAATTATCTTTATTCACACTTAAAATCTCTTCTTTACTATTTATCATTTTTGATAAATAGTTCTTATCTTCAATTTTTCTTAAATGAGAATTAACTTCGTGTTTATATATTTTTTCAATTTCATTTTTTAACTTCGTAAAGGTATATTTTTCTTTTTCTTCAATGCCTAATATGTTAGATAAATTTTCCATTAAGGAAATTAAAGCATTATTCTCTTTTCTATATTCAGAAAATCTTATCATATCACAAAGAGTTTTTCTTATTAAATTCTTATTGTTAGAATCTAAATCTAAAAGCTCCATAATCAAATAATCTTTATTATCATTAAAACTATCTCCCATATGCTTTTCAAATAAAGTATAAGAAGAATCATTTTCAAAATTTATATAATAATATTTTCCACAGACCTTTTTTAAAACTTTTAATGTATTCAAATATCCTATTTTTATATGCTCTTTCATTATATCGGTACTGTATTTATCCTCAAGTTCCAAAAAGTCACTGCTTTTAATTATTGTTATTTTTTTCAATGAAGATTTATCTACCATTTCTTCTGTGGATATTATATTTTCGTATCCATTTTCCACAAGTACATCAATTAAATTACCATTATAATTTTGCATTCCCCCCATATTTGAGTCCATATTTGAAATTTCAGGGAAACATACACAAAGTAGAATATATGAATGAAGCTGGCCTTTGGGAATATCATCAATACTTAAAGATGAAAACTCCATTGTGTTTAAATCTATTACATCAAAAAAAAGCTTAATATCGCTATTTCTTACATCATCTTCATTTATATATTCTCTTAAAGCTTTTTTAAGATCTTTTAATCTTTTATCTGTAGATAGAAATTTTGTAAACTCTTTAACAAAGCTTTTTTTAGATAACTTAGACCATGAATGTTCATATAAACCTGCTATAAGATTGTTTACTTTAAACAAATTCTTTCCAACTGCCATTGTCCAAAATTTAACAATCTTATCCATATCTTTCATAGAAAAAAAAGCAGCATTTACGGCTCCCATGCCTCCCGCACAAACAGCCTTAAATTTCATATCACTTTCCATAAATGCAGCAAATGAACCTATTTCATAAAACTTTTTACTGCCGTCTAAATTAAGTATAATTGCATCGTACTCTGGCATCGTATCACTCCCATTTTTTAGTAAAATTATTATAACATAAAGAACAATAAAAAAATACCTTATATATTAGGTATCTTTTTATTTTATTATATTAAAAAATTTAATTAGTTTAAAGAATCTTTTAAAGCTTTACCTGCTTTGAAAACTGGAGCTTTGCTTGCTGGAATAGTAATTTGTTCTTTAGTTTGAGGATTGATACCTTTTCTTTCAGCTCTTTCTCTTACTTCAAAAGTACCGAAACCTACTAATGAAACTTTATCTTCTTTTTTTAATGTTTCTGTTACAGTTTCAATAAATGCTCCTAAACAGCTATCACATTCTTTTTTTGTAAGTCCAGTTTTTTCGCTTAAAGCGCTTACTAATTCTGATTTATTCATTCTAAATTTTCCTCCAAATTAATTTTTGTTGATATATCAACTTTTAAACTCTAGATTATATTTTACCAAAAAAATTATTTATTTCAATAGTATTTTAGCCATTTCCCAATATTTTTCCAAATTTTCTTGGTCCAAACACATTATATTTTTACTATCCTTTTCGATTAGTTCTTCCATTAAAACAAAACGGCTTATAAACTTGTTTGTAGAAGAATTCAGAGCCTCTTCAGAGTTTATTCCCATTAGCCTTAAAACATTTACTACACTAAAAAGCAAATCCCCGGCTTCCATAAATAGGTTATCTTCATTTTTCCCTATTTCATTTTTAAACTCTTCAATTTCTTCATAAAGTTTATTTAAAGCTTCTTTATAATCTGCAAAATCAAAATTTGCATCCCCTGCTCTCTTTTGAATTTTTTGCGCATATAAAAGTGCCGGAAAACCTTTTGGAACATCTAATAAAGTCTGTCTAAAATTTACAAAAGACTTCTCTTCCTTTTTAACACTATTCCAAACAGCAGCAGTGTCATCACCTTCTAAAATAGTATCTGAAAACACATAAGGATGCCTTCTTATTAATTTACTTGCAACATTTAAAATTACATCTTTATAATCAAATTCTTTACTTTCTTTAGCGATTTGACTATGAAGAGCTATTTGCATAAGTAAATCTCCAAGTTCATCGCTTAAGGCATTCATATCTTCCTTATCAAGAGCATCAAGAACCTCATAAGACTCTTCTATTAAATGTTTCTTTAAACTCTTATGAGTCTGTTTTCTATCCCAAGGACAACCCTTATCGCTTCTAAGATAATCAATAAGTTCCATAAATGCATCAAAACTTCCTTTTACATCAGTAAAATTCTGCTTATCTATGGCTAATGTAAAAACCTCTTCTGTAAAAGATTCATCAAAATCTTTTAATTTTATTTTATCTGTTTTATCTTCTTTTATTACATATATTATTATGTTTTCACTAAAACTTTTTAAAAGTTTTTCTTTTAAAGAAGAGAAATTATTTTTATCAATATTTTTAATAATATTTATACCGCTAAAATCTATATTTATATTTTCGTCAATTCTTAAATCTATTATTTTATAATTACTATTTTTACCAAATAAAATATTTACTAGATTATTTTCATCTAAAGTTATATTTAGTGAATTATCATCAAACATTAACTCAACAAAATCACGGTATTTATTTGTATCAAAAATAACAGTTATATCTTTATTATTAGCAATTTCATTTTTAAAGTTATTATAATCATTAAAATCAAAACTAATACTTTTTTTTAGAATATTATTCTCATATAAATCTTTTTGAATAATAACATTATCCATAGTTTCAATTTTATTTTTTATCTTTAATGTTATTTCATTTATATCTTTTATATTTAATACAAAAATATTTTTTTTCATTTGTATACCTCGTTATATTAACCTAAAGCAACGTCTAAAATCATCATAATTAAAAAACCTATAGAAAAACCTATAGTTCCCAAATTGGAGTGACTTCCAATAGAAGACTCTGGAATAAGCTCTTCAACAACAACATATATCATTGCACCTGCAGCAAAAGACAATAAATACGGTAAAAATGATACTATATATGATGATAATAAAATCGTAATAAACGCACCTATTGGCTCTACAATCCCCGACAATACTCCATATGAAAAAGCCTTCTTTTTACTTACGCCTTCATTTATAAGAGGCATTGAAATAACAACCCCTTCCGGAAAATTTTGAATCGCTATACCTACTGATAATGCAATTGCACCTGCAAGAGTTATACCTGCACTGTTTGTTAAAAATCCGCTAAAAACTACCCCAACAGCCATTCCTTCAGGTATATTATGAAGAGTTACCGCAAGAACAAGCATTGTTGATTTTTTAAGACTGCTTTCCATCCCCTCTTTAGAATTATCTATGTGCATATGCGGAATAAGTTTATCAAGTAAAAGTAGAAAAAGTATTCCAAGAATAAAACCTATTGCTGCAGGTAAAAAAGAAAATTTACCCAAGCTTTCTGACATATCTATTGAAGGAATTAATAAAGACCATACAGAAGCCGCAACCATAACTCCTGAGGCAAACCCAAGAAGTAAATTCTGCATACTTCGCTTCATATCTTTTTTTAATAAAAAAACACATCCAGCACCAAGAGAAGTGCCTAAAAACGGAATTAGAATTCCTATTATTGTATTTATGTTAAACATAACTCCCCTCCTTATTCTAAACATTAGTTATTGCTAACAATATCATATAAAAATTTACTGTTTACTATATTTTTTAACAATATACTATTATATAAATATTATGTCAACAAATTAATAATAAAAAAAGAAGAGATAAATAAAAATTTACCTCTTTAAATTTTTAAATTATTTTTTCTCTCTGATAATTTCTATATCATAACCGTCAGGATCTGTAACAAAGAAATAATTTGGTTTATTTCCTTTTAATCCGTAAAAATCTGTTACCTTGTATCCTTTTTTGGCAAGTTCATCGTGCGCAGCTTCTAAATCTTCAACATAAAATGCAAGGTGAGCAAATCCGTTTCCGATTTCATATGGTTTTTCAGGATCATAATTATATGTTAGTTCAACTTCACAAGTTTTGTTAACATCTTCCAAAAATACTAAACAAAAATCTCCAGGATAATCTTTTCTTCTTGTTTCCTTCATTCCAAGAGCTCCTACGTAAAACTCCAAGCTCTTATCTAAATCAAAGACTCTTATGCTTGTATGCCCAAATCTAAAATTCATTTTCGTACCTCCTTTTAATTATTTTTATTATATCATAAAATTTTATCCCCCAATAAATAAATTAAAAAAATAGCTACAATATTGACAAAACATATAATGACTTGTATAACATAAATATATCTAATAAATATTATAAAAGGAACTTATAATGAACGAAAAATACATTCAAGATAAATTAAATGCTTTATCAAAATCTAAATTTAGAAGCAGTTTTCATTTAAAGAAGAAAGATATAGAATATATTGATAAAAAAGGTATAAATACAATTAAAAGCCATGCTTTTGACTTCATAGAAAAAAGAATAGCACCACAGTACATAAAAAACGATGGAAAACAAACACCAACTAAAAACCACCCTGTATTCATCGCTCAGCATGCTACAGCAACATGCTGCAGAAATTGTTTATATAAATGGCACCATATACAAAAAAATAAACAACTTAATCAAGAAGAACAAGAATACATAGTAAAAGTAATAATGGAATGGATAAAAAAAGAATATAAAAAAGAACCCAAACAATAATAGTTTGAGTTCTTATTTTTATTCTTCAATATCTAAAACAACCCTTTTATCAGCTTTTATTGCAGCAGCTTTTAAAACATTTCTTATTGCTTTCGCAATTCTACCTTGCTTTCCGATAACTTTACCCATGTCATCTTTAGCAACTTTAAGCTTAATTACTGTTAAATGTTCCTTTTCAATTTGTTTTACACAAACTTCTTCGGGACTGTCAACCAAAGCTTTTGCAATTGTTTCAATTAATTCAACCATATTGGTCTCCTATTATTTTATAATACCGTTTTGTTTGAATAACTTAGCAACAGTATCAGTTGGTTTAGCACCTTTGTTTAACCATTCTTGAGCTTTTTCAGCATTAATTTCAATGCTTTTTTCTCCAACTGGTTTATATCTACCAATTAAGTCGATGCTTTTACCATCTCTTGCTGTTCTTTCATCTGCTACTACGATTCTGTAGTATGGTTGTTTTTTTGAACCCATTCTTTTTAATCTGATTTTTACTGCCATGTTTTTTCTCCTTTTATTTTAATAATTATATTTTTATATTAAAGAAATTAAATTTCTTTTTTGACTTGTTACATAAACGGGAATTTCATCTTAGGTAATCTCATCTTACCTGAATTAAGCTGTTTCATCATTTTTTTACTTTGTTCAAATCCCGTTAAAAGTTTATTTACATCACTTACTTTTGTACCGCTTCCAGCAGCTATTCTCTTTCTTCTGCTGGCATTGATGATACTTGGATTTTGTCTTTCCTTTATTGTCATTGACTGTATTATTGCCTTTTGTCTTACAAGCTCTCTTTCATCTATTGATAAATTCTTAAGCTTTCCGGCACCCGGAAGCATAGATAGTATACTTTCAATTCCACCCATTTTACTCATGCTTTCCATTTGATCAAGAAAATCTTCCAAAGTAAAAGAGTTCTTTCTTAATTTTGCTTCCATCTTCTTAGCTTCTTCTTCGTTATATACGCTTTCCGCTTTTTCTATTAAAGAAAGAACGTCACCCATACCAAGAATTCTTGAAGCTACTCTATCAGGATGGAAAGGTTCAAAGTCTTCCATTTTTTCACCAAATGCAGAAAACTTAATAGGCTTATTTGTTATATAAGTAACACTAAGTGCCGCACCGCCTCTTGCATCAGAGTCAAGTTTTGAAAGAATGAAACCTGTAATTTCAAGATTTTCATCGAAAGCTTTTGCTGCATCTACGGCTTGTTGTCCCATTAAAGAGTCTATTACAAATAGTGTTTCGTCAGGATTAATAACTTTCTTAACCTTTACGGCTTCTTCCATCATTTCACTGTCAACATGTTGTCTACCTGCCGTATCCACGATTACAATATCGGCGCCTTTACTTTTTGCATATTCAACACCTTTTTTTGCAATCTTTCCTGCATCTTTACTATCAAGTGAAAATACTTCAATATCAAGACCTTCACCAAGAATTTTAAGTTGATCTACCGCTGCGGCTCTATGAATATCACAAGCTACAAACACAACTTTTTTATTCTTTTTATTTTTAAAATAGTTACCCATTTTACCGATACTTGTAGTTTTACCACTACCTTGTACCCCGACAACCATGATAACAGTCGGAGGAGTGGATGAAAAGTTTATATCTCTGCTTTCCCCTCCAAGCAAATCGATAAGTTCATTGTTAACTATCTTAATAACTTGTTGTCCCGGAGTCAAAGATTTTAAAACCTCTTCCCCCATACATTTTTCTTTTAAATTTTTTGCAAATGTTTTTACTACTTTATAGTTTACATCAGCTTCAAGTAAGGACATTCTTATTTCTCTTAAAGCTGCATCGATATCTTTTTCTGTAAGTTTTCCTTTTCCTCTTAACTTTTTAAAAGTTTCTTGTAATTTATCACCTAAAGCCTGAAACATAGAAACCTCCTTATAGGTTTTCCTTTACCTTCTCTATTAAAGATAAAGCCTCTTTATTATCAATCAAAGCTTCTGCTTTTTCAAGCATTTTAATGTTTTGTTCATATTTATTTAATAACTGTAATTTATCATCATAATCAGATATTATTTTTTCTGCCCTTTTTAAAGTATCATAAACACCTTGTCTAGAGATATTCAAAATACTTGCAATTTCACTTAGTGATATATCATCACTGTAATAATATTCAAGCACTTTATACTGTTTTTGAGTAAGAAGAGATGCATATATATCTATTAAATACGACATCTTAAAATATTTTTCCATACTACTCTCCTTATACTGACTAAAGGATTATAACAAAAGGAAAAGACATTGTCAAGGTTTTTCACTTGACAATTAAAATACTTTTTTAATAATAAAAAAACAACCCCCAACGATAGTTGGGGGTAATAATTATATTCTTTTTTAAGAGGAAAACATGACGTTATGTTATAAACTCAAAAGTTTATTTTTTCATATCAAATAAATCTTCTTTTTCACCACATCCCCAATCATCAAGAGCGATTTGAAGATCCGGTTTATCTTTTGCATATTCTCTTAATGAAATACCAGCCATAGCAGCATCAATTGCTTGTCTTAGAGATCTTGCACCTGCTGTAGCACCGTTTCTGTGTCCATGAACAGCACCGCCTGCTGCAATCATAACATCAGTACCAACTTCATAAATTGTTTCTGGAACAACACCTTGATACATTCCACCGCTTGGTGCAGGAAGACAATCTTTAATATTATGGAATTTCATCTTAAGATCTCTACAAGTTCTTAAGTAAGAATCTCTAAGTACAGGAATCTTACCATAATAGTTTGTTGTTATTGCCATATCAGCTCCGGCAAGTCTTACAAGTTTACCCCAAAGTAATGCTACGGCAACACCTGTATCAGGAGAGTAAGATTGTGCTGCTGCATAGTCAGGATGTGACATAATAGGAACTTGAATATTAGGGTCTTCAGCTAACATTCTAAGAGCTGAGAAACCTGCTGTATATGTATTAATCATTAAAGCATTTGCACCTGCATCTAAAGCTCTGTATGCAAGGTCTTTAATCTTAAAGCTGTCTTCTGTTAAGTTAACAGTATATAAATGTTTTTCACCTGTTTGTTCATAAGCTTTTAGACCTGCTTCTGTTATTGCTTTAACTCTTTTTTCAATAGGGCACCATGCAGGATCCGCAACAAGAAGTTCATCATCTTTTATTACGTCAATACCGCCAACATAAGCATCTCCTGCCATTATTGCACCTTGTTCAGGAGTCCAACCTGTATCAGGTTTAATCATTGCACAAGTAAGTGGTCTTTCAGGAATATCAAGAATTTCTCTTACGCCTTTTATACCAAATTTTGGGCCTTGGAAATGGTCTGTATATTCTTTAGGGAATTCAAGGTCTACAAGCTTTAATCTTGCAGCAGAAATATTACCTATTGCAGTTGTAAAAATCATTGGGAAGTTAGTTCCTATGTTTTCCCAAGGGAAAGCAAGTCTAACTATCATATCTCTGTATTGTATTCCGTCAGGAAGTTCTCTGTCATA
Source organism: Anaerofustis stercorihominis (assembly GCF_005844425.1). GTDB lineage: Bacteria > Bacillota > Clostridia > Eubacteriales > Anaerofustaceae > Anaerofustis > Anaerofustis butyriciformans. The sequence continues at coordinate 33,043 of NZ_SPHL01000010.1, read as the reverse complement.
AGCAGGTGTTTCATAAATACCAATAACTTTTGCAGCATGTCTTTCAACAATGTCATCTGTTTCAAAAGGAACATCAATCCATGTACCTGTTGCTTGTTCTGCAGCTATTGATTCTGCAAATTTGGCAAGGTCAAGTTCCATAGGATTATTTCCTTTACCTCTCATATAATATGTAGCAACAATATATTTGCTCATATCTAAACTTTCACTACATTGGAACATCAAAGGGTTATATTTTTGTTTCATTATAAAAATCCTCCTTAAACTTTAAGTATTTAACCGTCTACCCTTAAATGTAAAAACAACTTTATAAACATAGTCCTGTCTTTACGCTTTTATATTAACATGGTAATTATGTTTTGTCAATATTATAATTTATATTTTACTTTTATTTCTATTTAAAACAACTTAATGTTATAATATTATTAACAAGTAACAAAATAAAAACAACAAATAAACCATAATGGTTATATATGCCGTTATAAAACATATAACTTGTTAAAAAGCAAAAAACATCTTAAAATTAGAAAATATTTTTTTCTACTTAACATATATTTTAATGTAACAAATAAAAAGAGAGGTAAAAACAATTGTCAAATAAAAATAAACATAATGATGATTTCAGAAAAAAGATTACCAATCTAAATATGTTTATAAAAAAACAAAGGTATTACATTATAATTTTAGTACTTCTTTGTTTTATTATCGCGTTAGTATCTTTTAATATAAATAAATTTTCAGCTTATATAAATACTCAAAACGAAGTAGAAATAAAAGAAGATATATCAAAGACAGATATTGACTATAAAAATATTAAACCAAACGAAGCCGGTGATATTTTAGTTATTATGTATCACAGTATAGATGATAAAAAGAATCACTATCCATGGCACAGAAGCAAAAAAGAATTTAGGGAAGATTTGGAATATATGTACCAAAACGGATATGTTTTAATTTCCATGAAAGAGTATTTAAGCAATGATATAGATATTCCTGCTGGGAAAACCCCTATTTTGCTAACTTTTGATGATGGATTAAAAAGCTGTTTTTCCTTAGTAAAAAATAAAGAGGGAAAACTTGTAGTAAATGATGATACACTTATAGGGATTCTTGAAAATTTTAAAGCAGAACATCCGGATTTTGGAAGCGGAGGAGTTTTATATATAACAAATAATCCTTTTGAATATGATGCTTACCATAATAGCAAATCAGAAGGCTCTTATAAGGATAAATTCAGAGTTTTACAAGAATTAGGATACGAAATAGGAAATCATACTTATAGTCATTATAATATGAATGAACTAAGTAACAGCGAAATAACAAAAGAAATAGGAAAAGTAAATAATTTAGTTTATAACAACACAAATAAAAACAAGACTGTTTATTTAGCTTATCCCTATGGTGACAAACCAAACAAAAATGGATTAAAAGCTGTAAAAAGCGGAACATATAAAGACATTTCATACAATATAGAAAGCGCAGTTCTTGCAGCACCGGAAAAACCTTATTTTACAAATCCAATAAAAAATGACTTTGATCCTTATTATATAAGCAGAGCTATAGCAAATAAAGGACAACACCAAGATATGTACTGGTATTTTGATTATTATAAAAAAAATCCGGATAAAAAATATATTTCAGATGGAAATAAGAGTGTTTTATCTATTCCATCAAATTATAAAGAAAGCATAAACACTGCTAAAATAAAGGGTTTCAACGTTATCTATTATAACGAAAAAACTTTTGAAAAAATAAATTAAAAAAATGTTAATTTATACTTGACATAATCTTTGCATTGTTATATAATAAATCAGCGCTGAAAAAGTGGCAACAAAAAAAATGGTCGCATAGCTCAGCTGGGAGAGCACCTGCCTTACAAGCAGGGGGTCATAGGTTCGAGCCCTATTGCGACCACCATTAAAAAATTAATATTAAGAATGCGGCTCGGTAGTTCAGCTGGTTAGAATGCTAGCCTGTCACGCTAGAGGTCGAGGGTTCGAGTCCCTTCCGAGTCGCCATTTTATGCCCAGGTAGCTCAGTCGGTAGAGCAGCGGACTGAAAATCCGCGTGTCGGTGGTTCGATCCCGCCCTTGGGCACCATCTTAAGCGAAAGTGGCTCAGTGGTAGAGCATCGCCTTGCCAAGGCGAGGGTCGCGAGTTCGAATCTCGTCTTTCGCTCCATTTTTTTTAGGCGGCATAGCCAAGTGGTAAGGCAAGGGTCTGCAACACCCGTATCCCCAGTTCGAGTCTGGGTGCCGCCTCCATTTATCTTAAGCCGAAGTGGCGAAATTGGCAGACGCACAGGACTTAAAATCCTGCGATCCTTACCGATCGTACCGGTTCGACTCCGGTCTTCGGCACCATCCTTTTATGTTAGACCTCAAGGTCTTTTTTTTATATTTTTTCTCTTCCTTTGTGATATCATTAACTTATAATATAAGTTTCAAGGAGGGAATAAATTATGAAACTAAAAAAATTATTAGCATTATTAATTGTTGCTCTTATGGCTGTTTCTTTCGTTGCATGCGGTGGAGGAGAAACAAGCAGTTCTGGTGAAACACAAACAAGCGAACCTAAAATCACAGTAGAAGAATTCAAAGCTGAACTTAAAAATCTTGGAATCGAAGGAACAGAATCAGAAACAATGTACGAACTTGTAGGTGCAACTGCGGGATTTAAATTTACAGCCGATGATAAAACTTTAGAATTATATACATTTGATAAAGATTCAGATGCATATAAAAATGCTGAAAAAGATGGTAAATTAACAATGGAATCCCTTGGAAGCGAAATAACAGAAAATGTTACAGTTGCAAACGGATATGCTATTATACTTCCTACAGATTTCCCTCAATATGATGCTGTTCTTGCATTATTTAACAGATTACAATAATAAATGATATATTACAAAAAAGCGGTTTTATAATAAAACCGCTTTTTATTTTATTTAAATAAATTCCATATATTTTATTATATCTTATTTTATAGAACATTAATAATTTAAGCTCCATATAAAACCATTTAAACAAAATAAATAATACATAGGTTAATGGATTGTTAGTTATATATATTCTCCTTCAAATAAAACTTACAAAGCCATAAATACAAATTAAAATATATACAATGCTCTTAATCATATTTTATTAAAATATATATCATTTATTACTGTATTCATTATATACTTATATTAATAACATTATTTATTATGTTTTTAATATAATTAAAATAATAAACCCAAATATGAATTAAATTTCATATTTGGGTTTATTTAAATCAAAATGTTATATTATTTTATCCGAAAAATCTATCTTGTAGTTTTCTAAGCTGTACAATTAATGAATTATCATCTAAATCAACCATATCATATGTGATTGTTTGACCTTTTTTAACATCTTTAAGAAGTTTTGTATTCTTTGTAATAACTCCCAAAGGAACTCCGTTATCTTTAAGCATATTTTCGTGTGTATCAACAACACCATATACAGTATATCCACCAATACCGTCAAGCATTTCGCCTGCTTTTAAATCTTTTTTAGCAACTGCTACTGTTTCACAAACTAATCCACCGTCCATAGGAACTAATGTTGAAGTATTGTCAACAACTGCTTTTGCTACTGTTAGAGGTGTTTCCAAAGAACATAAATGATAAGGTCTATATAATACCCAGTTAGGACCTTCGCCCATGCTTAGGTAATTCATTTCATGTTTAACAAAAGGAAGATCGCTTGAAATGATTACAAATACACCAGGAGCAATACCATTTACCCATTCAACTTTTCCGTATCCATTTTGAAGAATACCACCTTCTTCAGTAGGTCTAAACAAATTAGGTAAATCATTTACTTCAGCTTCAGGTCCATGACCTCCTCTGATATCAGGGATAAATCCTGTTGCATTAGCCATAGCTGTAAGTTCTACCATTGTTTTTGTTCCGTCTGTAAATGCTGTTTGCATCTTAGGACTAACGCCTCTCTTAGCTGCATATTCAGCTAATGTTGTAGGATTTGCATCATAGTCGATTTTATTGTTTTTACCTTTACCAATAACTCTTACATCAAATCCGGCAGCTGTTGCAAAATCATATAATTCTTTAACCGCACCAGGTTCATCCCCTGCACTGCCTGTATAAATTACACCTGCATTATCAGCTAATTTTTTAAGCATAGGTCCAATAACAACATCAGTTTCAACATTTAACATACAAATATGTTTACCTTCGTTTATAGCATCAATTGCAACTCTTGCCCCTACTTCAGGAACCCCTGTAGCATCAACAGCAGCTTGAATAAGGTTTGCTTTTGCACCAAGCTCTGAATTTTCTGTTGCAATATATTTACCTTTTTCAAGATATGCATTGGCTTCGCTTAATTTATTTGTTATAATATAATCATCTTTGGTTAATCCAGAGTTTTCAAATGCGGCAATGACATTATCTATATTAATGTCAGCAACAATTGCGGGCTTCATACCTTTCATCCTGATCATTTGACTGGTCATGCCCCTGCCCATTTGTCCTGCTCCTATTATACTGGTCATAATAGGAGCATTTTTTTCTTCTAGCTCTGCTAATTTGTAATTCATTCTTAACATTATTCATTTCCTCCTAAAAATTGTATTTTAATATAATCTCCCACTTTTAAATCTGGAAGTTTATCACCTTTTAATTGGATTTGTCCGGGAAGATCTACGCTGTCTTTGCCTCCAAATACCAAACAACAATGTCCCAACATCTTTAAGGTTTCTTTTGCTTCTGAGCCTACAGCAGTAACAAGATAATCATCTTCACCAAGAGAAATAATGTCTCCCACACAAACATCCCTTGTTAATTCTTGCTTTTCATGTAAAACTGACAGTTCCGCAAGTTCAACTGGAGCATCATCATTAAACAGTATAAGCATATTTTCTTGTAAAAAATCTAAAGCCATGTCGCCAAATCCGGTTATTTTTGATATATAATTCATATTATGTACTTTCCTTACGTTTTAATTTTTTATGTCTATTAATATAATCCAAATGAACAGAAGTATGCGATTATAACCGCAATAGGTCCTGTAATAAGTCTAGAGAATAGCATTGCGGGAACCCCGATTTCAACTGTAGAAGGTTCAGCTTCTCCAAGAGATAATCCAACAGGAACAAAGTCTGCTCCAACTTGAGCATCTATAGCAAATAATGCAGGTAATGCATATGTTGGAGGAATACTTCCTTTTGCAATTTCAGCACCAACTAATACACCTACTACTTGAGCAATAACTGCTCCTGGTCCAAGAACAGGTGATAAGAATGGAATTGCACAGATTATTGATAAAACAATCATTCCTGGAAGAGAACCAGCTAAAGGACTTATCGCCTTTGCTATTACATCCCCAATACCTGATGCAGAAATTATACCAAGAAGCATACTAACAAATGCCATAAATGGTAAGATATTTCTTATTGTAGTATCAATAGCATCTCTACCTGCTGCAAAGAATTTGTTTACAACACCACCAACTGCCTTCCCTATTTTTGCAATTACTCCAACTAAACCTTTTTGTTCAGGTCCGTTGTTTTCATTAGATGATGGTTTTACTTCTTGTGTAACAGCCGAAGGTTCTTCATCACTAACTTCTCCTTCATATAATGTTACGTTATTTTCTTTTACGTCTGATACATATATTTCTTCTTTAATATATTGTGCAAGTGGTCCAACAGCTCCTACAGCATTAAGATTAATTGTATATACGCCTTTTTTAGGATAAACACCACATCTTGCAGTACCACCACAATCAACTATAACCACAGCCATTTCTTCATCAGGAACACCTGTAGAAAAAGCATCAACGGCTTGTGCTCCCGTTAAGTCTGCAATATATTGTGCAAGAGGATGAATTCCACCACCTGTAACACTGGCAATTTTATTTTTCTTTTCAGTTGGTTTAATAATTAACGGTCCACCCCAACCTTGAGAACCTTTTTCGATCTTAACTGCTTTATAATTACTCATATCTTTTCCCCTTTCTATGCATCTGCACTTTTCTTACTACTCATAATTGCATATAATCTTTCAGTAACAATACCTCTGATTAAAATTACGACAACACCAACCAAGAAATATCTTAAAGCAAGTGGTGTAGTACTTAAACCTAATGCCGTAATACCATTTGCAATACCTAAGTAAACAAATAATTCACCGGCATTTGCATGAGGGAATAGTCCTGTTATTGGATGACAGAATGAAACCGTAGAATCGTAAAATGCAACTTTGTGTTCTTCTTTTAGGAAACGACCAAATGAATATGCCATTGGATTACATAAGAAAAACATAGCTAAAACAGGCATCAAAGTATATCTCGTTATAAAACTTTTAGATAATACTTTCATAGCTTTATCTACTCTTTCTTCACCGATAATCTTAATTAAAGCATTTATAGCTGTAATTAAAACGATAAGAGTAGGTATGATACCTGTAACCCATCCAACAAAAGTTTCACCTCCTGCGTTAAATAGTCCGATAAAACCTTCTGCAAGTTTTGTCAAGAATTCCATAAAAATTCTCCTTTCTATATTTTTTATTTATGAAAGACAACAGTTGTCTTAACATACAATTTACTCAACAACTTTTTTTATTTCTTCCTGCAACTCAATTTCATCATTGTTAGTTTTATTCTTTTCTAAAACACCTATTAAACCATTTACAGCCTGAAGTAAAGAGCTTCCTTTTTTCTTTCTTCTCTTACTTCTAATTTTTTTCATTTTCTCCTCTTCTTCTTCTTTTAAATCATAAATAGATTTTCCGTTTAAAGCATCAAAATTATTAAATCTTGCAAAAACACTAAATCCCTTCATTATTTTACCTTTTGTAACATATCCATTACTGTCACAAGCAAGAATCAAAATAACTCCATAAATAAAATACTGTTTATCTTTACCAACACTTACATTTCCAAATTTACGAATTTCATTAAATGATATAGTAAAATCTTTGGCCTGCCTATAGGTCAATATGGAATTAAATACCATTAGAACAAAAGCAACCGCAAAAATCTTCCACATAATATTCCTCCAATTTAATCTTCAAGCAATAATTTTGCAGTTCTTGAATTTGTTACGAGAACATTTACAATTTTTCCGTTTAAGGCTCCCTTTATTGCCTTAACTTTCTCTTCCCCTGCACTTATCCCAACAACTCTCTTTACTTTCTTTAATGACTCTAAATTTATACCGAATATATCATTATTGTACGAATAATTTGTATTACCTTCTATATCATACATTTGAAGACATATATCTCCCACAATTCCGCTATTTTTCATTTCAACAATGTCTTCTTTTTTGTAATACCCCGTTTCCATCATTGTCGAACCGGGAACAGCCGTACCTATACCAACAACTGCGGTTGTAATTTTATCCAACAAATCAAATACTTGTTTTATATGAATATCATTTTTTAAACTAAGCATTAAATTTGGATCCGCTATCATTGCCGGTGCATGAAGAAGATGATATTCTCCTCCAAAAGCTCTAAAAAAATCGATTACAATTTGATTACAATGAAGTTCAATACCAACTTGTCCCATACCTCCAAGTAGAGGAACAAAAGAAATATCTCTTGGTTTATCTTGATGAACATATTGTGCTATAGTCTTTATTGTTTTTCCCATTGATAACCCAACAATTTCCCCATCTTTTAAAACCCTTTGTAAAAATTCAGCACAAGCTTTACCAAGTGCATCCCTTTCATATGAAGCATCGGTAACATCTTCTGCAATTATGACTTCTTTTAAGTTAAACTTTTCTTCTAATTGTTTTTCTAGCTTGTAATAATCATTTTTCAAAGGATTTATAACTTCTATTTTGACAATCCCTTCACTTTTTGCATTTTTTAAAATTCTGGATATTGTCGCTCTTGATATTGAAAGTTTGGAAGCAATTTCTTCTTGTTTCATGTCGTTGTTGTAATACAAATCGCATACTTTTACCATTAACTTAGTATCATCAGAAACCTTTTTCAAAATTCTTCTCATTCCTTTCCGTTGAAATTAATTTCTATTCAATTTATTTTTACATTTGTTCAATATTTGAAAAATTGTTCTTTTTATGCTCTTATAATAAATCAAAACCAATCAAAAGTCAACCATTATTTTATTAAATATAAAAACAAAAAGAACACGGCAAAAACGTGTTCTTTAATTGTTGACACCATGATGTGGAGCAAAAGAGTTATTATCAATAGCCCTAAATACATACCCTCTTTGTTTGTAGTACTTAATTATTTTAGGAAGAGCTTCAACAGTCGTATCTTTTGCATCTGTATCATGAAAAAGTATATTAATATTGTTTTCACTACAATTGGTTGCATTTTCAACAAGCTTACCTACAGCTACATTATTTCCGGAGGCATCCGTAGAATCACAGTTCCAATCATAATATTGATACCCTCTGTTTTGAACTTCTTTTGTTAAATAAGTCATTATACCTTTTTTATAGGCACTGCTTATAGTATTGGATGACCCTCCGGGAAATCTTATATATTTAGGAGAATAACCGATAATGCCTTTTAACATGTTTTCAAGTTTATGTAAATCATCAAAATATGAGTACTTTGATTTATATACTTTTGCATAGTCATGAGTATATGTATGAAGCCCTATAGTATGACCTTTATCATGAGCTGTTTTTATTAAATAATTATATTGTTTATTGTTTCCTGTTACGAAAAAAGTTGCCTTTGCATCATATTTATCAAGTATATCAAGTATTTTCTTAGTATTGGAAGAAGGTCCGTCATCAAAAGTCAAGTATACTATTTTTTCCTCGCTTTCACTCGTTGTTCCAATAGCTTTTACAACATTAACTTCTCTTTTTACAATGCTAATATTTCCTGCTCTGTCAACAGCTTTATATGTAACAAAATATTTGCCTTCTTTGTTAGGATTAAAATCTCCTTTTTCCAAAATAAGTTTAGGGTTTGGATCATGATCATCTTTTATAATAACATCCTTTTCCCAACTTTCATCCCCGCCCACAACTACATCAATTGCAGATACATTTTTAATCTCAGGTCCTTTATTATCTTCAATTACATGAACGATAGTATTTTTACTTGTACTGTTTTCGTAAACATCACTCACAACAACCTCTACCTCATAATCTCCTACATCATCAAAATTATAATCTTCTTTAAAGGATACGGTTGTTTTACTTGCATCTTTTACATCTTTCACCAATTCTTTTGGGTCTAATTTTACTCTGTTTTCTATGGTAATTTCTTTTACATTAAAAGAAGGAGGTGTTGTGTCAACGACACTTATTGTAACGGGATAATCTTTATTTTTATACTTATATATAATTTCATAATCCCCTATCTTATTTGTATCCAAATTCTTCCTATCTATTAAAACATCTTTTTTATCCCCGAAAACAACATATTTTATATTACTTTCAGGATTATATGCATGTTTAACTTCAACTTCAACACTCTTATCTTTTAAAGATAATGGACTTATAAAAATTTTAAACACTCCAATTAAACAAATTAATGCTATTATTCCAAAAAAAACATATTTTTTATTAATTCTCATTTTCATAGCAAATGCCTCTTTCATATTCAGTGGAGTGATTATATCAAATTTCGACATAACAGGCAATAAACAAAAAATTAAATGAAAATTAAATTTTTATTAACTAAAAAAAGCATACTGAGTATGCTTTATTTTTTAGGAATTGTTATGACAACTTCAATTCTGTCATCATAATCTTTTTCTTTATAATCACAGTCAAGCCCTGTATTAAAAATACTTTTATAAGCCTGTTTTATGGTATTTGTGTATATTTTATAATTAAAAATATTCTTTACGTTTGTCTTTGAAGAATTAACAATAACTTCCTGTTTTAATCTTTCAACCAAAAGCTCTGAATTTTTAACATTTAAATCTTTTTTAGCCATTTCCTTTGCAGCCTTTACTCTCATTTTTCTATCAGGAAGAGATAAAAGACATCTTGCATGACGCTGAGTAAGATTGTTTTTTATTATTATTTCCAAAACCTCTTCATCAAGGTTTAAAAGTCTTACTAAATTTGATATTGTAGACTGTTTTTTCCCTATTTTTTTTGATAATGCCTCTTGACTGATACCATATTCGCTCATTATCTTTTTATAACTTAATGCTTCTTCATAAAAATTCAAGTCTTCTCTTTGAATGTTTTCAATTAAAGCTATTAAATCATTTTCTTCATTGTTTATATTAGCAATAATGCAAGGAATATTCTCTAATCCTGCAATCTTAGCGGCTCTTAATCTTCTTTCTCCGCTTACAACCTCATATAAACCATCTTCACTTTCTCTTACGGTAATAGGCTGAATTATACCTAAACTTTTTATTGATTCGGCAAGTTCGTTTATACTTTCTTCATCAAAATATTTTCTTGGTTGCTCTTTATTTGCTTTGATTGATTCTATATTAATTTCTTTTATATTTTTATCTGACACTTTATTCTCCCCTTTTGGTATTTTTTGCAAGCTCGATTAAAAGCACATTTATATCAGCAGGAGAAACTCCTGATATCCTTGAAGCCTGACCTAAATTTTTTGGTCTTATATCTTCAAGCTTTTGTCTTGCTTCCAATCTTAAATTCTTTATTTCATTATAATCTATATCATCAGGCAATAATTTCTTTTCCATCGATTTGAATTTTTCAATGCTTGCCTGTTGTTTTAAAATATAATCTTCATATTTTATTTGAATCTCTACCTGCTCACAAATTCTCTTAGAAAGAGCCGGTCTGTTTTCATCAAAAACAATCGTATCCTTATATGAAAGATCAGGTCTTTTAATCAAATCATATAAAGTAACGGCATTTCTTAATGGAGTTGTTCCAATTTCAACGAGTTTTTGATTATTTTCCTTGTTAGGAGTTATTTTAATTCCTTTTAATCTCTCTTTTTCACCTTCAACGGCATTTTTATATTTTATTAAATTATTATATCTTTCTTCACTTATAAGACCTTGTTCATAACCATAAGGAGTAAGCCTTAAATCCGCATTATCTTGTCTTAATAATAATCTATATTCAACCCTTGAGGTAAACATTCTGTAAGGTTCTTTCGTTCCTTTTGTTGTAATATCATCAATCAATACACCTATATAACTACTTGCTCTGTCAAGAACTAAAGGTTCTTTTTCCTGAACATAATTAGAAGCATTTATTCCTGCTATTATACCTTGTGCCGCAGCTTCTTCATATCCGCTTGTACCGTTTATTTGTCCGGCTGTAAAGAAACCTTCAAGTACTTTACTTTCAAGAGAAAGGCTTATTTGCGTAGGTTCTATTGCATCATATTCTATTGCATAAGCAACTCTCATTATCTCAACATTTTCAAGTCCTTTAATAGTTCTTAAAAAAGCAACTTGAACATCTTCAGGTAAAGAAGAACTCATCCCTTGAAGATACATTTCATTTGTATTTAACCCTTCAGGCTCTACAAATAGCTGATGTTTTTCTTTATCTGCAAATCTAACGATTTTATCTTCGATACTTGGACAGTATCTTGGACCTACACCTTTTATGTTTCCACTGTATAAAGGAGAACGGTGAAGGTTTGCTTTTATTACATCATGTGTATTTTTGTTAGTATAAGCAAGATAACAAGGTTGTTCATCAAATTCAATATCTTTACCTTCATTCTCAAAAGAAAAAGGTGTTATTTCTTTATCTCCATATTGAATTTCCATTTTTGAAAAATCAATACTTCTTCTATTTACTCTGGCAGGAGTTCCTGTTTTTAATCTTAATAATTTAAAACCTAAATTTTTCAAGCTGTCACTTAACTTATTTGCAGCAAATATACCGTTAGGACCTCCAGAATAACTTACATCACCTATGATTATTCTTCCTTTTAAGTATGTTCCTGAACAAAGAACAATTGCTTTTGTGTAATATATTGCACCTGTATTTGTAACAATACCTTTTACTTTTCCGTCTTCTGTTAAAATATCAACGGCTTCTTGCTGTTTCAAATCAAGATTATCAGTATTTTCTATAACAAATTTCATTTCTTCCTGATATCTTTTTTTATCGGCTTGTGCCCTCAAAGACTGTACGGCTACACCTTTTGCAGTATTTAAAGTTTTGATTTGGATAAAAGTTTTATCTATATTTTTACCCATTTCACCGCCTAAGGCATCTATTTCTCTTACCAAATGTCCTTTCCCCGTACCGCCTATTGAAGGGTTACAAGGCATCATTGCAAGAGCTTCCAAATTCAATGTTAAAAGAAGAGTCTTGCTTCCTTTTCTTGCACTTGCAAGAGCAGCTTCACAGCCTGCATGACCGGCACCGATAACTATTACTTCATATTCTCCAGCTAAAAAACTCATATTTACCTCTACTTTCCTAAACAGAAATTCTTAAATATTTCATCTATAATATCTTCACTTGTGGTTTCTCCGGTAATTTCTCCCAATTTTGAAAGAGCAGCATTTATATCTATTTCAACCAAATCCACTTCTAATCCGGAGTGAACCATCTCTATGGCATGATCAAAATCTTCTTTTGCTCCAAGTAAAAGATTTTTATGTCTTACGTTACTTACAAGGATTTCTCCAACTTCGTCATTATCATTTACTTTGGCTATATCATAAATTGCTTTTTCGATTTTTTCTATCCCCTCTTGTTTTAGCGCAGATATTTCTATTGTTTTATAATTTTCAAAAGCATTTATTGTTTCGTTATTTACATCTAAATCCATTTTGTTTAAAACAACAATTATATCTTTATTTTCAGGAAGCATTTTTATTATTTCTATATCTTCACTATCTAAAGCACGGGAAGAATCTATGCAAAATAATATTATATTACTATCTTCGAGCATTGATATAGACTTATCTATTCCTATTTGCTCAACTTTATTATCGGCATTTCTTATTCCGGCTGTATCAATGAATTTAACAGGAACACCTTTTATATTTACAACTTCATCAACGATATCCCTTGTTGTTCCTGCCTCATCGGTTACAATTGCTTTATTTTCGTTTATAAGGGCATTCAAAAGTTGAGATTTCCCTACATTTGGTTTTCCTATTATGGCAACTTTTATCCCCTCTTTAAGAATTTCGCCTTTTTCAAAAGTTGATATAATTTTCTTTAGTTTAAAAGACATTTTTTCTATTAAATCAACAATTTCATTATCCGTTAAATCTTCTTCATCGTATTCGGGATACTGTATGGTTACTTCAAGCCTTGCAAGCATATTTGTAATATCTGCCTTTATTTCATCTATTTTTTCCGATAAATCCCCTTTTAAAGAATTCATGGCACTTTTTGCAAAACTGTTTGTTTTAGCCATAATCAAATCACTTATTGCCTCAGCTTGAACCAAGTCTATTCTACCATTTAAGAAAGCTCTCTTTGTAAACTCTCCTGCTTCGGCAAGTCTTGCTCCGTTTTCCAAAACCAATGCTAAAACTCTTGAAGTCACGCTCATACCTCCATGACAGTTTATTTCAATTACATCTTCTGCCGTAAAAGAATGTGGCGCACACATTTTTGATACCAAAACTTCGTCAACGACTTCATTTGTTTTTGGATCTATTATATGCCCATAATTTATGGTGTTTTTATTAACATCATGTATGGTTTTATTTTTCATTTTAAATATTTTATCTGTAACATCAAAAGCTTCGCTACCGCTTATTCTTATTATGGAAACCCCACCATAACCTGAAGGAGTTGCAATAGCAGCAATTGTATCTTCTTTAAACATAATTTACCTCTTTAAAATATTTCCTAAAAATTTATAAATATTTCCCGTATAACTTTTAAATTATATCATACAGATTTTTAAAAAGCTATATTCTTTTAAATTAAAGAATATATTTTGTAAAATAAATTAAAACCATGCCTAATAGACATGGTTTTATAATGTTATTTTCTTCTTTTTCCTCTTTTTTTCTTATTAGGTCTTACACCATAATAGTTTGCAGGTTTGCCTTGTACTCCTACATTAACTCTTAGAATTTTATCAACATCGTCTTTATCTTCATAATCTAAAAACATAATTTGAGTTGCGTTTAACATTCCCGATTTAGGTTTTACCTTTAATGATAGACCTTTATGTCCTTTTCTTTGTAAAATTTCGTATGAATCTATTTTTTCATATACCAACGCACCTGTCATTGACCTTACACCATATTGATAAAGACCTCTTCCTCCAAGTATACACATAAAAATAGAATAAGTTGCAAACCCAAAATAAACGCCAATTAGTCCCATGCAATAAAAGAATATTGTAGCATTTAACAAACCGAACATATCAAGAACCAATATAGCGGCAATTACCAAAATCAAATATAAAATCTGCCATTTACAATCAGTATTACCAAGCCCTTTTGGTGCTGCATAAACCATCTTTCCTAATTTTTTATTGTTTTTTGAAAATCCTATAACTTTTATTGCAAGCATACCGAAATATCCTATGCAAAATATAACTAATGAAGCCGCAAGTTGTACACTCATATTATTCCTCCTTTGTATCTTCTATATTATAGTGATATATGTTTCTGTTATCAAGCATTCTTACCCTGCTTGAGAATTCATTTTCTTTTGTAGCATTAAAAGCAGTTTGCATTTGATTCATTCTTGAATCCAAAATATCAAGATAATGAAGCATTTCTGCTTCTGGTATCATAGGGTATTTAGGAGAACCAAACTCAGGATGATAATGATGTGAAAGAACCATATGTTTAAGCAAAAGCGGAACTTCGCTTTCAATATTTAAGTTTCTGCTTACATTATCTATTTCACAAATGCACTGAATTATATGTCCAAGAAGTTGTCCGTCTTTTGTATAACTTTCAACAACTCCCAAATCATTACATTCCATTTCTTCTGTTTTACATATATCATGAAGTATAACGCCTGCAAAAAGCAAATCCGTATTTAAAAATGTATATGTAGCACTAAGTTTTTTTGCATTTGTAAGCATTGTGAAAGTATGAAATAATAGTCCACTTTTCATTGCATGATGAAAAGATTTTGCCGCAGGATATGTTTTAAATTTGTATTCATACTTATCAATTAAAGTCTTTGTGATAAGTTTAATATCCTTATTTTTGAAATTATTTATAGTTAAAATAATTTCTTCAAACATCTTATCAGCATTCAAAGGAGCGGCTTCAACAAGCTTATTCATTTCTTCATCGTTCAATTTAACTTTTTCAATATGTTCAATCTTAACTTGAGGATTTGAACCAAAGCTGTCTACTTCTCCGCTTACTTTTACAACATCACCGGCTTTAAAACTATCCTTTTGACCTTCTTCCACATTCCATAATTTTGCGGCAATTTCACCGCTTTTATCTTTAAGGATTATATCAAGATAATCTTTACCTGTTCTTGTCTTTCTAAGCATAACGCTCTTTAAAATAAAATTATCGAATACCTTATCGCTAACTTTTAAATTACTAATCATTTACTACCTCGTAAAATTAAAATACATATTATATTCTACACTAAAGTTACAAAATATGCTATAATTGTTTTACTTTATTTTGGAGAAATTTTAAATGAATAGATTTGAATTTATAAACAACAACGATGATATAGGTGTAACAATAGTAGAAAATATTTTTATAAACCACTTTATGCCAATGGCAAGAGGAGATTATGTCAAAGTATATTTATATGGACTAAAATGTACACAAAGCTCAATTGCCGAAATGCCTTCAAATAAAAAAATCGCAAACACTCTTGGAATGAGTGAAGGTGATGTAGTAAAAGCGTTTAAATATTGGCATGAAAAACAAGTTTTAACTTTTATTCATACAGATAAAAGAAACTATGTCATCCAATATAAAAATATCTCTACCATGATATTTACTCCTGAAAAATTCAAGAAAAACGGTTCTTACAGCGAAACAATAGAATATAACACCAAAAAACAAAGTTTATTTGACGAACTTAGTAAAGAATTTGAAGCTTCCATTGAGGAAGGTGGACTTGGAAGACCGATATCACATCAAGAAATGGAAATGTTCTCTGACTGGATGGAAGATTATTCTTTTAGTACAGAAACCGTTAAATTAATAGTAAATACATGTCTTATTAAAAGGAAAATAAAACAAAGAAAATATTGGAATGCAGTGGCAATGGACTTCCACTCAAAAGGAATAAAAACCTTTGACGAAGCCGCAATGGAATTTAACAAAAGCGATAAAAGATATCAAGAATATCAAAAAATATTTAAATATCTTGGACTTAATACAAGAGGAACATTTATTACAAAACCTGAAGAAAATCTTGTGGATAAATGGCTTGATGAATATAAATTAAGCATGGAACAAATTTTAAAAGCCTGTGACGAAACCATTGCAACAAACAAACCAAGCTTTAAATATGTTGATAGTGTAATTTATAGCATGTATATAAACAAAGATAAAAACACAAAACCTCAAAACAGCAATAAACAATATAATAAACCTTCAAGTACAAAAGAAACGATACAAGCAGATCTTGATTATGAATATTATAATGAAGAAGATATTATAAAAATGATGAGTGAGGATTAATCATGAATATTAATGAAAAAAAAATGATTGATTTTAACAATAAAAGACATTTAAAAGAAAAAGAATTAGAAAGAAAAATAGATTATGTAAAACAAAATTATCCTAAAATAAAGAAAATCCTTAACGAAATTAACGAACTTGGAATAAGCGCTTGTCTTGGTAATCTAAGTAGTGAAAAATACAAAGAAAAAGAAACAAAACTAAATAATCAATTAAGAGAAGAATTAATAAAAAAGGGTTTTGATGAAAATTTCTTGGAGGTAAAATACGACTGTAATAAATGCAAAGATACAGGATATATAAACGGACATATGTGTGATTGCTTAAAAGAATTTTTACATTTTAATGTAAAACCTCACCCTTTACTTTTTAGAAAGGGAAGCTTTGAAGAATTTAATGAAAATCTATTTACTAATGAATCAAAAAAAGGAGAAATATCACCAAGGGAAAATATTTTAAAAAATAAACAACAATCTTTAAGGTTTATAAATGAATTTAATGACAGTAATAATAACATAGGTTTACTAATGTCAGGTAAAGTTGGAAGTGGAAAGACTTTTCTTGCAGCTGCAACAGGAAAGGTTTTATTAAAAAAAGGATATAGTGTTGTTTGTTTAACTGCAAGAGAATTTGAAGATGCAATAAAAAATTTCTCTAATCCATCTTTAGAAGAAGATAAACAAAATATATTAAATGCAGATTTATTAATTCTTGATGACCTTGGAATAGAAACCCAAAGTGAATATGTTAACAATGAAATATTAAAATTAATTGATTATAGAATCACTTACAATAAAAAAATGATAATAACAACAAATCTTAATCTCAATGAAATAAGCGATAAATACAAATCAAGAATATATTCAAGGATAGTAAGTAATTTTAAATATTTACATTTTATCAGTTCAGATATAAGAATAAGAAATAAAATGAGAAAAAAATAAGTAATTTTTTACTGATTTAAAACTTTAAGCTATTGACCCTTAATAGTTATTAATGATAAAATATATATAATTCAAATAAACGAGAGGATACTAATATGGATTATAAAAAAGAATATGAACAAAAATTAGTAAGTGCTGAACAAGCAGCAAAAACAGTAAAATCAGGCGATTGGATTGATTACGGTTGGACAGCAACAACTCCTGTTGCATTCGACAAAGAATTAGCAAAATTAATGCCTAACTTAAAAGACGTAAACGTAAGAGGCGGTATCTTAATGTGGGAACCTGAAATCTTCAAACTTGAAGATGCAAAAGATCATTTCACATGGAACTCTTGGCATATGGGCGGAATTGAAAGAAAAGCTGTAGCAAAAGGATTTTCATTCTATTCTCCAATTCGTTACTCAGAACTTCCAAGATACTATAGAGATGGAAATACTCCAGGAGCAGATGTTGCTATTATGCAAGTTTCTCCAATGGATAACCATGGATACTTTAGTTTTGGACCAAGTGCTTCACACTTAATGGCTGTATGCGAAACAGCAAAAAAAATTATTGTTGAAGTAAACGAAAATGTACCAAGATGTTTAGGCGGATTTGAATCTGCAGTTCATATCTCAAATGTAGACATGATTATTGAAGGAGACAACCCTCCAATGGCTGAAATGGGTGGCGGCGGAGCTGCAACAGACGTTGATAAAACAGTTGCAAAACTAATCGTTGAAGAAATCCCTAATGGAGCTTGTTTACAACTTGGTATCGGTGGAATGCCAAACGCAGTTGGTTCTTTAATCGCAGAATCAGACTTAAAAGACCTTGGTGTTCATACAGAAATGTTTGTAGACGGTTTTGTTGATATTGCAAACGCAGGCAAAATCAATGGTTCTAAAAAGAACTTAAACAGATTCCGTCAAACATATGCATTCGCAGCAGGTACAAAAAAATTATATGATTACTTAAATGACAACCCAGAATGTATGTCAGTTCCTGTTGATTATACAAACGATGTAAGAGTTATCTCTGAACATGATAACTTCATCTCAATCAACAATGCTGTTGATATTGACTTATTCGGACAAGTAAGCTCTGAATCTTCAGGAACAAAACAAATTTCTGGAGCAGGCGGACAACTTGACTTCGTTCTTGGTGCTTACTTATCAAAAGGAGGTAAAAGCTTTATCTGCTTATCTTCTACATTCAAAAACAAACAAGGTGAATTAAAATCTCGTATCTTACCAACACTTCACCCTGGTTCAGTAGTTACAGATACAAGAGCAAATACTCACTATGTTGTAACAGAATATGGTAAAGTAAACTTAAAAGGACTTTCTACATGGCAAAAAGCTGAAGCTTTAATCAGTGTTGCTCATCCTGACTTCAGAGAAGAACTTATTAAAGAAGCAGAAAAAATGAACATCTGGAGAAGAAGCAATAAATAACAATGAAAAAAAGATTCATAAAAGTTCATAGTGAAGGAACAATAAAAGGTAATGAAATTTGGGTTGACAGAGAAACAGGAGTAAATTATTTATTCCATTTTGATGGTAATGCAGGAGGACTTACCCCTTTACTAAACAAAGACGGAAAACCTTTAGTTACCCCAATATATGATGAATAAAAAAGGACTGTTTAACAGTCCTTTTCTTTTTTTTCAATATTTAAAAATGCTTTATAAAATACATCTTTTAAAACAAGCACAGCATCTTCAAGAGAATAATCATATTTTTTCATAGCTTCTTTTATCATATTCTCAAAATGAGACAAATAGTAATCCATATCTATTTCATCTTGATATTTAGTTAAAATAGGATAAACTTTAGTCCAGTCTATTTCAAGCCCTTTTTCTCCGTTTTTTACTTCAAGCTTATTATTTTTTTCTTCACCTGTTAATAAATAATCTATACTTACCTCAAGTATATCACAAAGTTCTATAAGCTTATTTGTCCCAACTAAAATAATATCCTGCTCCCATTTTGAAACTGTTTGTCTTGATACTCCAAGTTTTTCTGAAAGCTGTTCTTGTGTTAAATTAAGATTTCTTCTTTCACGTGCTATTCTTTGTCCTATACTCATAACATTCCTCCAAACTATATTAAAATAATTATAACACTAAAAACTAAATTATAAATATATTACAAAGTTCAAAAAGCACTCCTTAATAATAAAAAAGAAGAAGTAAAACACTTCTTCCTTAAATATTATTTTTAACTCTTTCAAATCCTTTTTTTACAGCCGGTATTGAAATTACAATAATTGTAAGAATTGCTTCAGCTCCTATATATATTCCGTTATATACCAAAGAATAAGCAAGTGGCGACCAGCCTGCCCAAGCATATTCAGCAAAAAATATAAAACCTGAAAGAACTGCAAAAATATATCTTCCGATAACACCAACTATATATCCCTTTAATAAACCGTTTTTTGATTTATAAAATATTCCGGATAAACCAAGAGCCCCAAAAGCAAGTAAATAATCAACGATAACCTGCAAAGGAAAAACTATGTAAGGTTCAATAATCAGTTGCAAAATACCATATGCAGCACCTGTTAAAATACCTGTTGCAGGACCAAAAAAATAACCCGCCAAACATACGAATAACATACTACATAAAGTTACGGAACCTCCAAATGGAAACTCATATACTTTAAGCATTGATGCTACTGTTCCAAGAGCAATAATCATTGCACAAAAAACCATTTTTTTTGTACTGATACTTTTTTGTTTTTCTTTCTTATTTGATTTTGATAAATATACACCTATAACCAAAATAGCAATAAGTAAAACTGCTAAAGTTATATATCCTATTGTTGTTGGCATATAACCGTCAGGTGTAGATGATACAAAAATTGACATAAAAATACCTCCTTTTATAAACATAGGAGGGGTTAAGAAAATATTTAGCTTCCTTACGCCGGCATAACCCGGATCAAGTAGTAAGGGTAAACACGAATAGTTCTCTCAGCCCATAGGCTCCCCTAGCTTATTTGTATTATTTTGATTTCACAATATTTTACCACTGACAACATAATATGTCAAATACTAGTATTATTTATCTTTAAAATCCCACCACTTTTTATTCTCTCTATCTTTTCCTTCGTTCGCATAATACACAGCACATCTATATACATAAAGCTGACACCTGTCAACTTTACAGCCTTTTTGTTCACATTCCTTTAAATATATTTTTCAGGATCTTCTCCTTTTAAGGACTCAATATTTTTATACCCTAACATTATTAAATCTTTTTCTGTTTTCTTCCCTACACCTGGTATTTTTCTAAGTTCACCCATAATCAATTCCCTTGTAATTTATTTAATAAAACAGATTTTATTTTATAAAAATCTTCTTTATCCTTTAAAATATATTTATTTTCAATTTTTATTTTATCCATACAAACGCAAGCATTATTACATCCGCATACAATAAGCGCAATATCACAAATGTGATTATCATCATAATAAAAACAAAAATCAGGGAATTCCTTTTTTAATTTTTCCACTTCACTAACCCTGTTATATGTTTCATTGCAGCCGCCACAGTATTTTAAATATACGTTCATTTTATTTCCCTTTTAGAAAATTTTTTGCAAAATCAAGAAGTTCGTCATTTACTCCCTCAACAAGAATTACATCTTTTATGCTTGGTATTTCTTTTAATAAGTTATATTTTATAAGTTCTTCATTTGTTGTCTTTGCACTTACACAGTTTGCACATTGACCTATTAATTTTACTTTCAGTATTCCTTCTTTATATTCCTTTATAACAACATTACCGCCGTGATTTTTTAAATAAGGACGAACTTTATCATTTAAAACTTTTTCTATTTCTATTATTTTATCATCTTTTAACATAACTCTACCTCTACCAAATTATATAAAACAATTATATTTTTTTCAAATATATTTATTGCTTATATTACTAAAAATAGATTGTTGCATTCTTGCAACATGCATAGTAAAATACAATTATATACGAGGTGTAAAATGGAAAATAATATATTTAATAATCTTCAAGAAGCAAATGAAAGACTTGATGCAATAATAGAAAACTCATTTGACGGTATTTATATAACAGATAATAAAGCAAATACAATAAAAGTAAATAAATCTTATGAGGTAATTACAGGCTTAAAAAAAGAAGAAGTTTTAGGTAAAAACATGATTGACCTTATAAAAAATAATGTCATATCCATATCAGGTTCGGTCTTGGCTCTTCAAAAAAAAGAACCAATAACCCTTCAACAAGAATTTAAAACTGGGAAAAAAGCGCTAATAACAAGCTCCCCTGTTTTTGACAAAAAGGGTAATATAATAATGGTTGTAACAAACGTAAGAGATTTAACGGAAATTTACAAATTAAAAAAAGAAGTAGAAAAAAACAGCTTCTTAAAAAACGAAAATAAAAATATAGAATCAACTGATTTTAAAGAAAATGAAAAGATTATTTGTGTTGATGAAAATTCAAAGCAAGTTTTAAATATTGCAAAAAAAGTTGCAGACCTTGACACAACGGTAATGCTTATTGGACAAACAGGAGTAGGTAAAGAACTTTTTGCAAATTATATTTTAAATAACAGTAACAGAAAAAATGAACCTTTTATAAAAGTCAACTGTGGTGCTATATCCCCATCTCTTGCGGAAAGTGAACTTTTTGGATATGAGAAAGGATCATTTACAGGAGCAGACAAAAAAGGAAAAGCAGGAATATTTGAGGCGGCTAATAACGGAACAGTGTTTTTAGATGAAGTTGGAGAACTTCCTCTTTCATTACAAGTGAAACTTTTAAGAGTTATTCAAGAAAGAGAAATAGAAAGAGTCGGGGGAACAAAATCCATAAAAGTTAATGTTAGAATAATAGCCGCAACTAATGCAGACCTTGAACAACTTGTGGAAAAGAAACTATTTAGAAAAGATTTATATTATAGACTAATGGTATTCCCTATATATATTCCGCCTTTAAAAGAAAGAAAAGAAGATATTATCTCTCTTATAAATTTATTTAAAGATACATTTAATAAAAAATATGGCTTTAACAAATCATTTTCAAAGGAAGCACTTGAATTTTTAAAAGAACAGGAATGGAAAGGAAACATAAGAGAACTAAGAAATGTAGTAGAAAGAGGATTAATACTTTCTGATAATGTAGTAACGACAAAAGATTTAAACTTTCCTAAATATAATAAAGACATTATAAAAGATTTTAAACTTCCTAAAACAGACAATTTAAAAGAACTTATAGAACAAATTGAACTTGCATATATAAATAAGGCTTATGAAAAATATAAAAATGTAAGACAGGCAGCGGCAAGTTTAAATATGGATCCATCTACATTTGTAAGAAAAAGAAAAAAATATTCAAGATAAAAAAAACGGATAAATTATCCGTTTTTTTGTTTACATGCTTTTAAAACATTTTTAACAAGACAAGCCGTTGTTACACTTCCTACTCCGCCTGGAACAGGAGTAATCATACCTGCAACTTCACTTGCACTTTCATAATCAACATCACCTGTCAATTTACCATCATAAAAATTAATTCCTACATCTATAACAACAGCATCTTTTTTAATATATTCTTTATCTACCATATTTGCTCTTCCAACAGCAACAATTAAAATATCAGCTTTTTTACATACTTCTTTTAAGTTTTTTGTTCTTGAATGACAAATCGTAAGAGTAGCATGTCTGTCTAAAAGCATCATACTTAAAGGTTTTCCTACAACAAGACTTCTACCTACAATTACAACTTCTTTCCCTTCTGGATTTATTCTGTAATAATCTAACATTTCCATAACTCCAAGAGGTGTACAAGGATAAAAACCACTTGTATCTGAAATAAAAAGTTTTGCCATATTTACAGGAGAGAAACAGTCAATATCTTTACTTGGAGAAATTATATATTTTATTTTATCTTCATCAATCTGATCAGGAAGAGGTCTAAATACCAAAATTGCATTTATACTTTCATCTTCGTTTACTTCCTTTAATATATTAATGAATTCTTCTTCCTTAATATTCTCATCTAATACTATTGATTTTACGGATATGTCAGCTTTTTCCATGAAATTCATTATACTTTTTTCATATGAAATATCACTAGAATTATTTCCAACCCTAATAACTGCTATTTGAGGATTTATTCCTTGTTCCTTTAACTCATTACATTCTTTTTTGCTGTTTATTATTATTTCATTTACAACTTTGCTGCCAAGCAATTTCTTTGTCATTTTTTATTCTCCTATATTTAGTCTATCCAAAACTTTATCATATACTTCGTCGCACAAAATTAAGCCACTATCAACTTTATCTTTACATTCTTTCAAATTTTTTTCTATAAAAGAAGAATCTTTTATTGTTTTCATGTTTATCAATACATTCAAGTAAGCACCTTTTAAAGCTGTTCTTAAGCATTCAACTCCTACTCCAACATCACTTATTAACAACACAGAACCTTTTGTTAAAAGTTCTTTATGAAGTAATATTGCTTCATAGGAAATATCTATAATCTCTATTGGTACCTTACATGCAATAACGGAACATCTTGAAATTTCATCATCTTTAAATTTCTTTTCTTCATCACTTTCTGCTTTTAAACCATATGCTTTTGACAAAGGTATAAAATTCTCTTCATCTTCATCTATCAAAGATAAAAATCGTTCTTGAAGTCTCTTTGCATCTTTTATTATTTTTTGAATATCCTCTTCATACTGTGCATACTTTTTCTTTCCTGTCGTAAAATTAGAAACCATTCCCGACAATGCCACACCTAAAGAGCCACATAAGGAACAGACCCCGCCCCCTCCGGGAGCAGGGTCTTTGCTGTACGTTTTATTAACAAAATCTTGTAAAGTATAATCTTTATAAGCCATATAAATTATCTAACCTCTAATCCACTTTCAATATCTTCTTCAGGAGATACAAAAGTAAGCTTTCCGTCTTTATCTTCCGCAAGAAGTAACATTCCCTCAGAAACTTCACCTCTAAGTTTTGCAGGTTTTAAGTTTGCTACTACTACAACATTTTTACCTACAACTTCTTCAGGGGTAAAGAATTTTGCAATACCTGAAACAATCTGTCTTTTTTCTTCTCCAACCATTACTTCAAATACCAATAATTTATCAGCATTAGGATGTTTTCTTGCACTTACTATTTTACCCGTTCTTAACTTAACTTTTGCAAAATCATCAATGGTAATTTCTGTATTTTCTTGTTCTTCTTTCTTTGCTTTTTTATTTTCTTTTTTATCTTTTTTCTTTTCTTGTTTTTCTTCTTTACCAACTTGTTTCATAATTTCTTTTGGATCAAGTCTGTTAAATAATACAAATGATTCATTTAAAACTATGTCTTCTTCTAAACCACTAAAACTTAACACACTTTCATAAGAATCATTTTTTGTATTTAACATTTTAATGATATTTTCACCTGTTTGAGGCAAGAAAGGTGTAATTAAAATACCGATAACTCTTATTGATTCTAAAAGATTATATAAAACAGTTTTTAATCTGTCTGCTTTGCTTTCATCTTTAGCAAGTACCCAAGGCATTGTTTCATCAATATATTTATTACTTCTTCTTGCAAGAGCAATAATTAAATTAATTGCATCAGCAACTTTTAATTCATTCATTTTTTCTTCAACAAGTCTTGGTGTATCTGTAACGTGTTTAATTAAATCATCATCAACATCTTCTTTAACATTAGGATTTGTAACTTTACCATCAAAGTATTTTTTACTCATTGCTAAAGTTCTGTTTACAAGGTTACCTAATATATTTACAAGTTCTCCGTTAACTCTGTCAATAAGTTGTTCGTAAGTTAGTGTACCGTCTTGAGCAAAAGGCATTTCTCTTAAAAGATAATATCTTACACTGTCAACACCAAATACATCTACAAGGTCATCAGCATAAATAACATTACCTTTTGATTTACTCATTTTACCTTCACCAAGAAGTAACCAAGGATGTCCAAAAATTTGTTTTGGAAGAGGGATATCAAGAGCCATAAGCATTATAGGCCAGTATATTGTATGGAATCTTAAAATATCTTTACCAATTAAATGAACATCTGCAGGCCAGTATTTCTTAAATGTATCTTCATGGTTTCCATCAACATCATATCCAAGGAATGTAATATAGTTTGAAAGAGCATCAATCCAAACATATACAATATGACCTTCATCAAAATCAACAGGTATACCCCATTTAAAACTTGTTCTTGATACACATAAATCTTTAAGTCCGGGTTTTAAGAAGTTATTAACCATTTCATTTTTTCTTGATTCAGGTTGAATAAATTCAGGGTGAGAATCTATATATTCCATTAATCTGTCAGCGTATTTGCTTAATTTGAAGAAATAAGCTTCTTCTTTTTCATAAGTAACTTCTCTTCCGCAGTCAGGACATTTTCCGTCAACAAGCTGACTTTCTGTAAAGAAAGATTCGCATGGTTCACAGTACATTCCTTCATATACGCCTTTATATATATCCCCTTTTTCATATAATTTTTTAAATATTTGTTGAACTTTCTTTTCATGATAAGGATCTGTAGTTCTGATAAATTTATCATAGCTTGTATTCATAATATCCCAAATTCTATGAATTTCGCCTGATACGTTATCTACAAATTCTTTTGGTGAAATTCCGGCTTCATTCGCCTTTGTTTCTATTTTCTGACCGTGTTCATCTGTTCCTGTTTGGAAATAAACATCATATCCAGTCATTCTTTTATATCTTGCTATACTATCCGCCAATACAATTTCATAAGTATTTCCAATATGAGGTTTACCTGATGTATAGGCGATTGCTGTTGAAATATAATATGGTTTTTTACTCATTTATCACACTCTCCTTAAATAAAAAGCTATAATAATTTATATTACCAAATATACCCTTTAAAATCAATTATATACTAAATAAATATTTAATCTGTAGGTTTATTTTACATTAAATAAAGTTGAACAGATGCTCACTTTGTGTTATTATAAAAGATAACAAAAAAGGACTAAACATGTAATGTTTAGTCGGTTGGGAGGATGCCTATGGAACTTCTTAGAAAACTTGAAAACAGTATAAGAGAATATTCAAAAGATGCAAATTTTGAAATCATAGAAAGAGCTTATTTGCTTGCAAAAGATGCACATAAAAATCAAACAAGATACTCAGGGGAACCTTATATATCTCACCCTCTTGAAGTAGCTTTTATTTTAACGGATTTACACATGGATACGGATACCATTTGTGCGGCAATTCTCCACGATGTTATAGAAGATACTCCTGCAAGTTATGAAATGATAAAAACAAACTTTAATCAAACAATAGCAAATTTAGTTGACGGAGTTACAAAAATAGGCAAACTTCAATTTATAACAAAAGAACAAAGAGAAGCCGAAAATCTAAGGAAAATGGTTATAGCAATGGCTAACGACATAAGGGTCGTTATAATAAAATTAGCCGATAGACTTCATAATATGCGTACTCTATCAGCCATGAGACCGGATAAACAAAAACAAAAAGCAAGAGAAACTCTTGATATTTATGCACCTATTGCCCATCGTCTTGGTATCTCTAAAATAAAATGGGAACTTGAAGACTTGGCTCTTCTTTACCTTGACCCTGAAGCATATCACGACATAGCAAGAAAAGTTGCACTAAAAAGAGAAGAAAGAGAAGCTTTTATAGATAATGTTAAATATATGTTAGGTAAGGTTTTAAAAGAATCCGACATCGAAGCAAAAATAGAAGGAAGACCTAAACATTTTTATTCAATTTACAGAAAAATGAAAAAAGGAAAAGCCTTTGAAGAAATATATGATTTATTTGCAATAAGGGTTCTAGTTAAAACAGTAAAAGACTGTTACGGAGTTCTTGGTATGGCTCATACACTATGGAACCCAATGCCCGGAAGATTTAAAGATTATATAGCAATGCCAAAACCAAATATGTATCAATCTTTGCATACAACTGTATTCACAAAAGGCTCCGAACCTTTCGAAATACAAATAAGAACATATGAAATGCACAGAACGGCAGAATACGGTATCGCTGCTCACTGGAAATACAAAGAAGGAACAACAAATAAAAAAGAAGACAGTTTTGAAAAAAGACTCATTTGGATAAGAGAATTAATGGAAATGGAAAATGAAGTCGAAAACTCCGATGAATTTATGGAAGGAATAAAATTTGACTTATTTACAGATGAAGTTTTCGTTTTTACTCCAAATTCAAAGGTTATTCAGCTCCCAAGCGGAGCCTGCCCTATTGACTTTGCATACAGAATCCATTCAGATATAGGAAATCAGTGTGTAGGAGCAAAGGTAAACGGAAAAATGGTACCTTTAACATATAAACTTCAAAATGGAGATATAGTAAACATAATAACTTCTCCAAACTCTAAAGGTCCAAGCAGAGACTGGCTTAATATCGTAAAAAGTTCTCACGCAAAAACAAAAATAAAATCTTTCTTTAAAAAGGCAGACAGAGAAGAAAACATCATTAGAGGAAAAGAAGCCCTTGAAAAAGAAGTTAAAAAAGATGGATACTCTCTTAATACAATTGCTACAAACGGTCATTTGGAATTCGTAAAAAAACGTTTTAATGTAAATACTTGGGATGACTTGTATTCAGCTATTGGATACGGCGGACTTAAAAGCGGAATGGTCTTCCAAAGAATAAAAGAACATTTCAAAGATGAATTTGAAAACGAAGAAAAAGAAAAAGAAATTAAACTTGTAAAGAACAAAAAAAGCAAAAACAGCAATGCAATCAATGTTCAAGGGTATACAGATCTTGCCGTATTTTTCTCAAATTGCTGCAATCCCGTACCGGGAGACAATATAGTAGGATATATAACCAAAAACAGAGGGGTATCTATTCACAGAGCGGATTGTATAAACGTAAGTAATTCAATCAACAAAGAAAGACTTATAAACGTATCTTGGAATACGGAAGAATTAAAGGAAAACAAAACCTTTGAAGCCGATATAAGAATAACTGCCCATGACAGAATAGGTTTGTCCGCCGAAATTTCGACAATAATAAGTAACGAAGGATTTAATATGTCTAGCTTCTCTGCTTCATCAGACAAAAAATATGGCTCCGTTGTAAACATAAGTTTAAATGTTCATAATACTAAAGAGTTAGAAGATTTATTCAGAAAACTTAAAAATATTAACGGAGTAAAAGAAGTTTACAGAATTTAGGAGGAATAAAAAATGACAACACCTCATATTAACGCAAAAGACGGCGACTTTTATAAAACGGTTTTAATGCCGGGAGATCCTCTAAGAGCAAAATATATTGCAAAAAACTTTTTGGAAAATGCAAGAGAAGTAACAAATGTAAGAGGAATGCTAGGTTATAGTGGACAATATAAAGGTAAAAACATCTCCGTAATGGGTTCAGGAATGGGTATACCTTCAATATCAATTTATTCTCATGAATTATATAGTTTTTACGGAGTTGAAAATATAGTAAGAATAGGAAGCTGCGGAGGATACAGCGAAGATGTAAAAGTTAACGATGTATTAATAGCACAAGGTGCAAGTACAAATTCAAACTTTGCTTCTCAGTTCCACTTAGACGGAACTTTCGCTCCCCTTGCTGATTTTGATTTGCTTATTAAAACTTACAATAAAGCAAAAGAACTTAATATTGATGTAAAGGTAGGAAATATTCTTTCAAGCGACAACTTCTATGCACAAGGCAGTGACGGTTGGAAGAAATGGAAAGAGCTTGGAATTCTCGGAGTGGAAATGGAAGCAGCAGGCTTATATAGTGTTGCAGCAGCCTTAAATAAAAAAGCTCTTGGAATTTTTACGGTAAGTGATCATTTTATTTATACCGATACTATCTTATCAAGTAAAGAAAGAGAAACAAAACTAAACGATATGATAACTCTTGCCCTTGAAACTTTTGCAGAATAATTATAATAATAAAAAAAAGCACATTTTATGTGCTTTTTTTTTACAGGATTATGAAATATTTTTTTCATATCAACACATAATGAAAATTTACTTTCTTTTTACCGTTAAAAGAAAGATTATTTTACATAAAATATTTATAATAATTTTAGATTTATATATTTTGGAGGAAAACAAAAAAATGAACAAACAAACACAAAATTTAATGATTTTTATTTTATCAATGGCATTATATGGGATTGCCACTTTATTTACAGAACTAATACCTTCATTTCAAATAGGTATAATAGAAATTTCTGTTGAATATTTCTTATTTATTCCATTAACATTGGCAATGCTTTTTTCACCTTTACCAGTTGCTCTTGGTGCAGCAACAGGAGAAATTGTTTTTAGTGAAATAATGCTTGGACAATTTGGAGGAATAGGTGAACTTGAAAAATTTATAACACTAGCAATAGGTATTTATATTGCAGGAAGAATGGTAAAAGATCCCAAAAACAAAAAAATGGTTGCAATAGCTGCAATATCAGGTGTAATAATACAACAATTCATGGGATGTTGTATTGATATTTTAAAAGTTCAATTTGCAATAGAAGAGTTTGAAGCTGTTGCAGGGCTTCCAGAAAGTGTCTTCTTTACAGAAGGATTTGCATTTTTAAATGACGTTCTATTCTCAGGAATACTATTTTGTATGTTACCTACAATTTTCCTAGCTCCTAAACTTTATGGAAAAATAGAACCTCTTCTTGGAATGAGACCTAGAAATCCTCAAACTTCTTTTGAAGGCATTTCTCCAAAAATTATTTTATCATCTATAGGATTCTTTATTCTTGCAATTATCAGTGAATTTCTTGCAGAAAACGGCATGGCATTAATTGAATGGGAAGCTGAATGGGCAGGAAATACAAATTCAATATTTATAGGAATAATCGTTGCTTTTATTATTTCAATTATTACTCTTTTCGCAATGAAGAAAAAGAAAAATACAGAGGTTAAATAAAGGATATGATAGAAATTAAAAATTTAACATTTACATATCCTGCTGCAAAAACACCTACATTAAAAAATATTAATCTAAATATTGAAGATGGTGATTTCCTTGCAATCATTGGTAACAATGGTTGCGGGAAATCAACTTTTTGTAAAACATTAAATGGATTAATACCTCACTTTATCGATGGTGATATAACAGGAGATATTTTTATAGATAAAACAAATACAAAAGAGGCAGATATCGGACAACTTGCATGTAAAGTAGGATATGTATATCAAGACTTTGAAAATCAAATAGTTAGACCAACTGTTTTAGATGAAGCATCATATGCATGTTTAAATTATGCATATGAAGATTATGAAGAAAAAGGTAAAAAAGCAGTAAAGTTATGTGGTCTTGAAAAAAATATGAATGATTATATTTGGCAACTTTCAGGAGGGCAGAAACATCTTCTTGCCTTGGCTGGAACAATTTCTCTTAGTCCAAATATTTTAATCTTAGATGAGCCAATTGCTCAGCTTGACCCTCAAAATGCAAAGAAAATATATGATACATTAAAAATGCTAAATGAAAAATATAATAAGACAATAATTGTAATAGAACACCATACAGAATTTATTGCACAATATTGTAAAAATGCAATTTTGATGAAAGACGGGGAAATCTTATGGAAAAAAAATGCTAAAGAAGCACTAAGAGATGTATATAAGCTACAAGATAATAACATCTTCCCTCCACAAATCACCATTGCAGCAAAAAAATTAATTGATAACAATATAATAAAAAATAATACAAAAAAACTTCCAACAACATTAGAGGAAGGTTTAGATTTCTTTAAAAATTACAAATATAAATTTAATAATAAAAATAATTTTCATGAAATCAAAGAAAAAAAAGATGTTATCTCGTTTATAAATATAGATGTATCATATAGAGCTGTAAAAGGTAAAAGAAACAATATAATGAAATATATGAATTTAAACATTAAAAAAGATGAAAAAGTTGCTTTAATTGGCTCTAATGGAGCTGGAAAATCAACGATAATGAAGCTTATAATGGGGCTTATAAAACAAGATAATGGAAATATTTTAATAGATGGAGAAAATATAAAAGATATCCCTTATAAAGACTTATCAAAAAAAATTTCACTGGTATACCAAAACCCTGAACAAATGTTTATTAAAGATTCAATAGAGGAAGATATAAGCTTTGCTCTTAAATCAAGAAATATTGATAATTATAAACAAAAAACCATTGAACTACTTAAAAGATTTAATTTAAATGAAATAAAAGACAAAGATGGCAGAATGCTATCAGGTGGACAAATGCGAAGAGCTTCACTGGCAATAGGAATAGCGTTAAACCCTTCAATTTTATTGCTCGACGAACCTACAGCAAATTTAGATATTGCTACAAGGAAAGAAATAATGAAAACATTAAATGATATTAAAGATATCACTCATACTGTTATTATTGCCACACACGATATGCAACTTGTATGTGACTGGGCAGATAGAATAATTGTGTTATCAAGTGGACAAATTATAGATGACGGCAATAAAGATAAAGTATTTTCCAATAACATTGTAACAGATATTATGGGAATAAATCCGCCACAAATATATTCTATGGCAAAAATGCTTGACAAACAATCCAATTGTTATACAATAAATGAATTTTGCAATGCTTTTGGAGGTAATGCATAAATGAAAAACAAACTATCAGAAAATATTTTAGATAAAATATCTATTGATTATATAAGAAATCAAGTTCTAAAAAACGCATATGGAAACGATGATACAAAAATAGCGAAACTAGATCCAAGAGTTTTATTATGTTGGTATTGTTTCTTTGGAATAGTACCTTGGTTTTTAAACAATATAATTATTCTGCTTGGCATTTTTATTTTGGTTGTCATAACAACAAAATTAGCTAAAATCGCACCTTTAGTTTTATTTTTATTTTGCCTTGGTGTATTTTCTCAAACAGGATATTTATTTTTTGTTGCTTTATTTTTTGGTGGAAATACAACAACGATTATCCCATTATTAATAATGACATTAAAAATAGCAATCGTTTCCCTTGCTTCAATAACAGTTTTTTCGGGCTTAGATCCAGATAGGCTTGCAAATGGACTTTTATGGTTTAAATTTCCGGAAACTCTTTCTTTTAGTATTTCTTTTGGATATAGAATTTTACCTATACTTATGGAAGAATTTCAAAATATTCTTCTATCTTATAAACTTAGAGGAAACCCACCTCAAAACAACACTCTAATTGGAAAAATAAAATATTTAATTTATCAAATAAAAATAATTATTTTATCATTTTACCCATTAATGCTTAATATGGCAAAAAAATCAAGAACAACAGTTGAAGCTTTAGAAATAAAAGGTTATAGATACTCTATGAATAATGAAAATGTAAAGAAATTAAAACTATCTTCATTATGCATAACTAAAATGGACATTAATTTTATTATAATTTCTGTTTTATGGATATTCGTTTGTATTTTATTTTCAAAGCTAATTATTTTATAAGGAGAAAAAATGAATTTAGATATACATACTCACGGTAAACTTGCAAAAAAATTACCCTTTTCACAAGAATATACAAAGTGGCTTTTTCAACAAGCAAAAAATAG